>NZ_JAVDSZ010000002.1:0-723149 GCF_031455575.1 Xanthomonas sp. 1678 | reverse complement strand
GGCCGGTCCTCCGCCGGCCCCCCTCCTCGGGCCCCGCGGCGTGGCCGCCGCTGCCGTTGGTTCTCCCGCGCCCGTGGGTTTTGTGTGGGGGGTTTGGGGGGGGGGGGGGGGGGGCGCCCCCCCCCCCCCCCCGGGACTCGGGACTCGGGACTCGGGACTCGGACGATTCCGCGAACTGAGAGTCCGCGCCGGACGCAGACAGTCGCCCAACGGCCGAATCTGGGGTCTCAAGTTCCGGTGCTTTTTCGAGTCCCGAGTCCCGAGTCCCGAGTCCCGCATGAATAGCCATCAGAAATACCCCTCCAGCTTCTTCTTCTCCATCGACGCGCCCGGATCCTGATCGATCACCCGCCCCTGCCGCTCCGACGAGGTCGCCAGCAGCATCTCGGCGATGATCTTCTCCAGCGTGTCGGCCTGCGATTCGATCGCGCCGGTTAGCGGGTAGCAGCCCAGGGTGCGGAAACGCACGTGCCGCAACTGCGGCACTTCGCCCTCGCGCAGCGGCAGCCGCGCGTCGTCGACCAGGATCAGCGCGCCGTCGCGCTCCACCACCGGGCGCTCGGCCGCGAAATACAGCGGCACCACCGGAATCGACTCGCGGTAGATGTACAGCCAGATGTCCAGTTCGGTCCAGTTGGACAGCGGGAACACGCGCACGCTCTCGCCGGCATGGACCCGGGCGTTGTACAGGTTCCACAGTTCCGGGCGCTGGTTCTTCGGGTCCCAGCGATGCTTGTCGTTGCGGAACGAGAACACCCGCTCCTTGGCCCGCGCCTTCTCCTCGTCGCGGCGCGCGCCGCCGATCGCCGCGTCGAACCTGCCCTGGTCCAGCGCCTGCTTCAGGCCCTGGGTCTTCATCACGTCGGTATGCACGGTGGCGCCGTGGGTGAACGGGCCGATGTCCTGGGCGATGCCGTCGGGATTGATGTGCACCCGCAGGTCCACCCCGGTCTCGGCGGCGCGGCGGTCGCGGAACGCGATCATCTCGCGGAACTTCCAGCGCGTGTCCACGTGCAGCAGCGGGATCGGCGGCGGCGCCGGCGCGAACGCCTTCAGCAGCAGGTGCAGCAGCACCGAGCTGTCCTTGCCGACCGAATACAGCAACACCGGATTGCGGAACTCGGCCGCCACCTCGCGCAGGATGTGGATGCTTTCGGCCTCGAGCCGGTCGAGGTGGGACAGGGCGGAAGACTGCATCGGGGACAACGCGAGGCTCTTTGGAAAGGGATGTGCCGAGGGTAGCAGCGCCCGCGGCGCCTGGGGCGACCGGGGCCGGCAGTGTGTGATGCGCCAGGCGGGCACTGAAATAAGCGGGGGGCATAAGCCGATAACCCCTGCTCCTTTCTGCGCTGCGCAACGGATCCCTAACATCGGTCATCCCTTCTTCCCACTGGACCGGTCATGACCGCCGCCTCGCCCGCGTTGCCGCCCAGCCCCTTGCCCGACGAGCGCAAGGCGCTGCTGGCGCGGACGGTGGAGGGGCTGGATGCGGCCAGCCTGTGGTGGCTGTCCGGCTATGCCGCCGGCCTGGCCCAGGGCCAGGGCCATGCGCCGCCGTCGCTGGCGGTGCTGCCGGGCGGTGCGGCGGCCGGCCAGGGCGCGCAGCGGCTGAGCGTGGTCTACGGCAGCCAGACCGGCAATGCCCGCCGCGCCGCCGAACAGCTGGCCGCCGAAGCCGAAGCGGCCGGGCTGACGGTGCGGGTGCTGCGCGCCGATGCCTACCCGACCCGCGAACTGGCCAACGAGCGTTTGCTGTACGTGGTCATCAGCACCCAGGGCGAAGGCGATCCGCCGGACGATGCGATCGGCCTGGTCGAGTTCCTGCAGGGCCGGCGCGCGCCCAAGCTGCCCGAGCTGAAGTACGCGGTGCTGGGCCTGGGCGATTCCAGCTACGCCGACTTCTGCGGCATCGGCAAGCGCATCGATGCGCGCCTGGCCGAACTCGGCGCGCAGCGGGTGGTCCCGCTGGGCGAGGCCGACTTGGACATCGACACCGTGGCGACGCCGTGGCGCACGCAGGCGCTGGCGCAGGCGCGCGAATTGCTGAAGAGCGCGGCCGCGCCGTCGGCGACGGTGACCCCGCTGCGCGGCGCCGCCAGCGCCAGTTGGAGCCACGCGCGCCCGTTCGCCGCCGAGGTGCTGGCCAACCAGCGCATCAGCGGCCGCGATTTCAAGGGCCCGCGCTATGCCGCGCATGGCGACGCCGACAAGGACGTGCGCCACCTGGAGCTGTCGCTGGCCGGCAGCGGCCTGCACTACGAGCCCGGCGACGCGCTGGGCATCCGCCACCGCAACCCGCCGGCGCTGGTCGAGGCGGTCTTGACGGCGACGCGACTGGACGGTCATGCGCACGTCACCGTCGATGCGGAAACTCTGCCCCTGCACGAGTGGCTCGCCGCGCATCGCGAACTGACCCGGGCATCGCGGCCGTTCCTGGCCGCGGTCGCCCGTCGCTCAGCCGCGCCGGCGCTGGACCAGCTGCTCGACCCTACCCAGACCGCCGGTCTGGCGGCGTTGCTGGACGATCACCAGGTGATCGACGTGCTGCGACGCTGGCCGGCGGATTGGGACCACAGCGCGCTGCTCGACGCGCTGCGGCCGCTGGCCCCGCGTCTGTATTCGATCGCCTCCAGCCGCAAGCGGGTCGGCGAGGAAGTCCACCTCACCGTCGACGTGCTGGCCTACCAGGCGCACGGCCACGCCCATGGCGGCGCGGCCAGCGGCCATCTCGCCGCCCTGGCCGAAGGCGACAGCGCCGCGGTCTACATCGAACCCAACGAACGCTTCCGGGTGCCCGCCGACGGCAGCCGCGACATCCTGATGATCGGCCCCGGCACCGGCGTCGCCCCGTTCCGCGGTTTCGTCCAGGAACGCGCCGAGAGCGGCGCCGGCGGCCGCAACTGGCTGTTCTTCGGCGCCCGCCACTTCAACCAGGACTTCCTGTACCAGGCCGAGTGGCAGCAGGCGCTGCGCAGCGGCGAACTGCAGCGGCTGGACCTGGCGTTCTCGCGCGACGTGCAGCCGCTGCGCGACGGCAACCTGCCGCACAAGGTCTACGTGCAGCAACGCCTGCACGAACACGGCCGTGACGTCTACGACTGGCTGCAGAACGGCGCGCACCTGTACGTGTGCGGCGCGATCGGCATGGGCAAGGACGTGCACGCCACGCTGCAGCAGATCGTGGTCGAACACGGCGCGCACAGCGCCGAAGACGCCGCGGCCTATCTCACCTCGCTGCAGCGGGAGGGGCGGTATGCGCGCGATGTCTATTGAGGCTGTGATTGGGGATTCGGGATTGGGGATTCGCAAGAGCGCATTTCTGGAGTGTTGCGATCTCCTGCCGTGCTCACCTGTCGGTCCGCTTTGCCAATCCCGAATCACCAATCCCGAATCCCAGCTGCCATGAGCCACTCCGTCGAAGACATCAAAGCCGAAAGCCGCCGCCTGCGCGGGTCGCTGCTGCAGAGCCTGGCCGATCCGGTGACCGGTGCGCTGCGCGAGGACGATCAGACGCTGATCAAGTACCACGGCAGCTATCAGCAGGACGATCGCGACCTGCGCGACGAGCGGCGCCGGCAGAAGCTCGAACCGGCCTACCAGTTCATGATCCGCACGCGCACGCCGGGCGGAGTGATCACCCCGGAACAGTGGCTCAAGCTCGACGCCATCGCCACCACCTACGGCAACCATTCGCTGCGCGTCACCACGCGCCAGGCGTTCCAGTTCCACGGCGTGATCAAGCGCGAGCTCAAGGCGACGATGCAGGCGATCAACGCCGCGCTGATCGACACGCTGGCGGCGTGCGGCGACGTCAACCGCAACGTGCAGGTCGCCGCCAACCCGCTGGCCTCGCGTGCACACGCCACGCTGTACGCCGACGCGGCGCGGGTGTCCGAGCACCTGCTGCCCAACACCCGCGCCTACTACGAGATTTGGCTGGACGAGGAGCAGGTGGCCGGCAGCGGCCGCGAAGACGAACCGGTGTATGGCGACACCTACCTGCCGCGCAAGTTCAAGATCGGCTTCGCGCTGCCGCCGATCAACGACGTGGACGTGTTCGCCAACGATCTTGGCTTCATCGGCGTGGCCGGCGCCGACGGCGAACTGGCCGGTTACAACGTCAGCATCGGCGGCGGCATGGGTGCGACCCATGGCGACGCCGAGACCTACCCGCGGGTGGCCAACGTGATCGGCTTCATCGCACGCGACCAGCTGCTCGACGTCGCCACCGCCGTGGTCACCACCCAGCGCGACCTCGGCAACCGCACCGTGCGCAAGCGCGCGCGCTTCAAGTACACCATCGACGACCATGGCCTGGATGTCGTGGTCGCCGAGATCCAGCGCCGCGCCGGCATCGTGCTGCAGCCGACCCGCGCGTTTTCCTTCGCGCACAACGGCGACCGCTACGGCTGGAGCGAAGGCGAGGACGGCCGCGCGCACCTGACCCTGTCGCTGCCGGCCGGGCGCATCGCCGACCATGACGCCGGCGCGCGCCACCTCAGCGGCCTGCGCGAGATCGCCGAACTGCTGCAGCGCGACGGCGATGGCGCGCATTTCCGCATGACCTCCAACCAGAACCTGGTCATCGCGGGCATTCCCGCCGCGCAGCGCGAGGCGGTCGACACCCTGGTGCGCGCGCATGCGCTGGACGCCGGCAACCAGGCGCGCACCGCGCTGGCGCGCGCGGCGATGGCCTGCGTGGCGCTGCCGACCTGCGGCCTGGCGATGGCCGAGGCCGAGCGCTACCTGCCCGACCTCGCCGGCAAGCTGGAGCCGTTGCTGGACCGGCATGGATTGCGCGAGGCGCCGATCCTGCTGCGCATCTCCGGTTGCCCGAACGGCTGCTCGCGGCCGTACCTGGCCGAAATCGCGCTGGTCGGCAAGGCGCCCGGCCGCTACAACCTGATGCTCGGCGCCGACCACCGCGGCCAGCGCCTGAACACGCTGTACCGCGAGAACATCACCGAGCCGGAAATCCTCGACGCGCTGGACCCGCTGTTCGCGCGCTATGCCGGCGAACGCGACGCCGACGAAGGCTTCGGCGATTTCCTGCACCGCAGCGGCCTGGTCGACCTGCCCGCCTATCCCACCCACCGCCATCTCATTCCTTCGGAACTGCACGCATGAGCGCCCTGCCCGCCTCCGCCCCACACGACTCCGCCAACGCCCCGGCGACGGCATGGGACCTCGACGCGGTCAACGCGCTGCTGGCGCCGATGACCGCGGTGCAGCGCGTGGCCTGGGCGCTCGAACACGGCCCGGCCGAGGCCGCGCTGTCGTCGAGCTTCGGCGCGCAATCGGCGGCGACGCTGCATCTGCTGACCCAGCAGTTGCCGGAGATCCCGGTGATCCTGATCGACACCGGCTACCTGTTCGCCGAGACCTACCGCTTCGCCGACGCGCTCAGCGACCGGCTCAAGCTCAACCTCAAGGTGTACCGGCCGCTGGTCAGCCGCGCCTGGATGGAGGCGCGCCACGGCCGCCTGTGGGAACAGGGCATGGTCGGCATCGAGCAGTACAACAACCTGCGCAAGGTCGAGCCGATGCGCCGCGCGCTGGACGAACTGAAGGTCGGCACCTGGTTCACCGGCCTGCGCCGCAGCCAGTCCGACAGCCGCGCGCAAACCCCGTTCGTGCAGAAGCGCGGCGAGCGCTACAAGATCAACCCGATCGCCGACTGGAGCGACCGCGACCTGTGGCAGTACATGCAGCAGCACGGCCTGCCCTACCACCCGCTGTGGGAGGAAGGCTACGTGTCGATCGGCGACTTCCACACCACCCGCCGCTGGGAACCGGGCATGCGCGAGGAAGACACCCGCTTCTTCGGCCTCAAGCGCGAGTGCGGCATCCACGAGGATGTCTGAGTCTGTGTGGCGACGCATGCCGCGGGGCCTCACAGGCCACCGCACGCCCCTGTAGGAGCGACTTCAGTCGCGACGAACGAAGCGATAGACCGTCCGGCTTCGAATGCCGTCGGAACTGAAGTCCCCTCACGTGCACCAGCCGGTCTACTCGCAGCGCTTTGTAGCAGCGGTTTCAACCGCGACGAACGGAGCGGCGAGCCTTCCAGCTTCGGATAGATACGGTCGGGACTGAAGTCCCTCCTACAGTGAACCCAGCAGGCGCCTCGCACAGCGTCCTGTAGGAGCGGTCTCAACCGCGACGAACGGAGCGGTGAACCTTCCGGCTTCGGATAGATACGGTCGGGACTGAAGTCCCTCCTACACTGCACCCAGCAGGCGCCTCGCGTAGCCCTCCTGTAGGAGCGGCTTCAGCCGCGACGAACGGAGCGGCGAACCTTCCGGTTTCGGATAGGTATGGTCGGGACTGAAGTCCCTCCTACAGTGCACCCAGCAGGCGCCTCGCGCAGCTGCCTGTAGGAGCGGCTTCAGCCGCGACGAACGGAGCGGCGAGCCTTCCGGCTTCGGGATGCCGTCGGGACTGAAGTATCTCCCGCAGTGCACCCGATGAGCCGACCGCGAGCCCCCTGTGGGAGCGACTTCAGTCGCGACGAGCGGAACGAGGAACCTCCCGGACTCGGATGTCATTGAGACCGATGTCTTCCACAGCACCACCAGTGAGCTGACCGTATCCGTGCGTCCAAACAGCACCACTTCACTCCCGCCGCAGCACCAGCAACCAATCCAGCGCCAGCATCAACAACAACGACACCCCCACCAGCGGGAACAGCACGCCGCCGATCGCCAGCAGCGCGAGCACGCCGCGCAAGGTGCGCCGGTCCGCCGGCAGCGGCGGCACGCCCAACCCGCCGGCCGGCCGCCGCTTCCACCACATCAGTGCGGCGCTGCCGCACAACAGCAAGATGCCCAGGCACGAGGCGATCAGCAGCAACTGGTTGACGGTGCCGTACTGCTGCCCCAGGTGCACGTTGATGCCCCATTCCAAGGTCTTGGCCAGCGGCCCGTAGTCGGCGTAGCGCATGTCCAGCAGCACCTTGCCGCTGTACTGATCGAGATGGATCACCCGCTGCTGCGCCAGGTCAGATGGATACACCGACGCGGTGTACACGCCGCGCGCACCGCGCGGCAGCGCCACGCCGTAGCCGGCGGCGATACCGCGCGCCTGGAACCGCGCTACCGCCGCGTCCAGGCCGATCGCACCGGGCTGCAGCGCCATCGCATCCATCGCATCCATCGCCATGGCGCCGTGCGCGGCATGCTCCGTGTTCCCCGCATGCTCTGCATGCGCACCGTTGCCGTTGTCCGCTACGTCTGATGCAGAACGCGCATCCTCCGCCGCCGGCATCGGCATCGGCATCGCGGCCTGCGGCAGCTGCGACTGCGGCAAGCGCGCCTGGCGCAGCGACCAGGCCGGCACCTCTGCATCGCTCAGGCGCTGCGTGGACATCGGCAGGTCCACGCGCAGGCCGGCCGGATAGCCGTAGTGATGGCCATTGGCAAGGCGGTTGACCTGCGCGCCCCAGAACCACGACCACGGCATGCCGGTCAGCGCAAGGAACAGCAGCATCGCTCCGACCACGCTGCCGGTCAGCGCATGCGTATCGCGCCAGAACACTCGCTGCGGCGGCCGTCCGCGCACCGTCGTGACGCCGCCGCGGCGGCCGCGCGGCCACCACAGGTACACGCCGGTCAGCACCAGCAGGATCGCCCAGCCGGCCGTCACTTCGATCAGCGCGCTGGCCCACGGCCCGACCAGGGCGAGGCTGTGCAGGCGCCGGATCGTCCATGCCACCGTGCCGTGCTCGGGCAGGCTGCCCAGCACGCGCGCGCGGTACGGATCCACGTACACCACCAGCCGGCGGCCATCGGCGGTGCCCACCGTCACCTCCGCCGATGCGTCGCGGCGCAGCGGCGTGGTGTAGCGCAACGCCTGTCCCGGCTGCGCCGCCAGCGCCGCATCGAGCAGCCGCTGCGGCGCGACGGCCCGGGCCTGCGCCGGCACCTGCACCGTCTTCAGCGCACGATGGAAGTAGCCGTCGATCGGCTGCTGGTAGACGAAGGCGGCGCCGGTCAGCGCCAGCCAGGCCAGCAGCGGCAGCACCAGCAGGCCGGCGTAGAAATGCCAGCGCCACACCGCGCGGTAGAAACGCGCCGGCGCCGCCGCGGTCGGGTTGGGCGCGGCCATCGGCGTGGCCATCACCAACCCCAGCCGAGGCTGGCGTACAGCGCGCGGCCGTCGCCCGGCGAGTAGCCGGACGAACCGCTGTCGTACCAGGCGTAGACGTAGCGGCGGTCGGTCAGGTTCTTCAACTGAAGCGACAGTTCGCGTTGCGCGCGCCACGCCCAGGTCGCGCCGACGTTGGCCAGCGCGTAGCCGCCGTAGCGGCCCAACGTGTTGCTGCGCTCGACGTAATAGTTGCCTTGCGCATTGCCCCAGGCCGACAGTTTCAGCCGCGGCGTGGCCTGCCAGTCGACGCCGGCACTGGCCAGATAGCGCGGCACGTTCTCGATCTCCTTGCCGCGCGTCGCCGGTGCGCTCGGATCGGGCGTGACGATGCGCGCGCGCTGCCGCGAATACGCCAGCCACAGCGTCCAGCGTGCGTCCGCGCGCAGGTTGAGCTGCGCATCCCAGCCGCGGCGCAAGGTCTTGCCGACGTTGCCGACCTCGCCGCTGCCGACCGTGCCATCGACGCCGAGGATGGTCGCCACCTCGTCGGACGCGCGCTGCTCCCAGTACGCGATGCGCGCATCCAGCCGCCTGGCGTCGGCGAACTTCAGTCCGGCCTCCCAGCCGTCGTTGTACGACGGCGCCAGGTTGCCCGGCTGGCTGCGGTAGGCACCGTTGCCGCTGCCGATCTGGAACGTGCGGCCGATGTTGGCATAGGCGCTGGTCTGCGCAGTCAGCGTAAACACCGCACTGAGCTTGGGCTGCCTGATCGTGCCGTAGGCGTAGGCTGGGTAGCGCACGCCGCCGAGCCAATCGCGGAAACTGCCGTCGATCCGATCCACGCGATAGGCCGGCACCAGCTGCAAGCGCTCGAACGGGCGGATCACCGCCTGCACGTAGGCGCCGCGCGTGTCCAGATCGAAATCCCAATCGCGCAGCGGCGCGGAGCGTGCCCGCGCCACGGTGCGATAGCGCTGCGAGGCGTTGTCCTGCCATTGCCCGTCGATGCCGCCTTCCAGCGCGAACGCCGTCGCCCCGTCCACCTCGGGGCGCCAGGTCGCCTTGGCCAGGAAACCGCGCTGGGTCTCGTCGGTATCGCGCTCCTGCTGCGCGCCGGCGGCGGTGAAGCGCACCCAGCGCTGGTTCTGGTAGCGATTCCAGTACAGCTTGGCGCTGCCCTGCACGGCATCGGCCAGTTGCGCGTCCAGATGCAGGCTCACCTGCCCGGTCTGGCGTTCGCTGCGGTCGTCGCGCGCATAGTCCGGCGAACTGCGCGGCGCGCGTTGCGCGCTGGCGTCGTCCAGATAGCCCGCTTCCAGCGCTTGGTTGCGGTAGTAGCGCGCACTGAGCCCGGCGCGCCAGGCGGCGTCCGGCGCGGTGTAGAACCACTTGCCGGCGAAGGCGCGTTTGCGCGCGTCGGCATGCGCGCGATAGCCATCGCTGTCGCGCCAGGCGGCGAAGTAGTTCTGGCTCCAGTTACCGCGCTCGATGCCCTGGCTGGCCTGCACCTCGCGCGTGCCGAAGCTGCCGGCGGTGACGCTGGCGCGGCCGTCGTTGCCGCCGCTGCGGGTCAGCACATCGACGCTGCCGGCGATGGCGTTCAATCCGTAGCGCGGATCGTTGGTGCCGCGCACGATCTCGATCGCGGCGATATCCAGCGGAAACACCGCGTCCAGGTACGGCATGCCGCCGGCATTGTCGTTGCTGGGCACGCCGTCGATCAGCAGCTTGACCGCGTTGACCCGGCCTTCGCCGTTGAAGCCGCGGAACGAGAAGCGGCCGGCATCGGTGCCCATCTTGAACTGGGTGACCTGCACGCCGGGCGCGCGCATCAGCAGCTCCCAGCTGTAGTCCACGTGCTGGTCCTGCAGCAGGTCGCCGCCGAGGATGTCCACCGAACTCAGGACGCTGCGCGCGGCCGGCGCGGACAGGGGCTGGGCGGTGACCTGGACCTTGCCCAGGGTCAGCGCGGAATCGCCGGGGGGAAGTTGCACGCCGCTATCGGCCGCGCGTGTCGGCGCGGTCGCGCTGGCCGCCAGACACACGCAGCTGTACGCCGCCATCCGCGGCAGGGAAAAGAAACGGATCATCGATGGCTCCATCAGCACGAAGACGTACCGCGGCGATGCCGCGGCACGAAAGAACAGCCAACTCGTGGTTCAGGAGAACAGAGGCGGTCCGCGCGCGGCGTGAGCGCGCCAGGGCGCGGCCTTCACGATCCGTATGCTGCGCGACGCGGCCGGCAGGCGCGGCCGCAGCCAGGGCAGCAGCACCAGCAACAACGCCACCCACGGCAGCAGCCGCGCCGCGAGCAGGCAGTAATCGCAGGCCTGCTCGTGCGACATGCCGCCGTCGTCGTGCGCGCCTGCGTGCGACGCCACCATTGCGATCGGCAGCGAGGGCGATGCCTGTAATCCGCGGCTGCTGCACAGCGCCCCGGCGCCCGCGTCGGTCCAGGCACTGGACCGTGCCTGCTGCCAGCGGCTCAACAGCGGCGCGGTCAGCATCAGCACGATCGCCAGCGTGGCGAGCAGTGCCCAGAACGATAGCGGCTGGCGGCGACGGATCACCGCGGCAGTCTAGTCGGCCACTCGCACGATGCCAACGCGACATAAGCGCGCAGCGCATGTTCGCTGGGCGGCCTGGGCAACGTTCGCAGCACAGTCGAGTTGCATTGCGGCGTCCAGCAGGGAAAGCATTGATGTAGCGGCGAAGACGAACAGCTGCCGACCTGGTGACGCGCCGTGTCGGCTGCCCGACCAGATCATGGTCGGCGCAGAGTTGAGGACGTGCCGCTGGTACCGCTTTCCGACATCACGCCGTCCCGGCATGCATGGCGCCCTCTCCTGGCAATCCAGCTTGCCCCATTTCGTAATTTCTGGAATTATCGAAACGATGGACACCGACAGCACCGTTTCCGCCTTGCGCGCCCTGGCCCACGCGCACCGCCTGGCCGCCTACCGCGCATTGGTCCAGGCCGGCCCGGACGGCATGGCGGTGGGCGAACTGCGCGCCGCGTTGGGGCTGGCGCCGGCCACGCTGACCGCGCATCTGCATGTGCTGCGCGGCGCCAGCCTGATCGGCGACGAACGCCAGGGCCGGGTGATCCGGCTGCGCGCCGACTATGCGCGCATGTACGCGCTGATCGGGTTCCTGACCGAGAACTGCTGCGGCAACGGCGAATGCAGCCTCCCCGATGCTGCCCCGCCCGCCGCGGCGCACAGGCCGTAACGCCCCATTCCCTAACGTCCGAGTCCCGATGAACCCGATCACGATCTACCACAACCCCGCCTGCGGCACCTCGCGCAACGTCCTGGGACTGATCCGCAACAGCGGCGCCGAACCGACCGTGGTCGAATACCTGAAGACCCCGCCCGACCGCGCCACCTTGCAGGCGCTGATCGCGGCGATGGGCATTCCGTTGCGCGAGGCGATCCGGCAGAAGGGCACGCCCTACGCCGAGCTGGGCCTGGACGACCCGGCGCTGAGCGACGACGCGCTGCTGGACGCGATGCTGCAGCATCCGATCCTGATCAACCGGCCGATCGTGGTCACGCCGCTGGGCACGCGCCTGTGCCGGCCATCGGAGATGGTGCTGGAGATCCTGCCGTCGCCGCAGCGCGGCGCCTTCGCCAAGGAAGACGGCGCAGCGCTGATCGATGCGGACGGCCATCGTGTCGGTTGACCTGTCCGACCTGCCGAACCTGGACCCGGCCGCCTTCGTGCGCCCGGATCCGTCGGCGCCGACAGCCGCGCGCGCCGCGCACCCGCCGCGCATCCTGCTGTTGTACGGCTCGCTGCGCGAGCGTTCCTACAGCAAGTTGCTGGCGCTGGAAGCGGCGCGGCTGCTGCAGGCGATGGGCGCGGAAACCCGGCTGTTCGACCCGGCCGGGCTGCCGCTGCCCGACGCCGCGCCCGACAGCGACGCCAAGGTGCAGGAACTGCGCGAACTGACGCTGTGGAGCGAAGGCATGGTGTGGTCTTCGCCGGAACGGCATGGCGCGATGAGCGGCGTGCTTAAGGCGCAGATCGACTGGATTCCGCTCAGCCAGGGCGCACGCCGCCCCACCCAGGGCAAGACCCTGGCGCTGATGCAGGTCTCCGGCGGCTCGCAGTCGTTCAACGCGCTCAACCAGATGCGCGTGCTCGGCCGCTGGATGCGCATGCTGACCATCCCGAACCAATCGTCGGTGGCCAAGGCCTGGCAGGAATTCGACACGCCCGGACGGATGCGGCCGTCGGCGTACTACGACCGCGTGGTCGACGTGATGGAGGAGCTGGTCAAGTTCACCCTGCTCACCCGCGACCTGGCCCCGCACCTGGTCGACCGCTACAGCGAGCGTTTGCCCACGCCCGAAACGCTGGCGGCAGCGTCCGGCGCTGCGCCGGCCTGAGGCACGGTGGCGCGCGGTAGCGATTCAAGCGCGTCTCGGCGTGTGCCGCACCGCCGAGACAGTGTCTGCAACGCTGACGCCCAGCCCGATGCCGCTGGCGGCACGGCGAGCGGCCTGGGCGAAGTCGCCGCGCGCACCGACAGCGCACGCGCGGCGAACGGCGCTTATTCCTTCAGCACCATGTCGATGCACAGCACCGCGGCCATGATCAGGACGCGCACGTCGTCCTCGGCCGGCACCGCGTTCTCGATCGCCAGCATGTAGTTGTCGGCCGAGGTGAACAGCTCCTTGCCCAGCCCGGCCCACTTCTTGGACACGCGCGCCAGTTCCCGCTCGCCCTGCACGAAGCGGAAGTCCCAGCTGGTCCACTTGCCGCGCAGCGTGCACACCAGCTTCTCGCGCGCGTCGAGCACGTCGAACTTGCCGCCGATGGAGAAGAACTTCTGGCTGAAGGAACCGACCAGGCGATCGTGCTCGTCCAGCACCTCGACCTTGGACAGCAACAGCGAGAAACCGCGCTTGACCGTCAGCACCTTGTGCCCGTCAGGGGTGCGCACTTCCACGTGGAACGGGGTCATCCGCTTGTAGTCGGTGAAACGGAAGATCTTGGTGAAGATGCCCAGGTTCGGCTCGCGGCATTCGAGCACCTTCTGGTTGCTCTGCGGGTCGAGCACGTCGTAGTTGTTGGCGGCCTTGAACATGCCGACCTGTTCCTTGACGAAGAACAGGTTCTGCTGGAGGACGGGATGCATGGACTTCCTTGGGTTGAGAAAAAAGAACGCAGCGCGTCGAAGCCGACGGCATGCGGCGATAGGCGATAAGGGGGTGTGAGATCAGGCGTTCGCGGCAGGCAACGGCGGCGGCTGGCGCGTCGCACCGGACTGCGGGCAACGCCGGCGGAAGATCTGCAGCGCCTGCGCGTGCGCGGCCTGCAGCGGCACCTGCAGCACTACCGATTGCGATGGGCCACGCGACGCGCAACTCGCGTTGCAATCACGGCGATCGCCGACGCGCGTACCGCCGAACAGCACGGTCGCGCCACAACATGCACAAGCTGCCATCCTTCCCCCCTGGTGATCGGCATCGGACGCGCGCCTGGCCATGCCGGCGCCGCGCCGCTCGTCCTTGATCTCGGCCCGTCGCGGCTGCCGTCGGACGTGGCGAACACGCCGGCACGCATCATAGGCGGCGGCCCGGACCGCGGCAACGCGCGAACCGCCGCGCTGGCGCTTCGGCGCCGATGGCCAGGCGACTGGGCTGGCCGGGCCTGGGGGGCCGTACCACCGCGAGGTGCATGGCGCGTCAGCGATGCGCCCGGCCTGCCCGCGGCGACCCTTCGCGCAACGGCCGTGGCGCGGCGTTCGGCGCCGTTGCGCATTTCTGCGCCAGTGCCTGAAAAGCCTGCTGGCGGAACGCGGCCAACCGCACCTGCAGTTCCAGTCCGGAGTAGCTCGCCTCCAGCTCAGGCAACTCCCGCAGGCGCCTCGCCAGCGTCCCGGCATCGGCATCCAGTCGCTGTGCCGAGGCTGCGCAACGGCCCCTGCGCATGCGCAACAGGCACGCGCCGCAGCGCGCCGCCGCCGGCCAGCACGGATCCGCGCCGGACTCAGCTGGTGATGGTCTGGGTCAACTCTTCCCAGGTCGGCGGCGTCGGCCAATCCGGTTCCTGGTTGCCTTCCATGACCCGGCGCAGGTCGCGGGTGTCGATCTGCGGCGCCAGCACGTGCACCAGTTCCAGCGCGTAGTCGCGCAGCACGCGGTCGCGCGGCAGCACCGCCCAGGCGATGCATTCGGGGATTTCCGGCGGCGCCGGCCACGCGCGCAGGTCGGTATCGCCGGCATGCACCGCCATCTCCGCGAGCAGGCCGACGCCGAGACCGGCGCGCACATAGGTCTTGATCAGGTCCGCGTCGAGCGCGGTCAGGGCGATGCTCGGCTCCAGGCCGAGCCGGGCGAAGGCGCGCTGCAGCGAGGAGCCGGAACGGGTCGAGGATTCGTAGCTGATCAGCGGCTGCACCGCCAGCGCGGCCATGTCCGGCACCCGCTTGGGCACGTCCAGCGCATGCCCGCGCGGCACCAGCACCAGCCGCCGCCAGCGGTACAGCGGCACTGCGATGCCGGCGCCCGGCTCGCTGCCGGCGGTGCTGACGATGGCGATGTCGGCGTCGCCCTGGCTGAGCAGGTCCAGCGCCGCGCTCTCGGCCGCCTGCTGCAGGTGCACGCTGACCTGCGGATAGGCCTGCTTGATCTGCGCCACCGCCGGCGGCAGCACGAAGCGCGCCTGGGTGTGGGTGGTGGTCAGGGTCAGCTGGCCCTGGCTCTCGCGGCGCTGGTTGGCGGCGTAGGTGCGGATGTTGTTGGCCTCGGCCAGCACCGCGCGGGCGCGCTCGATCACTTCGCGGCCGGCCGGCGTCACCGTCTCCAGGCTGCGGCCCTTGCGCACAAACAGCAGGAAGCCCAGCTCGTCCTCCAACTGCTTGAGCTGCTTGGACAGCCCCGGCTGGGTCGCATGCACGCGCGCCGCCGCCAGGGTGATGTTGAGATCGGCGTCGGCGATGGCGACGAGGTAGCGGAGTTGGGTCAGCGTCATCGAAAGCGTGGGCGAGGCGCCGCCTGGCGGGAGCAGCCACGACTGTAGTGGAAATGGTCCTGCCACCTTATAACCGAAAGCTATCTGGTAGAGGCATGAAGTCATTTCCTGGGGCTATAAGCCGGCGCTACGGTCACGCCTCCTCCCTCTTTCCTGCGTTGCGACCGCCGTGAGCCCTGCCCCGATTGCGTTGTATCCGGACCTGCGCGAGCGGCCCGTGCTGGTGGTCGGCGGCGGTGCTGCCGCCGAGCGCCAGGTGCAGGCGCTGCTGGCTGCCGGCGCGGTGCCGCGGCTGGGTGCGCCAACGCTGACCCCGGCCCTGCAGGCCTTGGCCGAGGCCGGACGCATCCAGTGGCTGCGCGGCCGTTTCGATGGCGCCTGGCTGGACGCGGTGTGGTACCTGATCGCCGCCAGCGACGACCCCGCGGTGAACCGGCAGGCGCTGCAGATCGCCGCCGCGCAGCGGGTGCTGGCGCAGGCCGCGGCTGGTGCGGCCGATGCGGCCGTGGCAACGCCGTCGGCAGACGCCGCCGACGGCAGCCTCGGCGCGGTCGCCGCGGCGCCGCAGGCGCAAGCGATCCGTCCCGGCACGGTGACCCTGGTCGGCGCCGGTCCCGGCGATCCCGGCCTGTTGACCCTCAACGCGCTGCATGCACTGCGCAGCGCCGACGTGGTCCTGCACGACCGCCTGGTCAGCGCCGCGATCCTGGACCTGCTGCCGGGCACGGCCGAGCGGATCGAAGTCGGCAAGTCGGCCAGCGGCCACAGCGTGCGCCAGGAGCAGATCCACGCATTGATGCTGGAGCATGCGCGACGAGGCCGCCGCGTGGTGCGGCTGAAGGGCGGCGACCCGTTCGTGTTCGGTCGCGGCGGCGAGGAACTGGAATGCCTGCGCGCGCACGGCGTGCCCTACGCGGTGGTGCCAGGCATCACCGCGGCGCTGGCCTGCGCGGCCTATGCCGGCATCCCGCTGACCCACCGCGAGCACGCGCAGTCGCTGCGCCTGGCCACCGCGCACTGCAAGGACTCGTTCGATACGCTGGACTGGGCCGCATTGGCGCAGGAGCGGCAGACGCTGGCGGTGTACATGGGCGTGGCCGGGCTGGACACGGTGCGCGAGCGCCTGCTGCGCGCCGGCCGCGCCGCCGACACCCCGTTCGCATTGGTGGAAAACGGCTCGCGCCCGGAGCAGCGGGTGGTGGTCGGCACCCTCGCCGACCTGCCTGATACCGCCCGCGCGCACCAGGTGCGGTCGCCGGCGCTGCTGATCCTGGGCGAGGTGGCCGCGCTGGCGACCACGCTGCACTGGTTCGGCGCCGCGCCGCTGGCGCCACCGCCCTCACCTTTCCCGAAGCCGGCCGTGCCTACCCTGGCCCACGCCGCCTGACCCGCATCCCTTTCCGGAGACCCTGCGCATGGCCATCTACGACAACATCCTCGACACCATCGGCCACACCCCGATCGTCAAGCTGCACCGCCTGCCGCCCGAGCAGGTGAGCCTGTACGTCAAGGTCGAGGCGTTCAATCCCGGCGGTTCGGTCAAGGACCGCCTGGCGCTGGCGATCGTGCTCGACGCCGAGGCCAAGGGCCTGCTCAAGCCCGGCGAAACGATCGTCGAAGCCACCTCCGGCAACACCGGCGTGGCCCTGGCGATGGTCGCCGCCGCGCGCGGCTACAAGTTCGTGGCGACGATGGTGGAGACCTTCTCGATCGAGCGCCGCAAGCTGATGCGCGCCTACGGCGCCAAGGTGATCCTGACCCCGGCCGCCGAGCGCGGCAGCGGCATGGTGCGCAAGGCCGAGGAACTGGCCCAGCAGCACGGCTGGTTCCTGGCCCGCCAGTTCGCCAACCCGGCCAACCCCGCGTATCACCGCAGCACCACCGCCGCGGAGATCCTGCGCGATTTCGCCGGCCGCCGGCTGGACCATTTCGTCAGCGGCTGGGGCACCGGCGGCACCCTCACCGGCGTCGGCGAAGTGCTGCGCGTGGCCCGCCCGGACGTGCGCATCACCGCCACCGAGCCGGCCGGCGCCGCGCTGCTGCAGGGCCAGGAGTGGAAGCCGCACAAGATCCAGGGCTGGACTCCGGACTTCGTGCCGGAAGTGCTCAACCGCGAGGTCTACGACGAGGTGCTGAGCGTGGAGGACAGCGACGCCATCGCCGTCTCGCGCCGCCTCGCCGCCGAGGAAGGCATCTTCACCGGCATCTCCGGCGGCGCCACCGTGGCCACCGCGCTGCGCGTGGCCGAGACCGCCGCGCCCGGCTCGGTGATCCTGGCGATGCTGCCCGACACCGGCGAGCGCTACTTCTCCACGCCGCTGTTCGCCGACATCAACGAAGGCTCCGACGACGACTGGCTGGCCGGTCTGCCGTGACGGGGAGCGGGAGCGCATCGACGCGCGGCGGCGCGTCGCCCGCGCCCGCGCATGGCCCCGATGCGTTGCGAAGTGACGCAGCGCATCGCGGGAAGCGCTTCGACGCTGATGCGTCCCGACGCCGGAAAGCGTGCCTCTCCGCTCGTCGCGACTGAAGTCGCTCCTACAGGGAAAGCGGTGCCGCTGCGGCGAATGTGAGGCAACCTCGAAGAACTCCGCGGCCGCGTGCATCAGTCCCAAACCATCCGAGGCCGGACAAAGCTCAGCGCTGCGTTCGTCGCGCGTGCCGTCCTGATCCCCGTACCAAGCTGAGTGCACTGTGGGAGGGACGTCAGTCCCGACGCTTCGCGACATCCGAAACAAGACACTAGCCCGGCAACGGCACGCCCAGCGCCGGCGGCTGCGGGGCGGTCAGCCGCTCCACCAGCAGGTGCTCGATCGCCTCCACGTCGACCTCGCGCACCACCGTCTGCGCCTGTTCGCCCAGCCCCGGCTGGTAGCCCGGCGCCCACGACAGGATGTCGCCGTAGCCGGCACCGAACTCGGTGTTGGTGTCCACGTACAGCGTCTCGGTCGCGGTAGCCAGCTCCGGGCGCAACCACAGCGCCGTGGCCAGTTCGTCCCACAGCGGAAAGCCCGGTTCGCGCCGGCGCAGCGCGTGGCCGATCGGCGTGTCGGCGGCGCTCATCCGCGCCAGCAACTGGGGGCTCAACTCGGTCGCGGTGGACGGGTCCACCGGCACCATCAGCATCCGCCGCCACGGCGACCGCATCACGATGCTCGCCGCTTCCGGATCCCAGCGGATGTTGAACTCGCGCCGCGGGGAATTGACGAACTCGCGCGCGAACTGCCGCGCCGACACGCTGTCGCGCCGCTGCCGCGGATTGAGGCTGCCGCCCATGTACACCAGCTCCTTGGCCAGCGACGCGAACTGCGGATCCAGCCGCTGCGCCAGCGCCAGATTGGTCAGCGGGCCGGTGGCGACGATGCTGACCTCGCCGGGAAATTCGCGCACCTTGCGGATCATGAACAACGCCGCCGGCTCGTCCGCGGCCTGCACCACCGACGGATTGCCCAGCGCCAGGTCGGGCACCACGTCGTGCGCGTGGTAGCGCGGCGAACTCTGCACCGTGTCGTGCTCGATCCATTGCCTGGTCCACGCGCCCTTCCACAGCAGCTTGCCGTACAGCGCCTCCCAGCGCTCGGTGGCCAGTTCGCTGTTGAGCAACGGATGCACAGGACCCGGCAGCACCGGCACCTCGCCGCGTCCGGCGATCTCCAGCAACCGGCGCGTATGCGCCAGCGCCTCGTCGCGCCAGATGTTGCCGCTGACCACCGAGATGCCGAGCACCTCGACGTCGGGCGATTGCAGCAACAGCAACTGCGCGGGCGTGAAGCCGTCGATGTCGTCTTCGAGGATGACGCGACGGCGCGGAACGGAGGCGGTGTCGGCGGACGCTTGCGGTAGGGGCATGGATTGGAACTGGCGAGTGAGGGAGTGTCGCGCGGCAGTTTAGCTTTTGCCGTCTCTGGCATGACGGAACTTGTCCGTCGATGCATTCCCGAGGCATTGCCTGGTGACACTGGATGCGATGCACTGGGTGCATGCGCAGCCTTTCGATGCGGCACCGCATCGCGAACGTGTTGAGCACTCCGCTGTGCGCCCCGCAGCACGCGTGGCGTGACGCATCTTTCTTCCCGATGCGGCCGCAGTTGGACAACCGTTCGCCTGTTTCGCATGCACCCGCCTCGACACGCGCAGGCGATGCCGCGTCCCCGCCATGCAACGCCACTTGCCTGCGAATGTTGGTGTGCACGGCACTGATCGACGTGGCCGCACACGCTGGCATGGCAGCTGCGGTTTCGCATGGCATGCCCAGCCGGCGTGGGACATGGCACCGACCGGCACGGTAGAGTAGCCGCGCAGGGAGCCTGGCAACCGGGGAGGGAGCGTTGAGCAATCGAGTTTCAGGGCGGGACGACAGCCGGTCCGCGCGTGTGCCGTTGCTGGTGCGTTCGACCTCGCCAGCGCATTTCCTGCTCGCGCTGCTGCTAGGCGCCCTGCTGCAGCGGATGCTCGCCCTGCCACTGCCGCAGGGCCGCACGCTGGCATGGATACAGATCGCCGGCGGCATCGTCGCCGGTGCCGGATTGCTGTTGGCGCTGGCCTGCTTCGTGCTGTTCGCGCAGCGCCGTACCACGATCCTGCCCGAAGGCGCGCCGTCGCGCCTGGTACTGCGCGGTCCGTACCGCTACACCCGCAACCCGATGTACGTGAGCCTGGTGCTGAGCTATGTCGGCCTGTGCGTGCAGATTGGCTGGCCGTGGGCGCTGTTGCTGCTGCCATTGCCGCTGCTGGCGCTGCAGCGGGTGGTGATCCCGTTCGAGGAGGCGCGCTTGCGCCAGCGCTTCGGTGATGCCTACGACCGGTATTGCGCGCAGGTGAAGCGCTGGCTGTAGGCCGCTCCGCGCAGAATGGGATGCGTCGCGATGGATCGGCACCGCACCCGCATCCGAGTCATCGTCAATGGCTCTACAGTCTTGTAGGAGCGACTTCAGTCGCAACAAGCCTTGCCAGTAAAGCGCGTCGCGACTGAAGTCGCTCCCACACTAGCTGCTCAACCACCAGAACGCCGCAGCGACGGCCAGCAGCAGGATGAGCGTGCCCCACAGCCACGCGCCGGGGCGATCGCCGGTGGCCACGGTCGGCGGCGTTCCTGCGCGCGGCGCGTTGCGGTCGCGGTAGCGTTCGACCAACTCCTTGGCCTCGCGCAGGCCCATGCCCGGATGCTGCTCGCGGGTCAGCTTGATCGCCTGCAGAAACTGGCCCTGGCCCAGCGCCTGCAGCGCGGCGGGCGGCAGCCCCCCGGTCTGCGCTTGCGCCGACGCGGCGGCCTGCGGCGGTTCGCTGCCGGCCTGCCGGTGCAGCATCTCCGCGACCGTCTGCGCCGCCCCCGCCTGCAGCCACGCGTCCACCTGCTGCTTGGCGCTGCGCAGATCCATGCCGCTCTGGTCACGCAACAGCTTGATTGCCTTGATGATCTCGCCGCGCGCCAGGGCCTCGGCGATGGCGGGTGATGGCTGGGTCCGGTTCATGTCGCAGGCGCTGAGATGGAGACGCTGCAGTCTTGCCGTTCTCCGGTTAAGCCACCGTTGCACCGAGCTGGCCCGGCCGCCAGGTTCATCACGTTTCCATCATTGGAATCCCATAAAGATCGCATCATGAAGATCGAAATCTGGCAAGGCGACATCACCGAACTGGACGTGGACGCCATCGTCAACGCCGCCAACGAATCCCTGCTCGGCGGCGGCGGCGTGGACGGCGCGATCCACCGCGCAGCGGGCCCGCAGCTGTTGGAGGAATGCCTGCGCCTGCCGGAACTCAAGCCCGGCGTGCGCTGCCCGGTCGGCGAAGTCCGCGCCACTGCCGGCCACCGGCTCAAGGCGCGCCACGTGCTGCATACCGTCGGCCCGGTGTGGCGTGACGGCGCCCACGACGAACCGGCGCTGCTCGCCAACTGCTACTGGCGCTCGCTGCGCCTGGCCGAACAGATGGGCCTGCATTCGGTGGCGTTCCCGGCGATCAGCTGCGGCGTGTACGGCTATCCGCTGCACCAGGCCGCGCGCATCGCGGTCGCCGAAACCATGGCGTGGCAGCGCGCGCATGCGGTGCCGAAGCGGGTGATCCTGGTCGCCTACAACGAGGCGGCCTACAAGGCCTACCAGCAGGCGCTGATGCAGAGCCAGCTGCAGGTCGCCTGAACTGCGCTGCGCGCGGGCAGCGCAGGCCGCGCGATCGCCCCACTCCCGTACGCTTTCTTGGACAGCCTGCCGCCTGACAGGCCTGTCGGTCGTACGTGACACCTCCGATGGCCTACTCGCAGGCGACTGCGCGGCGTTGGCAACCCTCGCCCGTCAATGGCGCCGGTCGAGCCACGCACGGACGGTCAATACCGCGTCGGCGAACACGTCGGGCCGCTGCTGGGGCAGATTGTGCCCGGCGTCGACGACGCGGTGCTCGTGCAACCCGACGAACATGCGGGCATGGCCCCCGGTCCCGCCCGGCTTGAGCGGGTCGTTCGCGCCGTCGAGCGTCACCGCCGGAACCGTTATCGCGGGCCGGTCCGCCAAGCGGTCTTCGAGTGCCTGCAACGCCGGGTCGCCAGCCTCCCGGCCGAAGGCATGGCGGTAGGCGTGGATCACCACGTCCACGAAGTCCGGATTGTCGAACGCGCTTGCGGTCTGCGCGAAGGTCGCATCGTCGAACTGCCAGCCGGGCGACCACTCCTCCCATAGCAAGCGGCACAGATCGCGACGATGCTCGGCCAGGCATTGGCGCCCGCGTTCGGTCTGGAAAAGATGCTGATACCAGCAGACGCGTTCGAGCGACGGCGCGGCCGCAAGCCGTTGCGCCTGCACGTCGATGATGTCGTAGCCGGCATAGCAGACCAGGCCGCCGATGCGCTCGGGCCACAGCGCCGCCACCACACAGGATGCATTGCCGCCCCAATCGAAACCGGCCAGGATCGGGCGCTCCAGGCCCAGCGCGTCGGCGAGCTGGACGATGTCGCGGCCGCGCGCGGCTTGCTGGCCACTGCGCATGACGGCATCGGACACGAAGCGGGTCGGACCGAACCCGCGCGTGTAGGGAACCACGACCCGCGCGCCAGCGCCGGCGAGCGCCGCGGCCACCGCGTCGAAGGCGTGGATGTCGTAGGGAAACCCGTGCGACAGGATCACCGGCCACCCGTCGGCGGGACCGTGCTCGACATAGGCGATCCGCAGGGTATCGGTCTGGACGCTGTTTGCCCTCTGCTCGTTCATGACGATTCACCTCGGTTGCGAGGACGTCCGTTTCCGATCTCCGAAGCAGCGCTTCGGCATTGCTGGCGGACGTCCAGTCTGTGTTGTCGTGGAATCTGCGGGAAACGCGGCATGCAGCACCGGGCGAGGAAACCTGCGCGCCCAGCGGAGCGCGCCACGCCGATGCCGCCGAGCCCGCGCAGCAGCGCAGGCACTGCAGCACCAAGCCTCAGGAGCGCGCCAGGACCGTGGCGACGAAGCCGCGCAAGTCGTCGAGCATCAGCTGCGGCTCCTCCCAGGCGGCGAAGTGGCCGCCTCTGCGCATCTGGCTCCAATGCACGATGGGATACGTCTTCTCGGCGAAGGTGCGCGGAGTGGGCAGAAACACCGGATCGGGAAAGGCCGCCACGCCGGTGGGCACCGCGATGCGCGTTGCGGCGGGAAAGCGGTCCGATCCCTCCAACCGCTGGCCGTGATAGATCCACGTCGAGGTGACGGCGGCCGCGGGTGCGACATACAGCATGATAGTGGTGAGCAGTTCCTCCTCCGAGAACTTGCTCCAGATGTCCGGTCCGCCATCGGCCCGCGTCGGAAGATCGGCCCACTTGCCGATCTTCTCGAGTATCCAGCCTGCCACGCCGACCGGGCTGTCGGCCATCGCCACGCCCAACGTCTGCGGGCGCGTGCGCTGCTGGTGCGCGTAGCCGGTCTCCAGATCGAGAATCGCGTCGCGGCGGGCGATCAGGTCCTTCTCCTGCGCGGTCGTGGCAGCGGCGTCGCTGGCGAAGATGCTCACCATGTTGATGTGGAAGCCGAGCAGCGCGTCGGGGCGCAGGAAGGCCATCCAGCTTGCGATATGCGCGCCCCAGTCGCCGCCCTGGACGATGTAGCGCGCCTGCTGGCCGAACAGCCGGACCATCAGCGCGTGCATGAGCTCGGCGGCCCGGCGCGGGCCGATGACGCCGGTGATCGGCGTGGAAAAGGCGAAGCCTGGGAGAGACGGAACCACGACGTCGTGCCCGTCCGCCGCCAGAGGCTCGAGGAGCCGCTCGAATTCAAGATACGAGCCTGGCCAGCCGTGCAGGAGCAGCAGCGGCGGCTTGGATCCGTCCCCGGGCAGGTGGACGAAATGCAGGCGCTCGCCCTCGACCTCGGTGGTGAAGTTGGGGAGCTGATTGAGGCGCCGTTCGGTCGCCCGCCAATCGTAGCTGCCCCGCCAGCAGGCAACGAGCCGCTTGAGGTCGTCGATCCCCACGCCTGCGCTCCATCCTCCGGCGTCGGCGAGCTGGCTCCAGTCGTAGGCATCCACTTTCGCCTTGATGCTGGCGAGCCGCGCATCTGGAATGTCGATCTTATAGGGCGAGACCATGGGTTACCTCGCGTCGCTCGGAGTTGACCGCCACGTCGGTTGGCGAGCGGTGCGTTCATCGGCTGGAACTCGAGTCGTTCGGCCGACGCAAGGATAGAGATCGGGCACACCCCATGTCTATATTAGAATTGCGCTCAATACCTTTGCGTTTTTCGCACAAGCTGCCAATGAACATCGCTGGCGAACTGGAAGTCTTCACCCTTGTGGCCGAGGCCGGCAGTTTCTCGGCGGCGGGGCGCCGGCTGAAGCTGGCGCCGTCTTCCATCGCACGGGTTGTCGACCGGATCGAAGCCCGCCTCGGCGTCCGCCTGTTGCTGCGGACGACGCGGGCCCTGAGGCTGACGCCGGAAGGCGCGACCTACCTGTCCTCCGCGCGGCGGATCCTGGCGGACCTGCGCGAAACCGAGCAGTTGATCGCCGACCAGAGCGCGCCCAAGGGGCGCCTGCGCGTGAGCCTCTCGCTCACCTACGGACGGATGTTCGTGGTGCCGCTCCTGCGCGATTTCATCCACAGCCACCCCGGCATCCTGCTCGAGGTGATCTCCACCGATGCCGTCGTCGACATCGCCGCCGGCCAGGCGGACGTTGCGGTGCGGCTCGGCCCCCTCCCCGACAGCCTGCTCACGGCCCGCACGCTTGGCCAGACCCACAAGGTGATCGTGGCCGCGCCTGGGTATCTCGCGCGCCGCGGTACGCCAGTCGTCCCGGAGGATCTGCACGCGCACGACTGCATCGGCTTCAACTTCAAGCGCGCCGCCCCGACCTGGCCCTTCCGCAAGGACGGGCGCGACTACGCGTTGCCGATCAAGGGCAGCGTGGAAACCAACAATGGCGAAACCCAACGCCAGCTCGCCATCGAAGGCCTCGGGATCGCGCGGGTGTGTGCCGAGACGGCAGAGGACGCGATCCAGGCCGGCCAGCTGGTCGCGCTCCTGCAGGAGTTCAACCCTGGCGACGGCGAGGAGGTCCATGCGGTGTTCGTCGGCGGCACGCATACCCCGGCGCGGGTCCGCTGCTTCGTCGACTACCTCGTGCAGCGGCTGGGCAAAACGCGTTGATCCAAACGCGTGCCGAGCGCATGGCGGGCTCGGGCCGGACAAGCGTGAAACGAAGCGAGGCGCGGCGGCGCATCGCGAAACGAAGAACGCCGGCGGTCGCCGGCGTTCTTGCTTACTCCAGCGGTGGCGCCGACCTCAGTCCTGCCACTTGCCCAGCGCGGCCAGGCCGTTTTCCTTGGCGCGCTCGTAGACCACCTGCTGCGCCTTGGCGAAGTTGCCCTTCATGTCCTGCGACCACAGCTTCAGCGCGGCCTGCTGCATCGCACGGCCGTAGGAGAAGCTCAGCGGCCACGGCAGGGTGCCGATCTGGTTCATCGCATTGAGATGCGCGGTGGACTGCTCGTCGGTCTGGCCGCCGGACAGGAACACGATGCCCGGCAGGATCGCCGGCACGGTGCTCTTCAGGCACATCACGGTGGACTCGGCCACTTCCTCGACGCTGGCCTGCTCGTCGCAGTCCTTGCCGGCGATGACCATCGAGGCCTTCAGGATGGTGCCTTCCAGCACAACGTTCTGCTCGTACAGCGCACCGAACAGCGAACGCAGCGTGGCCTCGGTGACCTCATAGCAGGTCTCGATGTCGTGGTTGCCGTCCATCAGCACTTCCGGCTCCACCATCGGCACCAGGCCCTGCTCCTGGCACAGCGCGGCGTAGCGCGCCAGCGCGTGCGCATTGGTCTCGATGCACACGCCCGACGGGATGTCCTCGCCGATGGTGATCACCGCGCGCCACTTGGCGAAGCGCGCGCCGAGCTTGTAGTACTCCTCCAGGCGCGCGCGCAGGCCGTCCAGGCCTTCGGTGATCAACTCGCCGGGCATGCCGGCCAGCGGATGCGTGCCCTTGTCGACCTTGATCCCGGGAATGATGCCGTGCTCGGCCATGTACTTCGGGAACGGCACGCCATCCTTGGTCTTCTGGCGGATGGTCTCGTCGTACAGGATCGCGCCGGAGATGTGCTCGCTCAGCTTCGGCGTGGTCAGCAGCAGCTCGCGATACGCGCGGCGGTTCTCCTCGACATTCTCGATGCCGACGCTGGCGAAGCGCTTGGCGATGGTCGTGGTGGATTCGTCGATCGCGATGATGCCCTTGCCCGGGGCGACCATTGCCTGTGCGGTTTCGGCAAGCTGTTCGATGCTCATGGAATTCCTATGGCACGGGGGAAACCCGAAGTATATCGCGGCAAACGCCGCCCATTCCTTCACGGAATGCCTGCAACCGTTTCCACCGGTAGACGCACTGCGCGAGCGCAGTGCATTGCCATCGCGTGACAAGAATCGCCCTGCGGCTTGCGATGTTGCAGCGGCGCCGTGGCGCAGGTCGCGATGCCGCTGGCGCTGCCAGGTCCGGCAAGGGCACGGCCGATTGCGAAGAGTCGTCGGCGCGAGCGGCGCGTTGCGGTTGCGGCGGCCCGCACGGCGGGCAAAAAAAAGACCGCGCGATGGGCATCGCGCGGTCCTGTGGGTCGCGGGCGACCCGGCTTTCGGCTACAGCTCGCCCAGGCCGCTGGCGCGGCCGTCGGGGCCGACCTCAAGCAGGCGCAGCGTGTTGGTCGCGCCGTGCGTTTCCATGTGCTCGCCGCTGGTGAACACCACGCGGTCGCCGGGGCCCATGCGCTCGGCCTCGACCAGCAGGCGGATGGCCGCGCGCGCGGCTTCGCGCGGGGTCAGGCCGCGGCTGTCGAAGTTGATCGGGAACACGCCGCGCATCATCGCCATGCCGCGGCGCGCGCCGTCGTGGCGGGTGAACGCGTAGATCGGCATCTTCGAACGGAAGCGCGACAGGAAGCGCGGGGTGCCGCCGGATTCGGTCAGGGTGACCACGCCGCTCAGGCCGATGTGCTCGGACAGGAACATGGTCGCCATCGCGATCGCCTGGTCGGCGCGTTCGAGGTTGCGCTGCGCGGCCTCGAAGTCGGTGTCCATCTCGAACTGGCGCTCGGCGCCCAGGCAGATGCGGGCCATCGCCTGCACCGCCTTGACCGGATAGGCGCCGGCGGCGGTCTCGGCCGACAGCATCACCGCGTCGGTGCCGTCGATCACCGCGTTGGCCACGTCCAGCACCTCGGCGCGGGTCGGGATCGGGTTCTCGACCATCGACTGCAGCATCTGCGTGGCGGTGATCACCACCTTGTTCTGCGCCAGCGACTCGCGAATGATCTTCTTCTGCAGGCCCGGCAGCTCGGCATCGCCGATCTCCACGCCGAGGTCGCCGCGCGCGACCATCACCACGTCGCTGGCCTCGACGATCTCGGTGAGGTTCTCGATCGCTTCGGTGCGCTCGATCTTCGACACCAGCGCGGCGTAGCAGCCATGCTGCTCGGCGATGCGGCGCGCGTCGTGCATGTCCTGCGCGTTGCGGCAGAACGACACCGCGATGAAATCCACGCCGATCTTGGCGACGATGCCGATCAGTTCCTTGTCGCGCTCGGTCAGCGCGCCCAGCGACAGGCCGCCGCCCTGCTTGTTCAGGCCCTTGCGATCGGACAGCACGCCGTCGTTGAGCACGGTGTTGACGATGCGCGGGCCGTCGACCTCGACCACCTGCAGCTGCAGCAGGCCGTCGTCGAGCAGCAGCACGTCGCCCGGCTTGACGTCGTTGGGCAGGCCCAGGTAGCTGACGCCGACCTGCTGCTCGTCGCCGGCCGGCGCATTGGGGTCGGCGACCAGATCGAAGCGCGCGCCGGCCTTCAGCGACACCTTGCCGGTGGCGAAGCGCTCGATGCGGATCTTCGGGCCCGGCAGGTCGGCGAGGATGCCCACTTCGCTGCCCACGCGCTGCGCGGCGGCGCGCACTTCGGCGGCGCGCTTGGCCTGGCCGGAGGGGTCGCCATGCGAGAAATTCAGGCGCACGACGTTGACGCCGGCGCGGAACAGGTCCTCGAGCACGCCAGGTGGATCTGTCGCCGGGCCGAGGGTGGCGAGGATCTTGGTGCGGCGCTGGCGTTCGATCATGACATCATTCCCTGGAAAAGCCGTTAAAACTAGCACAAGCACCGCTTCGGCAGGATGGCGAATCGGCATAGCGCGCTGCGGATTCATGCATGTCTTGCGGACAGTGCGGGACAGTATGCGGACTCGACATTGCCGTTGCGCGACGCCCAGCGACGCGGCGCCATGCCGGGAAGCGTGCCCTTACCACGCTGTGCCACTGCCGGATTGCCACGCGAAGCCGACACCGCTGGCCACCGCCAGACCTGCGCGAACAGCGCGCGCAGACCGGTCATCGTCCGTAGACGGACCACGGGCAGCGCAACCGCTTTCCCGAGTCCCGAGTCCCCGGTCCCGAACCATCAGCCAACCAACGCCAGCAACTGCCCTGGAACCTGCGCCAACGCACTGGCACCGGCCTGGCGCAGTTCCGCCTCGTCGCCGAAGCCCCACAGCACGCCGATGCTGCGCATGCTGTGGTGGTTGGCGCCTTCGATGTCCATGCGCCGGTCGCCGATCATTACGCACTGCGCCGGCTGCAATGCCAGCCGCCGCAGCGCCTCGGCGATCAGGTCCGGCTTGAAGCGGCGCTGGCCGTCGTCGCTGGCGCCGACGACCTCCTCGAAATGCACGGCGAACGGCAGCGTCTCGACGATCCGCCGGGCGAAACGTTCGTTCTTCGACGTCACCACCGCCATGCGGTGGCCGGCCGCGGCCAATGCCTCGACCGCCGCGCCGATCTCCGGGAACACCGTGTGCTCGCGCCAGCCGCGCTCGTCGTAGCGCTGCCGGTACAGCGCCAGCGCCTGCTCGACCAGCGCCGGATCGTCGAAATGTTCGTGGAAGCTGTCGCGCAACGGCGGGCCGATCCAGGCGCGCAGCGCGTCCGGCGCCGGCACCGGCTGCCGCAACTGCTCGAACGCGTGCGCGATGCTGCCGACGATGCCGATCTCCGAATCGACCAGGGTGCCGTCCAGGTCGAAGAACAGCGGACCGGCGCTCACGCGCCGCGCGCCTGCAATGCGGCCACCGCCGGCAGGGTCTTGCCTTCCAGGAATTCCAGGAACGCGCCGCCGCCGGTGGAGATGTAGCTCACCTGCCCGGCGATGCCGTACTTGTCGACCGCGGCGAGGGTGTCGCCGCCGCCGGCGATGGAGAACGCCGGCGAGGCGGCGATCG
This sequence comes from Xanthomonas sp. 1678, assembly GCF_031455575.1. NCBI lineage: Bacteria > Pseudomonadati > Pseudomonadota > Gammaproteobacteria > Lysobacterales > Lysobacteraceae > Xanthomonas > Xanthomonas sp. 1678. The sequence goes on along the minus strand of NZ_JAVDSZ010000002.1, from coordinate 694,365 downwards.
CGCGCGCCAGGGTTTCGGTGCCCTGCCCGAACGCGTCGAACTCGAACACGCCGACCGGGCCGTTCCAGACCACGGTACCGGCCTTGCCGATCAGCTCGGCGTAGTGCGCGGCGGTCTGCGGGCCGATGTCCAGGATCAGGTCGTCGTCGTCCACGTCGGCCAGCGCCTTCACCGTGGCCTGCGCGTCGGGCAGGAACTGCTTGGCCACCACCACGTCGGTGGGCAGCGGGATCGCCGCGCCGCGCGCGTTGGCGTCGGCGACGATCTTGCGCGCGGTGTCGAGCAGGTCCGGTTCGCACAGCGACTTGCCGACCGGGTAGCCGGCCGCGGCGATGAAGGTGTTGGCGATGCCGCCGCCGACGATCAGCTGCTCGACCTTGTTGACCAGGTTCGACAGCAGCTCCAGCTTGGTCGAGACCTTGCTGCCGGCGACGATCGCCAGCAACGGCTTGGCCGGATGCTCCAGCGCCTTGGCCAGCGCGTCCAGCTCGGCCATCAGCAGCGGGCCGCCGGCCGCCACCGGGGCGAAACGGATCACGCCGTGGGTGGAGGCCTGGGCGCGGTGCGCGGTGCCGAACGCGTCCATCACGAACACGTCGCACAGCGCCGCGTATTTCTTCGCCAGCGCCTCGTCGTCCTTGCCCTCGCCGACGTTCATGCGGCAGTTCTCCAGCAGCACGATCTTGCCCGGCTGCACGTCCACGCCGTCGACCCAATCGCGCAGCAGCGGCACCTCGGTGCCGAGCAGCGCGGCCAGCCGCGCGGCGACCGGCGCCAGCGAATCGGCCTGCGTCCACACGCCTTCCTTGGGCCGGCCCAGGTGCGAGGTCACCATCACCGCCGCGCCCTGCTCCAGCGCGTGGCGCAGCGTCGGCACCGACGCCAGGATGCGCTGCTCGGAAGTGATCTGGCCGTTGTCGTCGATCGGCACGTTCAGGTCTTGCCGGATCAGCACGCGCTTGCCGGACAGGTCGAGATCGGTCATTCGCAGGATGGGCATTGTCGGTTGCTCGCTATCGTGGGGTTGCGGGGGAAGTGAAGCTGCCGCGCAGCATGGGCGTCGCCGCTGCAACGCCCGCTGTCGGCGTGCTCGGCCATCGCGCACCGGCGACGAAAGAAAGGCATTGTCCGGCGTCGGCCGCGCAGCGGCAAATCGGGACGTCGCGCAACGTTGAACGCGCGCGGATGCCGGGCTACGGGCGACAAGCGCGCCCGGGCCGCGATGCGGGGCACAGGCGCGCGGCGGCACCCCGCAGTTGACCGCTCAGTCCGCGCCGGGCGTGGCCGGCTTGCGCAACAGGCTGAAGGCGAAGCCGACCACGATCAGCGCGCCGCCGACCAGCAGCGCCCACAGCAGCCAGGTCTTCCAGTCGCGCGGCGGCGGTGGCGCCTGCAATGCGGCGGCACCGGCCAGCGGCACCGCCGCGCCGAGCGTGGCCGTGGCCGGCGTCCATTGCGGTCCGCGTTGCGTGCGCAGCGCCTGCAGCGTGGTCGCCAGCGGCGCGGCGGCGCGCTGGGTGCGTGCGCTGCCGGCCGCCAGTGCGTAGGGCGGCGCGCCCTGGGCCAGGAAGATCAGCGTTTCCGGCTGGTAGCCCAGGCGCAGCGCCGGCCGTTGCCGGCCCGGGTCCTGCGTAGCCACCAATCGCCAGTAGCGATCGCGCACCGGTTGCGCCAGGGCCTGCGGCGGCGAGCGGCCGGCGCCGGCACCGACCTGGTAGGCCACCCACGGCCCGGCGCGGTCCTGCCACGGCGCCTCGTCGCTGTCGCGGCTCTGCACGCGCCATTCGATCGCGCTGTTGCCGGGCAGGGCGATGTCCAGCTGCGCGACCGGATAGCGGCCGGGCGAGGCGAAGTCGAAGCTGTGCTGCGCCGGGTCGGCGCGCAGCGCATCCAGTTGCTGCCAGTGCCAGTCGGCGGCGGCAGGCGCCGGCGCCAGTTCGGCCTCCACCCCAGTCAGGCGCGGCAGCGGCGACGACGACAACGGCAGCAGCCGCAGATAGCGCGCGCGGCTGTCGATGGCGATCCGCAGCTGCTGCAGGCGATTGCCCTGGTTGGCCAAATCGACCAGCGTCGCCTCCTGCACCAGCATTTCCCAATCGCGCAGATCGTCGCTGGCCTCGACCCGGTAGCGCGCCTGCCGCGGCTGCGCATCGGCGGCCCATTGCAGCGACAGCGCGCGCAAGGGCTCGCGCAGCGCGCTGGCGTCGATCAGCCAACCGGCCTCGCTCGCGCCGGTCGGGGTGCTGGCGACGCGCGCGCGGATGCCGCGCACGCTGCCGTCGGCGTCGCGTTCGGCGATCAACTCCAGGTCGTCGGCGCCGCCACCGGCCACCGGCGGCAGCGGAAACCACGGCAGCGGCTGCCGGCGCGGCGTGGTTTCGGCCTGTTCGGCGGCGAACAGTGCGGACGGCAATGCGTCGCCGGCGGCGTTGAACACCTCCACGTCGCCCAGCGAGGCGCGATGCGCGCTGCGGTACACCGCATCGTCGAGCTGCACGCGGTAGGCGCCGGCGTCGGCATCCTGCAGGGTCAGCGGCCATTGCTGCGCATAGTCGTCGCGCTGGCTGGCGGCGGATGCCGCCAGCGGCGACAACGCCAGCAGCAAGGCCGGAAAGATCAGGCGGTTCATGGATGGGCCTCCTCGGCCGGTTCGGTGGCGCGCGGCGGCGCCGGCGCAAAATAGCCGACCACGGTGCACAGCAGGCCGTAGGCGATGAACGAGGCGATGCCGGCGACGTTGCCGAGATTGCCGCGATCCACCAGCAGCAGCTTGCCCAGCACCACCGCCATCAGCAGCGCGCCGGCCAGCCACAGGCCGCGCTGGCGGCGGCGCGAGCCGAGCACCCAGCCGAGCACGCCGAGCACGCTCCACACCACGGTCAGGCTGGTCTGCGCCACGCCGTCGGACAGCAGCCCGCTCCACGGCGCGCCGCTCCAGTAGTGCACCGCGTGCAGGGTCACGCTGGTGATCCACAGGAAACCGCCGCCGGCCAGCAATTGCAGGCGCCAGCCGCGCAGCGCCGCCGGCAGGGTCGGCGACCACAGCCAGCGTGCGGCCAGCGCCAGTACCAGCAACTGGCTCAGTTCCAGCGGATTGAGCAGCGGCACCCACGGCAGCGGCGCACTGGCGCCGGGCACGAACAGGGTGCACAGCCAGGCCACCCCGAGCAGGCCGAAATAGCTGCCCTGCAGCACGCTGCGGCAAGGATCGAAGTCCGCCCCCAGCGGCGCGGCCAACCAGCGCCAGCGCAGCAGCGACAGCGCCGCCGCCAGCAGCCACGGCGCCAGCAGCAACGCCCATTGCCAGCCCTCGGCCAGGTCGAAGCGCCGCGCCAGCCACATGCCGAGCAGCGACAGCACCGACGGCCACACCAGCCACCACACGAACTGCGCCGCCTTCGCCACGCCACCGCCGCTGCCGCGCAGGCAGATCAGGCTGCGCACGCCGAGCACCGCGAACAGCGTCCAGGCCCAGGCGCCGTGTCCGGCGAACGGCTGGCCATGCGCATCGGCCTGCAGCGCCGCCAGCGGCAGCGCCAGCAGCAAGCCGCCGAGCGTGGTCGCCGCCAGCGCGCGCGCCGGCCAACGCCGCTGCGCCTCGGCGGCCAGCCAGCCGCTGAGCGCAACGAACGCCAGCCAGACATCGGCACGCGCCGCATAGTCGACGAAGCGTCCGATCTCCGCGACCCCGATCCCGCACCACCACGCCAGGCCCCACAGGTAATAGGCCAGCGCCGGCATGGCGGCGCCCGCGCGGCGATAGCTCCAGGCACTGGCGAAACCGGCCAGGGCCAGCAGCGCGCCGCTCATGAAGGTCGCGTTGGCCACGGCCTGGGTGTCCTGCCAGGCCGCATCCAGCCCCAGCACGAAGCCGATCGCCGCGGCCAGCTGCAGGCCGGCGCCGCTGAACTGCGGCAACCAGCGCCGCTGCCGCAGCCCCAGCCACACCAGCGCCGCGCCTTCCAGCGCGAAGATGCTGGCGGTGGCGCGCGCGGACAGCGCCAACGGCACCGCCAGTGTGGCGAAACCGACCGCCAGCAGCGCGTAGGCCTGGCCGAGCACCTCAAAGCGGGTACGCCGGATCAGCGCCGCGGCCAGCAGCGCGTAGATCGCCGCCAGGCCCAGGGCGCACAGCGCCAACGCCAGGCCGTCGCCGCGCAGCAGCCCGGCCTGCAGCGAGAACGCGACCAGCGGCGTGCCGAACACCAGGCTGCCGTCGACCAGGTTGCCGCGCGTGGCCGGCTGGCGCCGCGCGTACAGGATCGGGATCAACAGGTAGAAGGCGAAGAACAGCAGCAGGAACGGCTCGGTGCTGGCGAATTTCGCCGGCTGGTACTGCAGCACGCCCCACAGCGTGCCGATGCCGAAGGTGAAACCGAACCCGAGCAGGTTGAGCACCCGCCACGGCCGGTACCAGGCGATCGCGAACACCGCCGCGTTCAGCACCGCGTAGTAGGAGAACAGGCCGACATGGTTGCCGCTGCCGGTGGACAGCCAGATCGGCGCCAGGAACCCGGCCAGCGTGGCCAGCACCGCCAACGTACGCGATTCCTGCACCACCGCCAGCACGCACATGCTGGCCACCAGCACGATGCTCAACGCGAACGCGGCGCCGGCCGGAATCAGCGCCGACAGCTTAAACGCGGCGAACACGGTCAGCAGCAGCACGCCGATCGCGCCGCCCTGCAGGGCCAGCGCGAAGCTGCGCTTGCGTTCGCGCTGGCGCCAGCCGAAGCCCAGCCCGGCCAGCGCCGCGGCGGCGATGCCGGCGTAGCGCAGCTCGATCGGCATCCGCAACCAGCCTTGGTCGCCGGCGTACTTGAGCAACGCGGCGACACCGGCCAGCAACACCAGCATGCCGATCTTGACCGGCACGTTGCCTTCGGTGAACCAGCGTTTGGCGCCGGCCAGCAGCCGTTCGAGCGGGCCTGGGCCCTGCGGCACATATGTCTTCGGCGCTGGCGCAGCAGCCGTGTCGGCATCCGTGTCCGCAACGTCGCGCACTGTGGATGCGAGGGCGAACTGCGGCGGCAGCGGCGGTGGCGTGGGCGCTGCGGGTGCGATGACGACAGGCGCAGTGACGAACACCGGACCTTCCGCCGCATCGCGTTGCTCGAACCCGGCATCGAATTCGGCTTCGGCTTCGCTATCGGCCTGCGCCGCCCGCGGCGCCGCACCGCGCAAGTGCGCCAGTTGCAGTTCCAGCACCCCCACGCGCCGGCGCACACCCGACAACGACACCAGCAACACGATCAGCAGCACCGGCACCGCCAGTACCGCCACCACCACCAACACGATCAACGCTTCCATCCGGCATCCATCCCCAAGGCGGCGCACCGCAACGCGGCGTGCCAATGGTCCGGCGACGCCGGTCCTGGCGCAGATGGTAGACGAGTTCGGCCTCGGCGCGGCCCGGGCCGCGGACACGCAGCCCAGGCATGGCAAGGGTTCGCGCCGCGCAGCGGTGCGCACGCGCCGCTAAAGCCGGTGCATCGGCGGCCGCTAACTCCCTTATCCCACGTTGCGCCCGCTGTTCCCCTCCCTCCCACCGACAGTGTGCCAATGAACCTGCCAGCCCAACCCACCGAAGCGGGCATCGACGACCATATCCGTTCGGTGGTCGGCCTGTCCGACCAACTGCTCGGACAGCTGCGGCGTTCGCTGCAACGCATCGACGAGATCAACCGCACCACCCATGTGATCTCGATGAACGCGCGCATCGAGTCGGCGCGGATCGGCCAGGCCGGACGCGGCTTCAGCGTCATCGCGCAGGAAATGGACGTGCTGTCGCGGCGCGTCGCCGATGCCACCCAGGACCTGGACAAGGTCGCCGCCAGCACCAGCGCCGACATGGGCCACACCCTGCAGCGGCTGCAGGACGACGTGCGCCGCACGCGCCTGAGCGAACTGGCGCTGAGCAACATCGACCTGATCGACCGCAACCTTTACGAACGCAGCTGCGATGTGCGCTGGTGGGCGACCGATGCGGCCATCGTCGCCGCCGCGCGCCACGGCCGCGACGACGAGGAACTCGCCTATGCGTCGCGGCGCATGGGCCAGATCCTGGACTCGTACACGGTGTACTTCGACCTGGTGCTGGCCGGCACCGACGGCCGCGTCCTGGCCAACGGCCGCCCGCAGCAGTACGCCTCGGTCGGCAGCGACGTGTCCGCGCAGGCCTGGTTCGAAACCGCCGCGCGCACTCGCAGCGGCGAGGAATTCGGCTTCCAGGACGTGCATGCCAGCACCCTGGCCGACGGCGAACGCGTGCTGGTGTATGCGTGCACGGTGCGCGACGGCGGCCGTGTCGACGGGCGCGTGCTGGGCGTGCTGGGCATCGTGTTCCGCTGGGACGCGCTGGCGCAGACGGTGGTGCAGCGCACCCCGCTGTCGGAACAGGAATGGGGCCGCAGCCGGGTGTGCATCGTCGACCACCGCGGCCAGGTCCTGGCCGATTCGGCCGGCCGCATGCTGCAGGAGCGGATCGACTTCCCCGGCCGCGAAGCGCTGTTCAAGCAACCGCGCGGCGCGGTGCTGAGCGACCTCGACGGGCGTCCGCACTGCATCGCGCACGCCGCCTCGCCCGGCTACGAAACCTACCGCACCGGCTGGCACTCGCTGATCCTGCAGGCGCTGTAGCGCGCTGCGCTCGGGGCGGCGCGCACGCTCAGTGCTGGCCGACCCTGATCACCACCTTGCCCTTGGCGCGCCCGCTCTCGACGTAGGCCAGTGCCTGCGCCGTCGCTTCGAACGGGAACACCCGGTCCAGCACCGGGGTGAGGATCCCGGCCTCGATCAGCGCGCCGATCTCGCGCAACTGGTCGCCGTTGGCGGTCATGAACAGGAAGGCGTAGCTGACGCCGCGCCGCCTGGCCTTCCTGCGGATGCCGCCGCTGAGCAGGCGGATCACCTGCCGCAGCGGCCACGCCAGTCCCTGTTGCGCGGCGAAGTCCGGGTCCGGCGGGCCGGAGATGGAAATGAGCTTGCCGCCGGGCTTGAGCACGCGCAGGGATTTCTCCAGCACATCGCTGCCCAGGCTGTTGAGGACGACGTCGTAGTCGCGCACGAGGGTCGCGAAGTCCTGCGTCCGGTAGTCGATGACCAGGTCGGCGCCCAGCGCCTTCACCCAGCCGACGTTGCCGGTGCCGGTGGTGGTCGCGACGAAGGCGCCAAGGTGCTTGGCGAGCTGGATGGCGATGCTGCCGACGCCGCCGGAGCCGGCATGGATCAGCACCTTCTGCCCCTTCTGCAGGCCCGCCGTTTCCACCAGGGCCTGCCATGCGGTCAGCGCGACCAGCGGAACCGAGGCGGCTTCCTCCATGCCGAGGTTGGCGGGCTTCAACGCCAGCGCGCTTTCCTTGACCGCGATGCGTTCGGCGAAGCTGCCGATGCGGGTCTGGTCGGGACGCGCATACACCGCGTCACCGGGCTTGAAACGGCGCACGCCGGCCCCGACCCGCAGCACCACGCCGGCCACGTCGTTGCCCAGCACCAACGGAAAGCGGTACGGCAGGATCAGCTTGAACTCGCCCTTGCGGATCTTCGCGTCGAGCACGTTGACGCCGGCGGCATGCACCTCCACCAGCACATCGTCGTCGCGCACCTCCGGTTCGGGCAGCTCGCCGATCCGGCCCGGGTGCCTGTTGCCATAGCCGTCGATGAAGAACGCTTTCATGATGTTTCCCTGACCAGAACGAACCCGAGGACGAACACGATTTCGAGCACCACCGCGACCAGTATCCCGCGGCCTGCGTGCCCGCTGGCCAGTTCGCCGATGCCGAGCGCCGCCAGCAGCGTACAGGCGGTGACGAAGCCGGCCACCAGCGCCGAACGCGCCGGCGATGGCGCCGCGCCGCGCGCCATGAAGAACATCACGCTCAGGCCCGCATACAGCGCGGCCCCGCGTCGCGCCATCAGCTCGGCCGATGGCGAAGCGCCGATCTCCCAGTTCGCCAGCATCGCATCCGGCGAGAACATCCAGGTGCAGGCGATCGCCAGAAACAGCAGCGAGGTCAGGACCGACAGCGAGCGGAAACCCGGGCGCATGACCATCACCGGTTGAGGATGCGCGACAGCACGGCCTGGTGGATCCAGCGCGGCGTCGCCCACATGAAGACCGCGTTCAACTTGTTGATCAGCCCGGGCACCACGCTGATGCGACCGGCGTCCAGCGCGCGCATGCCGGCACGCACCACCGGCGGCGTCTGCATCATCAACGCCGCGAGCTGGGGCGTGATCCGCTGCTGGGCGACGCGCGCGAAGCCGGTGTCGGTCAGTCCCGGGCACAGCGTGGTCACGGTGACGCCATCGCGGGCGAACTCGCGATGCAGCGCCTCGCCCAGGCGCAGGACGTAGGCCTTGGCGGCCGAATACACCGCGAAGTCTTCCACGCCCTGGTAGGCCAGCAGGCTGGCCACCTGCAGGATCTTCCCGTGCCGGCGCCGCTGCATGTCCTGGCCGAACAGGTGCGTCATTGCGGTCAGGCTGGCGATATCCAGCTGGATCATCGACAGCACCGGCTCCAGCTCGGCCGCCAGGAACCGCCCCTGCAGCCCGTGCCCGGCATTGTTGATCAGCACCTCGACGTCGATGCCGCGCGCCTGCAGGCCGGCGTGGAGCCGGCGCACTGCCGCGATCTCCGACAGATCCACCTGTTCGACGAGGATCTCCACGCCGTGCCGCTGCCGCAACGCCTGCGCCAGCGCATCGAGCCGGTCCAGGCGCCGCGCGACCAGGATCAACCTGTGGCCGCGCGCCGCGTACTGCCGGGCGAATTCCTCGCCGAATCCACTCGATGCGCCGGTGATCAGCACCCAGCTATTGCGTTGCGCTTCCATGGTGATGGCCTCGTTCGCGGCAGGCGGGCTTTAAGCCGCCGGCCGGTAGCGTTCCGCGGCATTGGCCTGGCGGATGCTTCCCAGCAGCGCCTGCCTGGCGCCGTCAAGGGCGTCCCAGCGGTCGGCATCGTGCAGCGGCGGGATGGTCACCAGTTCGCGGCGATCGAAGCCGATCAGCGCCGCATCGACCAGTTCCTCGACGTCCATCACCTCGGGCAGCGTGTTGACGTCGATGCCCGCGCGCTCCCAGATCTCGGTGCGGGTGGCCGCCGGAAGCACCGCCTGCACGTACACGCCCTTGGGCGCCAGTTCCAGGTTCATGCCCTGCGAGAGGAACAGCACGAAGGCCTTGGTCGCGCCGTACACGGTCATGCCGAATTCCGGCGCCAGGCCGACCACCGAGCCGATGTTGACGATCGCGCCGTTGCCGGACTGCGCCAGCCGCGGCGCGATCGCCACCGCCAGCCGCGTCAGCGCGGTGGTGTTGAGCGCCAGCAGGCGTTCGACGCCCTCGCCCGTCTGCTCGGCGAAGCCGCCGGACTGGGCCATGCCGGCGTTGTTGATGAGGATGCCGATGCGCGCGTCGTCGCGCAGGCGCGCTTCGACCGCCGCCACGTCGGCCGCTGCGGTCAGGTCGGCCTGCAGCACGTCGACCGCGACCTTGTGCTCCGCGCGCAGGCGCGCGGCGAGGGCGTCCAGGCGGGTCTTGTCGCGTGCGACCAGGACCAGGTCGTGGCCGCGCTGGGCGAAGCGCTGCGCATAGACGGCGCCGATGCCGCTGGAGGCGCCGGTGATGAGGACGGTGGAGGTGCTGCTCATGCGAGTGGTCTCTTCGGATCGAAAGGGAAAGTGCGGCCACGACGACGTGGCCGGTGGGACGACGGTGCCGCTCAGGCGCTGGCGCTTTCGGCCAGCGTCGGGTAATCGATGTAGCCCTTGGCGCCGCCGCCGTAGAGCGTGGCCGGATCCGGGGCGGCCAGCGGCGCGCCGGCCTGCAACCGCTCGACCAGGTCGGGATTGCCGATGAACGCGCGGCCGAAGGCGAACAGGTCGGCGCTGCCGGCGGCAAGGCTGGCGCTGGCCAGCGCCGGGTCGTAGCCGTTGTTGGCCAGATAGGTCTGCTTGAAGCGGCTGCGCAGCGCCGCGTAATCGAACGGCGCCACGTCGCGCGGCCCGCCGGTGGCGCCCTCCACCACATGCAGGTAGACGATGCCCAGCGCGCTGAGTCGCTCGGCGATGTAGTCGTACTGCGGCTGCGGATCGCTGCAGGAGATGCCGTTGGCCGGCGACACCGGCGAGATGCGCACGCCGGTGCGCTCGGCACCGATGGCCTCGGCTACCGCCGCGGCGACCTCCAGCAACAGGCGCGCGCGGTTCTCGATGGAACCGCCGTAGGCGTCGCTGCGCTGGTTGGCGCCGTCCTTGACGAACTGCTCCAGCAGGTAACCGTTGGCGCCATGCAGCTCCACCCCGTCGAAGCCGGCGGCGATCGCGTTGACCGCGGCCTGGCGGAAGTCGTCCACGATGCGCGGCAGCTCGTCGCGCTCCAGCGCGCGCGGCGCGGACACGTCGGCGAAGCCGTTGTTGACGAAGGTCTTGGTGGCGGCGGCGATCGCCGAAGGCGCCACCGGCGCGGTCCCGCCGGGACGCAGGTCCACGTGCGAGACGCGGCCGACGTGCCACAGCTGCACGAAGATGCGCCCGCCCTTGGCGTGCACCGCGTCGGTGACCGCGCGCCATCCTTCGATCTGCGCCGGGGTGTAGATGCCGGGCGTGTCCTGATAGCCCTGCGCGTCCGCCGAGATCTGCGTCGCCTCGGTGATCAACAGGCCTGCGGACGCGCGCTGGGCGTAGTAGGTGGCGGCCAGTTCGCTGGGCACCAGGCCCTTGCCGGCGCGGTTGCGGGTCAGCGGCGCCATGACGATGCGGTTGGCGAGCGTCAGCGAGCCCAGCGGGTACGGCGTGAACAGTGCGGTGTCGGACATGGTGGCGTGGTTCTCGAAGGTGGAGGCGTGCCGGCGGCGCGACGATCGGCACCGCAATGCGGCGCGTCGCGGCGATGGACGGGCGCCCCCGGGAAACAGGCGAATCGAAGCAGCCACGCAATGATGACGATCATAATCTAACTTGTCAACGTTTTGATGACGACCAGCATCAATGTATCCTTGGCCCTGGAAAAGGCGACGCTGGAGGGCATCCGCGATGAAGGTCAGCAAGGCGCAGGCGCAGGCGAACCGGGCGCATATCGTCGAAACCGCGTCCGCGCTGTTTCGCGAGCGCGGCTACGAGGGGATCGGCGTGGCCGACCTGATGGCCGCCGCCGGTTTCACCCACGGCGGCTTCTACAAGCACTTCGCGTCCAAGGCCGACCTGGCGGCGGAGGCGACGGCATGCGGGATCGCGCAGACGGTGGCCCAGGTCGGTGGAATCGATTCGCCGGAATTCGTCCGTCGCTATGTGTCGCGCGCGCACCGCGATACCCGCACGGTCGGCTGCACCATGGCCGCGCTGGGCGGCGACGCCGCGCGCCAGCCGGAGGCGGTGCGGGCCGCGTTCGCGGACGGCATCGAAGGCATACTGGCGGCCCTGGAACGCGAGGACGCTGCAGCGACCGGCGGCAGCCCCGGCGAAGCGCGCGCCAAGCGCCTGGACATGCTGGCGCACGCCCTCGGCGCGATCGTCATGTCGCGGGCCTGCCCCGACGATTCGCCGCTGGCGGACGAGATCCTCGCCACCTGCCGCGCCACCCTGCTCGCATCGTTGGACCCGGGCCTGGAGGCAGACACGCGCGGCGCGGCGTGATCGCGGCGCCCCGCAACGCCACATGCACGCACGCCGCCCGCGGTGACGCGATACCCACCGCGGGCGCCAGCGCGCTGGCCGCGGCGGCTGGCTAGGCGGGACGCCGTCTGCAGAGCCAACACGTCGCACGCCCCTCCTTTGGCTGCGAGCGCTGGCAACCGATGTCGGAAAGAGCGCATCCCATCACAAGACGCTCTCCGAGCTTGCAGTGGTCTGCCGACCACGCGCAACGCGGGCGCTGTCCGCAGGCCCATGCGCCATGCAGCGTGCGTCGACCCGCATGAATGCGCATGAGCGCAAATATCATATTGACGGTGCCGTTTCGGCATGCCTAAGCTCGGCGCGCATCGCTGATGCGAGCCGAATGCGGGTGTGTCAGCATGGTATGGATGGAATTTGAAATTCAGGCGCAATCACAAGGTAAACGGACATGACCATGAAACCTTTTCGCACGCTTTGCATCTCGGCCATGCTGGCCGCCACCTTCGCTGCTCCGGCATTCGCCGCCAAGGTGGACGACCCGAGCCTCTACACGACCGAAGCGCTGAAGAAGAACTTGGTCCTCGGCAAGACGACGAAGGAAGAGGTTCGCGCCATCTATGGCGATCCGGACTATGTGCATAGAGCCTCCGCGAAGGAAGGCGGATATGAGACGTCCTGGAGCTACAGTCCCACCGAATCGCATGGCGAGAAAGTGCGCGAGACCGTGGGCGGAATCGTCAGGGGAATGTTGCCCGGCTGGCACACCGGACAGGCAGTGAACGAGGCGCAGAAACATGGTGTCGGCGCGCGCAACGTCAAAGGCTATAGCTTGTCCGTTTCCTACGATGCGAAAGGCGTCGTCACCGACTACGAGCAGACCGAAGACAACAACTCCAAGGACTCGCTGTAACCGGCGCATCCGCCTGACATGAGGGCACCTCGCCAGGCCTAGCCATGCAAGCGCATCGGGTGCCGACCGATCGGCTCCTGGCATGTCTCAAACAAAAAGGAGCGCAGTTGCGCTCCTTTTTGCATTCCCCTGTCGCCCGCCGATTCAACCGCCAGATTCACCGCCGGGACATTGCACGGCAAGTCCGGCAAAGCGATGAATCCGGCGCGACGGTACGGACGCGGCCTGGCTTACTTCGCCACCACCTTGACCATTTCCAGGCACTTGTTGGAATAGCCCCACTCGTTGTCGTACCAGGACACCAGCTTGACGAAGGTGCTGTCCAGGGCGATGCCGGCGTCGGCGTCGAAGATCGAGGTGCGTGCGTCGCCGCGGAAATCGGTGGCCACCACCTTGTCCTCGGTGTAGCCGAGGATGCCCTTCAGCGCGCCTTCGCTCTGCGCCTTGATCTCGGCGCAGATCTCGGCGTAGGTGGCCGGCTTTTCCAGTTCCACGGTCAGGTCGACCACCGACACGTCCGAGGTCGGCACGCGGAAGCTCATGCCGGTCAGCTTCTTGTTCAACTCCGGAATCACCACGCCGACCGCCTTGGCCGCACCGGTGCTGGACGGGATGATGTTCTCCAGGATGCCGCGGCCGCCGCGCCAGTCCTTGTTGCTGGGGCCGTCCACGGTCTTCTGGGTGGCGGTGGCCGCGTGCACGGTGGTCATCAGGCCACGCTTGATGCCCCACTTGTCGTTGATCACCTTGGCCAGCGGCGCCAGGCAGTTGGTGGTGCAGCTGGCGTTGGAGACGATCGCCTGGCCGGCGTAGGTGCTGTCGTTGACGCCATACACGAACATCGGCGTGTCGTCCTTGGACGGCGCCGACAGGATCACCTTCTTGGCGCCGGCGTCGAGGTGCTTCTGCGCGGTGTCCTTGGTCAGGAACAGGCCGGTGGATTCGATCACCACCTCAGCGCCGACCTCGTCCCACTTCAGCGCGGACGGATCGCGTTCCTGGCTCAGGCGGATCTTCTTGCCGTTGACCACCAGGTGATTGCCGTCGACCGACACCTCGCCGTCGAAGCGGCCGTGCACCGAATCGTACTGCAGCATGTAGGCCAGGTAGTCGGGCTCGAGCAGGTCGTTGATGGCGACGATCTCGATGTCGCTGCCGAAATTCTGTACCGCCGAGCGCAGCACATTGCGTCCGATGCGACCGAAACCGTTGATGCCAACCTTGATTGCCATTTCAGTAGCTCCTGCGGCCGCGCCTGACGCGGCGGATGGAAGGGGGGACGACATTCTATCAGGCCGGCCGTATCGCGCCCTGCACCCGGGTTTGATCAGGATCAAGGCGGCGCGCGGTGCCCGGCAGGACACTGCGCCCACACCCAACCGAGACCTCATCATGCGCAAGACCTCCCCCCTCCTGCTGTCCGGCCTGGCGGCCGCCCTTTCGCTGTGCGCCCTGCCCGCGCTGGCGCAGTCGCAGGGCGATTGGACCGTGGGCATCGGCGCCCACCAGGTCAACCCGAAGTCCGACAACGGCAAGCTGGCCGGCGGCACGCTGCCGCTGAGCATCGGCAGCGACATCAAGCCGACCGTCACCTTCGAATACTTCGTCCGCCAGGACCTGGGCATCGAGCTGCTGGCCGCGCTGCCGTTCAAGCACGACATCGACGTCAAGGGCGTCGGCAAGGTCGGCAGCACCAAGCAGCTGCCGCCGGTGGTCTCGCTGCAGTACCACTTCAACAGCGCCGGCAAGGTCTCCCCGTTCGTCGGCGCCGGCATCAACTACACCACCTTCTTCAGCGAGGACACCAGCGGCGCGCTGGCCGGCACCAAGCTCAAGCTGGAAGATTCCTGGGGCCTGGCCGCGCACGTCGGCGTGGACTTCGCGCTCACCGACGCCTCGGCGCTGCGGGTGGACCTGCGCTGGGCCGACATCGACAGCAAGGTCAAGGTCGATGGCGCCAGCATGGGCACCGCGCAGATCGATCCGCTGGTGTACGGCCTGGCCTATGTGATGAAGTTCTGAGGGCTGCACGGCGGCGCCGCTTCTCTGGCAGACTAGGCTCCACAAGGATGTGGATCGGCCGCCGCCGGGCCGGCACTGGGATTCGCATCCGCCCATTCGCCGTCCACCGGGGTCCCCAATGAAGCCACGCCTGTTCCGCCGTCTCGCCGTCGCCGCCCTCGCTGCCATCGCCCTGCCCGCCGCGGCGCAGTCGGCCGGCCACTACACCACCAGCTACGGCATCCACGGCATGGTGCCCGGCTCGTCGAACGGCACGCTGGACGGCACCGACCAGCGTTTCAGCGCCGACACCACGCCGGCGCTCTCGTTCAGCTACGAATACTTCTTCCGCGGCAACCTCGGCCTGGAGATCCAGACCCTGGTCGGGCAGCAGAAGATCGGCCTGGAACAGGGCGGCGATGTCGGCCGCGCCTGGGCGCTGTCGCCGACGTTCTCGCTGCAGTACCACTTCAACGGCAACGGCGACATCTCCCCGTTCGTCGGCGTCGGCCTCAACTACACCACCTTCCTGGGCGCCGACGGCAAGGGCGCGTTCTCCAGGGAAGACGTCAAGTTCAAGGACAGCTTCGGCCCCGCGGTACATGCCGGCGTGGACTTCGCCGTGGGCGAGCGCAGCGCGCTGCGCGTGGACGCGCGCTGGACCAGCATGCGCAGCGACGTGGAAGTAAACAGCGGCAAGCTCGGCGAGGCCAAGCTCGACCCGATCACCTACGGCGTCGCGTACATGATGTATTTCTGATCCAACGCACTCGCGGGCCTCGCCGCGTGGGCGAGGCTTAGCGGTTGCGCAACGGCGCGATGACGCGGCCATGGCAACGTCATCGGCGCCGGCTAGAATCCGCGCATGAAATCCTCTCTCTTCGTTTCCGCCGCGCTCGCCGCGGCCCTGGCCGCCGCGCCGTCGGCCGCCTTCGCCTGGGGCCCGCTGGGCCATCGCCTGGTCGCCGACCTGGCCGACTCCCAACTCACCCCGCAGGCGCGCGCGCAGGTCCAGCAACTGCTGCAGGGCGAAGCCGAGCCGACCCTGGCCGGTGTCGCCAACTGGGCCGACCAATTGCGCGAAAGCGACCCGGACATGGGCAAGCGCACCGGCCCCTGGCACTACGTCAACCTCGGCGAAGACCAGTGCCACTACGAGGAAAACCGCGATTGCCCCGACGGCAACTGCGCGGTGGAAGCGCTGCGCCGCCAGGCCGCGATCCTGGCCGACCGCAGCCAACCGCAGGCGGCGCGCGCCCAGGCGCTGAAATTCGTGGTGCATTTCGCCGGCGATATCCAGCAGCCGCTGCACGCCGGCTATGCGCGCGACAAGGGCGCCAACACCGTCCAGATCCAGTTCGAGGGCAAGGGCAGCAACCTGCACGCGCTGTGGGACAGCGGGCTGCTGCGCAGCCGCGGCCTGGACGAGGCGCACTACCTGGCGCAGTTGCAGGCACAGCCGCTGCCGGCGCCCTCGCCGGCCGGCAGCGCGCTGCCGCCGCCGGCCGCGGCCTGGGCCGAAGCCTCGTGCCGGATCATGCTGCGCCCGGGCTTCTACCCGCCCGGCGCCAAGTTGCCGCCGGACTACGTGACGACCTGGCGCCCGGTCGCCGAGGCGCAGTTGCGTCAGGCCGGCGCGGATCTGGCGGCGACGCTGAACGCGGCGCTGGGGAAGTGATGGTGGGGCGGCGGGCCTTGGCGCACTGCGTGCCGTTTCCATGACCCAGGCATCGGCGTGTTTTGGTTGGCATGTTTGCCTGCAGTCCCGCAGGCCATCGCTTCCTGTAGGAGCGGCTTCAGCCGCGACACGCTTTACTGGCAGTGCCTGTCGCGGCTGAAGCCGCTCCTACAAGGGCTCCAGTGCCCGAGCAGGATGCGCTAGCCCGCGTGCGCCCGCGCCCAGCGCTCGATCTCGGCGGCACCGATCGCGCCGCTGTGCCGCGCCAGTTCGCGCCCATGCCGCAGCAACGCCAAAGTCGGAATGCTGCGGATGCCGAAGCGCGTCGCCAGCGCCGGCTGTGCTTCGGTATCCAGCTTGCCCAGGCGCAGGCGCGGCTCCAGTTGCGCGGCGGCGGCCTCGAACTGCGGCGCCATGGTCCGGCACGGGCCGCACCACGGCGCCCAGAAATCCACCAGCAACGCGATGTCGCTGCGCTCGGCGTGGGCGGCGAAGTTGTCCCCCGTCAGCACCACCGGCGCACCAACGAACAGCGCGCGATGGCAGCGGCCGCATTGCGGCGCCGCCGCCAGGCGGTCGCCCGGCACCCGGTTCAGCGCCTGGCAGTGCGGGCAGGCGATGTGCAGCGGATCGCTCACGCGCCGGCCTCGATGCTCTTGTCGCCGAGCAGGACATTGCCGTGCGCGTCCTTGACCATGACCTGCACGTCGATGCCCTGGCGCACGCTCTGGGTGACCACGCAGAACTGTTCGAACTGGTCGAGGATGCGTTGCAGCTGCGCGTAGTCCTGGTTGCCGTCGGGCAGTTGCAGTTCCACCGATGCCTGCGGAATGCGCCAGTAGCCGTCCGCGTTGCGCATCGGCGTGGCGGTGATGTGCGCGACCACGCCGACCGGATCGTTCTTAAACTTGCGCATCGCGAACAACAGGCTCGCCGCCAGGCAGTTGGCGATGCTGGCCAACAGGATGCGCGAAGGGTTCGGCCCGCGCTCGTGGCCCAGCGGCGCGGTCTCGTCGCCCAGCCACGGCGCCAGGTCGGTTTCGTCGAACTGGATGCGGAACGCGAAATCCGCCTCCTGCTCGAGGGTGACGCGGATCGGGTCGCCGATGCTCATGCAGGTCTCCAGAAGATGCACAACGGGGAACGCCGACTCTACGCCGGCGCCGCAAAGACCGCGTGGACGCGCATGCGCATCGATTTCCAAAGCCGCCTGCCTCGACCCACAGCGGTCGGCGCAGCGAACAGAGATGGCCGCCAGATGAATCGCGATTTTCGTATATTAGAACCGACTGATATTATAGGGACTGTCATCACAGGAGCCCCCCATGCCCTACTCCTCCGCCCAAGCCCTGGTCGACCGGGCACGCCCGCAGATCCACGAAATCGACACCGATGCCGCGGCCACGCCGCTGCCTGGCGAATGGATCATCGACGTGCGCGAACCCGGCGAGTTCGCCGTCGGCCACCTGCCCAACGCGATCAACATCCCGCGCGGCATCCTCGAATTCCGTCTCGACACCGATCCGGCACTATCGCGGCGCGACCAACCGATCCTGCTGTACTGCGCCACCGGCGGCCGCTCCACGCTGGCCGCGCTGAGCCTGCAGCAACTCGGCTACAGCGCGGTGCGCTCGTTGAACGGCGGCTTCCTCGGCTGGACCGCTGCCGGCCTGCCGGTCGCCTTCTGAGTCCGATGGCCCGCCGCCTGCAACCCGCGATGGATCCTGCGGCGATGCGCGCGCATGCCGGCGAAGCCGCGCGCCTGCTGAAGGCGCTCGGCAACGAAAAGCGGCTGCTGTTGCTGTGCCTGCTGGTGGACCACGAACACTCAGTGGGCGAGCTCAACGCGCGCCTGGACCTGAGCCAATCGGCGCTGTCGCAGCACCTGGCGCTGCTGCGCGAGGACGGCCTGGTGCAGACCCGCCGCGACGGGCAGACCATCTACTATTCGCTGGTCCCCGGCCCGGCGCAGCGCATCCTCGATACCTTGCACGGCATCTACTGCAGCGCCGGCCGTTCCTCTCCCGCCAAGGCAGGCCCATGAGCCAGGTTCCCAACGTCCACCCCTTCCACCACGCCGGTTCCGGCACCTGGAGCTATCTGGTCGAAGACGGCCACGAGGCCGCGGTGATCGACCCGGTGCTGGACTTCGATCCGGACACCGGCGCGCTGCGCGATGCGCCGGCGCAAGGCCTGGCCGCGCTGGTTGAAGCGCGTGGCCTGCAACTGCGCTGGATCCTGGAAACCCACGCGCATGCCGACCATGTCTCCGCCGCGCAGTGGTTCAAGCGGCGCTGGCCGCAGGCGACGCTGGCGATCGGCGCGGGCATCCGCCAGGTGCGCGCGCGCTTCGCGCCGCAGTTCGGCCTGGCCGAGGACGACGGCGATACGCGCTGCGGCTTCGATCATCTGTTCGCCGACGGCGAGCGGTTCGCGATCGGCGCGTTGTCCGCCCAAGTGATCGCGGTGCCCGGGCATACCGACGACAGCATCGCCTACCTGATCGGCGATGCGCTGTTTCCCGGCGATTCGCTGTTCATGCCCGACAGCGGCACCGCGCGCTGCGATTTCCCCGGCGGCGACGCGGCGACGCTGTTCCGTTCGATCCACAGGCTCTACGCGCTGCCCGCCGCCACCCGCGTGTTCGTCTGCCACGACTATGGCGCCGGCGGCCGCGCGGTCGCCTGCGAAACCAGCATCGGCGCGCAGCGTCGCGACAACATCCATGTGCGCGACGGCGTCGACGAAGCAGCGTTCGTCGCGCTGCGCCAGGCGCGCGACGCGACGCTGGCGCAGCCGCGGCTGATGCAACCGTCGGTGCGCGCCAACATCCAGGCCGGCCGCACCGACGATCTGTCCCCCTCGCCACAGTGAAGGCGTTAGGATGCGGCAAGTGCCGCCGCACGGTCGCGCTGCAGCACCGGCGGCTGGCGCGCCAAGTGCGCCACGTCCAGTCGATCGCCGCTGTCCCCCCGATGTCCCCGGAGCATCCCCCATGTCCCGTACGCTACGCAGCTTGCTGTGCCTGCTCTCGCTCACCGTCGCCATGGCCGTGCCGGCCTTGGCGCAGACGCCGTTGACCGTGTTCGCCGCCGCCAGCCTGAAGGAATCGCTGGACGAGGCCGCCGCGGCCTATCAGCGCGCCAGCGGCACGCCGGTGCAGGTGTCGTACGCGGCCAGCTCGGCGCTGGCGCGGCAGGTGGAACAGGGCGCGCCGGCGGATGTGTTCTTCTCCGCCGACCTGGAGTGGATGGACTATCTGCAGCAGCGCCAACTGGTCGCTCCGGCGCAGCGGCGCAATCTGCTGGGCAATACGCTGGTGCTGGTCGCACCCGCGTCGAGCGCGGCCAAGGTCGATCTGCGCAAGCCCGGCGCGCTCGCCGCTGCGCTCGGCGCGCAGGGCCGGCTGGCGCTCGGCCAGACCAACAGCGTGCCGGCCGGCAAGTACGCGCGCGCCGCGCTGCAGACGCTCGGCCAGTGGGACGGCGTGCAGGCGCGGCTGGCCGAATCGGACAGCGTGCGCGCCGCGCTGATGCTGGTCGCGCGCGGCGAAACGCCGCTGGGTATCGTCTACGGCTCCGATGCCAAGGCCGAGCCGAAGGTGCGGGTGGTGGCGGTGTTCCCCGCCGACAGCCATGCGCCGATCGTGTATCCGGTGGCGGCGCTGCGCGCGAGCAAGCACCCGGCCGCGGCCGACTTCGTGCGCTGGCTGGGTACGCCGCCGGCGCAGGCGATCTTCCAGCGCCGCGGTTTCTCGCTCGCGCCCTGAGCCGTCGCCGTTGTTCGCATTCACGCCGCAGGAACTCACCGCCATCGCGCTCAGCGTCAAGGTCGCGCTGGTCGCCGCGCTGGGCAGCCTGCCGTTCGGGGTGGCCTGCGGCTGGCTGCTGGCGCGGCGCCGCTTCCCCGGCAAATCGCTGCTGGATGCCTTGCTGCACCTGCCGCTGGTGATGCCGCCGGTAGTCACCGGGTACGTGCTGTTGATCGTGCTCGGCACGCAGGGACCGGTCGGCGCCTGGTTGCTGGAGCATCTGGGCGTGCAGTTCGCGTTCCGCTGGACCGGCGCCGCGCTGGCCAGCGCGGTGATGGGATTCCCGCTGATGGTGCGCGCGATCCGTCTGGCCCTGGAATCCACCGATCGGCGCCTGGAGGCGGCCGCGGCCACGCTCGGCGCTGGCCCGTGGCGGGTGTTCTTCAGCATCACCCTGCCGCTGGCCTGGCCGGGGCTGGTCGCCGGCACCGCGCTCGCCTTCGCCAAGGCGCTGGGCGAATTCGGCGCCACCATCACCTTCGTGTCGAATATTCCCGGGGAAACGCAGACGCTGTCGGCGGCGATCTACGGCCTGCTGCAGGTGCCCGGCGGCGAAGCGGGCATCTGGCGGCTGGCGGCGGTGGCCCTGGCGATCTCGCTGGCCGCGCTGCTGCTGTCCGAATGGCTGGTGCGGCGCCAGCGCGGGCCGGAGGCGGACGCATGAGCCGGCCCAACGCCGCTGCGCGCCTCCTGCTCATACCGCGTTCGCGGCACGGGAGCCCGCGCCGATGCTGAGCATCGACATCGAAGTGCAGCGCGGCCGTTTCCAGCGCCGCTTGCGGGTCGAGGAACAGGCGCGCGTGGTCGCGCTGGTCGGTCCTTCCGGCGTCGGCAAGACCAGCATGCTCAACGCCATCGCCGGCGTGCTGCGGCCGCGCAGCGGGCGCATCGTCATCGACGCGCGCGTGCTCTACGACAGCGACGCCGGCATCGACGTGCCCACCCACCGGCGCCGGATCGGTTACGTGTTCCAGGACGCGCGGCTGTTCCCGCACATGGACGTGCGCCGCAACCTCGGCTACGGCCGCCACGGCCGCGGCCAGGCCGAGCGCTTCGGCTTCGATGCGGTGGTCGAGCTGCTCGGCATCGCGCCGCTGCTGTCGCGGCGCCCGGGCAATCTGTCCGGCGGCGAAGCGCAGCGCGTGGCGATCGGCCGCGCGCTGCTGTCGCAGCCGGCGATCCTGCTGTTCGACGAACCGCTGTCGGCACTGGACGCGCAACGCCGCGGCGAGCTGATCCCGTACCTGCAGCGCGTGCGCGACGAGGTGCGCCTGCCGATGCTCTACGTCAGCCACCAGGCCGAGGAAGTGGAACGCATCGCCGATGCGATCCATCGGCTGGACTAGGGCGCCGACGCCGCATTCACCGCCGATGGCCAGACTGTGTGCCATCGCCATCGAAGCGAGGCCGCAGCCATGCGTCGCTACCGCAAGCACGATTTCCCGCTCGACCAGGTGCGCCGGCTCCTGGAACCCGGCCCGGTAGTGCTGGTCGCCTCGGCGTGGAAAGGGCAGCGCGACATCATGACCATGGGCTGGCACATGGTGCTGGAGTTCTCGCCATCGCTGATCGCCTGCTGCATCTCCAGCGCCAACCATAGCTTCGAGCTGGTCCGGCGCAGCAGGCAATGCACGATCAACCTGCCGACCGCGGACCTGCTCGACACCGTGGTCGGCATCGGCAACAGCAGCGGCGCGCAGCTCGACAAGTTCGCGCACTTCGGGCTGACCGCGGTGGCCGGCACGCAGGTCGATGCGCCGTCGATCGCCGAGTGCCATGCCAGCTTCGAGTGCCGCCTGCACGATGGCCGCCAGATCGCCAGGCACAATCTGTTCATCTGGGAAGTGGTCAAGGCGCAGGTCGCCACGTCGCCGAAACTACCCAGGACCCTGCACTACCGCGGCGACGGCAAGTTCATGCTGTCCGGCGCGGAAGTCTCGCGGCGGCGGCTGTTCAAGCCGGAGATGCTGTAGCCGCGATGACAATGCACGGCAGCGATCCTGCTGCTGCCACATCGGGCATCCCGTCGAGATGCCGCCCTTGTAGGAGCGACTTCAGTCGCGACAGACTGTACGGCGACGCCTATCGCAACCGATGGCCAGAAGCTAACCGATCGCTTCCGCAATCCTCAATCGTCAGAGAATACTTTCCAACGCTCACGGTTCGGCACCTCGCACTCAACGCGCACTTCGACCGCCCACCCGCCCGGTCTGCACGCTGGCCTTGCCCTCGCGCACCTCGAAGGTGAACGCATAGGCTAGCGTCACCGGCACCTCTTCCACCGACACTGCACCGTCGCAGTGCCCTTCCACGGCCGGGCGCTGCGCCGGATCGGCATAGGTGCAGATCGCCGCTGGCACGAAACGCCAGCGCGCGACCTCCTGCTGCACCGCCTGCAGCAGATCGGCGTTGTCCGCCAGCGCACCGGCACCGCATTCCTCGCGATCGTGCAACGGCTCGCTGCGCTGCACCGCGCCTTGTGCGGACAGGATCACGCGCACGCACACCGTGGTCGGCGCCAGCGTGCGTCGCGGCGATGCGGCAGGCAGTTGCGGCGTCGCCGCGTCCAACGGCTGCGGCATGCGGAACACCTGCTGCGGCTGCATCTCGTAGGCCGAGATGGCGCCGCTCGGGGCACCGTCGCCGCGTGGCGCAAGCAGGCGCTGGTCCACCGAATCCAGCCGCTGAGTCTGCTCGCGCTGCGGCTGGTTGGCGCAGGCTGCCAGGCACAGAAACAGACCTGCCGAACCGATCCGGCGCGCGCTCATCTCTGCGACGCCACGGTCACGCCGCAATACACGCGCCGAGCCGGCCCTTGTCCATCGGACTTGACCACATCGCACATGCGCTGGTCCGTATCGCGCGTCTCCGCATCCAGCAGATACCAGCGATAGCCATCCGCATCGGCCAATCCCGTAGGCGTCGCGATAGGCTGCATCCCGGACTCGAACGTGACCGGAATCTTCAGCCTGCCACGGATCGCACGCCCGTGTTCCTGGGCCGGCGTGAAGCGCCACTGCCGGGCGGCCGCGATGGCCGCCTGGTCCAATGCCGCGTTGCCGCTGCCACGACCGAGCAAACGCACGTCGCTGGCCGTACCGGCTTCATCCACACTGACCAACAGCATCACTTTTCCCGAGGCACCCTCGCGCAGCGCTTCGCGCGGATAGCGCGGCGGCAGCATCGTCATGGGCTTGGCAGGTGTGGTTGCGCGCTTGGCGGCCGTGTCCGTCGCCGCGGCGCCGGTTGCGGCAGCGAGTGTCATCGGCAGGCGCTTCCCGCTGCTTGTCGGCCCAGTGCCCGCTGCAGACGCATCCCCCGCCAGCACAACACCCGCATCCGGGGCTTGCGCATCCGACCGCCCAGGCGCGATGCCGCTTCCCGCCAACGCGACCGCCGGCGGTGGCTGCAACGCCCAGGCCGCGGTGGCGCCGCACAGCGCCGCCATCGCCACCACGGCGATTCCCGCACGCCGCCGCCAACCGCTCACCGCCGGCCGTCGCAGCATGCCGATCCGCTGCCGCAAGGTCCGCCCGGCCTGCCAATGACAGCCGACCGGCAACGCGATCGCATCCAATTGGGTCTGCAGCATCGCTTCGGCGTAGCTGCGGCGCGAGGCCGGATGCCGCGCCAGCACCGCCGCATCGCAGGCCAGCTCCTGGTCGAAACGGAACCGCGGCGCGGCCCAGTACAGCAACGGATTGAACCAGTGCACGCAGCGCAGCGCCGCCAGCAGCAGGTTGCAGCGGGTGTCGCCGCGGGCGATATGCATGCGTTCGTGCGCCAGCACCAGTTCCGATTGTGCGGCCGGATAGCGCAGGGCGAAGTCCATCGGCAGCACCACGCGCGGCCGCCAGGCGCCGAGCACCAGTGGACCGTGTGCCGCATGCTGTGCGTACAGCACGCCATCGGCGCCCGACGACAACCGCCCCAGGCTGCGCCGGTAGCGCCGCTGCTGTCGCCACAGGACGGCAGCCATCGTCGCTGCGCCCAGCAGCCAGAGCGCGGCCATCCACAACGCGAGATGGTCGTTCGCGATCGCCATCGCACCAGCGGCGCCAGCCGTTCCCTGCGGCAGCCCGACCCAGACCTGCGGCATCGCCAGCGCCGTCGGCAGCGCCGGGCGCACATCGCCAGGCAGCAGCACGCCGAGCATCGCCAACGGCACCACCGCCCACAACGTGTAGGCGACGCTGGCGCCGAACATCCGCCGCAACGGCGCGCGCAGCGCCAGCACCGCTACGATCGCCGCACTGCCGGCCAGCGCCGTCGCCCACATCCCCGCCACGAAAGTTTCAACGCTCATCGTCCAGCTCCTGGATCAGTCGTTTGAGTTCGGCGATATCGGCATCACTGAGCTTGCCGCGTTCGCTGAAGTGCGCCACCAGCGGCGCGACGCGGCCGCCGAACAGGCGTTCGAGCAGGCCTTCGCTCTGTTGCTGCACCCACTGTTCGCGCTGCAGCAGTGGCGCGTACAGATAGCGTCGTCCCTGTTTGTCGGCGCGGATCGCGCCCTTGTTGAGCAGCCGGTTGAGCAAGGTCTTGACCGTGGGTTCGGCCCAGCCGCCATGCCCGGACAGGGCCGCGAACACCTCCTCGGCCGCGAGCGGATGCCGGCTCCACAGCACCTCCATCACCACCGCTTCCGCATCGCTGATCGCCATACCGTTTACACCTGTAATTTTTATCGATTACACGGGTAAACAAACCGCTTGTCAAGCGGTCACCGCACATTGCCGAACCCTGGAACCTTGGCCCTCGCCTAAGCTATGCGGATGACCGACCACCTCCAAGACCTCGACGCCGTTGCCGACCTGATCCTGCAGCGCATCCCCGGCACGCTGCGCATAGGCGCGCCGCTGGGCATCGGCAAGCCGCATCGCCTGCTCAACGCGCTGTACGACCGCGTCGCCGCCGATCCGGCGCGGCCGATGCAGCTCTACACCGCGCTGTCGCTGAACCCACCGCCGGCCGGCAGCGGACTGGAAGGCCGCTTCGTGCAGCCGTTCGTGCAGCGCCATTTCGGCGAGGATTTCCCGGCGCTCAAGTACGTGCAGGCGTTGCAGCGCGATGCGCTGCCGGCGCACATCCAGGTCGAGGAGTTCTACATGCAGTCCGGCGCGCTGCTGCACTCGGCACAGGCGCAGCGCGGCTACACCAGCCTCAACTACACCCATGCCGCCGACGCGGTGGCGCAGCGCGCGCCGAACCTGATCGTGCAGAAGGTGGCGCGCGAACCCGGCGGCACGCGCCTGTCGTTCTCATGCAACAACGACATCACCCAGGACACGCTGGACGCGGTGCGCCGGCGCGGCCTGCCGCGGCCGCTGCTGGTCGCCGAAGTCGATCCGCAGCTGCCGTGGATCGGCGGCAGCGCAGCGGTGGAACCGTCATTCTTCGACGTGGTGGCGACGCCGCCGGGTCCGTATCCGCGCCTGTTCGGGCTGCCGCGGCAACCGGTGGCCGATGCCGACTACGCCATCGGCCTGTACGCGAGCACGCTGGTGCGCGATGGCGGCACGCTGCAGATCGGCATCGGCACACTGGCCGACGCGCTGTGCCACGCGCTGGTGCTGCGGCATACCGACAACGCGCGCTATCGGCAGGTGCTGGCGGCGCTGGATCCGGAACTGGAAACGCACCCGGCGGTGCAGGAATGCGGCGGACTGGCACCGTTCTCGATCGGCCTGTTCGGCTGCAGCGAAATGCTCAACGAAGGCTTCCGGCAACTGGTCCAGTGCGGCGTGATCCGGCGCAAGGTACTCGACGATGCCGCGCTGATGCAGCGCGTGGCCGACGGCAGCGCCAGTGCCGACGACCAGGCGCGGCTGCAGCGCGATGGCGAATACCTGCAGGGCGCGTTCTACCTCGGCTCGCCCGAGTTCTACGCCTGGCTGCGCGACATGGCGCCGGAGGCATGCGCCGCGATCGGCATGCGGCGGATCAGCGAGATCAACCAGCTGTACGGCGGCGAGGCGCTGCGCCGCGCGCAACGGCGCGAGGCGCGCTTCTTCAACTCGTGCATGATGGCCACCGCGCTGGGCGCGGCGGTGTCCGATGCGCTGGACGACGGCCGCGTGGTGTCCGGCGTGGGCGGCCAGTACAACTTCGTGGCGATGGCGCATGCGCTGGACGACGCGCGCAGCGTGCTGATGTTCCGCGCCACCCGCGGCGAGGCGCCCGCGCTACAGTCCAACCTGCGCTGGAACTACGGCCACACCACGATCCCGCGCCATCTGCGCGACATCTACCTCAACGAATACGGCATCGCCGACCTGCGCGGCATGACCGACGAGGACTGCGCCGTGGCGATGACCGGCCTGGCCGACGTGGCGTTCCAGCCGGCACTGCTGCAGCAGGCCAGGCAAGCGCGCAAGCTCGCCGTGGATTTCGTCGCGCCGCGGCAATGGCAGCGCAACCGCGCCGAGCGGGTGCGTGCCGCGCTGGCTCCGTTCCGCGCCGACGGCACCCTGCCCGACTATCCGCTGGGCAGCGACTTCACCGAGATCGAGCAGCGCCTGCTGCGCGCACTGGCGTGGCTGAAACGCAACACCGCCGGCACCGGCGCGAAGCTCGCGACCGTGGCGCGCGCGCTGCTGTCGCGCACCGCCGCCGATCCGGCGTGCCTGCAGCGCATGGCCCTGGATGCGCCGCGCAGCCTGGGCGAACGCGTGCAGGCGCGGCTGCTCGCCTACGCCCTGCGGCAGACCGCGGCGGGCTGAAACACCAGTATCCCGCCACGGCAGCATGTCGCACTGCCCGAGCCTGTCGGTGCGATTGGGATGGCGCGCGCGGCGATACGAGGGAAGGACATGCACTGGCCGCCGTGTCGGTAACGCTGCCGGCGCAGGCCACCGCAGGGAGAGGCATCGCCGCCGGCGATGCAGACACGAGCGGAACCCGAGGCGATGCCCGACCCGGCGTCGCCGCTCGCCGCTCGCGGCCCGCGGCTCGCGGCTCGCGGCTCGCTGCCGCATCTTGCCGATGGGACGCTCCGCGATACCCCGATGGACGCTCGCGATACGCTGCAGGAGCGCGGTCCCGGCAGCCTCGCTGCGCTCCGGTCAGCGGGGAGCCAGCCATTTCACGCGGGCTAGCCGCAGCGCGTAGGCATGGTGGACGGAATTCCTGCTGGAGTCGCCGATGTCCCGTCTATCGCTTCCACTCGCCTGCCTTGCCGTCCTGTTCGCGAGCACGATCGACAGTGCGGCGGCGCAACCGCCCGCCAAGGCCGCCACCGCACCGGCGCCGGACAGCGGCGAGCGCTCGCTGCTGCGTGCGCAGGTGCTGCTGGACCGCGCGCACTTCTCGCCGGGCGAGATCGACGGCCAGGCCGGTTCCAACCAGCGCCGCGCCGTCTCCGGGTTCCAGGCCGCCCGCGGCCTGAACGCAAGCGGCGAACTCGACGACGCCACCTGGCAGGCGCTGGCGCAGGACACCGCGCCGGCGCTGGTCGCCTACACGCTCACCGCCGAGGACGTCGCCGGTCCGTTCCCCAAGATCCCTGAGGACACCGCGGAGAAGGCCACGTTGCCGGCGCTGGGCTATGAGTCGGTGGAAGAGCGCCTGGGCGAGCGCTTCCACGCCGCGCCTGCGCTGCTGCGGGCGCTGAACCCGTCGATCGACTTCGCCCAGGCCGGCGCCAGCGTGCAGGTGCCGAACGTGCTCGGCACCGCCGCGCTGCCCAAGGCGGCCAAGCTGCTGGTCGACAAATCCGACTCCACCGTGCGCCTGCTCGACGCCAACGGCGCGATCCTGGCCCAGTTCCCCGCCTCCACCGGCAGCGAGCACGATCCGCTGCCGATCGGCGAGTGGAAGATCAAGGGCGTGGTGCGGCAGCCGACCTTCCACTACAACCCCAAGTTGTTCTGGGACGCCGACAAGTCGGACAAGAAGGCGACGCTGGCGGCAGGCCCGAACAACCCGGTTGGCGAGGTGTGGATCGACCTGTCCAAGGACCACTACGGCCTGCACGGCACGCCCGATCCGGCACGGGTCGGCAAGGCGCAATCGCACGGCTGCGTCCGCCTGACCAATTGGGATGCGCTGACCGTCGCCGCCGCGGTGAACGCGTCGGTGCCGGTCACCATGCAGGACTGAGCGCATGCGTAGCGTTCCGATCCTGGCATTGCTGGTCGCGGCGGCACTGGGGTACTTGAGCCTGCGCGGCGGCGTGGTGCAGGTCCGTCCCAGCCCCGTGCCATCGGCCGACAGCG
The DNA here is from genome assembly GCF_031455575.1 of Xanthomonas sp. 1678. Lineage (NCBI taxonomy): Bacteria > Pseudomonadati > Pseudomonadota > Gammaproteobacteria > Lysobacterales > Lysobacteraceae > Xanthomonas > Xanthomonas sp. 1678. The sequence goes on along the minus strand of NZ_JAVDSZ010000002.1, from coordinate 666,128 downwards.
CGGCGCCCGCCACGCCAGAGGCATCCCCCGCTGCCGGGCCGGCAGCGGCGCAGGCACAACCTGTGGCGACTGCACCATCGCCTCCGTCCGTCGCGGACACCGCGCAGGCTCGGCCGGTTGCGGCGCCAGCGAGCGCAGCGGCGCCGGCCAGCGGATCCGCCGGTCTGCTGATCCCGGTACAGGGCGTGACCGGCGACCAGTTGCAGGACACCTTCACCGACGCCCGCAGCCAGGGCCGCCGCCACGACGCGATCGACATCCTGGCGCCGGCCGGCACGCCGGTGCTGGCGGTCGCCGACGGCAGAGTGGAAAAACTGTTCGACAGCGAGCGCGGCGGGCTGACCGTGTACCAGTTCGAACCCAGCGGCCGCTACGCCTACTACTACGCGCACCTGCAGCGCTATGCGGACGGGCTGGCGGAGAAGCAGGCGATCCGCCGCGGCCAGGTGATCGGCTATGTCGGCAGCACCGGCAATGCCGCCCCTGGCGCGCCGCACCTGCATTTCGAGATCCACCGGCTCGGCCCGGAAAAGCAGTGGTGGAAGGGCGAATCGCTCAATCCGTATCCGTTGCTGCGTGGGGAGCAGCAGTTGTAGCCGATGGCCGCCCGAAGACGCCCCGTGGCGGCCCGCCGCATCTTGGCCCGCTTTACTTTGCGGCCAGCCGGACCCGGAAGCATCGAATCCGAGTCGGTTCAGGTCCAGGCCGGCCCCGGCTGGCGTTCGCACCGTGCGCGGCTGGGCTGCCTTCTCCGAGCAAGCCACGCAGGCCCGGCAGGCCGCCAACCAGCGCCGAGCGGCAGGCACCACGGTGCCTGGCTGGCGTCGGCGACGCGGCGAGCGCTTGAACCGCAGCGAACCCGCGGCCTGGTTTCCGGCATCGCTTCGAAGGTCCGCCCGGCCCGGAATGTCATTCGCGTGTAAAATTGCGCGCTTTGCGCAGAAGCATGGCGAAAGCTCCTCCACGGCCGCCTGTCCCGGGCCCGGCGTTCATTCGCCTCCTCGCACGTCTCAGCGACGCCGACATGGCGCCGTCCAGCCCCGCACTGGCCGACCGCCTCGGCCAATGGATCGACTGGACACGCGCCGTCGCCGTGTCCAGGGCGCTGGACGGTAAGCTGGCCGCCATCGACGACGATGCGCCCTTCGAGAGCACCGACGAGCACGAATGCGCACGGGTGCGCGGCGCGCTGGAGGAGGCCATCTGCGCCGATCCCGCCACGGGCGCCGGCAAAGCTCGGGGCGCCGGGCATGGCCATGGCGCCGACGCGACCGCGCCGATCGACTATGCGCCGTTCCGCGAGCGCTACCTGTCGCTGCAGCGGGCGATGCTGACCGCCACCGGCCGCCTGCGCGGCCAGCTGCGCGACACGCTGGCGCGGTCGTCGGCCGACATGGCGCGGCTGGCGGAAGTGGACGCGGTCATGGAGTCGACCCTGAGCCCGCGCGAGCAGACCCTGCTGGCCGCGGTCCCGACGCTGCTGGGACACCATTTCGAACGGCTGCGCGAGGCCGGGCACCCGCCGCCGGCCGACGCGCAGCCGGCGGACACCGCCTCCCAGGCCACGCGCGCCGGCGCCTGGCTGGACGTGTTCCGCCAGGACATGCGCAGCGTGCTGCGCGCCGAGCTGGACGTCCGCTTCCATCCCATCGAAGGGCTGCTCGCAGCACTTCGCACCCGCTGACCGAGACGACATGTTCAAGACCATCTTCCATTCCATCGTCTTCCTTGCCGGCCTCGCCGCCGTGTGCTGGATCGGCGTGGGCTACCTCGGCTCCAACCCCCTGGGCGCCAGCTTCGCGCTGCTGATCGGCGCCTGCTACGTGGCCGGCGCGCTGGAGCTGTACCGCTACCGGCAAGCCACCACCACGCTCGTCCACGCCGTGGCCGACGCGGACGCGGCGCAGGCCGACCTGGGCGGCTGGCTCGCGCGCCTGGATCCGAGCCTGCGCAACGCGGTGCGCCTGCGCATCGAGGGCGAGCGCGTCGCCTTGCCGGCGCCGGGGCTGACCCCGTACCTGGTCGGCCTGCTGGTCCTGCTGGGCATGCTGGGCACCTTCCTGGGCATGATGGCGACGCTGCGCGGCACCGGCCTGGCGCTGGAAAGCGCGACCGACCTGCAGGCCATCCGCGACTCGCTGGCCGCGCCGGTCAAGGGCCTGGGCTTCGCGTTCGGCACCTCGATCGCCGGCGTGGCCAGTTCGGCGATGCTCGGCCTGCTCGCCGCGCTGTGCCGGCGCGAGCGCTCGCAGGCGGTGCAAGCGCTCGACCTGCAGATCGCGACCACCCTGCACACCCATTCGCAAGCCTTCCAGCGCAGCGAAGCGTTCAAGCTGCTGCAACGGCAGACCGAGCTGATGCCGGCGCTGATCGACCGGCTGCAGGCGATGGCGGCGGGCATCGAGCAACAGGGCGCCGCCAGCGGCGAACGGCTGGCGAGCCATCAGGACGCCTTCCACGCCCGGACCGAGGCCGCCTACACGCGCCTGGCCGGCGCGGTGGAGCAGTCGCTGCAGGCCGGGGTCGCCGAAAACGCGCGCGCGCTCGGCGCCGCGCTGCAGCCGGTGGTACAGGCCACGCTGGCCGGCCTGGCGCGAGAAACCGCCACGCTGCACGAGCGCGTCGAACAGGCCGTGCAGCGGCAGCTGGACGGCCTGACGTCCGGCTTCGAAACCGCCGCTGCGCGCGCTGCGCAGACCTGGGACGCCGCACTGGCGGGGCAACGCGGCACCAACGAGGCGCTGGTCCAGGATCTGCGCAGCGCGCTGGAGGGTGCCGGCGACAGCTTCGCGACGCGCTCGGCCGGGCTGCTGGATGCCGTGTCGGCGCGCCTGGACGCGACCGCGGACGGCGCCAAGCAGGCATGGCACGAGGCGCTGTCGCGCCAGGAAGACCTCAACGACCGCCTGGCGGCGCGCAATGCGCAAGCGCTGGACGCGATCGCGGTGCGCCTGGACGCCACCGCCGACGGCGCGAAGCAGGCCTGGAGCGACGCGCTGTCGCACCAGGAGGAGATCAACGCGCAATTGGCGGCGCGCAACGCACAGGCGCTGGACGCGATCTCGGCGCGCCTGGACGCCACCGCGGACGCCGCCAAGCAGGCCTGGAACGATGCGCTGTCGCGCCAGGAGCAGGTCAACGCCGCATTGGCCGAGCGCAACGCGCAGGCGCTGAGCGAAGCCGCGACGACGCTGGAAGAACGCGCGGCGGCGCTGGTCGCGGTCATGCAGCAAGCGCACGCGCAGCTGCAGGACGCGCTGCAGGCACGCGACCAGGCGCGCCTGGCCGCGTGGGCGGACACGTTCGCCACCATGGTCGCCGGCTTGAATGCGGAGTGGGAACGCAACGGCGCGCACAGCGCGCAGCGCCAGCAGGAGATCTGCGACACGCTCGAACGCACCGCAGCCGCGATCGCGGCGCAGACCCAGGCGCATGCCAGCGAAACCATCGCCGAGATCTCGCGCCTGGTGCAGACCGCCTCCGAAGCGCCGAAGGCCGCCGCCGACGTCGTCGCCGAGCTGCGCCAGAAGCTCTCCGAGAGCATGGTCCGCGACACCGCCATGCTGGAAGAGCGCAGCCGCCTGCTGGACACGCTGCACACCCTGCTCGATGCGGTGAACCACGCGTCCACCGAGCAACGCACGGCGGTGGACGCGCTGGTCACCACCTCGGCGGATCTGCTCGACCGCGTCGGCACCCGCTTCACCGACCACATCCAGGCCGAGACCGGCAAGCTCGAATCGGTCGCCGCGCAGGTCGCGGTCGGCGCCACCGAAGTGGCGAGCCTGGGCGATGCGTTCGGTGGCGCGGTGGAGGCGTTCGGCCAGTCGAACGCGGCGCTGCTGGAGCGCCTGCAGGGCATCGAACAGGCGCTGGACAAGTCGCTGGCGCGCAGCGACGAGCAGTTGGCCTACTACGTGGCGCAGGCGCGTGAAGTGATCGACCTGAGCATGCTGTCGCAGAAGCAGATCATCGAGGAACTGCGCCAGATGCCCGGCCAGCATGGCCACGGCGGGGCCGAAGCGGCATGAGCGACGGGCTGGAACTCGACACCGAGGCCGGCACCCCGATCTGGGCGGTGTTCGGCGACCTGATGTCGGTGCTGCTGGGCGCGTTCGTGCTGATCCTGATCGGCGTGATCGGCGTGCAACTGCAGCTGTCGAACAAGCTCGACGAGGAAGTCAGGCAGCGCCAGGCCGAGGCGCGGCAGCGCAAGACCCTGGAACAGGCGCTGGCCGCGCCGCTGGCGGCGGGCCGGGTGACCCTGGTCGACGGCCGCATCGGCATCCGCGGCAGCGTGCTGTTCGCGCTCAATTCCGACCAGTTGCAGCCCGAGGGACGCGAGGTGCTGAAGAGCCTGGCCGCGCCATTGGCCGGTTATCTCAAGGCGCGCGGCGAGATCCTGATGGTCAGCGGCTTCACCGACGACCGCCAGGTCCGCGACAGCAACCGCCAGTTCGCCGACAACTGGGAACTGTCGGCGCAGCGCGCGCTGACCGTGACCCGCGCGCTGATCGACGAAGGCGTGCCGGCCGACGCGGTGTTCGCCGCCGCGTTCGGCGCGCAGCAACCGGTGAGCCCGAACACCGACGAAGCCGGACGCGCCAGCAACCGGCGCGTGGAAATGGCGCCGCTGCCCAAGCTGTCCAAGTCCGCACCGATCCCGCATGCGCACTGACGCAACAACGGCGAGCGAACGGATCGCGGCATGGCGCGCGCAGCATGGCGGGCGCCTGGACCCGCTGCGCGTGCGCTTCATCGAGGCGCTGGCGCGGCGCGCCGATGCCCACCAGGGCGAAGCACGGCGCCTGCTCGACCAGAAGCTGTCCGCGCTGCTCGATACCTATGCCGCCGACGTGGCCAGGATGCCGGCCGCGGCGGGCGATGCCGATGGCAGTGCCGGTGCCGGTGCCGGTGACCATGCAGATGTCCATGCCAGCGCCGAGACTGCACCCACCACCACGCGCGGCCCGCTCGGCGAACTGCTGGATACGCTCGCTGGCGGCGCGACGCACGCGCCCGCCGGCGCCGCGCCACCGGCGTTCGCGTCATTGCCCGCACTCGACGACGCGCGCCGGCTATGGACCGAATTGCGCAGCCGCAGCCAGCTGCGGCAATCGCTGCAGCAGGCGCCGTCCGATGCCGGCCCGCTGAATTCCGGCGTGCTGGTGCACCGCTCGCTGGCGCTGATGCGCACGCTGTCGCCGGGCTATCTGCAGCACTTCCTGGCCTACGTCGATGCGCTGTCGTGGCTGCAGCAACTGCGCGATGGCGGCGCGCTGGCGGCACAGCACACCTCCAGCGCCGCGATCGGAAAGAAGCCGACGCGCGGCAAGCCGCGCAGGCGCAGCTGAAAGCGCGTCACGCGCTTACCGCCATGCGCTGTCTGGCGCATCGGTCCGATCGCATCGACAACGCCCTTGTAGGAGCGGCTTCAGCCGCGACAGGCACTCTCGGTAAAACCCGTCGCGGCTGAAGCCGCTCCTACAGGTGGTTCACTTAACTACGCGGCGGCGCAGGCACGCGCACATGAAAAAGGCCGGCTTGCGCCGGCCCTTTCCGCTCACATGCCTACAGCGCCGCTTACAACGCCTTCGCCGCCGCGACCACGTGCTCGGCGGTGATCTCGAAGTACGTGTACAACTCGTCGGCCGGTGCCGAGGCGCCGAACGTGTCGATGCCGACCACCGCACCGTCCAGGCCCACGTACTTGCGCCAGAAACCGGTGACGCCGGCTTCCACCGCCACGCGCTTGCGCACCGCGTTCGGCAGCACCGATTCGCGATAGGCCGCATCCTGGCGGTCGAACACGTCGGTCGACGGCATCGACACCACGCGGGTTTTCAGGCCCGCGGCATCCAGCGTCTGCTTCGCTTCCACGGCCAGGCCGACTTCCGACCCGGTGCCGATCAGGATCACGTCCGGGGCGCCGCCCTCGGCATCGGCCAGCACGTAGCCGCCGCGTTCGATCTGCTTGATCTGCGCGTCGCTGCGCGCCTGGAACGGCAGGTTCTGGCGGCTGAACACCAGGCAGCTCGGGCCGTCCTGGCGGGTGATCGCGGCCTTCCAGCTCACCGCCGACTCGACCGTGTCGCACGGGCGCCACACGTCGTTGTTGGGGATGTAGCGCAGCGAGGCCAGGTGTTCCACCGGCTGGTGGGTCGGGCCGTCCTCGCCCAGGCCGATCGAATCGTGGGTGTACACGTGGATCGCGTGCGCCGGGTTCAGCGCGCTCATGCGCACGCCGTTGCGCGCGTAGTCGCTGAACACCAGGAAGGTGGCGTCGAACGGGATGAAGCCGCCATGCAGCGCAAGACCATTCGCGATCGCGGTCATGCCGAACTCGCGCACGCCGTAGTACACGTAGTTGGCGTTCGGGTCGTCGCTGGCGACCGACTTGCTGGCCTTCCACAGGGTCAGGTTGGAATGCGCCAGATCGGCCGAGCCGCCGACCAGTTCCGGCAGCAGCGGCGCGAACGCCTCGATCGCCATCTGCGAGGCCTTGCGCGAGGCGATGGTCTGCGCTTCGGCGGCCTGCTTGGCGATGTAGGCATCGGCCTGGGCGATGAAGTCCTCCGGCAGCTCGCCGTGCGAGCGGCGGGTCAGCTCGGCGGCCTCGGCCGGGAACTGCTTGGCGTACTTGTCGAACGCCTGCTCCCACTCGGCCTGGCGCAGCGTGCCGGCGCCACCGGCGCGCCAGCCGTCATAGATCTCCTGCGGGATCTCGAACGGGCCGTACGGCCAACCCAGCGCCTTGCGCGCGCCTTCCAGTTCGTCCTTGCCCAGCGGCGCGCCGTGCGAGGATTCCTTGCCGGCCTTGCTCGGCGCACCGAAGCCGATGGTGGTGCGGCAGCAGATCAGGGTCGGCTTGTCGCTCTCGCCGATCGCGGCCTCGATCGCCGCCTTGATCGCATCGGCGTCCTGGCCGTCGACATCGCGCAGCACGTGCCAGCCATAGGCCTCGAAGCGCGCCGGGGTGTTGTCGCTGAACCAGCCGGCGGTGTTGCCGTCGATGGAGATATGGTTGTTGTCCCAGAACGCGACCAGCTTGCCCAGGCCCCAGGTGCCGGCAAGCGAGGCGGCTTCGTGCGAGATGCCTTCCATCATGCAGCCGTCGCCCATGAACACCCAGGTGCGGTGGTCGACGATCTGGTGCTCGGGGCGGTTATAGCGCTGCGCCAGCAGCTTCTCGGCCAGCGCGAAACCGACCGCGTTGGCGAAGCCCTGGCCGAGCGGACCCGTGGTGGTTTCCACGCCGGGGGTCTCGCTGCGCTCGGGGTGGCCGGCGGTCTTGCTGTGCAGCTGGCGGAAGCGCTTGAGCTCGTCCAGCGGCAGGTCGTAGCCGGACAGGTGCAGCAGCGCGTACTGCAGCATCGAACCGTGGCCGTTGGAGAGCACGAAGCGGTCGCGGTTGAACCACTTCGGATTGTTCGGGTTGTGGCTGAGGAAGTCGTTCCACAGCACTTCGGCGATGTCGGCCATGCCCATCGGCATGCCGGGATGGCCGGACTTGGCGGCCTCGACCGCATCGGCGGCGAGGAAGCGGATCGCGTTGGCGAGCTGGCGGCGGGTAGGCGTCGTCATGTGGGTTCTGTTGGCAGCGGGCGCGGGGCGTCGGGTTCGCTATTGTCCCACAGGCTGGGGAGCCGGGACCGGGGACCCGGAAAAGCGGAGAGCGGCGCGCATTCCGCGCAAGCGCCGCGAACCCCACAGCCCGCATCGCCATTGCTGTTGCTGTTGCCGTTGCCGTTGCTGTTGCTTCTACCGGGTCCCCGGTCCCCGGTCCCCGGTCCCGGCCGTCCCGGCCGCCCCCTCCTCCCCTTTCGCCACCAACGTCGTCAACGCCAGATCGCCCGTCACGTTCAGCGCCGTGCGGCACATGTCCAGGAAATGGTTGACGCCCAGGATCATGCCGATGCCGACCGGGTCCACCCCGACCATCGCGCAGATCAGCGCCACCACCGGCAGCGAGCCGGACGGCACGCCGGCGGTACCGATGCCGCCGAGGATGCACACCAGCATCACCATGAACTGCTGCGCGATGCTCAGTTCCACGCCGAAGAACTGGGCGAGGAAGATCACGGTGACGCCCTCGAACAACGCGGTGCCGTTTTGGTTGGCGGTGGCGCCGACGGTCAGCACGAAGCGCGAGACCTTGTTCGGCAGGCCCATCTCGTCGGCCACGCGCAGCGCGGTCGGCAGCGTGGCGTTGCTGGAGGCGGTGGAGAACGCCATCACCGTGGCTTCGCGGGTGGCGCGGAAGAACGCCAGCGGCGAGCGCCCGGCGAACTTCACCGCCAGCCCGTAGGTCACCACCATGTGCAGGCCCAGCGCCAGCACCACCACGCCGACGTAGGCGCCCAGGCGGACCAGCAGTTCGAAGCCGAACAGCGCCGCCAGGTTGAACATGAAACAGGCCACCGCGTACGGCGCCAGGCGGATCACCAGCCCGATCAGGGTCATCGAGATCTCGAAGATGCCTTCGATGCCGCGCCGCAGGGTCGCCACCTTGGCGTCGTCGCTGAGCACCATGCCCACGCCGAACATCACCGCGAAGAACATCAGCGACAGGATCGCGCCATTGCTGGAAGCGGCGGCGACCACGTTGTCGGGCACGATCGACAGCAGCATGTCCATGCCGCGCGGCTGGCTCTTGCTCTGGTCGACGATCTGCGCGGCGCGCTCCGCGTTCTGCTGCAGCAGCTGCTGCGCCAACTCATGGTCCACGCCCATGCCCGGCTTGAGCACGTTGACCAGCACCAGCCCGAGCAGCACCGCGATGCCGGACAGCACCACGGTATAGCCCAGCGTCTTCCAGCCGATCCGGCCCAGCGCGCGGATGTCGCCCATCTCGGAAATGCCCATCACCAGCGCCGAGAACAGCAGCGGCACGATCAGCATGAAGATCAGGCTGAGGAACAGCTTGGAGAACGGCGTGGTCAGGTACTTGGTCAGCGTCTGCACCCAGGCCGCCTCGCCGCCTACGGTCATGTGCACGGCTAGGCCCAGCACCAACCCGAGCGCGAAGCCGATCGCCATTTTCCAATGCAAAGGCATGCCGGTCTTGGCCTTCACGGGGGTGTCGGTCATGGTGTGCGCCTTGCAGGAGGGGAACTCCGAGCTTAACAAAGCTTGATCGGGCAGCAACTCCCGTTAGCGGGCAGCGCTGGCAAACGGCGGCAATAGATGGCGCAGGCGAATCTGCAATTGAACCGGCACGCGACTTCGACCAAATAGCCACAGACGCCGAGGTTACATGAGAGCGGCAAACGTGCCGGTTACGGAGGCTATAATGCAAGAAGAGCAGCAAGGCGCAAATGGCGGCCGATACGCCGGGAAATTTTTGCAAGTTATAGCAATCAACGAACAGGAGCGTGCTCATGTGGGATTGCTGGCTCAAGAGCTACAACAAGTCATGCGAATTAGTAAAGGTTGCATTCGTGGATCAAGGCCATATCGAGCATGAGCCGAAGCAAGCGGCTAGAGAAGATAATAATCTAACTGCACGCGGTGAAACTGCCCGGAGCCAAGAAAGTAGTTCCATACTAATTCCCCAGCGCTTGGTGGTCGAACCAGCTTCAGCTAGGCCACCCGATTCCGTCGAATTGCAGTCAATTGGAGCACTTGCTGGAAACCCTCGCCAGCCTGCATTCCGTTACCTTGACATCTCTCATGTCCAGCAACGCTGCGGCCAATCTTCAATTCGCAGCCTTCACTAAGGACGCGCCGCATCGGCTATAGCATTCATATTTGGATCAGTCGCGAAGACGAAGCGATGCTCGACAGCCTCTCCCTCTTCACCCATGGGCACCTCAATCATCGAATAAGCAGGCGTGCCGTCGGCAGGCGATAGCACTTGCTGAAATCGATTATATTTATCCTCACCCACGGCACCATAAGTGGTGATTGCACCGACACAAACACTTAAGCCACAACCAAGGTTTTCGATCACGATAGAGGGGTCATTTTCGAACGATTTTTCGATAGTTTTCGCATAGATTTCAGTCACGCGAGCCGCCTCCATATCTCTTTGTGACTGCCACAGGGCATCCTGCATGTAATTTTTGAAATCTTCGCCCTTGAGCATACGCACCGCCCGAGCATAAGATATCTTCCCACCCCTCAAAACTGCTTTCTCAAATTCTAGATTCAAAACAGCTTTTGAATCCAATATCGCGCCTTTTGACCAATGAATCTCACCTCCGTCACCCGAAAAGTCGAGGCTGCGAGCCGCACGGGAATTCTTGGAAATAGATGCAGAGCCATCAATAATACTCGCCTCGTGATGAGCATCGTCATCCACTGGCTTATTGGCATCCCCGAAAAGGAGCCAGCCGCCAATTACCGCCACTGCCATGACAGCTGCAATTATCCAATAGCATTCCTTAGCCACCATACCCCCATGCCGAGCCCCCTTCCGAGCAAGGGAGCAATGCTGGACCAGCAAAAAAAGGGAGCACGAAGCTCCCCTTCTTGCCTTTCGCAAATACGTGCCCTTTCAAGGACAAACCTGGGTCACAAGTGCTGAACAGGCCAGCCCGCCACCGCTTGCGTTATAAGATCCATTACAACCTAGAGAAATGTCACCGCCGCCGGTAGTGCCAATTGATTGACCCACGGCAACAATTGCATAGCCATTTGTCCCAAACGTACCTGGGCCACGAATTCCGCAAGTAGTGCCGGACGTCCCGCCATTGGCCGAGGTGCACGTTACAGTGGCAGGTGCCACGGTCGCAGCTGACCCTTGGATTGAGCTGCCATTATGTGCGGAAGCGGAAATGGTTTGAGACGGCTTACAGACGGTATCCTCTATTTTCGCCGTGCAGCTTAGACCACCATTGGCAGAATAGGAACCATTGCAACCAAGAAAAATGGTGCCTGGACCAGTAGTGCCAACGGACTCGCCAACATTCAGATTGGCAAAGCCATTAGTCCCAAAAGTGCCCGGCCCTTTAACCCCACAACTGGCGCCAGCACCACCTGACGCCTGCGTGCAAGTAACCTTGGAGAAGGTTGTAGTTACTGCACTACCCTGCGTGGAAGTTCCATTTCGCGCGCTCGCAGTAATGGTTTGGGTCGCGGCACCCGCATCGCCAGCGAAACATAGGCCAGACACCAGCGCCGTGAGAAAGCTGATTATTATTTGACTCTTCATCATTTGCTCCTATCACGATAAAAAATCTTATTTTGTTTTTTGAACCGGGACCATTATCCTACAACAGACGCTTTTTCCTCATTATAGCCAGAAATATGCGTGTTTTCGTGGATAGTGAACCCGAAGCCACTTCATGTCAACACGACTGTGGCTTAAACACCTGAGATGCTTTATTGACGTTAGCAGGATAGATTCGCGGGCAGTTCCACTCCTCCAGCCAACAATGCGGCCGCAGCACAGCCCGGCGTTTCGCGATCAGACAGAGGAAATGATCGCGACCTGGTAAGAAGGGGACAGTGGCATCAACTGAATGCATCGAATGCGCGCACTTCTGCCCTTCAACCGGCGCATATCCGCCGATTTAATCACCGCACCCCTTGGCTCGTGGCGTCAGATGAAAGGAGAGCCAGCCAATCCTTCGCATTCAGGCGATGGCCCGCTATGAGCAAGAAGGATTCATGCGTCGCGCGGATACAGCGGCGGCAGGTCGCCGTTCGCAGGCTTGCGCTGTGTGTCGCGCCAGCGCGGCCCGGCCCAGAACGCCTCGCGCAACGCGGCGCGGGCGCTGGGCACATCGCCGGCGCCGCCCCAGCGTGCGCGCTGCATGCGCAGCACCGCTTCGCGCTGCGCCGGGTCGTCCAGCCGGGTCAACAGCGTATCCAGGTCGGCGACGCCGGCCTGCGCGCACAGGATCGCCGCGACCTCGTCCAGGCCGCCGGCATCCAGCGCCTTGCGCAGGTCGGGCAGGCCGTAGCGGGAACGTGGCGCAGCGACCGCCGCCGGTGCAGCGTGTCCGCCTGCCGTCGCACGCGCACCGCGGCTGCGGCGCCAGGCCCAGACCAGCGTCGCCAGCCACAGCAGTGCGAACAGCGCGGCGAGCGCCATCCATCGCGGCGCCGAACCGCGCCATCCGGTCCCCACCTGGGTCGGCGTCACCGCATTGCCGGCCGGCGCCGCATCCGCGCTCGCTGCCGGGACGCTGGCCGGCGCCGCAGGCGCTGCCGGCGCACTGCGCCCGGGCAGCACCTGCAGGGTCAGATCGGGCAAGGTCGCCTCGCGCGCATCGCCGGCGGCCACGTCCCACCACGGCACGCGCAGCCCGCTCACCCGCAACGGTCCCGCGGCCTGCGGCACGATCGAATAGCGCCGGGTGATCTTCAGTTGCGGACTGCCGTCGACGAACTTCTCGTCGAACTGCGGCGGTTCGGCGAACACCTGCGCGCCGTCGATGCTCGGCGTCGGCAGCTCCGGGAACTGCGCCTGGGTGGCGCCGCGCGCGCTGGCCTCGACCACGATGTCGGCCGCCTCGCCCACCGCCGCGCGCTGCGGCGTGGCGGTGTAGCGCAGGCGCAGATCGTGCAGCGGCAACCACGGCTGCGGCGCATTGGCCGGTTGCGCGCGCACCTGCAGCGTCTGCGCCGCGCTGCGCGCGCTGAGGTCGCCGCCGCGGCCGAAATAGTCGTCGAAGAAGCCACTGGGGCCGCGTCCGCGGAAGCGCGCGCCGGGGAGAGTCAACGGCCCGCTGCGCTCGGGCACCAGCAGGAAGCGGCGCTCGACGATGGTGAACATGCGTCCGTCGATCTCGCGCCGGCTCTGGATGTCGTCGCCGATGCGCTGCAGCGCGGCGCCGGTGGGCGGATCCAGGTCCAGTTCGCCCGAACTCAGCGGCACCCCCAGGTACAGCCGCACCACCACGCCGACGCTCTGCTGCACGTACGGCTGCGCGTCATCGGCGACGGTCTGCACGAATACGTCGGCATTGCCGATTTGCGCCGGATCGCCGGCGCGGGTGCTGCCGGCCGGCGCCGGGGCGGCCGCGCCGACCTGCAGCCGCAGCGGCGCGGTGCGCTCGTTGCCCACGCGCAGCGACGGGATCTCCAGCGTGCCGCTGGCGCGCGGCGTCAGCGCCACGCCGAACAACGACTTCGCCGTGACCTGGCCGTTGACCATCTGCATCTGCCGGCTGTTGACCTCGTCGCTGAGCGCGAAATCCGCGTGCAGCGGCGCATACTCCGGCGCCGCCAGGCCTTGGTCGGTCTCGATGTTGAGGGTGACGCTCTCGCCGGCGCCGATGCTGTCGCGGTCCAGCCACGCACGGGTGGCGGCCGCGGCGGGCAGCGCCAGCATGGCCAGCAGGACCAGGATGGCCGACAGGGCCAGTGTCGCCGACCGCATCGGCGTGGCGAAGACGCATCCGCGCCAGCGGCGTTGCTTGCGTTCGATCATGGTCCTTCCCGCTGCCTGCGTTCGTGTTCGAGCTTGAATTTGGCGCGCAGCAGGTTGCCCGGATCGTCCGGCACCCGCCGCAGCCATGCCTCCACCGCCTGCCGCTGTTCGCGCTGCTGCGGGGTTTCCGCCGCGGCCGCAGCGGCGCGCGCGGCCGCCTGCTTGCCCGCCGCGCCCTGCTGCGCCGCCATCGCCTGCTGCATCTGCTGGCGCTGCGCCGCATCGGCCTGCTGCTGCGCCTGCGCATCGCCCGGCTTCGGCGGCGCCGGCTGCTGCCCATCCTTCGGTGCGCCAGACGGCGGCGACTGTCCGTTCTTCTGCCCTGGCTGGCCTTGCGCATCGGGCTGCGGCGGCGCCTTGGCCTGGGCCGGATCCTGGTCCTTGGGCGTGCCGCCGGCACCCGACTGCGACTGGCCTTTCTGGTCCTGTTGCGATTTGTTGTTGTCCTGCTGTCCCGGCTTGTTCTGCCCGGACGTGTTCTGCCCGGACTGGCGCTTGCGCGCGGCATCGACCGCGGCGCGGTTGGCGATCGCATCGGCCATCTGCGGCTGCTGCCGCAGCGCCTTGTCGTAGGCGTCGATGGCCTCGTCGTAGCGGCCCTGGCGGGCCAGCGCATTGCCCAGGTTGTACCAGCCCTGGTCGCTGTCGATGCCTTCGAACTGTTGCTGCGCGGCGGCGAAATCGCCCTTGCGATAGGCCTGCACGCCCGTATCCAGGCGCTGCTGGCGCACCTGGTCGGGACGCCGCCACCAGTTGCCGGCGGCAGCGTCGCCGCCCGTGGCGCCGGTCGCCTGCGCCTGCGCCGGCCACGGCATCGCCAGCGGCAGCAGCAACACCAGCAGCACTGCCGCGCCACCGCGGCGACGGAACGCGAACAGCGCCAGCAGCAACAGCGGCGGCAGCAGCCAGTAGCCCTGGTCCAGCCACACCCGGCCGCTGTGTTCCCCGGCGGCGGTTGCATCCTGTTGCTGCGCCGGTTGCAGCACGCCCAGCGCGTGCAGATCGGCATCGGTCGGCGTCAGCGCGGCGTAGCGGCCGTTGCCGGCGGCGGCCAGCGCCTGCAGCGCGCCGGCATCCAGTTGCGCATGGCCGACGCCGCCCTGGCCGTCGCGATAGGCCGCCCCCTGCGCGGTCCCCAATCCCAGTGCGGACACGCGGTAGCCCTGCCCGGCCGCGCGCGCCGCAGCCTGCTGCGCCTGCGCGTCGGCCTGGTCGCTCAGCAGCAGGATGTCGCCGCGGGTGAAACCGGCCTGGCGCAGCAACTGCGCGGCCCAGTCGATGGCCAGGTCGCCGCGCTGTCCGGGCATCGGCATCACCTGCGGCGACAGCGCGTCCAGGAACAAGGCCACGTTGGCCGCGTCGTCGGTCAGCGGCGCGACGGTATAGGGTTCGCCGGCGTAGGCCAGCAGCGCGACTTCGCCGCCGGCGCGCTCGCGCAGCAGCGTCGCCAGCTTGGCGCGCGCCTGCAGCAGGCGCGACGGCGGCAGGTCGCCGGCCTCGATCCGCGGCGACAGGTCCAGCGCGATCACCAGCGGCGTGCGCGATTGCCACAACGGCTGCTGTTCCTGGCGCCAGCTCGGCCCGGACAGCGCCACGACCGCAAGCACGTAGCCGAGCGCGGCCAGCCACAGGCCGGACAGCGACTGCCGGCCATCCTCCTTCGCCAGCAGGTGCGGCAACAGGTGCGCGTCCACCGCGCGCCGCCACACATTGCGGCGCCGGCGCCGGCGCAGCCAGCTCCAGCCCAGCAACGGCAGCAACAGCAGCGCCCACAGCCACTGCGGACGCAGCAGATGCAAGGCATCCAGGAAGCCGAGCACGGCGTTCATTGCCGCCTCCATGGCCACACGAAGGCGATCAACCCCAGCAGTAGCGCCGCCGCCAGCGGCCACGCGTAGCGCTCGATCCGCGGGCGCACCGCCGGGCCGGCCGAGCGCACCGGCTCCAGGCGCTCCAGCTCGGCGTAGATCGAGACCAGTTCGTCGGTGTCGCGGGCGCGGAAGAAGCGGCCGCCGGTGTCCTGCGCGATCTTGCGCAAGGTGTCCTCGTCGACCTGGTCGTCGCCGCCGCTGGCGGGGATCGGCAAGCCGAACAGCGAATAGCCGCCGGCACCGCCGAAGGCGATGGTGTAGACGCGCACGTGTTCGGCCTTGGCCAGTTCCGCCGCCTTGGCCGGTTCCAGCACGCCGGCGGTGTTGACGCCGTCGGTCAGCACGATCAGCACCCGGTCGCCCTGCGGCTGTTCGCGCAGGCGCTTGACCGACAGCGCGATCGCGTCGCCGAGCGCGGTCTCACGTCCGGCCAGGCCGACCACGCTGTCGCGCAGTTGATCGCGCACCGTCGCCAGGTCGGCGGTCAGCGGGGTCAGCGCATACGCCTGCTGGCCGAACACCAGCAGGCCGATGCGGTCGCCGTCGCGGCGGTCGAGGAAGTCGGCCAATACCGCCTTGGCCGCGGTCAGCCGGTCCACCACGCGCCCGCCCAGGGTCATGTCCGGCTCGCTCATGCTGCCGGACAGGTCCACCGCCAGCATCAGCTGCCGCGCCTGCTGCGGCGGCGAGATCGGCTCGCCCAGTTGCAGCGGCCGTGCCGCCGCGCCGCACAGGCAGAACCAGGCCAGCCACGCCAACCACAGGCCGACGCGCCACAGGCCGCCGCGCGCGGGCGCCGCCGCCACGGCCTGCAACTGCGCGCCGTACGGCACGCGCAGCGCCGGTGCGTTGCCGTGCTGCGCCGGCAGCAACAGCCGCGCCAGCAGCGGCAGCGGCATCGCCAGCCACATCCATGGCCAGGCGAACCCGGCCAGCAGGTCGGCGAGACTTTGCCAGTGCAGCGAGAACATGCTGATCGCGGCCTTGCTCATCGCCTGGCCATCAGCTCGAGGAAGCGGCGCCGCGCCAGCGGCAGCAAGGCCTGCAGCTGCGCAGGATCCAGTTCGCGCCGATAGCCGCCGTCGAGCAGCGCCCGGCCCGGCCCGGCGGAGAAGTCCTGGCGCTTGCCGCCGTCGAGGAAGCGCAGCCAGGGCTCGCCCTGCAACGCCGCGGCGGCGGGGTCGCTGCGCCGTGCCGCGCGGCGCAGCAGTTCCGACACCGCGGCCACCTGCGCCGGCGCAGCGCCGCTGCCGAGCGCCGCATCGAACTGGCGCTGCCAGCGGCGCAGTCGCGCGCGCCGCCACGCCCACAGGCCCAGCGCGATGCCCAGCGCCAGCAGCAGCGCCGCGCCCAGCAGCAACCAGCCCGGGGCCGGCGGCCACCACGGCGGCGCCGGCGGCAGGTGCACATCGCGCAGCGGCAACTGTTGCGGGGTCATCGCGGCGCGCTCCCGGCTGGCGCCGGCAGCAGCCAAGATTCGCTGGCCGCATCGCTGCGCAGCACGCGCACCTGCACGCCGCGCCCGGGCAGTTCGGCCAGCAGCGTTTCCAGCGGCGCGACGAACTGCGCGTGCCAGCGTTGTTGCGCGCTGGCCGCCAGCAAGTCCACTTCCACCCGCCGGCCGCCGGCCCAGAACGGCAACGCCGCACGCGGCGGCTGCAACTCCAGCGCGTCGGCCAGCAACACCAGCACCACGTCGTTGTGCAGCGCCAGCCCGGCCCAGCGCGCCGCGGGAATCGCGTTGGCGCTGCTCGGATCGGCCAGCACCACCAGCCGCGAACCCGGCCGCAGCAGCTTGGCCGCGTGTTCCAGCGCCACGCCGAGGCCGGCATCGTCCGGCGGCGGCTGCGCGTACCAGCGCGCCAGCGCGTCGAGCACGCGCAACGCGCCGCGCGGTCCGGCCGCCGGCGGCACCGGCGCTTCGCTGCGGCTGCCGCGCAAGGCGGCGAGACGATCGCCCTGGCGCTGCGCGGTCCATGCCGCCACCGCGCCGGCACGCGCCGCCTGCACCGACTTGAAACGCACGCGGGTGCCGAAATACAGGGTCGGCGCGGTATCGGCCACGATCAGGCTGAGCCGCTCGCGCTCGGCCTGGAACAGTTTGGTATGGGTGCGCCCACTGCGCGCGGTGAGCCGCCAGTCGATGTGGCGCACGTCGTCGCCGGCCACGTACTCGCGCGACTCGGCGAATTCCATGCCGCGGCCACGTTGCGCCGCCGGCGCGCTGCCGCTGAGGCCATGGCGCCCGCGCCGCGGCGGCGGCACCCGCGCCACGCTCGCGCGCAACGCCACCAGCTCGGCCAGGGTCGGGCGCACGCCGTCGCCGCCCGGCGCGGCGTCGGCGCGTGGCGTCTGCGGCGGCATGGTCTGCACGGCCACCGTGCGCTACCTCGCCCGCGGCATGGCGCCGCCGGCACGACATGCCGGCGCTCGGCGCTGTAGCCGTTTCCGTTCGCGCTGCCGCTCGGTCAAGGCGGCGGCACCTGGTCCAGCAGCGCTGCGACCAGGCGATCGCCGTCCCAGCCCTCGGCCGTGGCCTCGTAGCTGGGCAGCACGCGATGGCGCAATACGTCTGGCGCGACCGCGCGCACGTCGTCCGGGGTCACGAAGTCGCGCCCCGCCAGCCAGGCGCGCGCACGCGCGCAGCGCTCCAGCGCGATCGAGCCGCGCGGGCTCGCGCCCCAGGCGATGCGCCGTGCCAGTGCCGGGTCGTAGCCGCTGGCATCGCGCGAGGCCAGCACCAGTTCGATCAGGTAACGCTCCAGCGGCGGCGCCATGTGCAGCGACAGCACCGCACGCCGCGCGGCGAACACGTCCTCCAGCGGCAGCCGCGGCGGTGCTGCCTCGCCGTGCTCCAGGGTCTCGCGCGCGCGCTCGCGCGCCAGGCGCAGGATCTCGGCCTCGGCGGCGGCTTCCGGATAGCCGATCCGCACATGCATCAGGAAGCGGTCCAGCTGCGCCTCGGGCAGCGGGAAGGTGCCCTCCTGCTCGATCGGGTTCTGCGTGGCCATCACCAGGAACAGCTTCGGCAGCGCATAAGTGTGCCGGCCGACGGTGACCTGGCGCTCGCCCATCGCCTCGAGCAGCGCCGACTGCACCTTGGCCGGCGCGCGGTTGATCTCGTCGGCGAGCAGGATCGGATGGAAGATCGGCCCAGGCAGGAACTCGAAGCGGCTTTCCTGCGGGCGCCACACCTCGGTGCCGGTCAGGTCGGCCGGCAACAGGTCCGGCGTGAACTGGACGCGGGCGAAATCCGCTTCCAGCCGCGAGGCCAGCGCGCGGATCGCGGTGGTCTTGGCCAGGCCGGGCGCGCCTTCGACCAGCAGGTGGCCATCGGCGAGCAGCGCGATCAGCAACCGTTCCACCAGCGCGGACTGGCCGACGATGGTGGCGGACAGGCCGTCGCGCAGGGCGAGGAAGGCCGCGTGCAGACGCTGGTGCTCGGACGCGGCGGGAGAAGGGTCGAAGCTCGAGGGCGTGGTGTTCATGCGCCGAGTTTGACCTATCGGCGGTGAAATGGTTCTGCGCCTGCGACAGGAATCGGCCGCGAATTCAGATTTTCCTCATCCGCCGCCTGAAACGAAGACGGGAGAAGTGCATGCTTCTCCCGTCCTGTCACCACTGGTGGTTCGGTAGCGCGGGATCAGCCAGCGGCCGACGCCCGCTTGGCCACGCGCATTACCTTCGGCGTCACGAAGATCAGCAGTTCGGCCTTGCTCTTGCTGCGGCCGCGCTTCTTGAACAGATTGCCCAGGAACGGGATATCGCCCAGGAACGGCACCTTGGAGACGCTGTTGCGATCGGTGAACTCGTAAACGCCGCCGATCACCACGGTCTGGCCGTCGTCGACCAGCACCGCGGTATTGATCTCGCGGCGGTTGATTTCCGGGACAGTGCCGTAGTTTTCCAGGATCACGAAACGCTCGATCTCGTCCTTCTTCACGTTCATGTTCAGGAAGACCCGATTGTCGTCGGTGATGGTCGGAGTGACCTTCAGCTCCAGCAACACTTCCTTGAACTGCACGTTCGGCGTTGCCGCGGTCCCACCCGTGCCACCGGTAATGGTGACATAGGCGACTTCCTTACCCTGCTTGATCACCGCCTCGCGCTGGTTGGAGGTGACGATGCGCGGGTTGGAGATCACCTCGCCACGTCCCTCTTCCTGCAGCGCCGACAGCTCCAGATCCAGGTTGAAGTTGGATCCGAGCAGCGTATAGGCCAGGCTCGGCAGGTTCGTGGCATTGGTGAAGGTGGTGCCGCCCAGATCGACGTTGAGCCCGCGCGTGGCAGCGGCGCCGCCGCCGGTCGCGCCGCTGCCGACGGTCGCGGTGTTGTCGCCGTAGCCACGGGTACCGCCGATGCCGAACTTGGCGCCCAGATCGCGGGCGAAGGTGTCGGTGGCGATGACGATGCGGCCCTCGATCAGCACCTGGTCGACCGGACGGTCGATCACGTTGATGAGCTCGCGCATCTGCGCGATCTTCTTCGGGATGTCGCTGATCATCAGCGTATTGGTGCGTTCGTCGGCGACGATGCGTCCGCGCGGCGACAGGAAGCCGTTGTCGGTCTGGCCGCTGCCGCCGCTACCGCCACCACCACCACCACCACCACCACCACCACCACCACCGATCCCCTTGGCCTCGGTCAACGCTTTGAAGATCGTGGTGGCGCTGTGGTAGTTGATCTGGATGTAGTCGGTGCTCAGGTCCTCGCGGTTCTCGATCGCGATCCGCGCATCTTCCTTTTCCTGCTCGAACTTGGCCAGTTCCTGCTGCGGCGCGACCCAGACCACGGCGCCGTCGCGGCGTTTGTCCAGGCCCTTGGCGCGCAGCACGATGTCCAGCGCCTGGTCCCACGGCACGTTGACCAAGCGCAGGGTGACGCTGCCCTGCACGGTGTCGGACGCGACGATGTTGAGGTTGGATTCCTCGGCGATCAGCTGCAGCACGGTGCGCACCGGCACGTCCTGGAAGTTGAACGTGACCGGGCGGCCGCTATAGCCGCGCGCGGCGACCTGCGCCGCCGCCTGGCTGACCGTGGTCGCGCTGACCGCGCCCACTGCCGGCGCCGAGGTCCGCGGCGAGATCTCCACCACGTACTCGTTGCCGGACTGGTAGGCCAGCGACTCGAAGGCGCCGCTGGTGCTCAGCACCAGCTGCGCGCCGCCGGCGTACGGCTTGGCGTCGATGCGCTGGACCGGCGTGGCGAAGTCGGTGACGTTGAGCGGACGCTGCAGTTCCGCCGGCAGCGATGCGTTGCCGACATCGACCACCACGTTGTTGCCCTGGGTCCGCAGATCGGGGCTTGCGCCCGCGCCGCTGAAGTGCAGGATCAGCCGCCCCGCATCGCCGTCGCCGCGCTTGAAATCGATCTTCGACACCGTGAGCTTGGCCGGTGCCTGCGGCGCTGCCACCGCCGGACCCGGCGCAGGCGTCGCCGCCAGCGCCGCACCCATCACGGCCGAGCTCCCCAGCATCGCCGCCAACCCCAATGCGCATAGCCGCACCGTCGCGTGGCGCCGGATGGGACGCAGGCTCAGGGCTTTGGAAAAAGTCATCGTGCTATCCCCATAATCAATCATTGATCGTCCAGCGCCACGGCGGCCGGACGTTCCAGCCAACCGCCAGCGCCATCCGGCACCAGTTCAATCAAATCGATGCGATCCTCGTGCACCCCGGTCACGCGGCCATCGCTCTGCCCCATGTAGATGCCGGGACGAACCCGGTAGGTCACCTTGTCCGGCGCCATCACCAGCGCCACCAGGCCCGCACCGTTGCCCAGCGTGCCGACCATCGTCAAGCCGTCCAGCGGGAACTGCTCCAGCGGTTCCTTGCGCCGGTTCGGATCCGGGCGCAGGCCGTTGTTGCCGTCCGGACTGGTCCAGGCGTCGCTGAACGGATCGCGCAGGCCCTGCGCCGCATATTCGAAGGTTTCGAACTGCTGCATCACCGGCAGCGGCTCCAGCGGCTGCGCCGGCCGCGCGCGCACGTCCTTCACCCAGTTCTCCAGGTTCGGGGCCTCGCCCGGCGTGCTGGTCACGCCGCGACCGCAACCGCCGAGCAGCGCCACCAGCGCCAGTCCGGCCAGGCACTTCCATGCCGTGGTCCGCCGCTTCATGCGCCACCGCCTTGCTTGGAAGCCTTCTTCGCCGCGGCCGCCGCTTTCTCCTGGTCCGCCATTTCCTTGTCGTCCAGGTAGCGATAGGTCTTGACCGTGCCGGACAGCTCCAGCTCACCGCGCGAGGTGAGCCCGACCTTCTTGTCCTTAGGCTGGAGATTGATGTCGTGCATGGTCAGGATCACCACCCGCGGCAGCGACGCCACGCCGCTGACGAAGGCGCCGAACTGGTGGTAGCTGCCGACCATGCGCAGCGCGATCGGCTTCTCCGCGTAGAACTCCTTCGGCGACTCCGGGCCCGGCTGGAACAGCTCGTTGGCCAGGCCGCTGGACAGCGCGGTCTGCGAGATGTCGATGATCAGGTCGGGCATCTCGGTCTTGCTCGGCAGCTGCCGCAGCATCTGCTGCAGCACCTGCTCCATCTGCACCAGCTGTTGCTTCAGCGGCTGCAGGTTGACCGCACGGCTCTGCTCCTTCTCGAACGAGGCGCGCAGCTCGGTTTCCTTCTGCTCCAGCGTGCCCAGCTCGTCGCGCTTGTCGCTGATCAGCAGGAACCACGACAGGATCAGGATGAACAGCGTGACCAGCACGCAGAAGCCGATCTTGGCCTGCTGCGGCCAACTGCCGAGGTTGTTGAAGTCCAGGTCTTTCAGGTTGACTTTCTTGCTCATGACGCCGGTCCCTGTTGCGCTGGCGTGGCGGCAGGCGCGGCCGGCGGGGCGGCCGGCGGCGTCGCGGGTGCGGTCGGTGCCGCGGGCGCGGCAGTCGACGCCGGAGTTGCGGCGGCGCCGGCGGCGGGCGGCGCGGCCGGCGCACCGGGTGCCGGCGTGCCAGTACCCGGCACCGTGTCCGCGGCGTCGCCCGGCACCGGCAGCTTGACCTTCAGCGTGAACACGTAGGGCAAGGCCTTGGCGTCGACGATCGGCCCCTTGACCTCCTTGTCCTGCGCCTTGGCCTCGATCACCGACAGTTCCGGATTGGTCATCCAGCCCGAGCCCTCGAGATTGCGCATGTAGGCGCTGACCCGTGCATTGGATTGCGAGCGCCCTTCCAGGGTCAGGATGTCGCCTTCCTGCTTGACCGCGGTCAGCACCACGCCATCGGGGATGGTGCGCACCAGCGAGTCGAACAGGTGCACCATCTGCGAACGCTTGGCCTGCAGCTCTTCGATCACGCGCTTGCGCGCCAGCAGGCGCCGCTTCTGCTCGTCGAGCTTGTCGATTTCCTTGTTCTGCGCCTGGACCTTCTCGATCTCGGTCTGCAGATAGGCGTTGCGCTCGTTCTGTCCGGTGATCTGACGGTCGTAGTAGAACCAGATCAGCGCCGCCAGCAGCACGCCGGCCAATGCGGCGAAGCCCAGCATCGAGTAGAACTCGCGCTCGCGTTGCTTGCGTCGCTCCGCCCGCCAGGGCAGCAGGTTGATTTTTGCCATCAGTCGAAGCTCCTCAGAGCCAGGCCGGTGGCGATCATCAGCGCCGGCGCGTCCTGGGCCAGCGCATGCGCCTGCACCTTCGGCCCCAGGGTCATCTGCGCCAGCGGGTTGGCGACCACGGTCGCCACTCCCAGTTGTTCCTCGACCATCTCTGGCAACCCGGCCAGCGCCGCGCAGCCGCCGGCCAGCACGATGTGGTCGACCCGGTTGAATTCGCTGCCTGCATAGAAGAACTGCAGCAGGCGGCTGATCTGCTGCACCGTCGCCTCCTTGAACGGCTCCAGCACTTCGATCTCGTAGCTTTCCGGCAGCCCGCCCTGGCGCTTGGCCATGCCGGCTTCCTCGTAGGTCAGGCCGTAGCGGCGCATCACTTCGTCGGTCAGCTGCTTGCCGCCGAATACCTGTTCGCGGCTGTACAGGCTGCGTCCGCCGCGCAACACGTTGAGCGTGGTCATGGTGGCGCCGATATCGACCAGGGCGACGACGCCATCTGCGGCCACCGGCAGCTCGCTGGCCACCAGCGCGAACGCGTTCTCGACCGCGAAGGCCTCCACGTCCATGACCCTGGCGATCAGGCCGCCGAGTTCCAGCGCCGACTGGCGCAGCTCCACGTTCTCCGAGCGCGACGCGGCCAGCAGCACCTGCACCATCTCCGGGTTGTTGGGGATGCTGCCCAGCACCTCGAAGTCCAGGTTCACTTCGTCGATCGGGTACGGGATGTAGTTGACCGCCTCCAGCTCGACCTGCGCTTCCAGCTCGTTCTCGTCGAGCTCGGCCGGCATCGGGATCAGCTTGGTGATCACCGCCGAGCCGGCCACCGCCGCCGCGGCATGCTTGGCGCGGGTGCCGGAACGGGTCACGGCGCGGCGAATCGCCTCGCCCACGGCTTCGACCTCGACGATGTTCTTCTCGACCACGGCGTTGGGCGGCAAGGGTTCCACGGCGTAGTGCTCTACGCGGAACCGGTTGCCGCTACGCGACAGCTGCAACAGCTTGACCGCAGTCGAACTGATATCGACGCCGATCAGCGGTTGCTGACTCTTTGGGATAAGCCCCACGGATTTTCCCCTGCCGACGGGCACTTGGACGCCAATCTTGCGTCCGCGCATTAATAACAAATTTTTTGCAATTGGCAACCACCCTCGGCATGTCGTGACCTCGGTCACGTCATGTCTTGTGGCGGCAACCCTTCGCATCCCCGGAATCGGCCCCAGCCGTTCCCCGCCGTACTCTATACTCTGCGCCCAAGAAATCTGCAATCGGAATCTCTGTCGATGCCCCGTTTTCGTCGTTGGCTGCGCTGGGCGCTGGTCACGTTTGTCGTCCTCGCCCTGGTCGGAGCAGCCGCCGCCGGCGGGCTGTATTACGTCGTCTCCTCCAAGCTTCCCGACGTGCAGACGCTGCGCCAGGTGGAGCTGCAGGAGCCCATGTACGTCTATGCCAGCGACGGCAAGCTGATGGCCCTGTTCGGCGAGACGCGGCGCTATCCGATCACCATGAAGGACGTGCCGGAGCGGCTGAAGCAGGCGTTCCTGGCCACCGAGGACGCGCGCTTCTACCAGCACGGCGGAGTCGACTACAAAGGCATCGCCCGCGCGGTGTGGCTGCTGGCCACCACCAGCGACAAGCGCGTGCCGGGCGGCTCGACCATCACCCAGCAGGTCGCCCGCCAGTTCTTCCTGAGCTCCGAATACAGTTATACGCGCAAGCTGGCCGAGATCCTGCTGGCGCGCAAGATCGAGGCCGAGCTGAGCAAGGACGAGATCTTCGAGCTGTACCTCAACAAGAGCTTCTTCGGCAACCGCGCCTACGGCATCGCCGCCGCGGCCGAGTACTACTACGGCAAGAAGCTCAACGAACTGAGCCTGGACGAGATGGCCTCGCTGGCCGGCATCCCCAAGTTCCCGTCCAGCGGCAACCCGATCAGCAATCCCGAGCGCGCCAAGCAGCGCCGCGACAACTACGTGCTCAGCCGCATGGCGTCGCTGGGCTTCGTCACCCAGGCCGAGGCCGACGCCGCCAAGGCGGTGCCGATGCACGCCACGCCGCACGAGCGCCCGGTCGAGGTCGAGTCGCCCTACGTGGCCGAGCTGGTGCGCCAGGAGATGATCGCGCGCTTCGGCGGCGACGTGCTCGACAAGGGCTACCACGTCACCACCACCATCGACACCGAACTGCAGGCCGCCGCCAACCAGGCGGTGCGCAAAGGCCTGGTGATCTACGACCGGCGCCATGGCTGGAATGGCGTGGAGAAGCATTTCGACGTGGCCGCCGACGCCGACGCGGCCGCGCTGGCCGGCCACCTGGCCGGCATCAATGCGCAGGGCGGCATGCTGCCGAGCATCGTCGCCGCCACCGGCAGCGACGGCAGCGCCAGCGTGGTGCTCGCCAACAAGACCGAGCTGGTGCTGCCGGTCGCCTCCAGCCGCTGGACCGGGCGCAGCCCGGCCGCGCTGCTCAAGCGCGGCGACCTGGTGCGGATCCAGGCCGGCGACAAGCCGGGCGAGTGGGAAGTCACCCAGTTGCCGCGCGGACAGTCGGCGCTGGTGTCGCTGGACGCCAACAACGGCGCGCTGCGCGCCCTGGTCGGCGGCTTCAGCTACGCCGGCAACAAGTTCAACCGCGCCACCCAGGCGCGGCGCCAGCCCGGCTCCAGCTTCAAGCCGTTCCTGTACGCGGCCGCGTTCGAGAAGGGCTTCAATCCGGCGTCGATCGTGCTCGACGCGCCGGTGGTGTTTCGCGACCGCCGCGGCAAGACCTGGTCGCCGCAGAACGACGGCGGCGGCTTCCGCGGCCCGATGCGCCTGCGCGAGGCGCTGGTGCAGTCGCGCAACCTGGTCTCGGTGCGCCTGCTCGACAGCATCGGCGTGGACTTCGCGCGCAAGTACATCAGCCAGTTCGGCTTCCAGGAAGCCGAGCTGCCGCCCAACCTGTCGATGTCGCTGGGCACCGCGTCGCTGACCCCGCTGTCGGTGGCGCGCGGCTATGCGGTCTTCGCCAACGGCGGCTCCAGGGTGGACACCTGGATCATCGACAAGGTCACCGACCGCGACGGCAATGTGCTGTTCCAGGAGCACGCGCCGACCGCCTGCCGCAGCTGCGGCAGCGTCGGTGGCAGCGCCACTCCGGCCAGCCAGGTGGTCGACGGCTTCAACTTCGGTGCGGCAACGCCGCCGCCAGCGCCCAAGCCTGCGGCGACCGCCGCGGCGGCCCCGGCCGTGGCCGAGACGGCGCCGGCCGATCCCGAGGCCAAGGTGGCGCCGCGCGCGATCGACGAGCGCACCGCCTACCAGTTGGTCTCGATGATGCGCGACGTGGTCCAGCGCGGCACCGGCACCGCCGCCAAGGTACTGGGCCGCGAGGACATCGGCGGCAAGACCGGCTCCACCAACGACCACCGCGATGCCTGGTTCTCCGGCTTCGGCGGCCCCTACGTGACCACCGTGTGGGTCGGCCGCGACGACTTCCGTTCGCTCGGCTACCGCGAATACGGCGGCAAGGCGGCGCTGCCGATCTGGATCGAGTACATGCGCGTGGCGCTGAAGGACAAGCCGATCGCCAGCAACGACCCGCCGGCCGGCATGGTCCAGGCCTCGCTCAACGGCGCCACCGAGTGGGTCAAGGTCGAGGACATGGATCGCATCCAGGAGTTCGACTACGGCCTGCAGGACCAGAAGACCGACGACGCAGCGTTCGATATCTTCTAAGGGCTCCGGACTCGGGACCAGGGACTCGGGACTCGGCGGGGACCCGGCGCCGAGGCGGCGATGGCTGGCGGACGCTGCGTAGCCGAGCGCGATTCGAACCGGCTGCAGCGCGCAACCGCGCTGCATGCCGACGTCACCGCGCTGTTGTACAGTCGGGGCAGGCTTTGAGGGAGGCGGCCCCATGCACCACGCTCGGCAACATGCCCAGACCCGCACGCACGAACGCCGCCGCCGGCTGGCCCACGAAGCCGCCCGGCTAATGGCCGAAGGCGGCATCCGCGATTTCCACCAGGCCAAATTGAAGGCCGCCGAACGGCTCGGCATCCACGACGACGCCTCGCTGCCGCGCAACCGCGAGATCGAGGATGCGCTGCGCGAGTACCAGCGCCTGTTCGCTGGACCCGACCACGCCGGTGGCCTGCGCCTGCGCCGCGAGGCCGCGTTGCGCGCGATGGACTTCCTGCACGCGTTCGCGCCGCGCCTGGTCGGCCCGGTGTACGACGGCACCGCCGATGCGAACAGTCCCGTGCAATTGCACCTGCACAGCGACGACGCCGACGCGGTGGCGCGCTTTCTCGAAGAACACCGGATCCCGGCCGAATCGCGCACGCGCCGGCTGCGCCTGGACCGCGAACGCAGCGAGGACTTCCCGGTGTGGCTGTTCGCCGCCGAGGAACTGAGCTTCGACCTGACCGTGCTGCCTTACGACGCGCTGCGCCAGGCGCCGCTGTCGCAGGTCGACGAGAAGCCGATGCGGCGCGCCTCGGACAGCCAGCTGCGGCAGCTGCTGACCGAGCAGGACATCGCCGACTACCAGCAGCGGCGCTGAGCGCCGCCGCGCCGCGCGTCCCGCGCACACCCCCTCGCCACCGGACCCACTGCATGCCCGCCATTCCCGCCAGCGCCATCGTCATCTCACGCAACAGCTTCGACAGCGACGATGCGTACGCGCCGATCCAGTCCAACATCAGCTTCATCAACGCCCAGCTCGACCAATGGCTGCGCCCGGACGAGATCGCCGCCGAGGCGATGTGCAGCTACTACGTCGACTTCTACGTGGCGCAGGTGGAAAACGGCGGCTTCGCCCAGTTCGTCTACAACTGCAATGCCGACCCGGTGGTGCTGGACCAGGTCGGGCGCGGGCTGCAGGCGATGCAGGCGCCGCGGCATGCGGCGCTGTACGCGGCCAGCCGCGCGCTGTTGGAGCGGATGGACGAGGACACGCTGCAGGCGTTCATGGATGGCGACTACTTCGGCGACAACCCCGCGCGCGACGCGCTCGACCAGCATGGCGACGCCTTCCATGCGCTGGCGGAAGAAGAAGACCTGATCGCGTTGAACTCGGCCTGGCTGCGCACGCACCCGCAACTGGTGGTGCTGTCGATCGAAGAGATGCAGGCCGAGGTCGAGCGCCGTGCCGCGGCCCTGCCCGATCGCCATGCGCGCGTCGCCGCAGCGCTGGAGAACGAACCGCGCTACATGAAACTGATCCGCCGCCTGTGCGCCGACAGCGGGCACACGCTGGACAGGGTCACCGCGGGCGACCCAAGCCACGCGCACAACGGCGGCCAGGTGCTGGCCTGGCACTTCCTGACCGATCGCGGCCACTTCTACCTGCTCGACCTCGATGGCATCGCGCGCATGCACGAGGCCGACAGCCATGCGCTGGTGGCGCAGATCGAAGTGCCGGTCGAGCACTAGTGCGGCTCGAGCCAGAGCCTGCCACGCGATGATGCCATCGCGCAGCGGTGCCTGTGGAAGGCGCTTGGGCGGCATCAAGCCATCGGCCGCAGTGGGCATTCCATGTCACGCGCGTCGCGACTGAAGTCGCTCCCACATGAAAAGCGCTTCGGCGCGGCGCCTGCACGCAAGGCCGCGGGAGCGCCTCCAGTCGCGACGAGAGGCGCCCCGGAAAAGCCGTCGCACACAGTCCGCCCCATAAAAAACGCCCCGCAAAGCGGGGCGTTCTTGCGACGGATCAACGGCAGCGCGATCAGCGCTGGCCGTCGGCCTTGTAGTCGCGCTTGTCGTAGCCGGTGTAGATCTGGCGCGGACGGCCGATCTTCATTTCCGGGTCGACCTGCTGCTCCAGCCAATGCGACACCCAGCCGGCGGTGCGCGCGATGGCGAACATCACGGTGAACATCTCCACCGGAATGTTCAGCGCCTTGTAGATGATGCCCGAGTAGAAGTCGACGTTCGGGTACAGCTTGCGCTGCACGAAGTAGTCGTCCTTCAGCGCGGCCTCTTCCAGCTTCAGCGCCACTTCCAGCAACGGATCGTTGACGCCCAGTTCGCCCAGCACCTTGTGGGTCATCTCGCGGATGATCTTGGCGCGCGGATCGAAGTTCTTGTAGACGCGGTGGCCGAAGCCCATCAGGCGGAAGCTCGAGTTCTTGTCCTTGGCCTTGGCCACGGCGCTCTCGACGTTGTCGGCGGTACCGATCTCTTCCAGCATCTTCAGCACGGCTTCGTTGGCGCCGCCATGCGCCGGGCCCCACAGCGCGGTGATGCCGGCGGCGACCGAGGCGTACGGGTTGGCGCCGGTGGAGCCGACCAGGCGCACGGTCGAGGTCGAGGCGTTCTGCTCGTGGTCGGCGTGCAGGATGAACAGCAGGTCCAGCGCCTTGGCCACGACCGGATTCATCTCCAGCTGCTCGCTCGGCACTTCGAACATCATGTGCAGGAAACGGTCGACGTAGCCGAGATTGTTGCGCGGGTAGCGGATCGGCCAGCCGATCGAATAGCGGTGCGCCGCGGCGGCGATCGTCGGCACCTTGGCGATCAGGCGGATCGCGGCCAGGCGCCGCTGCTCCGGATCGTTGAGGTCCAGCGTGTCGTGGTAGAACGCCGACAGCGAGGCCACCGTGCCGGCCATCATCGCCATCGGGTGCGCGTCGTGGCGGAAGCCGCCGAGGAAGTTCTTCAGCGACTCGTGCATCATCGTGTGATGCGTCACTTCGTGGTCGAAGGTCTTGAATTCGTCGGCGGTGGGCAGTTCGCCGTTCATCAGCAGGTAGGCCACTTCGAGGAAGTTGGACTTCTCGGCCAGCTGCTCGATCGGGTAGCCGCGGTACAGCAGCACGCCGTTGTCGCCATCGATGTAGGTGATCGCCGACTTGCAGCTGGCGGTCGCGGTGAAGCCCGAGTCGTAGGTGAACAGACCGGTTTCTTTGGTCAACTTGGAAATGTCGACGCAATCGTTGCCCAAGGTGGGTTTGAGTACCGGCAGAACGACCGACTTGTCGCCGGCATTCAGCGTGACCTGATCAAGATCGGACACAGTGTGCGCTCCTCAGTGGAAGGCGCCTGCCCGTACTTTGCGAACAGACGCGTGAAGGAAGTCCACGGCAATTACCACGGATCGCGCCATTATCGCACAGCAACATTTGAGTCGTTGCTCGTCACGCCGCAAAGCGCAGGCCCGCGGCGACACAGCGTTGCATCCTCGCCGCCATCGGACGGGAAGATCTACGCAGGCCGCGACGGACCGGGAATCGACGGATCGGGAACGCCAAAAAAGACGGCCGCGCAGGGCGCGGCCGTCTTCTACCACTTCGACCGCTCGATCAGCGCGCGTAGCGCTTCTGGAACTTGTCGATGCGGCCGCTGGTGTCGATGACCTTGTGCTTGCCCGTATAGAACGGATGCGAAGCCGAGGAGATTTCGACCTTGATCAGCGGATACTCTTCGCCGTCCTCCCACTTGACCTTGTCCTTCGAGGACATGGTCGAACGGGTCAGGATCTTGAAATCGGAGGTGACGTCGTGGAACACGACGTTGTGGTACTGGGGATGGAGGTCGGCCTTCATGGGCTCGCACCGTAGGGGCTGCTGGACAAGAGGGAAACTATAGCAACTCCCCGGGCCTGCGCGCAAGAACAACCTGCACCGAATATGCGGTGCCGAGAACGCGAGGCGGGCGCCCGCGCTCAGGGCAAGGCCTGCACCGGCCCCTCCCTGCCTCCCATGCTTCGTACTCTCTGAAAATCCCGAGTCCCGAGTCCCGAGTCCCGAGTCCCGAGTCCCGAGTCCTGAGTCCTGAGTCCTGAGTCCCGCGTCCCGGATCCCGGGACAAGCCTCGCCGGCACCATCGGGGGATCCGCCCCGATAGCGCCGACAGGCCCCGGCTCAGCCGGCGCCCACCGCCGCGCGCGCCAGCGCCTGGAAGCGGGCCTGGTCGTAGCGGATCAGCAGCGCCGTGTTGTCGGCCAGGCCGAGCTGGCGGTTCCAGTCGACCAGGGTGGCGCCGCGGCTGTGGACCCCGGCCAGTTCGACCTGCAGCGGCCGCGACTGCACCTCCAACGCGCCGTCGGGCTGCAGCGCCCAGGCCATCGCCAGCGCATCGGCGGCATACCAGTACTCGCCGCGCGAATCCTCCGACCACAGCCGGGTCTTGCGCGAGATCTCCTCGTAGAAGCGCGCCTTGTCGGCGTCCGCCGCCAGCCACTGTTCGACCTCGCGGTGCGGCAGGCCATGGGCGACGGTGGCCTCCCAGTCGGCGACCTCGATGTGCGGGAACCCGGAAAACACGATGTGCGCCGCTTCCGGATCGAAGGCGATGTTGAACTCGGCGGCCGGGGTGATGTTGCCGTGGCAGGTGATCGCCCCGCCCATCACCACGAAGCGGCGCACCCGCTGCGGCAGGGTCGGATCCAGCTTCAGCGCCAGCGCGACGTTGGTCAGCGGGCCGAGCGCGACCAGCAGCAGCGAACCAGCGTACTGGTGCGACAGGCGCAGGATCGCCAGAGCCGCGTGCTCGCGCTCGGCGGCACGCGCCGACGGCGCCAGGCCGACATCGCCGAACCCATCCACGCCGTGCACGTGAGCGGCGTCGACCGCCGGATGCAGCAACGGATCGGCGCAGCCGGCGTACACCGGCACATCCTCGCGCCCGGCCACTTCGCACAGCTTCAGCGCATTGCGCACGGTGTGCTGCAGACCGACGTTGCCGGCGGCGATGGTCAGGCCGACCACCTCGTGGCGCTCATCGGCGAAGGCCATCAACAGGGCCAGGGCGTCGTCCACGCCGGGATCGGTGTCGATCAACAGGGGAATCTTGTCGCTCATGCGCGATTCTTCATCAGTCCATTCGGCCGCCGAGTCTGGCATTGCGGCGAGGGAGTGGGAAGCGGGACCGGGGACCGGGGACCGGGGACCGGGGACCGGGGACCGGGCAAGGATCTTTGGCCGCGATCGCCTGTCAAGCGCGGTATGAATCCCCGCGCATGGAATCGCCCGTGAAAGTGCAAACCCCCTACGCACCGACACCGCTGCCTTTCCGGGTCCCCGGTCCCCGGTCCCTGGTCCCGCCAACTAAGCCCCCGCAAACCGCGCCGCCCCACCCACCCAGCGCGCGACGATGCGATCGGCCAGGGCCGGCGACTCGGTCAGCAGCCGCTCGGCCAGCGCGTGCACGCGCGGCAGCAGGCCGGCGTCGCGCGCCAGGTCGGCGACGCGGAAGGCAGCCAGGCCGGTCTGGCGGGTGCCGAGCAGTTCGCCGGGGCCGCGCAGCTCCAGGTCCTTCTCGGCGATGACGAAGCCGTCGTTGGTCTGGCGCATGGTCTGCAGGCGCTGCCGCGCCATCGCCGACAACGGCGCTTGATACATCAGCACGCAACTCGATGCGGCCGCGCCACGCCCGACCCTGCCGCGCAGCTGGTGCAGTTGCGCCAGGCCCAGGCGCTCGGCGTTCTCGATGATCATCAGCGACGCGTTGGGCACGTCGACGCCGACCTCGATGACCGTGGTGGCGACCAGCAGGTCGATCTCGCCCTGTTTGAACGCGCGCATCGCCGCCTGCTTCTCGGCGCCCTTCATGCGGCCGTGCACCAGCCCCACCTTCAGCTCCGGCAGCTGCGCCGACAACGCCTCGAAGGTGGCCTGCGCGGCCGTGGCGTCGATGCGGTTGCCGGCGCCGCCGCCCTGCCCCTGCGCCGGCTTGTCGCTGTCCTCGGTTTCGTCGATCAGGGTGCACACCCAGTACGCCTGGCGGCCTTCGGCGCAGGCCACGCGGATGCGCTGCACCAGCTCCGGGCGGCGCTCGGCACTGAGCACGATGGTCTGCACCGGCGTGCGCCCGGGCGGCAGCTCGTCGATCGCCGACACGTCCAGGTCGGCATACGCGGCCATCGCCAGCGTGCGCGGGATCGGAGTGGCGGTCATCACCAGTTGGTGCGGCACGCCGGCGCCGGTGGCGCCCTTGTCGCGCAAGGCCAGGCGCTGGTGCACGCCGAAGCGGTGCTGCTCGTCGACGATGGCCAGGGCCAGATCGTGGAAGGCCACCGCGGCCTGCATCAGCGCGTGGGTGCCAACCACCACCTGCGCCTCGCCCGAAGCGATCTGCGCCAGCACCGCGGCGCGCGCCTTGCCGGTGACCTTGCCGGCCAGCCAGGCGACGCGGATGCCGAGCGGTTCCAGCCAGGCGCGCAGGTTGGCCAGGTGCTGCTCGGCGAGCAGTTCGGTCGGCGCCGCCAGCGCCGCCTGCTTGCCCTTGTCCACCGCGAGCATCGCCGCCAGCGCCGCGACCACGGTCTTGCCGCTGCCGACGTCGCCCTGCACCAGGCGCAGCATCGGCGAGGGCTTTTCCAGATCGGCGCGGATCTGCGCGTACACCCGCTGCTGCGCGCCGGTGAGCTGGAACGGCAGCGACTGCTGCAGGCGCTTGGCCAGCAGGCCGCGGCCGCGCAGCGACGGCGAACGCTGGCGCTGCAGCGCGATGCGCTGCCGGCGCAGGCTCAGGTGGTGGGCCAGCAGTTCTTCCAGCGCCAGCCGCTGCTGCGCCGGATGCAGGCCGGCGGCGAGCGCGCCCAGGTCGGCCTGCGGTGGCGGCCGGTGCGCGATCAGCAGCGCGCTGCGCAGCGAGGGCAGGCCCAGTTCGACCAGCATCGCCGCCGGCAACAGCTCCAGCGACGCTTCGGCGGGCAGCCGGTCCAGCGCCTGGCCGATCAGCTTGCGCAGCGTCGCCGGGCCGATGCCCTCGACCGCCGGGTAGACCGGGTCCAGGCTGTCGTCCAGCCCCACGGTGTCGTCGCCGCCGAGGATCTGGTAGCTCGGATGCACCATCTCCAGGCCGTGCTGGCCCGGCTTGGGTGTGCCGAACGCGCGCAGCCGCGCGCCCACCGCGAATTGCGCCACCTGCGCGGCGCGGAACTGGAAGAAGCGCAGCACCAGCGTGCCGCGCGAATCGTCGGCCACCGCCACGCGCAGCATCGGCCGGTAGCGGAACCCGCGATCCACCGCCTCCACCCGCACCTCGACCTGCGCCGGGATGCCCGGCTGCAGCGCCGCCACCGGGGTCAGCCGGGTTCGGTCCTCATAGCGCAGCGGCAGGTGCAGCCACAGGTCCTGCAGCGTCAGCAGGCCGCGCGCGGCGAACTTCTCGGCGACCTTCGGGCCGACGCCCGGCAGCGCCGACAACGGCGCCTCGCCTGCCGCCGACAGCGCCGGCGCCGGAACCTGCACGCGCGGCACGGGCGAGGGTCAGTCGAGCACCATCACCGCATCGACCTCGAAACCGACGCCCTTCGGCAGGCCGGACACTTCGACGGTGGAACGCGCGGGGAACGGCGCCTGGAAATACTCCTGCATCACCGCATTGACCTGGGCGAACTGCGACAGGTCGGTCAGGTACAGGCCCAGCCGCACGATCCGGTCCAACGAACCGCCCGCCGCCTCGGCCACCGCCTTGAGGTTGTCGAAGGCGCGGCGCGCCTGCACGCCGATATCGCCGGGCACGACCTCACCGGTCGCCGGATCCAGCGGGATCTGCCCGGAGAAGTACACCGTGTTGCCGGCGCGCACGGCCTGCGAATACGGCCCGATCGCGGCCGGCGCCTGCTCGGTGTGGATGATCTGGCGGGACATGGCGGCTCCAACGGAAGAATGGGTAGGTATTTTACTCGGGACTCGGGACTCGGGACTCGGGACTCGGGACTCGGGACTCGGGACTCGGGACTCGGGACTCGGGACTCGGGACTCGGGACTCGGGACTCGGGACGGCAGGATGATGTCCCGGGGGAAATCGCTGTCAAGCGATTTGATGCAAGAAGGCCGCTTTTTTTTGCAGAAAAAGCGGCCTTTTTTGCGGCTACCGCACAACCGCTTTTCTGTAGGAGGGGCTTTAGCCCCGACGCGTTATCGGTAAGGCGTCGGGGCTAAAGCCCCTCCTACAGAAAAGCAAAAATGCAGCGCTCTTGCGACCATCCCCCGAGTCCCCGGTCCCGAGCCCCGAGTCCCGGCCCCACTACTGCCTGCGCACACTCTGCACTGCCGTCAGCCGCCGCAGCCGGCGCATCACTTCGGCCAGGTGGTTGCGATCGCGGACCTGGATGTTGAAGCGCAGTACCGCGGCGTTGAAGTCACGGTCCAGGTAGTCCACGCGCTCGATGTTGGACTGGCTCTGCGCGATCGCCGCGGCCAGTTGCGCCAGCACGCCGGTGCGGTTCTCCACGTCCACCACCAATGCGGTGTCGTAGTCGCCGATGACGCTGGTGTCCCAGCCGATCGGCACCCAGCGCTCGGGCGACTTGCGCAGTTCGGCCAGGTTCGGGCAGTCCAGCCGGTGCACCACGATGCCCTTGCCGGCGGTGTGGTAGCCCATGATCTCGTCGCCGGGAATCGGCTGGCAGCAGTTGGCGAAGCTGACCACGCCGCGCTCGGTGCCGTTGATCAGGATCTTTTCCTGCGAATGCTTGGACAGGCCGCCACCGCGCAGTTCCGCATAGGCCATCAGCGCCTGCGCGGCCTGGTTCGGCATCCAGTTGCCCAGCGCGATGTCGGCCAGCAGCGCCTCCAGGCGCGGATAGCGGTGCTCGCTGAGGAACGAATCCAGCCGCCCCTTGGGCAGGCGCTCCAGCGAACTGTCCATCGCCTCCAGCGCGCGGTCGAGCATGCGGTGGCCGAGCTGCACCGCGTCCTCGTGCTCGAGCTGCTTGAGCTGGTGGCGGATCGCGGTGCGCGCCTTGCTGCTGACCACGAACTCCAGCCACTGCGGCTTGGGCGTGGCCGAACGCGCGGTGATCACTTCCACGGTCTGCCCGCTGACCAGCTTGGTGCGCAGCGGCACCAGCTTCTTGTCCACCCGCGAGGCCACCGCGCGGTTGCCGACGTCGGTATGCACGGCGTAGGCGAAATCCAGCGCGGTGGAATTGCGCGGCAGCGCGAGGATCTTGCCCTTCGGCGTGAACAGGTAGACCTCGTCCGGGAACAGGTCGACCTTGACGTTGTCGAGGAACTCCAGCGACGAACCGGCGGCGCGCTGCGATTCGATCAGCTCCACGATCCACGCGTGCGCGCGGCTCTGCGCGCTGTTCGGCGATTCGCCGCCGAACTTGTAGGTCCAGTGCGCGGCCACGCCGCGCTCGGCGATCAGGTCCATTTCCTCGGTGCGGATCTGCACTTCGATCGGCGAGCCGTAGGGACCGAACAGCACCGTGTGCAGCGACTGGTAGCCGTTGGCCTTGGGAATGGCGATGAAGTCGCGGAAGCGCGCGTCCAGCGGCTTGAACGTGGCGTGCACCGCGCCCAACGCGTGGTAGCAATCGGGCACCCCGCGCACCACCAGGCGGAAGCCGAACACGTCCATCACCTGGTCAAAAGATTTGTTCTCGTCGCGCATCTTGTTGTAGATGCTCCACGGGGTCTTGATCCGACTGACCAGGCGGTGCTCCAGCCCGTCCTTGGCCAGCCGCTGCGACAGCTGCACCTCCACCTGCGCCATCGACTCGCGGCGCACCACCGGCTGGCTGCGGATGTGCTTTTCGATGATCGCATGGCGCCACGGATGCAGCGCGCGGAAGCCGAGGTTCTGCAGCTCGGACTTCATCAGGCTCATGCCCAGGCGCTGGGCGATCGGCGCGTAGATCTCCAGCGTCTCGCGGGCGATGCGGCTGCGCGCCTCGGCGCTCTGCGCGCCAAGCGTGCGCATGTTGTGCAGGCGGTCGGCGAGCTTGATCATGATCACGCGCAGGTCGCGCGACATCGCCAGCAGCATCTTGCGGAAGCTTTCGGCCGCCGCTTCCTGGCGGTCGCGGAACTTCAGCTTGTCCAGCTTGGTGACGCCGTCGACCAGTTCGGCGACCGCCTCGCCGAACTCGGCCGCCAGTTCGGCGCGGGTCAGCGGCGTGTCTTCGATGGTGTCGTGCAGGATCGCGGCGATCAGCGCTTCCACGTCCAGGCCGAGTTCGGCCAGCACGCCGGCAACCGCCACCGGATGGGTGATGTACGGCTCGCCCGACTTGCGGGTCTGCCCGGCGTGCGCGGCCGCGCCCACTTCCCACGCGCGCCGCAGCAGCGGGATCTGCTCGGCCGGCAGATAGCTGGCGCTGCGCTCGAGTTGCAGGACGTAGTCGGGGATCGCCTCGCTGGCCGACGACAGCGCGGCAGTGGCGACCTGGGCAGAAGGGCCTGGGTTCATGCGCGAAGACTATGCCAGCGGCGCGAGGACGGCAAACCCGCAAAACGGAACAGCCCGCGGATGCGGGCTGTTTCGGCGGCGATCGGAACGCGACGTGCGCGATCAGTCGTCGTTCTTGGACATGTCCTCGTCGGCGACGACTTCGGCCGCGGCCCACTCCAGTGCTTCGCGCTCGGCGCGCTCGCGCTCGGCCTTCTCGACTTCGTCGATCAGCGCGTTGTCGATCTTGCGCGCGGCGATCTCGCGCAGCGCCAGCACGGTCGGCTTGTCGGCCGATTCGGTGTTGTCGAGCGTGGCCTGCACGCCGTTGGCCAGCTGGCGGGCGCGCTTGGACGCCATCATGACCAGCTCGAAACGGTTGTTAACGACTTCCAGGCAATCTTCTACGGTGATGCGGGCCATGCGGGCTCCCGGCGGGCCGGCGACGGCCGCGCGCTCGAATGAGGGAAAGGGCGGCGATTGTAGGCCGCGCACCGGCCGAAATCAACCGGCCGTTATTCAGTTTCCTTTGGAATCAGCCAGTTGGCTGATCCTGCAGCAGCGCCGCGATCAGGTCGGCGTGGCGCTGCTGCTGCGGCAGCCGGCGCAGGCGGCTGGCGACGAAGATCGCGCACATCTCGTCCACCGCGGTGTCGAAATCCTCGTTGACGATCACGTAATCGAAGTCGGCGTAGTGCGACATCTCCTCGCGCGCCGCGGCCAGCCGCTGCGCGATCACCGCCTCGCTGTCCTGGCCGCGCTTGCGCATACGCTGCTCCAGCGCCGCCCGCGACGGCGGCAGGATGAACACGCTGACCGCGTCGGGCACCTTGGCCCGCACCTGGCGCGCGCCCTGCCAGTCGATCTCCAGCAGCACGTCGTGGCCGGCGGCCAATTGCGGCTCCACCGATTGCCGCGCCGTGCCCTTCCAGTCGCCGTGGACGCGGGCGTACTCGAAGAAGTCGCCGGCATCGATCATGCCCTGGAACGCGTCGGCGGACACGAAGTGGTAGTGCTCGGCGTGGCGCTCGCCCGGCCGCGGCGCGCGCGAGGTGAACGAGATCGACAGCGCGATCTGCGGATCGCGCGCCAACGTGGCGTTGACGATGCTGCTCTTGCCGGCGCCGGAAGGCGCCGCAACGATGTAGAGAGTGCCACGCATCGCTCAGGTCTCGGTCGATGGAGTCGGGCGGCGCACGATACCAGCCCCAGCCGCCACCGCAAGCGACACGGCGCGGCCGGCGCAGTGCCTGCCGTCGTCGCCGAACCGAAGCGACTGATCCCTATCGCTATTCGCCAACGAACGCGTGCGCTGCCTCCTCCAGGCCGCGACGGACACGGGCGCTGCATGCGCTTGCACGATGACGCCGCAATTGAGAATAACTCTCATCTGAACCACAATGGCGCTCTTACCGCAGGTCTGGACGCACGCCATGTCGGTTCCGTCGCCTCCGGCCGACGCCGCCCCGCTGGCGGCCGAGCTGGAAAACAGCTACGAGGAGCTGCGCCGATACGCCTCGCGCAAGTACGCCGCTGCCGCAGACGACCTGCTGCACGATGCGTGGCTCCGCCTGGCCTCGCGCGCCGACTCCGGCGCCGGGACCGCCGCGGTGCGCGACCCGGTCACCTACCTGCGCCGGATCGTCGACAACCTCGCGATCGACCGGCACCGGCTGGCGGCGTCCCGCAACCGCTTCCTCTCTTCTGCGGAAAAACACGAGGACATTGCCAGCCCGGCGCCGTCGCCCTACCAGGTGGCGCTGAGCGAGCAGGAGTACGCGGTCCTGCAACAGGCGGTACGCGACCTGCCGGCGCAGGCGCGGCGGGTGTTCATCCTGTTCCGCGGCCGCGGCCTGAGCATGGCGCAGATCGCCGAGCAATTAAGCATCTCGCCGCGCACCGTGGAAAAGCACATCGCCGTCGCCGTCGCCCATTGCCGGCGGCGGCTGCGCGACGCGGGCCGGGACGTGTGAGCGCGGGCGACTAAGGGATCGATCGCGCTGGACCCGTCAGCATTTCTATAGCCCGTTCCATAGCCCCGTTCCGCTCGCCGCTGGCGGCCACCCATTCCTTAACGGATAGGCAGACGATGCCCGCCACACCTCCCGTCGACGACGACCTGTTCGACCAGGCGATCCATTGGGTCCTGCACCTGGACGAAGCGCCGGAGGACCCGGACCTAGTGCGCCGCCACCTGGCCTGGCTCGCCGCCGCCCCCGCTGCCCGTGCCGCGGCGATGGCGTCGGCACGCGCGTTCCTGGGCCTGTTGGAACAACCCGTCACCGACCTCGCCGACCAGCTGGACGCGGAGGCGCCGCGCGCCGCGGGGGCTCCGGCTCCGGCTGCGACGCTGTCGGCACCGGCGCCGCGGGTGCCGCCCGCACCCGCTGCAGTGGTGCGCGGCCGACGCAGGCGCCGGCTGCTGCACGCCGCCGTGGCCAGCCTGGCCCTGGCGATCGCCGCGGGCGGCTGGCTGGGCGGCGGCGGCCTGGACCGCCTGCGCAGCGACGCCTACACCCAGGTCGGCGCGATGCGGCGGCTGCAGCTGGAGGACGGCAGCGTCGTCACCCTCAATACCGACAGCGCCATCGCCGTGCACATGCGCAAGGACCTGCGCACGGTCAGGCTGCTGCGCGGCGAAGCCTTCTTCCAGGTCGCGCGCGACATGCACCGTCCTTTCGTGGTGGACAGCGCCGGCGGCAGCGCGCGCGTGCTGGGGACCGCCTTCAACGTCCGTCTCGACGACGCCAGCGCCCGGGTCAGCGTGGTCGAAGGCCGCGTCGCCGTCAGCCCGCCTGCCGGGGGAACCGGCGCGGTGCTCGCCGCCGGGCAAAGCGCATGGCTGGCGGGCGCCGCCGTGCAGCGCGAGGCCGTGCACGATCCGCGCGCGGCGATCGCCTGGCGGCGGCGGCAATTGGTCTTCTACAACACGCCGCTGTCGCAGGTCGTCGACGAACTCGCGCGCTACCGCAACGGTATCGTGCAGGTGCATGGCGACGACGTGCGCGCACTCCCGGTCTCCGGCTCGTTCAGCATCGCCGATCCGGACGCCAGCCTGCAGCTGCTGCTGGACAGTTTGCAGCTCGACGCGGTGCGCCTGGGATGGGTGACCGTCGTGTACCGGCCAGCGCCGGCGCAGGCAGTGCCTGGCCGCATTCAATGAACAAAAGATAAACAAAACCGCTGATGCCGCACACAGACGGCAAACGGACTGGGTAGTGGGACCCGGCTGGACCCGTGTTACCAGGAAGAACGGAATGATTTTCGTTCGCATCACACAACCTCTTCTTCCCGATACCCGATTCCATGTCCCTCCACACCACCGCCGTCCGCAGGCGCCGCCTCCCTGCCTGCCGCACCCTGCTCTCCAGCACCATCGCGCTGGCGCTGCTCCCCCTGGCCACGTCGACCTACGCGCAGTCGCCGGCCGCCGCGACCGGCACGCAACCGGCGCGCTACGCCATCGATCTGGAGGCGCAGCCGCTGCCCGATGCGCTGGTGAAGCTGTCCGCGCAAACCGGATTGCAGGTGCTGTACAGCCGGCAGGAGCCCTACCGCCTGGTCGCTCCCGCGGTGAAGGGCGACTACAGCGCCGAGCAGGCCCTGCAGCGTCTGCTGCAGGGCAGCGGCCTGGTGCCGCGGCGGACCGGCGCCAATGCGGTCACGCTGGACGTCCTTGCCAATCCTCCCGCGCCGGGCGGACACGACGCGGCGATCGTCACCGACACCTTGAACGTGGCCGGCGCCGCGCGCGGCGATGCCACCGGCAGCGCACGCGACGTCCAGGGCTACGACGACATCTAC
This sequence comes from Xanthomonas sp. 1678, assembly GCF_031455575.1. NCBI lineage: Bacteria > Pseudomonadati > Pseudomonadota > Gammaproteobacteria > Lysobacterales > Lysobacteraceae > Xanthomonas > Xanthomonas sp. 1678. The sequence continues at coordinate 625,421 of NZ_JAVDSZ010000002.1, read as the reverse complement.
GACCTGGACCTGTCGACTTCGTACATCGGCCGCACCGAGGTCGAACGCTACAAGGGCGCCACCCCGTCGGACCTGCTCAACGGCGTCGCCGGCGTGTTCAGCGGCGACGCCCGCAACAGCGGCGCGCTGGACCTCAACATCCGCGGCATCCAGGGTCCCGGCCGCGTGCCGGTGACCATCGACGGCACCGAGCAGGCCTTGACGGTCTGGCGCGGCTACAACGGCGCCAGCAACCGCAACTACATCGACCCGTTCCTGATCGGCGGCATCCGGATCCTCAAGGGCCCCTCGCTGACCCGCAACGTCGCCACCGGCATCGGCGGCGCGATGGTCGTCGATACCCTGGACGTGGACGACGTCGTCGAGCAAGGCCAGCGCTTCGGCGGCGAATTCAAGCTCGAGGGCAGCAGCAACGCGACCTCGCCGCGGCTGCCGACCCTGCACACCGGGGAGGACTACCGCACGGTCGAGGGCTTCCCGCAGGCCACGCCCAACATCCCCTACACCGATCGCACCCTGCTGGTGACGCCGCGCAGCGGCGGCGGGGGCTACAACGTCCTCGACGGCGACGACTACGCGTACCGGCTCGCGCTGGGCTGGCGGCCCGCCGAGAACCTCGACCTGCTGGCCGCCTATGCCTATCGCGAACGCGGCAACTACTACGCCGGCAAGCGCGGCGCCGGCTACTACAGCAAAGCGACAGGCTCTTCCGCCGACGACTACATCCTGTCGATGGCCAACTACTGGCTGCCCGGCAACGAGGTGACCAACACGTCGAGCCAGATGGAATCCTGGCTGTTCAAGGCCACCTGGCGCCCCAGCGACGAACAGGCGCTGCAGGCGGGCTACCGCGACAGCCTCTCGCACTACGGCGAGGTGATGCCCTCGCGGATCATCGCCTCGCAGGACCGCGCCGCCATCCAGTGGCCGACCAGCCGCGTCGATGCGAAGGCGTGGAACCTGGAATATCAGTGGCAGCCGGCGGACAGCCGCTGGATCGACCTGTACGCCAACCTGTGGCGCACCGAGACGATCAGCGACACCTACACCGCCGGCGGCTTTCCGAACTACGCGCAAGGCGTCGACGCCCCGCTGCTGAAGAACACCGCGCTGGCCAATGCGCGCAACGCGCGCAACGGCATCACCCTGAGCAACAGGATTCGCCTCGCCGATCGCCTCGACCTGACCCTGGGCGGCAACTTCCAGCATGAGACGCTGCGCTCGGACGATGCCTATTTCGGCGTGAGCGATGGCTGGCGCATGTATCCGCGCGCAGGCCGGCGCGAGGAATGGCAGGCCAATTTCAATTTCGAATGGCGGCCGCTCGACTTCCTGACCCTGAGCGCCGGTGCGCGCTACGCCTCGTATTGGGCCTTCGATGACTTCCTGGACGCGCACGCCGGCCAGATCAGGCAGTCCGTGGTCACCGGCTACGAGATCGGCTACCGCACGACCGAGACCTACACGCAGCAGCAGCGCGAGGCGCTGATCGCCGACCAGCTCGCCGGCAACCTGGAACTGCTGGAACTGGAGATCATCACCCAGCAGGAGTACGACGAGATCGCCGCCGCGCTGCTGCAGAACGTCCCCAGCAGCTACGAGGTGCAGCACCGGGTGCCGTGGCAGCCGGACGCCAACGGCGACTACACCAAGGCTGGCAACGCCTGCCTCAATGGGTCGCTGGACGGCCTGGCCGGCACGGCCGGGCAGACCTGCCTCGCCAGCGCCGTGACCCAGACCCTCGACGCCACCGCGCGCAAGCGCAAGGACCATGGCTGGGTGCCGTTCTTCTCGGCCACGGTGAACTTCGGCGACTACAGCCGCGTCTATTTCCGCTACGGCGAAACCCTGCGCTTCCCCAGCATGTTCGAGAGCACGGTGGCGTTCTCCGCTTCGCTCAATCCCTGGGGCGTGCGGCCCGAGCACGCCTACAACTGGGAACTGGCCTACGTCCACGATCTGAGCCCGCTGCTCGGCGCCGACACCACCGCCGACGTCAAGCTGGCCTATTACGTCAACAAGACGCGCGACGTGATCGAACGCGATCCCGGCTTCAAGTTCGACAACATCGAAAAGCAGACCCTCCGCGGCCTCGAGTTCCAGGGCCGCTACGACAACGGACGGCTGTTCACCGACCTGGGCGTCAACTACAGCCTGAAGAACGAGGTCTGCGACGAGACCACCGCGGCGCTGCTGTCCAGCACCAACGGCTACGTCATCGGCAGTGGCCAGATCGTGCCGACCTGCGTCGACTACGGATTCGTCGGCGGCTACCTGCTGACCCAGAGCACGCCGGAGCTGTCGGCGACGTGGTCGCTGGGCGGGCGCCTGCTGCAGCGGCGCCTCGAGCTGGGCAGCCGCGTCACCTACTACAAGCAGTACCGGAATCCGGACCTGGACTGGTTCCGCGAGAACTCGATCCAGAACCAGGACGGGCGGCTGGTCTACACCTTCAACGTGCCCTTCTCCTGGGGCAGGACGGTGCTGCTGGATGCCTACGCCAGCTACAAGCTGCGCGAGAACCTGGACGTGGAGCTGACCGCCACCAACCTCACCGACCGCTACTACGTCGACCCCGCCACGCGCTCGACCGTCGCGGCGCCGGGGCGGACGCTGAAACTCAGTTTGACCGGGAGGTTCTGAACCGCCTGGACGCATCAAGGAGTGTGGCTTGTTCCGGACACGGACGTTCTCATCGTTCCAACCCAACCATAGGGATACATCTCATGAACACGAAAAACACACGCATCGCCGCCGTTGTCGGCCTGGTCATGGCCGGCATGCTGGGCAGCGCGCATGCCGCTCCGTTCGTCGGCAAGTCGAGCAACGAGGCCTACGTGAAGGTCGGCGAATCCACGGTCAACGGCGGGCCGCACCAGGCCGGATTCGCCGGCATCGCGGTGAACTCGACCGGGCTGAACAATCCGGTGGATTTCAAGGGGCTGGCCACCTACGGCGGCGTCGGCTCGGTGAAAGTGCTGAACTTCCCGTACAGCGGCGCGCCGAGCAGCCACGACAGCCTGGGCGTGTTCGCGTTCGCCCAGGTCGGCAGCCAGGACGTGTGGTTCGGCGAGTGGTACTCGCGCAAGGACACCACCGACGGACTGGGCACGCACACCGTATATTTCATCGGCGACAAGCCCGATAGCAGCGTCCCGACCTCGGGCACGGCCAGCTACAGCGTGGTCGGCATCAACAACTACAGCGCCGGCAACCAGCTGACAGGCACCTTCAACGCCAACTTCGGCACCGCGCGGCTGACCGGTTCGATCCAGAACGGCGCCGGCTTCGCGGTCAACATCGGCACGGCCACCATCAACAGCAACGCCAGCGTCTCCGGCAGCAACGCCACGGCGCGGCAGTCGGGCACCCTGGTGGCATCCAACGGCGCGGTCTCCGGCCAGTTCTACGCCAACCAGACCGCTCTGGCCGGCATCGCCGATTTCGCCGGCGTCGCGTACGACACCGCGTTCGGCGGCGCCAAGCAGTAACCGCTTCGCCAGTTCGCAGTTTTCAGAACTGCTTCACGCAGGACAAGCCAAGGCCAAGCCAGTCCTGCTTCCCCCCTTTCCACGGCGCATCGATGCACTTCTTTCTCTCTGCGCGGCGACGTTCGTGCTCCATGGCATTGCTGCTGGGATGCGCAGTCATGGCCGTTTGCTTCCACGTCCCGGCGCAGTCGCAGGACGACACGCGGCGCATGCTGGACCAGCGCACCCAGGGCCAGGCGAGCGAGCGCGAGCGTGCGCTGCTCAAGGACGAACTGGACGCCGAGCGGCCGACCATCAGCGTCGATGGCAAGTCCTACACGGTCGCGCACACCGCCAACGACGTCGGCCGCGCGCTGTATCTGTCGCTGCAGAACCGGCAGTGGCAGGCGGTGCAGCATTTCCTGCAGGAATACCTGACCCTGGCCGATCGCGATCCGCTGCTGGTCCACTACGCGCAGGGCGCGGTGGCCCGCAACGGCGGCCATTACCGCGAGGCCGAACGCGAGTACCGGGCACTGCTGGCGCTGCGGCCGGACTTCCTGCCGGGCCGGCTGGAACTGGCGCGGGTGCTGTTCGAGGACCAGCAGGATCGCGAGGCCGAGCAGGCGTTCGCGGCGATCGAGGCCTCCATCGATGCCGGCGATCCCAAGACCGAGGGCGTGCGCAGCAGCGTCGCCAGTTTCCGCCAGGCGCTGGCCGGGCGCCGCGACTGGAACGGCGCGTTCGCGCTGGGCCCGGCATGGAGCGACAACGTCAACCGCACCTCGGCCAGTTCGGTCTGCCTGCTGCTGATGGACGGACGCTGCTTCTTCAGCCGCAGCACGCCCGAGGCGATCAGTGCCGCCGGCTACGACTACGATGCCAGCGTCGATCGGCGCCTGCCGCTGCGCGGGCACCACGGGCTGTACCTGCGCTCGCTGCTGTTCGGCCAGGGTTATCGCGACAACGGCGCCTACAACGAGCTGACCTCGATCAGCCAGGCCGGCTACAGCTACCGCAGCGGACGGCACACGCTGGCGCTGGCGCCCACGTTCGAGTACTACGCGCTGGGCAACGACGCGCTGTACGGCGCCTGGGGCGCGCACGCGGAGTGGAGCTGGACGCTTTCGCCGCGCGCGCTGCTCAAGCTGGAGGGCGACTGGAAGGACATGCGCTATCGCCGCGGCGACTACGCCGGCAGCTACGACGGTGTAGTCCGCAGCGCATACGCCACGTATTTCCGCAGTCTCGGCACGCGCTGGACCGTCTTCGCCGGTGCCGACCTGACCGACAGCGCCCTCGCGCAGCCAGCCGAGTCCTTCCTGCAAAAGGGCGTCCGCCTGGGCGGTTCGCTGCAATGGCCGGACGGCTTCAGCGGCACGCTGTTCGCGTCCTACCGCCGCCGCGACTACGGCGCCTACAGCGCAGTACTCGGTGCGCGGCGCGACGACGCCGAACAGGGCTACAGCTTTGTCCTGCGCGCGCCGCGCCTGGCCATCGCCGGCTTCGTGCCGCTGCTGACGCTGCGCCGCAGCCATGTCAGCAGCAACGTCGATTGGCTCTACAGCTACGACAGGAACACGGTCAGCCTGAAACTGGAGCGGACGCTGTGACCGGTCTGCCGTTCCGAGCGACGCCCATGCCAGGCGCGCCACCTTTCTTCCCTTTCGCCATCGAGCCTGCGCCATGAACCAGACCCTCCTCGCCGACACCACCCGCAGCCAGCGCCTGAAGGCCGCCACCCATGCGGCGCACGCGCGCCTGGACCAGCGCATCATGGCCGCGCAACCGTTCGCATCGCGCGCGAACTACGCGCGCTTCGTGCAGGCGCAGTACTGCTTCCACTGCGACATGGAGAGCGTGTACCGCAATCCCGTGCTCGCCAGCGTGGTGCCCGAGCTGGCGCAGCGCCGGCGACTGCCGCAGCTGTTGGCCGACCTGGCCGATCTCGGCGCCGCGGTACCCGACGTGCCTGCGTTCGCGGCAGCGGACGGCCGCTACTACGAAAAGCAGGTCAACGCGCTGGGCTGGCTCTACGTGGCCGAAGGTTCCAGCCTGGGCGCGGCGATCCTGGCCAAGCTGGCCGCCAGGCTAGGACTGCACGAGCAGTTCGGCGCGCGCCACCTGGCCGGCCATCCGGACGGGCGAGCGCGGCATTGGCGCCAGTTCACCACCGCGCTCGACAGCGTGCCGCTGCACCCCACGCAGGAACAGGCGGTGGTCGCTGCGGCATGCGCCGCGTTCGATCGCGTGTATGCGCATGTCGATACCCATCTCGCGGCCGGCGCCTGATGTCCTCATGTCGCGAGCGACCCTGGCGATGGCGATGACGCCGAGCCGCGGCGCTTGGCTGTGCCTGGGCCTGCTGATGCTGGCGCTGGGCCTGATCGGCGCGGTGCTGCCGGTGATGCCGACCACGATCTTCCTGATCCTGGCGGCAGGCTGCTTCTCGCGCTGTTCGCCGCGACTGGAGGCGTGGCTGCTGGGGCATCCCCGCTACGGCGCCGCCTTGCGGCTGTGGCGCGAACAGGGCGCGATCACGCGCCGCGGGAAATGTTTCGCTGGCGCCGGCATGGGCGTGGGCTACCTGCTGTTCTGGTGCGGCGCGCATCCGGGCTGGAAACTGGCGCTGGGCGTGGGCCTGTTCTTCGCCGGCAGCGCCGCGTACGTGCTGTCGCGTCCGGCACCGCGCGGCGTTGCGGATGCGCAAGGAGTTCAGTGATGCCAGGGAAGATCGTCATGCGTTGCCGCCAGCGACAAGCGCGCCGCACCAGTCCGGCTGCGGCGCTGCCGGCGTGGCGCCGGGCTGCACCTCACCTGCGCATGCCTGGCGGCGGTGCGGCTGGCGCCAGGCGCGCGCGGCCAGTCGACACCCCGGCCTCCGCATGCCGCCGCGCGCGATGCCGGCTGCGCCATCCCGGCATCGGTCCGCAGCCGAACGCGTTGCAAACGACTGTCGCCGCTGTGGACGCATCCGCCTCCGTTCCTACTTTCGACACGCTGGATGACGACCATGCACGCTGACATCGCCCCCTCCCTGCTGCCGCCCGACCTGGGGCCGTGGCAGATGTTCCTGCACGCCGACCTGGTGGTCCAGGCGGTGATGGTCGGCCTGGCCATCGCCTCGGTCGCCACCTGGACGATCCTGGCGGCCAAGAGCTGGGAGTTGGCGCGGATCGGGCGCACGCTGCGGGCGGCGCATGCGGCGCTGCTGCAATCGCAACATCTGGTCGACGCCGAGGCGAGGCCGCAGTTGGCCGTACATGCGGCGCGCGCGCTGCTGCACGAGGCCCGCGCCGAACTGCGGCAATCCAGCGGCCTGGAGGACAAGCTCGGGATCAAGGAGCGGCTGGCCTCGCGCCTGGAGCGGATCGAACTTGGGTATGCGCGCCAGCTGCGCAAGGGCACCGGTCCGCTCGCCACGATCGGCGCCACCGCGCCGTTCGTCGGCCTGTTCGGCACCGTGTGGGGCATCATGAACAGCTTCGTCGGCATCGCCCGCTCCAACACCACCAACCTGGCGGTGGTCGCGCCGGGCATCGCCGAGGCCTTGCTCGCGACCGCGCTGGGCCTGGTCGCCGCGATTCCGGCGGTGGTGATCTACAACCATTTCGCGCGCACCCTGGGCGGCTTGCGCCAGCAACTGGGCGATCTGTCGGCGGGCGTACAGCAACTGGTCTCGCGCGACCTGGATCGCCAGCAGGCAACCGAGCCCGGCTCGCCCGTGGCCGGCGCGCAGTGAGGCAGCCGGCATGACCATCCGCACGGGCCGAGACGACGACGAGGCGCTGGAAGAGAACCACGCGATCAACGTCACCCCGCTCATCGACGTGATGCTGGTGCTGCTGATCGTCTTCATGGTCGCCGCGCCGCTGGCCACGGTGGAGGTGCCGGTGGAGCTGCCCGCCAGCAGCGCGGCGCCGCAGCCCAGGGACCGCGATCCGGTCTACCTGACGCTGCACAAGGACCTGGGCCTGAGCCTCAACGACACCCGGATCGAGAACGCTGCACTGCAGCCGGCGCTGGATCGGCTGACCCGTGGCGATCGCGACCAGCGCATCTTCCTGCGCGCCGACCGGGCCGTGGCCTACGGCGAGCTGATGCAGACGATGAACGCGCTGCGCGACGCAGGCTACCTGAAGGTGGCGCTGGTCGGGATGGAGCGCGCCGGGCAATGAGCGCAGCGCCGCAGGAGCGAGCGCTGCGGCGCTGGCTGCTCAGTCTCGGCGGCGTGCTGGCGGCGCATGCGGCGATCCTGACCATGCTGCTGTGCTGGCCGTCGCGCGATCGGCCGCTGCCGCTCGCCGCTCCCGCGCAGGCGGTCATGCTGGAACTCGCGCCGATCCCGACCGCTCCGCCAGCGGCGCCCAGCGAGGTGCCGCCGGGGCCGCCGCAGAAAGAGCAGCAGCAACGCCAGGTTCCGCGCGCGCGTGCACCGCTGCCGGCGTCCCCGCCGCTGCAACGCCTGCCTGCAGGCCGCGAGCAACCGCCGCCGTCGGCGCCGGCGCCGGCGCAAGACGAACCGCTAGACGAACCGCAAGCGGCCAGCGCCGCGCAGGCCAGCGCCCCGCCCAGCGCGCCGGCGCCGCCGGCAAACCGCTATGCCGCGGCGCAATCGCTCTCCGGCGTGGCGCAACAGCAGCGCGCCACCTGGCAGGCGCAAGTGCTGGGCCATCTGCAACGCTACAAGCGCTATCCGCGGCCGGCGCAACGGCGCAGGCAGGAAGGGGTGGTGCAGGTCCAGTTCGCGGTGGATCGGCGCGGCCATGCCAGCGCGATCCGCGTCGTCCAGGGCAGCGGCCACGACGCGCTGGACAGCGAGACCTTGGCGACGGTGCAGCGGGCCAGCCCGCTGCCGCCACCGCCAGCGGAGATCGAGGGCGACCCGGTGCAGGTGGTGGTGCCGGTGGACTTCTTCCTGCGCGAGCGCTGACGCGGACGCCGGACGGCGCCGGCGGCAAGCTACTCCAGGTTCTGCACCTGCTCGCGGATTTGGTCGATCAGCACCTTCAGCTCCACCGCCGCGTTGGAGGTGCGGCTGTCCACCGACTTGGAGCCCAGGGTGTTGGCCTCGCGGTTGAATTCCTGCAGCAGGAAATCCAGGCGCCGGCCGGCCGGCTCGGGCTGGCGCAGCACGCGGCGGATCTCCTTGATGTGGCTGCCGAGCCGGTCCAGCTCCTCGTCCACGTCGAGTTTCTGCAGCCACAGCACCAGTTCCTGCTCGGCGCGGCCCGGATCGACCGGATGCGGCAGGTCGGCCAGGCGTGCGGCCAGCTTGGCGCGCTGGCCCTCGCGGATGGCCGGGATCAGTTCCTTCACCTCGCCGGCGATGCGCTCGACCGCGTCGACCCGCTCGACGATGGCCGCCGCGAGCTTGCCGCCCTCGCGCTCGCGCGCGGCGACGAATTCGGCCACCACCTCGTCCAGCAGTTCCAGCGCCTGTGCCTGCAGCGCGGCCGGGTCGACCGCCTGCCCCTGCAGTACGCCGGGCAGCTGCAGCAGGTCGGCGAACTGCACCTGCAGCTGCGGGAAGCGCGCGCCGAGCCGCTGCGCGAGCACGGCCAGCTGCTCGACCAGCGGTTCGTTCACCGCCAGCGCCTGCGCGTTGGCATCGGGCGCGCGCAGGCGCAGCATCAGGTCCAGCTTGCCGCGGCTGACCCGCGCGGCCAGGCGTTCGCGCAACTGCGGTTCCAGCGCGCGCAGCTCCTCCGGCAGGCGCACGCTCACTTCGAGAAAACGGTGGTTGACCGAGCGCAACTCGCAGCCCAGCGTGCCCCAGGGAGTGATGCGCTCGGCGCCGGCGAAGGCGGTCATGCTGCGGATCATGTGCTGTTCCGGTGCGTGCAAAGCGCGAATGGTACCCTAGCGCCCCGCCGGCCCGGCCCGTTGCCGCGCCCGGCCCTCACGACACCTCCGGATCGAACCCCATGTCCTTTTCCCGTCCCAGTGGCCGCACGGCCGATCAGCTGCGCCCGGTGCGCATCGAGCGCGCCTTCACCCGCCACGCCGAAGGTTCGGTGCTGGTCAGCTTCGGCGACACCCGCGTGCTGTGCAACGCCAGCGTCGAGAACCGCGTGCCCGGCTTCCTGCGCGGCAAGGGCGAAGGCTGGATCACCGCCGAGTACGGCATGCTGCCGCGCGCCACCCATTCGCGTTCCGACCGCGAGGCCGCGCGCGGCAAGCAGGGCGGGCGCACGCTGGAGATCCAGCGCCTGATCGGCCGCGCGCTGCGCGCCTGCGTGGACCGCAACGCGCTCGGCGAGCGCACCATCACCCTGGACTGCGACGTGCTGCAGGCCGACGGCGGCACCCGCACCGCGGCGATCACCGGCGCCTACGTGGCGCTGATGGACGCGGTGAACTGGCTGCAGAAGCGCGGCGACCTGAAGAAGCCGGTGGTGCTCGGCGCGGTCGCCGCGGTCTCGGTCGGCGTCTACCGCGGCACCCCGGTGCTGGACCTGGACTACGCCGAGGACAGCGACTGCGACACCGACATGAACGTGGTGATGAACGACGGCGGCGGCTTCATCGAAATCCAGGGCACTGCCGAAGGCCACGCGTTCCGCCGCGACGAACTGGACGCGCTGCTGGCGCTGGCCGAAACCGGCATCGGCCAGCTGCTTGCCGCCCAGCGCGAGGCGCTGGCGCGGTGAAGCGGCGGATCGCATTGACCACGCTGATCGTGGCCGACTACGACGCGGCGATCGCCTGGTACACCGGCAAGCTCGGCTTCGCCCTGCTGCAGGACGTGGCGCTCGGCGACGGCAAGCGCTGGGTGGTGGTCGGCCCGGGCGGCAGCGACGATGCCGCGCTGCTGCTGGCCGAACCCGGCGACGCCGCGCAGCGCGCGCGGATCGGCGACCAGACCGGCGGGCGCGTGGACCACTTCCTGTACACCGACGACTTCGCCCGCGACCACGCCGCGATGCTGGCGCAGGGCGTGGAGTTCCTCGAATCCCCACGCGCGGAACCCTATGGCACGGTCGCGGTGTTCCGCGACCTGTACGGCACCAAGTGGGACCTGCTGGAACCCAAGCAATGAAGACACTGGTCCTGGCCAGCAGCAACGCCGGCAAGCTGGAAGAACTGCATGCGCTGCTCGACGGCACCGGCATCGAGCTGGTCGCGCAGTCCACGCTCGGCGTGCGCGATGCCGACGAGACCGGCCTGACCTTCGTCGAGAACGCGCTGCTCAAGGCGCGCCACGCCGCGCAGGTCACCGGCCTGCCGGCGCTGGCCGACGACTCGGGCATCTGCGTGGACGCGCTGCGCGGCGCGCCCGGCCTGTATTCGGCGCGCTACGCCGGCGAACACGGCAACGCCAACGCCAACATCGACAAGCTGCTGCACGCACTGCGCGACGTGCCCGATGCGCAGCGTGGCGCGCATTTCTACTGCGTGCTGGTGCTGCTGCGGCATGCCGAAGACCCGCAGCCGCTGCTGGTGGAAGGCAGCTGGCGCGGACGCATCCTGCACGCGCGCGCCGGCGACGGCGGCCACGGCTACGACCCGGTGTTCTTCGACCCCGAGCACGGCCAGAGCGCGGCGCAGATGCCGCTGGCGCTGAAGAACCGGATCAGCCACCGCGGCCAGGCGCTGGCACTGTTGAAGCAGCGCCTGGCATCCCTGTAGCGGGCGCGCGAGCGCCGCTACGGCTTCCGCCTGGCGCCAGGTGGCCGCTCCCCGGGCGTAGCCGGCGCTGCAGCCACCGCCCCTCTTCCACCACCGAAACCCAAGCTGCGCGCCCGCGCGCCGCTGCCGCTCCGCCTTCTACACTGTCCCCATGCCGCCGCTGATCCCGCCCCCGCTGTCGCTGTACGTGCACCTGCCCTGGTGCGTGCGCAAATGCCCGTACTGCGATTTCAACTCGCATGCGGCCAAGGGTGCGCTGCCGTTCGACGACTACGTGGACGCGCTGATCCGCGACCTTGACCAGGACCTGCCGCTGGTCTGGGGCCGCACCGTGCAGACCGTGTTCTTCGGCGGCGGCACTCCCAGCCTGTTCCCGGCCGAAGCGATCGACCGCTTCCTGCAGGCGGCCAGCGCGCGCCTGCGCTTCGCGCCGAACCTGGAAATCACCCTGGAGACCAACCCGGGCACCGCCGAGCACGGCCGCTTCGACCGCTACCTGGCGGCCGGGGTCAACCGGCTCAGCTTCGGCATCCAGAGCTTCGACGACGCCGCGCTGCAGCGCCTGGGCCGGATCCACGACAGCGCCGACGCCGAGCGCGCGGTGAAGCTGGCGCAGGACGCCGGCTACGCCAACCTCAACCTGGACCTGATGTACGCGCTGCCGCAGCAGACCCTGGCCGGGGCGGAGGCCGACATCGCCCGCGCGCTGGCGCTGCAGCCCACCCACCTCAGCCACTACCAGCTGACCCTGGAGCCGAACACGGTGTTCGCCGCGCGCCCGCCGCAGGGCATCCCGGAGGACGACGACGCCTGGGACATGCAGGAGCGCTGCCAGGCGCTGCTGGCCGCGGCCGGCTACGCCCAGTACGAGGTCAGCGCCTATGCCCGCGACGGCTACCAGTGCGCGCACAACCTCAACTACTGGAAGTTCGGCGACTACCTGGGCATCGGCGCCGGCGCCCACGGCAAGATCAGCTCCGGCGCCGAGCAGAGCATCCTGCGCCGCTGGAAGACCAAGCATCCGCAGGCGTTCCTGGCCGCCGCCGGCACCCCGGCGGCGATCGGCGGCGACGAGTGGATCGCGGCCGAACGGCGCCCGTTCGAATACATGCTCAACGCGCTGCGCCTGAACCAGGGTTTCGCGCTGCGCGACTTCGCCGCACGCACCGGCCTGGCGCCGGAGGCGATCGCGCCGGCGCTGGCGCAGGCGCAGGCGCGGGACTGGCTGCGGGTGGACGCCGGGTACGCCGTCCCTACCGAACTGGGACGGCGCTTCACCAACGACGTGGTCGCCCTGTTCCTGGCCTGAAAACGCCTGGCCGCGGCACCCCGGCGTGGTTGCGCCGGCGGAAACGTGCTACATACCGGACCCGGAAAAAGTAAACGGCGATCACAGGATGTCATTGTCTGCTACCCCGTCGGCCAACCCGGCGACGCTCGCTGCGGCCGCCCTGCCCACGCGTGTGCGCGACATCCTGGACACGCTCAAGACCTTGCTGTGGCAGGCGCTGGACGCCCCGCTGCAAACGACCCTGGCCGAGCTGGAGCGCGAGCTGTTCGACCAGGCCGAGCGTGCGCGCAACAGCCAGCTGCAACAGGACATCTACCAGGAACTGCAGGGCCTGCGCGCGCGCCGCGAGCGCTTCGCGCCGTTCTACAAGGCGCAGCTGGAAGCGGCGCTGGCCACGATCCGGCTGCCGCCCGACCCCAGCGGCCCGCGCCGGCAGGAAAAGGCCAACGCGGCGATGCAGATGCTGACCCTGGTCGCCGACGTGGACATCGACCGCGACATCGTGCTGCACGACATCGCCCGGCGCGAGGCCGCGCGCGCCAGCATCCCGTTGCAACTGCTCGGCCAGCGCTTCGGCGTGCTCGCCGCGCGGCCGGCGTTCGAGGCCGAGCACACCCCGCTCGGCCCGCACCTGCTGTGCCGGATCCTGCGCGAGGCCGGCGAGGAACTGCGGCTGGGGTTGGACGCGCAACTGACCCTGTACCGCGCCTTCGAGCGCCAGGTGCTGGCGCGCTACGGCGAGATCGTGGAGCGCGCCAACGTGTTGCTGACCCATGCCGGCGTGCTGCCCGGGCTGGTCTATTTGCCGTACGTGGCGCGTCCGCCGGCGGAACCGACTGCCGGCGCACGCGGCGCGGCGCGGCCCTCCCCCGCCACGCGCCCGGCCACCGGCTGGTCGGGGCAGGCGGCGCCCAGCGCCTGGTCCAGTCCGAGTTCCGGTGCAGCGGCCAGCGAGGCCCGGCCCGGCATGCCGACGATGCCAGCCCCAGCCACACCAGGCCCGCCACCCGCGGCCGCGGCCGCAGCGCAGCAGCGCGCGTCCGGTGCCGCGGCGACGGCGGCCACCGCCCCGGCGGCAGCGGCCACCGGCAGCGAACCGACCGACCTGGCCACGCTGCGCCAGCTGCTCGCCGTCGCGCGCGACCGTGCGGCGGCAGCGGCGGTCGCAGCGCCGGCCGGCACTGCGCATGCCGCAGCGGCCGGCGGCCAGCCCGCCGCCACCGCCGCGACGACGCCCACCGCGGGCGGCCCCACCATGCCGGCCACGCCACGCACCACCGCGGCGACCGGCACGTCCGCGGCAGCCGCCAACGGCACTGCCCCCGCCGTGCCGACCGCCTCGCTGCTGCAGGCGCTGGGCGAGCTGCAGGCGCAGCCGCCCGCGCACAGCGCGCAGGCCGGACTGCGCGGCCGCCGCCAGGTCCGCGACGTGCAGGCCGCCTTGCTGGCCACGCTGCGCGCCGAGCATGGCGCGCAGGCCGCGCTGGCTCCGCAGGATGCCGACACCTTCGAACTGCTCGGCCTGCTCTACGCCGAGGTCGAGCGCGAAGTGCGCAGCGAAGCGCCCGCCGCCGCGCTGCTGGAACGCCTGCAGGTGCCGCTGGTGCGCGCCGCGCTGCAGGACCCGGCGTTCTTCGTGCGCCACCAGCATCCGGCGCGCGAACTGCTCAACGCGGTCGCCGAATCCGGCGCCACCTGGCTCGGCGAAGAAGACACCGATCCACAGCTGCTGTTGAAGCTGAACCAGACCGTGGACCGGGTGGTCGAGGACTACGAAGGCGACGAGAGCGTCTTCGAACAGGCCCACCAGGACATCCAGGCGCAGTACCGCGCGCTGGCGCACAAGGCCGAGATCGCCGAGCGCCGGCACATCGAGGCCGCACGCGGCAAGGAGCGGCTGGAGGTGGCCAAGCAGTTGGCCAATGCCACGCTGGACGACCTGTGCCGGACCTGGCAGCCGCCCAAGTTCGTGCAGGCGCTGCTGAAGCAGGCCTGGTCCGACGTACTGACCCTGACCCTGCTGCGCCAGGGCGAGGACTCGGAAGCGTGGCGCGAGCGCCAGCAGCTGACCCAGTGCATCGCCGAGGTCAGTTGTCGCGACAACGGCGGCGATCCCGATACCGGCCTGGCCGACGAGGTGCGCAGCGCCTTGTTGCAGGTGGGCTACCACCAGGACGAAGCCGCCGCGATCGCGCGGCGCCTGTCCACCCCGGGAGGCGGCGACGAACTGGTCTCGCGCACCGAACTCAGCGCCAGGCTCAAGTCGCGCACCCGCCTCGGCGACCAGGGCGAGGACGAGCGTCCGCTGCTGGCGCCGCGCAACGAGACCGAGCAGGCCGCGTACGCGCGCTTGCGCAGCCTGCCGTTCGGCACCTGGTTCGAGTTCGTCACCAACCAGCAGGGCGACCTGAAACGGCAGCGCCTGTCCTGGTACAGCCCGATCACCGATCGCGCCCTGTTCGTCAACCAGCGCGGGCACAAGACCGCCGAATACTCGCTGGACGCGCTGTCGCGGTTGCTGGCGCAGGGCCAGGCGCGGATCGTCACCGAAGACCGCGCGCGGCTGATCGACCGCGCCTGGCACGCCACCGTGCGCGCGCTGCGCACCCTGGCCGGCGCGCCTGCGCCCAACGCCCCCCTGGAGGACGCATGATCGCCGAAGCCCGCCGCTCGCCGCGACGACAGGTCCCGGACATGGTGCCGGTGCTGGACATGATGGAAGACGCCGTGGTCGGCCGGCTCGGCAACGTGTCCGAGAGCGGCATGCTGCTGCTGGCGTCGGCCCCGCTGCACGACGACGCGCTGTACCAGTTGCGCTTCGCGATCCCGCAACTCGGCCGCGACACCCAGATCGACGTCGGCGTGCACCTACTGTGGAGCGAACGTTCGCATGCGCCGGGCCAGTCCTGGGCCGGCTTCCGCTTCCTGACCATCTCGCCCGCGCACCGCGAACTGCTGCGGCAGTGGATCAATGCGGGGCCGGCCGGGTAGCGCATCGGGCACCTGTCCGCATCGCCGGCGACATGGTGCGGAAGCAACACCGATGAGACAAGCAAAGCCGAGCGGTTGGCGGACGCTGGACTGAAGCCTCCTCCACACCAGTCCGTGGCCTGCTGCTGCAGGCGCGGCTTGAACAGGTGCGCACTACGCACGAACGTGACGTCGCGGCACATGCCCGCCGCCCACTCACCTGTGAGAGCGACTTCAGTCGCGACGGGCATTACCGGTAGCGCCCGTCGCGACTGAAGTCGCCCCCATAAATTGCCGATCGCGGCGCCACGCCCTCCTCGCTCCTGGAGCGGCGCTGGCGCCGATCGCGTTGGCAAGCGCCGCGACGTTTGCGGCAAACTGGGCGCCTGCCTTTTCGCATCGCCGACCGAGCCTTCGCCATGATCCAGCACGACCCCAGTGCCCTGTATGCCGACCACCTGCGCACGCTGGCGCAACGCGCCGACACCGCGCTGGCGCGCGGCGGCTTCGACCATCTGGTAGTGCCCAGCGGCACCCTGCACTACCAGCTGTTCGACGACCGCGACTATCCGTACGCGGTGAACCCGCAGTTCAAGGCCTGGCTGCCGTTGACCCGGATGCCGAACAGCTGGCTGGTGTACACGCCCGGGCGCCGCCCGCAGGTGATCTTCCACCAGCCGCGCGACTACTGGCACGTGGTGCCGGCCGCGCCGAACGGCTGGTGGGTGGAACATTGCGACATCCACGTCATCCGCAGCCCGGAAGAGGCGCTGGCGCTGCTGCCCGCGGCGGCGGCGCGCTGCGCGATCCTGGGCGAGGCGCAGAGCGCGCTGGGCGACTACGTGCCGAACAATCCCGACGCGGTGGTCCAGTACCTGGAGTACCACCGCGCCTACAAGACCGCCTACGAACTGGAACTCATGCGCCAGGCGCAGCATCTGGCGGTGCGCGGCCACCGCGCCGCCGAAGCCGCGTTCCGCGACGGCCGCAGCGAGTTCGAGATCCACATGGCCTATTGCGGCGCGGTCGGCCAGGACGCCAACGACCTGCCGTACGGGAACATCATTGCGCTCAACGAGCACGGCGCGGTGCTGCACTACACCGAACTGGAGCGGCAGGCGCCGGCGCAGCGGCGCAGCTTCCTGATCGATGCCGGCGCCTCCGCGCACGGCTACGCCAGCGACATCACCCGCAGCTACGCCGCCGACACCGGCAGCGAGTTCCAGGCGCTGATCGACGCGGTCGACGCCGCGCAACTCCGCATGGGCCAGAGCGTGCGCGCCGGCGTGGACTACAAGCAGTTGCACCTCGACGCGCACCTGGCGCTGATGGGCGTGCTCAAGGACTTCGGGGTGATCACCGTGTCGCCGGAAGCCGCGCTGGCCACCGGCGTCAGCGCCGCGTTCTTCCCGCACGGGCTCGGCCACCCGATCGGCCTGCAGGTGCACGACGTGGCCGGCTTCGCCGCCAGCGACCGCGGCGGCCGCATCGAACGCCCCGTCGGCCATCCCTACCTGCGCATGACCCGCGTGCTGGAACCGGGCATGGTGGTGACGATCGAACCGGGCGTGTACTTCATCGACATGCTGCTGGACGAAGCCAAACAGGCCGGCCACGCCGCCAGCATCGACTGGGCGCGCGTGGCGCAGTTCAAGCCCTACGGCGGCATCCGCATCGAGGACGAGGTGGCCTGTACCGACGGCGATCCGGAGAACCTGACCCGCCCGGCGTTCGCCGCGGCGGCCTGACCGTCGCGCGTGTTGTTCGCCGGGCAGCGCAGACGCACGGCGAGACTGCCGGCCTTCCCTCGGGTTTCTGGGCAGCTGGTGGCACGGAGGCTCGTTGCCGCCAGCGCGCAATGAACGCACCGCGGCTGCCTGCTGCGTCTACCGGCAAGCCCGCAGTACCCGCGAATGACGCCGGCCTATGAGCGGGGATGGCCGTATCCATGACGCCCAACGCTGTTCTATTTGCCCGCGCGAAGCGCAACGTGCCGGTGCTGGACTGATGCCGCGCGTGGAAGCGAACGCTTCGGCTATCCGACGACGGCCAGCGCAAGCCGATGCATGCACCAAGGAAAGGGCCGCTCGTAGCCGCTGATCGCATGTCCTTGCGGAGGGCGAGAAGACATCGCGGCACCGCCTACGACACGCGGCGCCAGCCGCCGCGGATCGCCCACCAGCCACCGGACCGCTGCTTCCCGGTCGCGCGCCGCCAAGCGCACAGCTAAATTGACATACGCGACGTATGAAAATAGCATACACTGCGTATGTCAACTGGCCACCGCATGCCACGCCGCCGCTCCCGCACCGAAATGATCGAGGACACCCGCGCCAAGCTGCTGGCGGCGGCGCGGCGCGCGTTCGCCGCGCAAGGCTTCGCGCACACCTCGATGGACGACTTCACTGCCGAGGTAGGCCTGACCCGCGGCGCGCTCTACCACCACTTCAACGGCAAGGAAGGGCTGCTGACCGCGGTCATCGAACAGATCGAGGTCGAGGTCGGCGCACGCCTGCAGGCGGTGTCCGATGCGGCGCCCTCGCCGTGGGAGGGGTTTCGCCGCCGCTGCCGCACCTATCTGGAACTGGCGCTGGAGCCGGAGATCCGCCGCATCATCCTGCAGGACGCGCGCGCCGTGTTCGGCGACGTCCCGCCGGCCGCGCAGTCGGTAGGGATCGGCGCATTGCAGGCCGCGCTCGAGACCCTGATCGCCGCCGGCACGGTGGCGCCGCTGCATGCGGGGGTGATGGCACGCATGCTCTACGGCGCCATCACCGAAGCCTCGTTCTGGATCGCCGAACCGGAGGGCGACCAGCAGGCGCGCCTGGCCGATGCGCTCGACGGCCTGGAACGGCTGCTCGGCAGCCTGCTCGCCCGCTGAACGATCGCATCCGCACGCTGCCAGGATTCCCCTCATGCAATGGCGCACCACCGCACACCGCTTCGGCTTCGTGGCCAAGCTGTTCCATTGGACCACCGCCGCCGCGTTCATCGGCGCCTACGTGGTCGTCTACTACGTCATCTGGTTCATGGACGACACCTCCGACGCGTCCTTGCCGGTGCTCAACCTCCACTGGGTGCTCGGCCTGCTGGTCGGCTTCCTGGTGCTGCCGCGGCTGCTGTGGCGGTGGCTGGACGTGCAGCCGGACGATCCGCCGGGATCGCCGCTGGAACACCGGCTCGCGCATGCGGCGCACTGGGGCCTGTACGCCCTGCTGATCGTCATGCCGCTGACCGGTTACGTGGGCACCGGTGCCGACACCGACGTCGGCCTGTTCCGCGTCACCGGGTTCAACGACACCCGGCTGTTCGCGTGGATCAGCCAGCGCTTCGCGCTCAGCTGGGAAGCGTTCGAAGCGCCCATCGATGTCGTGCATCACTTCATCGGCAAATGGATCGCGTGGCTGGTGGTCGCGCTGCACGTCGCCGCAGCGCTGTTCCACCACTGGGTGCGCCGCGACGACGTGCTCGCGCGCATGCTGCCGTGGCGGACGGCGCGCGCTGCGCCTGCGTCCGCAGCGGCCGCCGAGAGCGGCACTCCGGCGCCCTGAGCCGCGACGTCCGGTGGCCGCGGCCTGCCGCGCGAATCACAGGCGCGGCAGCGCGACCGGTTCGCCCGCCGGCAGCGGCCAGCGCAGCAGGAAGCTGGTGCCGCCCGTGCCCGAGGGCCGGCAGGTCGCATCGCCGCCGTGCGCCTCGGCGATGGCCTTGACCACGGACAGGCCCAGCCCGCTGCCGCCGCTCTTGCGCGAGCGCGAAGGATCGCCGCGGCGGAAGGCCTCGAACACGCGCGCGGCGACGTCCGCATCGATGCCGGGGCCGTCGTCCTCCACGCTCAGCTCGCACACGCCGTCGCGGTTGCCCGCGCGCACCCGCAACGCGCCGGGTTCGGCGTACGCGAGCGCGTTCTGCAGCAAGGCCATCAGGGCCTGGCGGATGCGCACCGCATCGCACACGACCTGCATCCGCGGATCCAGCTCCACCTGCAGCACGAAACCGCGCGCGGCCAGGCCGCCGGCGAAGGCGTGGACGACGGCGGACAGTTCCTGCGCCAGGTCGGCCGGCGCCAGGTGCAGTTCCAGATGGCCGCTGTCGTTGAGGCTGAGCACACGCAGATCCTCGATCAGCCTGCTCAACCCCTCGACCTGGCGCAGCAGCCCCTGGAACGTCTCGACCTCGGGCTCGAACACCCCTTCCGCCAGGCCCTGCAGGCGCCCGCGCAGGATGGTGACCGGCGTGCGCAGTTCGTGGGCGATGGCCGCGTTCCAGAACTCGCGCTCGCGGGTCATGCGCTGCAGGCGCTCGGCCATCGTGTTGAAGTCGCGCACCAGTTGCGCGGTCTCGCCCAGCGCATGTTCGTCCATCGCCGCGCGCGCCTGCAGGTTGCCCTGGGCGATCTCGCGCAGGCTGTGCGCTACCGAGTTCAGCGGCAGCAGGATCCGGCGCGACAGGCGCACGGCCACCAGCACCGCCACCGCCAGCGCCGCCACCGCAGTGCAGACGATCCATGCCAGCTCGACGCGGGACGGCATCCATGTTTCGGAAATGCTGCCCGGCAGATACGCCACGGCCAGCGCATAGAACACATAGGAACCGACCACCGACAGCAGGATGATCCCCAGCGCCAGCACGCCCAGCGACAGCACGACCTGCCGGCGCAGCCCCGGTTCCTGGCTCACGCGCCGTGCCCGAACCGGTAGCCGACGCCGCGCACGCTGGCCGGCGTGCCCTGCACGCCGAGGGCCTCGAGTTTCTTGCGCAGCTTGCTGATGTGGCTGTCGACCGTGCGTTCCTGGCTGTCGCCCTCGGGCAGGCACGCGCTCAACAGCTCGGCGCGACTGAACACGCGCCTGGGCGCGCGCATCAGCCGGCTCAGGATCTTGAACTCGGTCAGGGTCAGGTCCAACGTGTGGCGCCGCTCGCCGACGCGCACGCTGGCGTGGTGCTGGTCCAGATCGAGATGGAACGCGCCCACCCGAAGCGCGCGCGCTTCGGTCGCGCCGTTGGCCTGGATCCGCCGCAGCACCGCCTGCACGCGCGCCACCACTTCGGCCGGGTTGAACGGCTTCACCACGTAGTCGTCGGCGCCCAGGCGCAGGCCCATCAGTTTGTCGATGTCGTGATCGAGCGCGGTGAGCATGATCACCGGGGTCTGGCCGCGATGGCGCAGCTCGGCGAGCACCTTCCACCCGTCCACGTCGGGCATCTGCACGTCCAGCAGGACCAGGTCCGGATCCAGCGTCAGATGCATGGCGAGCGCTTCGCGGCCATTGACCGCATGCGCCGTGCGCAACCCGCCGCGCGCCAGATACGCCGCCAGGATCTCGGCGATCTCGCGCTCGTCTTCGGCGATCAGGACGAGCGCGGCGGACGCGGGCACCGGTGACGGGCCTGAGGCGGAGGCGGGCATGTGGACGCTGGAATGCTTCGACGCTGAATGGTCGATGGGCCTCCATCATATCTCCACACTGCATCGAAAGCGCCGCAACCATCGCCTGTCACGCTTCCCGCTTCGCACTTCCGCCGCGCGCGCGGCGACACCATCGAGGCTCGTGAGGCATGTGCATGCGACAGTGGTACCGAAACCTGGCGACGGCCGGCCTGGCCGCGCTGGCGCTGGCCGGCTGCGGAACCGGCGGGCAGGACGCTGCCGCACCGCCACCGGCGCAGGTCACGGTGCTGACCCTGCGCCCGGAGCAGGTGACCGCAAGCGTCGACCTG
Organism: Xanthomonas sp. 1678; assembly: GCF_031455575.1. Classification (NCBI taxonomy): domain Bacteria; kingdom Pseudomonadati; phylum Pseudomonadota; class Gammaproteobacteria; order Lysobacterales; family Lysobacteraceae; genus Xanthomonas; species Xanthomonas sp. 1678. Next base: position 604,337 of record NZ_JAVDSZ010000002.1, on the reverse strand, counting down.
CCAGGGCGGATTTCCGCAGTGCGCAGCGCGCAGATCCGCCCGCAGGTCGGCGGCATCGTGCAGCGGCGTTTCTTCGAACAGGGCGCCGAAGTGACACGCGGCGACGCGCTGTTCCAGATCAACCCGGCCCCGTTCAAGGCCGAGGTCGACAGCGCCGTGGCCGCGATGCAACGCGCGCAGGCCGCGCTGTCGCGCGCCAGCGGGCAGGCCGCACGGCTCGAGCGCCTGGTGCAATCCGACTTGGTCAGCCGGCAGACGTACGACGACGCGGTGGCGCAACGCGACCAGGCCGCGGCCGACGTGGCCGAAGCGCGCGCGACGCTGGCGCGGCGGCGCCTGGACCTGGCGTTCGCGCGGGTCGATGCGCCGATCTCCGGGCGCATCGACCAGGCGCTGCTCACCGAGGGCGCGTTGGTCGCGCCGACCGACAGTGCGCCGCTGGCGGTGGTCCAGCAGATCGACCAGGTCTACGTCGACGTGCGCCAGCCAGCGACCGCGCTGGACCCGATTGGCGATGCGCCGGGCGCGCAGGCGGCCGGCGACCACGGCCTGCCCGCACAGATCCTCGATCGCAGCGGGCAGCCCTCCGGCGTGAGCGGGCGCGTGTTGTTCTCCGGCATCGACGTCGATGCCAGCACCGGGGACGTGCTGCTGCGCATCCTGGTCGACAACCCGCAGCGGCGATTGCTGCCCGGAATGTACGTGCGCGCGCGGGTGCCGCGGGCCAGCTATGCGCAGGCGCTCACCGTTCCCCAGCAGGCAGTCACCCGAATCGGCGCGCAGGCGTACGTGTGGGTGGTGGATGCGCGCGGACGCACACACAGCGCCTCGGTCGAACTCGGCGAACTGGTCGAGCGCCGCTACCGCATCGCCTCCGGCCTGCACGCGGGGCAGCGGGTAGTCATCGAGGGCATCGAACGCCTGAGCGCCGGAGCGACGGTCAGCGCTCGCCCGTGGCGCGGTCCGGCCAGCGCAGCCGCGGCCGCAAGCGCGCGCTGAACGGAGGAATCGAGCATGCCCCAGTTCTTCATCGAACGTCCGGTGTTCGCGTGGGTGATCGCACTGTTCATCGTGCTGTTCGGCGCCATCGCCATCGGGCAGCTGCCGGTCGCGCGCTATCCCTCGGTGGCGCCGCCGTCGGTGACCTTGTACGCGAGCTATCCCGGTGCCACGCCGCAGACGATGAACGATTCGGTGGTCGGCCTGGTCGAACGCGAACTGGCCGGCGTCAAGAACCTGCTGTACTTCGAGTCGTCGGTGGATACCTCCGGCACCGCGCAGATCACCGCGACCTTCAAGCCGGGCACCGATCCGGAGTTGGCGCAGGTGGACGTGCAGAACCGGATCAAGGCGGTGGAACCGCGCCTGCCGCAGGCGGTGCGGCAAAGCGGCCTGCAGGTGGAGTCGGCCGCCTCCGGCTTCCTGATGCTGATCGGCATGACCTCGCGCGACGGCCGCTACGACGAGGTCGCGCTCAACGACTACATGGCGCGCAACATCGTGCAGGAGCTGCGCCGGATCGACGGCGTCGGCCGCGTGCAGCTGTTCGGTGCCGAGCAGGCCATGCGCGTGTGGGTGGATCCGGACAAGCTGGTCGCCTACGGGCTGGCGATGACCGACCTGGCGCAAGCGATCGAACAGCAGAACGCGCAGATCGCGCCGGGCAGGGTCGGCGACGAACCGACCCTGCCCGGCCAGCGCCTGACCGTGCCGCTGACCGTCGTCGGGCAGCTATCCACGCCGGAGCAGTTCGCCGCGATCGTGCTCCGCGCCAGCGCCGACGGCGCCAGGGTCGTGCTCGGCGATGTGGCGCGCGTGGAACTGGGCGCGCAGTCCTATGCATTCTCCAACCGCGAGAACGGCGCGGCCGCGACCAGCGCCGCCATCCAGCTTTCGCCCGGCGCCAACGCGGTGCGGACCGCGCAGGCGGTGCAGGACAGGCTCGACGAACTGGCCGCCAGCATGCCGGCCGGGATGGCCTACTCCATCCCGTTCAACACCGCGCCGTTCGTAAAGATCTCCATCGAGAAAGTGCTCCACACCCTGCTCGAAGCGATGCTGCTGGTGTTCCTGGTGATGTACCTGTTCCTGCAGAACGTCCGCTATACGCTGATTCCGGCGATCGTCGCGCCGATCGCGCTGCTCGGCACGTTCGCGGTGATGTTGCTGGCCGGGTTCTCCATCAACGTGCTGACCATGTTCGGCATGGTGCTGGCGATCGGCATCATCGTCGACGACGCCATCGTGGTGGTGGAGAACGTCGAACGGCTGATGGCCAGCGAAGGGCTCTCGCCCAGGGACGCCACGTCCAAGGCGATGCGGGAAATCACCGGCGCGGTGGTCGGCATCACCCTGGTGCTGACCGCGGTGTTCATCCCGATGGCATTCGCGGCCGGCTCGGTCGGCGTGATCTACAAGCAGTTCACCCTGTCGATGGCGGTCTCGATCCTGTTCTCGGCGTTCCTGGCGCTGACCCTGACGCCGGCGCTGTGCGCGACGCTGCTGCGTCCGCCGCAGCCCGGCCACCACGAGAAACGCGGCTTCTTCGGCGCCTTCAATCGCCGCTTCGAGCGCCTGACCGGCGGTTACGCAGCGCGCGTGGCGCGCATGGTCCGGCACAGCGGGCGCATGATGGCGGCGTTCTGCGTGGTCTGCGTCGCGCTGGTGTTCGCGGCGCGCCAGCTGCCGTCTTCGTTCCTGCCGGAAGAGGACCAGGGCTATTTCATGACCTCCATCCAACTGCCGACCGGCGCCACCAGCGAGCGCACGCTCGATGTGGTGAAGGCCTTCGAGGCGCATGTCGCAACGCGCCCGGCGCTGGCCTCGAACCTGGTCATCCAGGGCTTCAGCTTCGCCGGCGCGGGGCCGAACGCGGCAATGGCCTTCACCATGCTCAAGGATTGGGACCAACGTGGCGGCGCCACCGCGGGCCAGGAAGCGGCGCTGGCCCAGCAGGCCATGCGCGGCACCGCCGAAGGCACGGTGATGAGCCTGATGCCGCCAGCGATCGACGAGCTGGGCACGTCCTCGGGCTTCACCCTGTTCCTGCAGGACCGCGGCAACCGCGGCGACGCCGCGCTCATGGCCGCGCAGACGCGGCTGCTGGACCTGGCCGCGCACAGCAAGCTGGTCAGCGACGTCTATCCCGACGGCATGCCGCCGGGGAAGAGCATCCAGTTGCAGATCGACCGGCAGAAGGCCGAAGCGATGGGCCTGTCGTTCGGCACGGTCAGCGCGACCCTGTCGGCGGCGATGGGCTCGCTGTACGTCAACGATTTCCCCAACGCCGGGCGCATGCAGCAGGTGATCGTGCAGGCCGACGCGCCGGCGCGCATGCAGCTGGACGACGTGCTGGCGCTGCGCGTGCGCACCGCCTCCGGCGGCATGCTGCCGTTGCGCGAAGTGGTGGCGCCGGCGTGGATCGACTCGCCGCAGCAACTGATGCGCTTCCAGGGCTTTCCCGCCGTGCGCATCGCCGGCGGCGCGGCGCCCGGCATCTCCAGCGGCGAGGCGATGGCGGAAATGGAGCGGCTGGCGGCGCGGCTGCCGCCGGGCTTCGCCGTGGCCTGGACCGGGCAGTCGCTGCAGGAACGCCAGTCGGCGGCGCAGGCGCCGATGCTGACCCTGCTGTCGGCGCTGGTGGTGTTCCTGGTGCTGGCGGCGCTGTACGAGAGCTGGTCGATTCCGCTGTCGGTGATGCTGGTGGTCCCGCTCGGGCTGCTCGGCGCGGTGGCCGCGGTGATGCTGCGCGGCCTGCCGAACGACGTGTTCTTCAAGGTCGGCATGATCACCATCATCGGCCTGTCGGCCAAGAACGCGATCCTGATCGTGGAATTCGCCCGGCAGCTGCACGCCGGCGGCCAGGGCCTGGCCGAGGCGGTGGTGAACGCGGCGCGCCTGCGCCTGCGCCCGATCCTGATGACGTCGCTGGCGTTCGCGCTGGGCGTGGTGCCGCTGATGCTGGCCTCCGGCGCCAGCGCCGAGACCCAGCATGCGATCGGCACCGGCGTGTTCGGCGGCATGGTCAGCGGCACCTTGCTGGCGGTGTTCTTCGTGCCGGCGTTCTTCGTGTTCGTGCTCGGCCTGCAGGGACGTTTCGCGGCCTGGCGCGCACGGCGTGGCGCGGCGCGCTCAAGCGCGCAGGAGTGAGCGCCGACGTGCCCTGCAACGGTGACGATCCGGAAAACCTGATCGGCGCCTGGCTCGCTCCGCCGCGGTCACTGCTTGCCGGTCAACGCATAGGGGCCGCGATTGAAGCTCATGGGCACCGTGTCGTAGCGACGCTGCCCTGCCGCAGCAGGATACGGCGCGGTCTTGAAATCGCGCGCCAACGCCTCGAGTCCGCGCGCCGCGCTCGGCGACGGCAATGCCTCGATCACCAGCGACGACTCGGGACGTCCGCCTTGCGGGTTGCCGCGGAGCAGGAACAGGGTCAACGCCGGGGTGACCGGCAAGTCCATCGGGCTATCGCGCACGGTCTTGCGCCGCTGGTTCTCGGCGCGTGGCGCAAGCCCGGCGCTCTCGCCCGTGTCCTGCGCGTGCAGCGCGTCGATCTGCGCGAACAGCATGCGGTCCAGCACCTTGCCCCGCTGCAGCCGGAGTTCGTTGAACCAGGCTAGGCCGATCGCGTTGCGATCGCCCGACGGCATGGCGGCGTAGCACCGCTCCAGCAGATAGGCGTGATACGCGGTATCGCGATTGAGCTGGCTGGGCCGAAGCGTGCGGCCGCTGGCCTCGCGTTCGCGCGCCGTGAGCTCGCGATCCAGTGCGATCCAGGCCTGCGCCCACTGCATCGCCGGCTTGGCGTTGCCCGCGGACAGTTCCAGTTCCGCCAGCGAGGCGAGCGCCAGCAACGGACACCGTGTCATCCCGAGGCATGTTTCCAGCCAATAGCGCGCGGTATCGTCGTCGCGCTGCACCAGATGCGCCGGATGCGCATCGCCATGGCGGTAGAGCACGCCGAGGTAGAAGGCCGAAGCGCCGTCGCCGTTGCGGGCCAGCGCCACCAACTGCGCCAACAGCTGCTCGCGGGCCGCAGGCACGGAGCGCACCGACAACAGCGTTTCCAGATCGGCCAGCGCCATGCTGGGAACGCCGGCCGCAACGCTGGCCGGCGCTGGCGCCGCATCGTGCGCCTGCGGTACCGCGCCCGCGCTGGCTGCAAGCCACAGCGCTGCCGCGAGCAATCCCGACATCATGTTCTTCAAGATCATTCCCTCCCCCGTACCTGCACACTGTGCGCAGCGGACGACAAGCGCGCAAGTGACGTCAGCGCGCAGCCATCTCCGCCTCGATCTCCTCGGCGCTGCGCGCCAGCGCGGCGGTCAGCACGCGGTGGCCGTCGTCGGTGATCAGCACGTCGTCCTCGGTCCGGATGCCGATGCCGCGCCACTTCGCATCGACCTCCTTGTCGTCGGGCGAGACGTACAGGCCGGGCTCGATGGTGAACACCATGCCCGGCTCCAGCAGGCGCGATTCGCCGGCCAGCTTGTAGTCGCCGACGTCGTGCACGTCCAGGCCCAGCCAGTGCCCGGTCTTGTGCCGGTAGAAGCGCCGATAGTCGCCGCTGGCCAGGTTCTGCTCCAGGCTGCCCTTGAGCAGCCCCAGGCGCAGCAGGCCCTCGGTGAGGGTCTGCACCGCGGCCAGGTGTCCGGCCTCGTAGGCCACACCCGGCCGCGCCTGCGCCAGCGCCGCCGCGTGCGCGGCGCCGACCAGGTCGTGCAGCGCGCGCTGCTCGGCGCTGAAGCGGCCGCTCACCGGGAAGGTGCGGGTGATGTCGGCGGCATAGCCGCGGTACTCGGCGCCGGCGTCGATCAGCACCAGCTCGCCGTCGCGCAGGCGCGCGGCGTTGGCGCGGTAGTGCAGCACGCAGGCGTTGGCGCCGGTGCCGACGATGCTGCCGTAGGCCGGCCAGGCATCGCCGGCACGAAATTCGCGCTCGATCTCCGCCTGCAACTGGTATTCGTGGACGCCCGCGCGCGCCAGCCGCATCGCCGCGCGATGCCCCTCCACGCTCAGGTCGGCGGCCACCTGCATCAGCGCGATCTCGTCGCGCGACTTGAACAGGCGCTGCTCGTGCAGCAGGTGGCCCAGCTCCAGGAACTCGTGCGGCGGCTGCGCGCCGTGCCGCACCTGTTCGCGCACGCGCTTGACCCAGCCGATCAGCTTGAGGTCGAAGTCGACGTCGCGGCCGAAGTGGTAGTACACCCGCGAACGGCCTTCCAGCAGCCCGGGCAGGATCTCGTCGAGGTCCTCGATCGGGTACGCATCGTCCATGCCGTAGCGCTCGACCGCGCCGTCTTGGCCGGCGCGCGGGCCGTCCCAGGCCTCGCGCTCGGGGTCGCGCTCGCGGCAGAACAGCAGCGCCTCGCCGTGCTTGCGGCCCGGCACCAGCACCAGCACCGCCTCTGGCTCGGGGAAGCCGCACAGGTACCAGAAATCCGAGTCCTGCCGGTACGGGTAGTGGGTGTCGTGGCTGCGCACCCGTTCCGGCGCGCTCGGCAGCACCAGGATGGCGTGCTCGCCGGCCATGTCCATCAGGTGTCTGCGCCGGCGCGCGTATTCGCCCGCGCCGATCCCGGTGAGTCGCTTCATCGCTCAGTTCAGGCGTTGCCGGTGGCGCGGGCCGAGCACGCAGTCGCTGTGCAGCAGCAAGGCCGCCACGCGCACGAATTCCTCGATCTCGGCCAGCGCGTCCTCGTCCTCGTCGGCGCTGTCGAAATCGTCGGTGCTGGCCTGCGCCAGCCGCGCCAGGTCCTGCAGCGCCTCCTCGCCTTCTTCGGACAACGGCGGCTTGGCGCCGGCGGCCAGCCCGAAGCCGCCGAGAAAGCCGCGGCACCAGTCGAACAGGCCGTCGGCGCGTTCGGACAGCGGCGCGCCGGCGTCGGTCAGCACCAGGTCGAAGGCGAAATCGCGGTCCTCCAGCTGCGCGACGGTGGCCTCGCGCAGCCGGTCCAGCGCATCGCCGGGGCGCGGCGTGGCGACGCCGGCATCGGCCAGCACCGCCGCCGGCCAGGCCGCCAGGTCGGCGCCGCCGCCGGCCAGCCAGCCGCACAACGCGCCGTGGAGTTCGGCCGCCGACGCGGCCAGGCCCAGTTGTTGGCTGGCTTGGTGGACGTCGTCGGCGGTGGGAAGTTCGGTCATGGACGCAAGGCCTGTTGGGCGCCGATCGCCGGAGCGGGGCGCAGCGGTGGATCGGGCCGCGCAGTGTAGCAATCCGCATGCGCCGCGCTGCTTGTGAAGGCTTCCGACCGGCGCCTACACTCCACCACCCTTTCCTGCTCGAAGCCCCTACCCGCCATGTCGATCGAGCACGTCGCTGCGGGAATCACGGGTCATGCCGGCATCGACTGGCGTTGGGGCTGGGCCGCCGCGGCGGCGATCCTGGCCGTGGCCACGGGGGTGGCGGTGCTGCAGGCCTTGCACTGGCGGCGGCGCATGCAGCAGCAACTGCAGCGCCAGCAGCAGCTGCAGCAGCGCGACCACCACCTGAAACTGGCGCTGTGGGCCTCCGGCGAGCACTTCTGGGACTACGACCTGCAGCAGCGCAAGCTGCGCCGGATGCGCGCCGACGAAGCGGCGCCGCACGCGCAGGAGATCACCATGGTGATCCGCGAGGACGACCCGCTGCGCATCCACCCCGACGACGTGCCGCAGGCCGAACGCGCACTGCGCGAGCACCTGCAGGGGCTGACCCCGGTCTACGTGGCCGAGTACCGGGTGGACCTGGCCGGCGACGGCGTGTGGCTGTGGGCGCGGGTGCGTGGCCGCGTGGTCGACTACGGCGCCGACGGCAAGCCGCGCCGGCTCGCCGGCACCGCGCGCGACATCACCTCGCACCGCCAGGCCGATCTGGAGCGGCGCATCGCCAGCGAAGTGCTGCGCAGCATGAGCGAAGCGGTCGCGGTGCTGGACGAGGAATCCCGCTTCATTTCGGTCAATCCGGCCTTCACCCGCATCACCGGCTACAGCGAGCGCGAAGTGCTGGGCCAGCCGATGGCGCTGCTCGACCACGCACCGGACGTGCCGGTCCCGCCCGCGTTCGAGCATGGCCGGCAGTGGCGCGGCGAAGCCTGGAAGCGGCGCAAGGACGGCCAGGAGATCCTCTGCCACGTGCGCCGCAACACCGTCGTCGACGCCGATGGCCGGCACAGCTTCTACGTGGTGGTGCTGGAAGACATCACCGACCAGAAGCGCGCCGAGCAGGAACTGCGCTACCTGGCCAACTACGACACGCTGACCAGCCTGCCCAACCGCGCCTTGCTGTCCGAGCGGCTGGCGCGCGCGATCGTGCGGGCGCGGCGCCAGGGCAGTTCGGTGGCGGTGCTGTTCCTGGACCTGGACCGGTTCAAGGACATCAACGATTCGCTCGGCCACGCCATCGGCGACCGGGTGCTGCGTGCGGTCGCCGAACGCCTGCAGCAGGCGGTGGGCCCGCAGCACACGGTCGCGCGCCTGGCTGGCGACGAATTCACCGTGGTGGTGGAGGACGTCGCCGACCAGGCCCAAGCCGAGGCCGTCGCCGCGCGCGTGCTGACCGCGTTCGATCCGCCGCTGCAACTGGACGACCGCCGCGAAGTGGCCATCTCCTCCTCGATCGGCATCTCGCTGTTCCCGCAGCACGCGCTGTTGCCCAGCGAACTGCTCAAGCACGCCGACACCGCGATGTACCAGGCCAAGGCCGCCGGCCGCCGCAACATCCAGGTGTACTCGGCGCGCATGGACGAGGCCACCCGCCACCGCGCCACGCTGGCCAGCACCCTGCGTAAGATCCCGCTCGACCAGGAACTGAAGCTGGTCTACCAGCCGCGCTATTCGCTGCGCGAGCAGCGCGTGGTCGGCGTGGAAGCGCTGCTGCGCTGGCACAGCGCCGATTTCGGCACGGTCTCGCCGAGCCAGTTCATTCCCCTGGCCGAGGAGACCGGGCTGATCCTGGAGATCGGCGAGTGGGTGCTGCGCCAGGCCTGCACCACCCTGCGCGGCTGGCGCGAGCTGGGCCTGACCGAGTTGTGCATGTCGGTCAACGTCTCGGCGATCCAGCTCGAGCGCGGCGACCTGCCGGCGCTGATGGCGCGGATCCTGGCCGAGACCGGGGTGCCGGCGAACAGGGTCGAACTGGAACTCACCGAAAGCGTGGTGATGTCGCAGGTCGGCAAGAACGCGGCCACCCTGCACGCCTGCCGCGCGCTGGGCCTGGCCCTGGCGATCGACGACTTCGGCACCGGCTATTCCTCGCTGGCCTACCTGAAGCGGCTGCCGATCAACACCCTGAAGATCGACCAGGAGTTCATCGGCGATCTGACCCGCGACCCGGACGACGAGGCGATCACCAGCACCATCATCGCCATGGGCCACTCGCTGGCGCTGAAAGTGGTGGCCGAAGGCGTCGAGCTGCCCGGCCAGCTGGCGTTCCTGCGCGAGCACGGCTGCGACGAGATCCAGGGCCACCTGGTCGCGCCGGCGCTGGAGCCGGAGGTCTGCCTGCAGCTGCTGCAGCAGCCGTTGCTGCTGCCGGCCTGAGCGGCGGCCGTCGCGGCGCGGCGCGGCGTCTTGACCGCCGCTCGGGCGCATGCCTATCGTGGGCGCCATGGACACCCCCGACACCCTCGCCCAGCTACGCACCCTCGCCACACGCGTGGAAACGCTGGTCGAGCGCTGCCAGCGCCTGGCCGACGAGAACCGCAGCCTGCGCCAGCAGCAGGAGCAGCTGATCGGCGAGCGCTCGCAGCTGCTGACCAAGAACGAGCAGGCGCGCTCGCGGGTCGAGGCGATGATCACCCGGCTCAAGTCGTTGGAGCAGCACACGTGAGCGAACCGGTCAGCGTCCGCATCCTCGATCGCGAATACACCGTCGGCGTCGAGGCCGAGGAGCGCGACAGCTTGGTCGCCGCCGCGCGCCTGCTCGACGCGAAGATGCGCGAGGTGCGCGGCAGCAACCGCATGGCGGCGGTGGACCGGGTCGCGGTGCTGGCCGCGCTGAACCTGGCGCACGAACTGCAACAGCTGCGCGACGAGCAGACGCGGCGCGATCATGAGATGACGCGCACGCTGGCCGATCTCAATCGCCGCCTGGACGGCGTGGTCGATACGGCGCGCTGATCCGCACATCGCATTTCGATCATCAACGTGAATTGCGCCGTACCGCGCGACCGACGAACGGACTAGCCAAGCGCGGCGACAGCGCTATACTTCGTTTGCGTTCTCTGCTGTGAACGACAGCGTGTGCAAACATTCGCCTTGTCCCTTAATTACGACCACGGGATGGCGACGGAATCGGGTGTGCAGGTCCGCCTCGTAGCGGGAAGCCCGATGGTTCCCCAGCTATCCCACTTGAACCCAGGGTTCAAGGTCGTTTCGCACGCATCGTCATGGCGGAGAATGCAATATCCCGGAAACGGCGCCGCAAGGCGCCGTTTCCTTTTGTGTGTCCGCGTGTTGGGCGTGCGCATGCGCGTGGGTTCCCGTCCGTGCCGCACGCCGCCACGCCGCCACGCCGCGACCAGCTGCCGCGCGAGCCTGGGATACTGTCGCCCCCCACCCAGGAGACGCCGCATGCCCTCGCTCGCCCAACTCGTCGACCGCTTCGACCCGGCCGCCGGGTTCGACGTCCCCGCCAGCTGGCGGCAGGGACGTACCGCCTTCGGCGGCCTGTCCGCGGCGCTGGCGCTGCAGGCCGCGCTGCGCGCCGCGCCGTCCGCGCTGCCGCCGCTGAAATCGGCGCACATCTGGTTCGTCGGCCCGACCGACGACGCCCTGCGTTTCGATGCGCGCCTGCTGCGCCAGGGCAAGTCCGCCACCTCGATCGCGGTCGACTGCCTGGCCGGCGAGCAGGTCGCGTTGCGCGCGGCGCTGCTGTTCGCGCAGCCGCGGCCCAGCGGCATCGCCCACGACTTCATGCCGGTGGCGCCGGCGGTGTGCGCACCCGACGCCGCCGCGCCGATCGCCGACAGCGCCGCCACCCCGGCGTTCGTCGCCAATTTCGAGATGCGCTTGGCGGGCGGCGCGCTGCCGGTCTCCGGCGCCGCCACCCCGGAGCTGCTGGTGTGGGCGCGCCACCGCGACGGCGGCGGGGTGGACCCGGGCGTGGCCCTGGTCGCGCTCGGCGACTGCCTGCCGCCGGCGGCGATGGCCTGCTTCACCGAACCGGCGCCGGTCAGTTCGATGACCTGGACCCTGGATTTCCCGCAGCCTGCAACCGCCGGCGACTGGTTCCTGCTGCGTTCGGCCAGCCGGCACGCCGCCGACGGCTATTCGCTGCAGGACATGCAGATCTGGGACCGGGCCGGGCGGCTGGTGCTGTCGGGCCGGCAGACGGTGGCGATCTACGCCTGACGCGCTTGCAGACGATGCCCCAGTAGCCAGTGCGCACCTGGGCACCGACAATGGCGCCCTCTCCTGCCGCGCTGCCCGATGACTTCCGACGACCGCGACCTCCTGCGCCAGCACTTGCGCGCGCGCCGCCGCGCGCTCCCCGCCGCCGAGCGCCTGGCCGCCGCCGACGCGCTGGCGCAGCGCCTGCTGGAGCTGCCGTTCGCGCCGCAGCACGGCCACGTCGCCGGCTATTGGGCGCTGGACGGGGAGATCGCGCTGCACCGCTGGCAGCTGAGCCTGCCGCCTACGGTGCAGTACTGCCTGCCGGTGCTCAGCGGCAAGACCCTGCGCTTCGCGCCGTGGCGCCCGGGGCAGCCGCTGGCCGCCAACCGCTACGGCATCCCCGAACCCGACGTCGCCGCCGAGGCGACCCTGGCGCCGGAGCAGATGGCGCTGGTGGTGGCGCCGCTGGTCGGCTTCGACGCCGGCGGCGGACGCCTGGGCATGGGGGGCGGCTGGTATGATCGCAGCTTCGCATTTCGCCAGCGGCAAGCGCCTCCGCCCTGGCTGGTCGGCGCCGCCTTCGCCGTGCAGCAGGTCGCCGCGCTGCCCGTCGCCGCCTGGGACGTGGCGCTGGATGCGGTCTGCACCGACTCCCTCACCCTCCTGACCGCGACCGATTCCCCCGCATGACCGCACGCAAGCGCTACTGGCTGATGAAGTCCGAACCGGACGCCTTCTCGATCGACGACCTGCAGCGGGTCGGCACCGAACCCTGGAACGGGGTGCGCAACTACCAGGCGCGCAACTTCATGCGCGACGGCATGAAGCTCGGCGACGGCATCCTGTTCTACCACTCCAACTGCAAGGTGCCGGGCATCGTCGGCACGGCCACGGTGGCCAGCGCGGCCTATCCTGACGTCACCCAGTTCGATCCCACCTCCGACTACCACGACCCCAAGGCCACCCGCGAACAGCCGCGCTGGTACCTGGTGGACGTGGCCTTCGAGCGCAAGCTCGCGCGCACCATCGCGCTGGACGAGATCAAGCAGCACGCCGACGCGCTCGGCGAAGGCTTTCCGCTGACCGCGCGCGGCAATCGCCTGTCGGTGTTCCCGGTCAGCGCCGCGCAGTGGAAGCTGTTGCTGGCGCTTGAGTAGCCAGGATTGGGGATTGGGCATTGGGGATTCGTCTCCTGCCCTGCCCGCCGGCCGCTTTTTCACGAATCCCGAATTCCCAATCCCGAATCCCGAGCTTCCAATGTCCGAAAGCAAACGCCTAGCCGCCGAGAAAGCCGTCGAATACGTCGAGGACGGCATGATCGTCGGCGTCGGCACCGGCTCCACCGTGGCCTACTTCATCGACGCGCTCGGCCGCATCGGCCACCGCATCAAGGGCGCGGTCTCCAGCTCCGAGCAGAGCACCGCGCGCCTGCGCCAGCACGGCATCGAGGTGCTGGAGCTGAACCACACCGGCAACCTGTCGCTGTACGTGGACGGCGCCGACGAGTGCGACCCGAACCGCTGCCTGATCAAGGGCGGCGGCGCCGCGCTGACCCGCGAGAAGATCATCGCCGAGGCCAGCGAGCGCTTCGTCTGCATCATCGACCCGAGCAAGCAGGTCCAGACGCTGGGCGCGTTCCCGCTGCCGATCGAAGTGATCCCGATGGCGCGCAGCCTGGTCGCGCGCGAGATCCTGGCGCGCACCGGCGGCCAGCCGGTGTGGCGCGACGGCGTGGTCACCGACAACGGCAACGTGGTGCTCGACGTGCACCACCTGCAGATCACCGACCCGGTGGCGCTGGAGCGCGAACTGAACCAGATCCCCGGCGTGGTCTGCGTCGGCCTGTTCGCGCGCCGCCCGGCCGACGTGGTGATCGTCGGCGGCGAACCGCCGCGCGTCCTGTAGGACGCGCGCGGGATTGGGGATTCGTAAAGGCCAGAATCTCTTCCCGGCCTCCGGATCCGCTGTTGCGAATCCCCAATCCCGAATCCCCAATCCCGGCCCTATTGACTCGCCAAGCACCATGCAACAAGGTGCGCGCTGATCCCACCTTCCCGGCAACGCCATGTCCCTGTTCCGCGCCCTGTCCGTCCTCGTCCTGCTGACCCTCAGCGGCTGCGCCAGCGCCGGCGGCACCTGGGTGGAACTGGCCGGGCACCGTTACCAGGTCGAGCTGGCCCAGGACGATGCGACCCGCGCGCGCGGGCTGATGTTCCGCGAGCAGATGGACGCCGACCACGGCATGCTGTTCATCCACGACCGCGAGGAGCCGCAGGCGTACTGGATGAAGAACACCAAGATCGCGCTGGACATCCTCTACTTCGACAACCAGCGCAAGCTGGTGGCGCAGCAGCGCGACGTGCCGCCGTGCTCGGCCGGCAACGCCTGCCCGCCCTATCCGAGCAACGCGCCGGCGCGTTACGTGCTGGAACTCAACGCCGGCCAGGCCGCGCAGATCAAGCTGCAGAACGGCGCCGAACTGAGCTTCGGCCCCGGCATCCCCAAGGCGCGCTGAACCGCGCCGGCGTGGGGAAAAGCGCCACCGTCGTGGCGCTGAACCCGACACCGCTGTCGGGAACTTCCGGACTTGATCGCGCCGCACTTTGCGGCCAGTCTTGGTCCATGGTGGACCGACTGACATTGCCGAGCTGGAATACCCTGGCCGCGCTGGACGACGACGCGCTGCCACTGATGGCCACCGCGCTGCTGATCGCCCGCGACGAGTATCCGGAGCTGGATGCCGAGCACTACGACACCCTGGCGCAGAACCACGCCGAGCACCTGCGCCACGAGGTGGCGATGATCGAACCGTGGCCGCTGAAGATGGCCGCGATCAATCGCCACCTGTTCGAAGAACTCGGCTACAGCGGCAACCACGACGAGTACTACGACCCGCGCAACAGCTACATGAACCAGGTGTTCGAGCGCCGCCTGGGCAATCCGATCTCGCTGGCGCTGGTGCAGATGGAAGTGGCGCGGCGGCTGGACATCCCGCTCGACGGCGTGTCCTTCCCCGGGCACTTCCTGGTGCGCCTGCCGGTGGACGACGGCCTGCTGGTGATGGATCCGTTCAACGGCGGCCGCCCGCTGGCGGTGGAGGAACTGCGCGAACGCGCCCGTCCGCACCTGGGCGGCGAGACCCCGGACGACCGCGCGCTGCTGCAGATCCTCGACCCGGCACCGCACCGCGCGATCCTGACCCGGGTGCTGCGCAACCTGCACGGCGTCTACGCCGAACGCGACGAATGGGACCGCGCCGCGCGCAGCGCCGACCGCGTGCTCAAGCTGATGCCCGACCAGCCCGAAGCCCTGCGCGACCGCGGCCTGGCCTACCTGCAGATGGACTACGTCCCCGGCGCGCGCCGCGACCTGGGCCGCTACCTGCAACTGAACCCGGAAGCCAACGACGCGCTGCCGATCCGCGAACGCCTGGTGGAACTGAGCGCGCGGGCGCAGCGGATGCATTGAGGGCTGGGATTGGGGAGTCGGGATTGGGGATTCGCTAAAGCGGCCTCAGCGGTTACCCGGCGATTTGCTTCGCCTGTAGGAGTGGCTTTAGCTCCGGCGCATGCCAATGAATCAGGTCGGAGTTGAACCGCATCCCACAGGATGCGGCGAATCTGCAGCCATCGCCGAACCGGCTTTTGCGAATCCCCAATCCCGACTCCCCAATCCCGGCCTTCAATCCATCTCCACCATCTCGAAATCGTCCTTGGTCACGCCGCAATCCGGGCAGGTCCAGGTATCGGGCACGTCTTCCCAGCGGGTGCCGGGGGCGATGCCTTCTTCCGGCAAGCCGTCGATTTCCTTGTAGATGAAGCCGCAGACGACGCACATCCAGGCGCGGTAGGTGGTGGCAGTGACGTCGCTCATCGGATAATCGCGGATCTGCAGGCTGGGGCGGAGCGGCATTGTCCCACCCTCGCCTGCGCACCGGAAGGCTCCTCCATGAATGCATCACCGCCGCCCCGTGGCATCTACCTGATCACGCCCGACGACGCCGACGGCGAACGCCTGCTGGCGCGCGTGGCGCCGCTGCTCGGCCACGGCCCGACCTGGCTGCAGTACCGCAACAAGCGTGCCGACGCGGCGCAGCGCCTGGCCCAGGCGACGGCGCTGCAGGCGTTGTGCGCGCAGGCCGGGGTGCCGCTGATCGTCAACGACGACGTCGACCTGGCGCTGGCGGTGGGCGCGGCCGGCGTGCACCTGGGCCAGGACGACGGCGACCTGGCCGCTGCGCGCGCGCGGCTGGGCCGCGATGCGCTGATCGGCGCATCGTGCTACGCGGACCTGGCGCTGGCCCGGGCCGCGGTCGCCGCCGGCGCCAGCTATGTCGCCTTCGGCGCGTTCTTCCCCAGCCTCAGCAAGGCCACCACCGCGCGGGCCACGCCGGCGCTGCTGACCGCCGCCGCGGACCTGGGCGTGCCGCGCGTGGCCATCGGCGGCTTGACCCCGGACAACTGCGGCCCGGCGATCGCCGCCGGCGCCGACCTGCTCGCGGTCATCAGCGGCGTCTGTTCGGCGCCCGACCCGCTCGCCGCGCTGCGGGCGTATCGCGCGTGCTTTGCGGACCTGCGCTAGCCGGTGTCCACGGAGGGCGGTGCCTGAAGGCGCGGCGACCTCATGCCATCGGTCCGGGCGCGCATCTGCCACGCACGGTGGGCGCACTCCTCGCGCCGGATCCGCGCCCGCTGCGCCGGCGGCCCTGCCGGTTCACTTCAGTTCGGCGATCGCGGCCGGGTCGGCCTGCGCCTGCACCCGCTCGAGCAGCCGCAGCAGGTTGCCGCCCCAGATGTTGGCGATCTGCCGTTCGCTGTAGCCGGCCTGCAGCAGGCGCTCGGTGATGCGCGGCAGTTGCGAGACGTCCTCCAGCCCGGCCACGCCGCCGCCGCCGTCCCAGTCCGCGCCCAGGCCGACATGGTCGGGACCGGCGACCTCGAGGATGTGCAGGATGTGCTTCATGTAGTCGTCGAAGGTGGCGCGCGCGACGCCGTACTTGGCGTCCAGCGCCTTGCGCTTGGCCATCACCTCGCGGTACTGCGCGGGCTTGATCGCCTGGCGCCCGCCGTAGCCGGCGAACAGCGCGCGCAGTTCCTCGCCATAGGCCGGATCGCGGTTGCCCGGGATCAGGTAGCCGGACAGCGAATTGACCTGGATCACGCCGCCCTTGGCGGCCAGCTTGCGGATGCGTGCGTCGTCGATGTTGCGCGGATGCGCATTGAGCTCGCCTGACGCGGTGTGCGACAGGATGATGGGGGCGGTGGACAGTTCCAGCAGCTGGTCGAACACCGCGTCGGAGGCGTGCGACTGGTCGAGCACGATGCCCAGGCGGTTGGCCTGCGCCACCAGCGCCCTGCCCTTCGGGCTGAGCCCGTGCCACTGCGGCCCCTTGCTGTCGGTAGAGGAATCGGCGAAGTCGTTGTTGCTGGTATGCACCAGCCCGAGCATGCGCACGCCGAGCCGGTAGTAGGCGCTCAGCAGCGTTGGATCGGCGGCCAGCGGCGAGGCGTTCTCGATACTGATGTAGACCGAGCGCCTGCCGGCGGCCTTGATCCTGGCCGCATCCCCGGGCGCGGTGGCCAGTTCGAATTTGTCCGGGTGGGCGGCGACCATCTCGCGGATCTGCGCCAGGCGCTGCAGGCCGAAGTCGCGCGCCTGGCGGTTGCCCGCATCGCTGCGTTCGCCCTGCGCGGTGTAGATCACCCAGAAGCCGCCGTCCAGGCCGCCTTCGAGCATGCGCGGATAGTCGACCTGGGTGCCGTCTTCGTCGTAGTGGTGGTGGTCGAGGATGTTCCAGCCGGGGCGCGCGAGATTGGCCGGCGTATCCAGGTGCGTGTCCAGTACCGGGAAGCGCGCATGCAGCGCACGCGCGCGCGACAGCCCGTCGGCGGCCGGCAGGTCGCCGCAGCAGCAGGCCAGGCACAACAGCAACAGCAAAGGACGGAGTTTGGGCATCGGGTATCCGTTCGTACGCAGCGCGGGCATCGGCGGTCCGCGCCGGTGCCTTCGCCAGGGGGAAAAGGGTCCGGCCCGCCGCGCGGCGGGCCGGTGCGTGGATCAGAAGTCGTAGCTGAGCGTGACCCGGCCCGAGCGCGGCGCTTGATACGCCACCACCTGGTCCCACAGCGGGTTCGTGCTGTTGTCGGGAAGCTGCGAGAACGGATAGATGTTGGTCGCGGTCTGCTCGTTGGTCACGTTGAACACGTCCAATCGCAACGCCAGCTTGCCGCTGGCGAACGCAGGCTTGTAGGTCACGCCCAGGTCGAGCTGGGCGATCCAGCCCAGGCGCCCCTGCGAGCCCGGAGGCGACGGTTCGCCGGTGCCGGTTTCGGCGTTGTAGCAGAAGTGGTAAGGACCACCGGTGATCGCGCTGCCGCCATATCCGGCCGGGTCCCTGCCGGGGTAGTTGTCGCCGTAGTAGTTGCCCAGGCAGTTGCGCGGCGCGCCCGAGACCAGGCTGAAATTGGCCGATGCGCCCCACTGCGGCGTGAACTGGTAGAAACCCAGCAGCTTCAGCTGATGGCGGTGATCGTTGGATTGATCGCCGTTGAAGTGCTCCATCAACGCCGCATGGTCCCAGCTCTGCGTGGTGGAGACCGAGGCCTGGCCCTGGTAGCTGCCCAGCGCGCCGCCGGTGCGCCACAGGTCCGAGCGCACCTGGCCTTCGGTGGTGCCGTAGCTGTGCGACCACACGTAGTTGGCCTTCGCATACCACTTGCCGTCGAACGGACGCTCCAGATTGAATTCAAGCGCCGAGTAGTTGCGCTTGAACTCCGGGAAACCCGCCGCCTGGCGGCTCACCGACACCTCATGGAACTGCCCGTCGGTGCCGATCACGCCCCAGGTGTTGGTCTGCCCGGGATTGATCAGCGCCGCGCCGGAGACTTTCGACCAGTCGATGGTGACGCCCTGCGCGGCGGCGGCCTCGATCAGCGCGGTGTTGGAGACGTCGTAGTTCTGGTCGTCGATGCCGGCGTTCAGGCGGCGATGGGTGCCGCGGAACCCGAACACCCAGCCGCTCTCCAACTGCTTGGTGAAGCCCAGGATGATCTCGTCCTGGTTCTCGCCCTCGATGTCCTTGGCCACCGCCGTGCGCACGTCGGCGACGCGGCCGAAGCGCGAGTTGGCCGACACCGCAGAGCCCAGCTGCTGGGCGAGGACCGGCGTGCCATCGGCATTAACGCCGCTGTAGGTGAAGTAGGTGTCGGTGTTGATCGCCGGCGTGAACAACCCGACCGGCGACAAAGGCAGGCCCAGATAGTAGCGGCCGACGCTGCCGAACACCTTCAGGCTGGAATCGCCGTTGACGTCCCAGCTGAAACCCAGCCGCGGCGCCCAGGCGTCGTCGACATCGATGTAGGCGGCGCCGAACGGGGTGTAGTTGGTGAACTCGTCCTTGCGCAGCCCGAGGCTGAGCAGCAGGTTGTCGGTGACCTGCCATTTGTCTTCGATGTAGTACGCGCGCTGCTTGGCTTCGTAGGAATAGAGGCTGGTGTTGACGGTACGGATGACGTAATAGCCCTGCGCGCCGTAGACCGGATCCACCAGGCCCGGACTCGGCGCGCCGACGCCGCCGGCCTCGTTCGCCGACTGGCTCACCAGACCGCCGGTCTGCAGGCCGAGCGGATCGCTGGTCTGGCCGTACGTCCACGAATAGCCGGGGCCTGACAGGATTGACCCCACGTCCGTGCCCTTGGACTTCTGGTTGTCGATGCCGAAGTTGAGCGTGTGCTTGCCCACGCGCCATTCCAGGTTCAGCCGCTGGTTGTCCTTCTCGTATTCGCGGTCCGGCGAACTCACCGAGGTGACCAGCTGCCGGCCGACGATCGGCGCGCCGCCGACGTAGGCAGGGTTCTGCAGCGCCGCGCTGATGATCACCGGCCCGTTGCCGGCGTCGTAGTTGTAGGGGATCAGCTCGTCCGGGGTCTTCATCTTGCCGTACAGCGCGGTCAGGGTGATGTTGTCGCCGAAGTAGCCGGTGTATTTTCCGGAGAACAGCGTCGGCCCGGTCTTCCACGTGGACTCGTCGGTGAGGTAGCTGCCGCGCTCGCGATTGACGTAGTCGTAGCGGTAGATGGAACCTTGGGTTTCGGCTTCGTCGCTGGCGCCGGTCACCTCCAGCAGGTGGTTGTCGGTGATGTACCAGTCCAGCTTGGCGTACCAGCGCTTCTGTTCGTAGTCGTAGTCGGTCAGGCCGCCGGTGCGGCCGTTGTCCGAATCGCGATTGGAGACCGTGCGTACGCCGTCGGAATCCACCTTCTCCGCGGCCAGGAAGAAGAACAGCTTGTCCTGGACGATGGGGCCGCCGATGTAGGCGCTGTACGTGGCCTGGCTGGCTTCGGCCTCGCTCTGCGGCTGGTACAGGCCGTTGGCCGAGCGTGCGTACCGGTAGGCGGCGTTGTTCACGCTGCTGCCCTGGCTGTCGGGGCGCCAGTACAGATCGCGCTGATTGGCCTTGAGGCCGTTCGGCTCCCAGATCACCGCCGCGCCGAACTTCCATTCGTTGCTGCCGCGCTTGCCGATCTGGTTGATCACCCCGCCGTTGGAGCGGCCGTACTGCGCGCCGTAGCCGCCGGTGAAGATTTCCTGCTGATCGATGGCGCCATACGGCAGGGTCAGCCCGCCCAGGCTGTTGCTGGCGGTGGTGGTGTTGAAGCCGTTGAGATAATAGGCGTTCTCGCTGGCCGCCGATCCGCCGAAGCTGGGCAGCGAGCCGCCGAGCGGGCCGTTGTCGAAGCCGCCGCTGTTGACGACCACGCCAGGCGCCAACAGCGCGATGGCTTCGGCGGTGCGTCCCAACGGCAGCTGCTGCAGTTGCTCGGCGGTGATCACGGTGCGCGTGTCCACGCTGCTCACGTCGATGGGCGACAACCCCGACGCGTTCACGGTCACGCCTTCCAGGGTCTGCACACCGGCCGCAGAGAACGACACATCGGTGCTCGCGCCGACAGTGATGCTGACGTTCTCGCGGGTCTGCACCACCGCACCGTCGCGTTTGACCGTCACCTTGTAGGTGCCCAGCGGCAGGTTGCCGGCCTGATAGCGGCCACGCGCGTCCACCGGCACCTCGCGACTGAACCCGCTGTTGTTCTCCACCAGCACGGTCTGGTTGGCGCCTTCGGCGACGCTGCCGGCAATGCTGCCGGTGGTGGACTGTGCAAAGGCGCCGCCGACGGCGGCGGTCAGCGCGAGCGCCAAGGCGCTCTTGCGGATCAATCGATTCATGCTCTCTCCCCAAAGATGTGAAAGTCGTTGACGGCCCAACGAGACCCAGCGCGACGCCGGGCGGCGATCCGTCCGGGCACTCTGGAAAAAACCTGCCCGATGCATGGCCGATGCCGATTGGCGATCGGGTCGTGCGTCCCCTGGCCGCTTCGATACTAGGCAGCCCATCACGTCGCGGACCCACCCGCGACGGGTAGGTGCGCAGCCGGCGGGTAGGCGACATGGCACGTGCAGGCGGGAGCCGCGACAATAGGCGGCATCGCTCCGCGCCCGGCCCACTCGGCTAGGCCAGCATCGCCAAGGATTTTTCGCCCATGAACCATTCCCGCTCGCACGCCCTCTTCAGCCAGGCGCAGTCGCTGATCCCCGGCGGCGTCAATTCGCCGGTCCGCGCCTTCAAGTCGGTGGGCGGCGAACCGTTCTTCGTGCAGCGTGCCGACGGCCCCTACCTGTACGACGTGGACGGCAACCGCTACATCGACTACGTCGGCTCGTGGGGCCCGATGATCGCCGGGCACAACCACCCGGCGGTGCGCGAGGCGGTGCAGCGCGCGATCGGCGACGGCCTGTCGTTCGGCGCGCCCTGCGCGGCCGAGGTGACGATGGCCGAAACCATCACCCGGCTGGTGCCCTCGTGCGAGATGGTGCGCATGGTCAACTCCGGCACCGAGGCCACGCTGTCGGCGGTGCGCCTGGCGCGCGGCGCCACCGGACGCAGCCGCATCGTCAAGTTCGAGGGCTGCTACCACGGCCACGGCGACTCGTTCCTGGTCAAGGCCGGCAGCGGCATGCTGACCCTAGGCGTGCCGACCTCGCCGGGCGTACCAGCGGGCCTGAGCGAGCTGACCGCCACGCTGAGCTACAACGACGTCGAGGGTGCCACCGCACTGTTCGACGAGATCGGCGGCGAGATCGCCGCGGTGATCATCGAGCCGGTGGTCGGCAACGCCAACTGCATCCCGCCGCGCGCAGGCTACCTGCAGCACCTGCGCGACCTGTGCACGCGCCACGGTGCGCTGCTGATCTTCGACGAGGTGATGACCGGTTTCCGGGTGGCGCTGGGCGGCGCGCAGGCGCACTACGGCGTGGTCCCGGACCTGACCACCTTCGGCAAGATCATCGGCGGCGGCATGCCGGTCGGCGCCTACGGCGGCCGCGCCGACCTGATGCGGCAGATCGCCCCTTCCGGGCCGATCTACCAGGCCGGCACGCTCAGCGGCAACCCGGTGGCGATGGCCGCCGGCCTGGCGATGCTGGAACTGGTGCAGGCGCCGGGCTTCCACCAACGCTTGGACGCGGCCACCGCCGCGCTGTGCGCCGGGCTGGAGCAGGCCGCCGCGGCCGCCGGCGTGGCGGTCACCACCAACCAGGTCGGGGCGATGTTCGGCCTGTTCTTCACGACCGAGAAGGTGGAGACCTACGCCCAGGCCACCGCCTGCGACACCGCCGCATTCAACCGCTTCTTCCACGCCATGCTCGCGCGCGGCGTGTTCCTGGCGCCGTCGGCGTACGAGGCCGGCTTCCTGTCCAGCGCCCACGACGAGGCCGTGATCGAAGCGACGTTGGCCGCGGCGCGCGAGGCATTCGCCGTGGCCGCCGCCGGCTGAGCGAAAACCGAGCACCCGGTCGCGACTTTGCTTTTGTCGCGGCCGTGTCATAAGTTCGACATTCAAGGCCAACGGACGGCGTCAGGGCGGGGGCCCGTGGAATCACGCGGCACGCGAGCTTTCCGCGCTCTGCGCGGCAGGCCGGCACGTGTCCGGTTCCGTACCGTCACCCGAACCGCCAGAGGGCGCAAGGGCGACAGCTGCAGACACTTCCTGGCGACATGCTCAAGCCTGTCACGCTGTTGAATCCGCGTTCCTCGCCAGCCGGGCACGACAGCCCTGCCGTGCCCGACTGGGTGCTGGCCGACAAACTGGCGCCGCCGCGCTCGCGCGTGGCGGCGGTGGCGCGCGAAGCGTTGCTGCAGCGCCTGGACCGCGCCGCCGAACTGCCGCTGACCCTGCTGCTGGCGCCGCCCGGCTTCGGCAAGACCACCTTGCTCGGGCAATGGCACCAGCGCCTGCGCGAACGCGGCGACGCCGCAGTGGCCTGGCTGTCGCTGGACGAGGACGATGCCGATCCCGGACGCTTCCTCGCCTACCTGGCGCTGGCCGCGCGCGGCGCCGGCGTCGAACTGGGCGCGCCGCTGCAGGCCGCGCTGCAGCAGCAGGGCCAGGACCTGGACGTGGCCGCCACCCTGCCCGGCCTGATCCGCGCGATCCGCGCCGCGCCGCGCCGCCTGCTGGTCATCCTCGACGACTACGACCGCGGCCATGCCGCCGCGCTCGACGACGCGGTGACACGGCTGGTCGAACATGCCGGCGGCCAGTTGCACCTGCTGCTGGCGACGCGGCGCGCGCCGGCGCTGCCGCTGGCGCGCTGGGCACTGCAGGGCCAATTGGAACGCATCGGTGCGCGCGAACTGGCGCTGGACGAAGCCGAGACATTGGCGCTGCTGGGACCGCACGTGCCGGCCGCGACCGCCCGCCAGTTGCGTCGGCAGACCGAAGGCTGGGCGGTCGCGCTGCAACTGGCCGGGCTATGGCTGGGCGGCGACGAACAACGCCGCGACGACCTCGGCCGCTTCTCCGGGCGCACCGCCGAGCTGGCGGCCTATCTGGCCGAACAGGTGCTCAACGACCTGGACCCGGCGTTGCGCGCGTTCCTGCTGCAACTCTCGCCGCTGGAACGGTTCAACGCCGTGCTCGCCGACGCGGTGCGCGAGCGCGACGACAGCGGCCGCCTGCTGGAGCGGCTGGCGCACTTCCAGGGCCTGCTGGTGGCGCTGGACGGCGAGCACGAATGGTTCCGCTTCCATCCGCTGTTCGCCGATTACCTGTATCAGCAGTTGGAGCGCGACACGCCGGGACTGGCGCCGCAGCTGCACCGGCGCGCCGCACGCTGGTTCGATGCGCACGGACAGTTGCCCGAAGCGGTACGGCATGCGGTGCGCGGCGGTGCGATCGACAGCGCCGCCGACTGCATCGCCCGCGCCGGCACCTGGCAGCTGCTGCTGCGCCACGGCACCGCGTCGGTGCGCGCGCTGCTGCGCCGGTTCCCGCGCAGCAGCATCGGCGAACGGCCGGCGCTGAACCTGACCCAGGCCTACCTGCACATGAAGCTGGGCGAATTCGCGCATGCGCAGACCCTGCTGGAACGCTTCCGCGATTTTCCCGAGCCGGTGCGCGCGCCGTTCGAGCGCGACTACACGGTGGTGGTGGCGCTGCTGCGCGATCTGCTCGACCAGGTCTGCGCCAACCCGCGCGGACAGGCGCAGATCGCCGCGCAGGCGGCGGCGCTGGACGAGGACGACCATCTGGGCCGCGGCACCCTGTGGTGCATCTGCGCCACCACCGCGCTGGGCCGCGCCGATTTCGCCGCCGCCGAACGCTATGCGCAGCTGGCCGGCACCGCGATGCAGGCCAGCGGCAGCGAGGTCGGCGCCAGCTATGCGCTGATCCATCTGGCGCAGAGCCACTACTACCGCGGCCAACTGGAGCGGGCCGAGGCCATCTGCCGCCAGGCGCTGGCCATCGCCCAGCGCCAGCAACAGCTCGACCCCACCCTGCAGGCGGTGGGCCAATGCCTGCTGGCGCAACTGCAATGCGAGCACGGCCGTTACGACGACGCCGCCGACTGCCTGCAACCGGCGCTGGGCTTCCTCGAGCAGCACGACGGCTGGCTGGACGTGTACGCCGCCGGCTACGAGACCGCGCTGGTGCTGGCGCGGCAGCACGACCGCAGCGGCCGCGCCGCGCTGGACCTGCTCGACCACATCGACCGTATCGCGCATGCGCGGCACCTGGGCCGGCTCGCCGACCTGGCGCTGGCCTGGCGGCTGCACGTGCTGCTCGACCAGCCGCCCTCGGCGGCGATCGACGTGCTGGTCGCGCGCGCCGGCGGCGAGGCGCGTTTCGCGCACGCGCTGAGCCAGCCGCAGGATTGGCGTTTCCTGGCCGCGCTCGGCTTCGCCCTGGCCCGCTGGCATCGTCTGGGCGGCCGCACCCGCGCCGCGCTGGCGGTGCTGCAGGGCGTGGAGGCGGCATGCGTGGCCGCCGACAACCGCGTGCATCTGGCGCGCGCGCGTGCGCGCATCGCGCTGGTACTCCACGACCGCGGCGAGTCCGCCGCGGCCCTGCCCTACCTGCGCCACACGCTGCAGCACGTCGCCAGCACCCAGGCCTGGCAATGCCTGCTGGAACTGGGCGTGCCGGGCAAGGCGCTGCTGCGCATGGCACGCCAGCAGGATCCGCAAGCGGCGCCGAACACGACCCTGGCCATGACCATCCAGACCCTGCTCGACAAGCTGCGCCACGGCCAGGACAGCGCTGCCGAGCTGTTCAGCGAACGCGAACTGGAAGTGCTGGCGCTGCTGGCGCAGGGCGCCGCGAACAAGCAGATCGCGCGACGCCTGGCGTTGTCGGAGAACACGGTCAAGTTCCACCTGAAGAACCTGTACCGCAAGCTGGAAGCCGGCACCCGCGAAGCCGCGCTGGCCAGCGCGCTGCAACGCGGCCTGCTGCAGCGCATGGCACCGCCGGATGCCGCGCTGGACTGAGCGCGATCTCGCAATCGCGAGAGTGGTCGCTATTTTGTGGGAGCGACTTCAGTCGCGACAGGCGTTACCGGGAAAGCCCGTCGCGACTGAAGTCGCTCCCACAGGTTGAGTCGGCGCTGACGCAGGCCGAAGCCTGCGCCGCCATCATGTTCGAAAGGCGCTGCAGATCGCTGATCGCAACCTGCAGCGCAACTGCGGCCGCTCAGCCGAACACGAACTTGCCCTTCATCATCGCCCAGTGCCCGGGGAACGAGCAGAAGAACGTGTAGTCGCCGCCCTTGCTCAACTTGGCGGTGGAGAACTTGACCGTGTCCGACTGCCCGGCGCCGATCACCTTGGTATGCGCGATGATCCGCGCATCGCCCTTGGGCAGGTAGTTGTCGGCCAGGCTGGAGCTGGTGCCGGCATTGGCCACCGCCTGGAAGTCCGCGGTCTTGGTCAGCACCCAGTTGTGGCCCATCACCGCGGCGGCGAGCTTGCCGCTGTGCTTGAGCGTCAACGCCACTTCGGTGCAGTCGGCGGCGACCTTGATCTGGGTCTGGTCGAAGGACATCTGGTCGGTGCCGGTGATGGTCACCGCGCAGGTCTTGGCCCAGGCCGCCGGCGCGAACGCGAGCGCGGCAAGGACCAACAGGGGAGACAGGAACTTCGCTTTCAAGACGGACTCCTTGGACAGTGGGAACGGCAAGCGCGAGCAACCTCGCCACCGATGCGACGCGCGTGCAGCGACGTCGCCAAGACTGTCTGCCTTTGCACAAATGTTTGTCAACGACGATCGCTCGTGCACTGCAGCATCGGCGCAGCGGGCAGTGTCGTCCTTTCCTAGGCGGATCCCGCCGCGCTCGCGCATACGGAGCACGCGCGCAGCGCGCAATCCCGCGCAGGAGCGGTCACGTGGATGGGGTCCGCCCGAATGCAGGACACGTTTTAAGCGCTGCGGAAGAATGCGTGCAATGGATCGTACAGCGCCATCCTCGGCGCCGGCACCGGCAACGGCCCGCGCTTGCCGGCCGCCACCTGCGCGAACGCGTGCTTGAACCGCGCCATCTCCGGCGCGGTGCCGATGGTGATGCGCGAGCGGTTCGGCCACAACGCCCAGCTGCGGCCGACGAACACGCCATGGGTCGCCATCGCATCCATGAACTCCTTCGCCGGGCGTTTCACGTCGACCATGAAGCAGTTGCTTTCCGAGGCGGTACACGCATGGCCCTGCGCGCCGAGCCAGCGCACCACGTCGTTGCGGATGGCGCTGTTGAGCGCACGCCGCTGCGGCACCAGCGCCGGATCGCGCAGGCTGGCCAGGCCGGCGGCGACCGCGGTCACCGGCAGGCTGTTGACGCTGTAGAACTTCAGCTTGGCCAGCAAGTCCGGCCGCGCCACCGCATAGCCCAGGCGGATCCCGGCCATGCCGTAGAGCTTGGAGAAGGTGCGCAGCACGATCACATCGTCGCCGGTGGCGACGCGATCGACCATGCTGCTGGCGCTGTCGGAGAAATGCAGGTACGCCTCGTCCACCACCAGCACGCTGCCCTTGGGCTTGTGCGCCAGCGCGTAGTCCAGGTCCTTGCGCGCCGTCACCGAACCGGTGGGATTGTTCGGGTTGCAGATGTAGATCACCCCGGCGTTGGCGTCGGCGGCGCACATCGCCTGCACGTCGTGCGCGTCGTCCTTGCGCAGCGGCACCTTGATCACCTTGGCGCCGTTGCGCGCAGCGGCGCGCCAGCCGGATTCGAAGGTAGGGTCGGCGGTGACCAGCGACGCGCTGGGCGAGGTGAACGCCAGCATGGCGTAGTCCAGCGGCTCGGTGGAGCCGGCATAGGCCATCAGGTGATCGATGCCGACGCCGAGCTGGTCGGCGAGGGTCTGCAGCAATTCCAGTTGCAGCTCGCCCAGGTAGCGTCCGCCGCTGGACGCGATCGCGGCGATCGCGCGCTGCGCGGCCGGCGACGGCCCGCCGGGATATTCGTTGGCGTTGATCAGCACCGGCGCCAGCTCGGCGCCGGCCGCCTGCGCCGCGCCGGGCGCGGCCTGCGCCAGCCACGGCGCGCCGAAGCCGGCCGCGGCGACGAGCGCCGATTCCTTGAGAAACGTGCGGCGCGAACGCGACGGTCGTTGCATGGCGGATTCCTCGAAAACATGGCGGAAAAGGGGATGCCAACGCGATTTGGACAAGCCGGCCTGGACGGCGAACCGATGCTGTCCACCCAGTTGCTCAGCCAGATCGGCGTGGCCACGCACGACCGCACGAGCACCGGACACGGCCACGCGGCCGGCCGCATTGCCCGACAGGCGCTACGGACGCACCGCGACGACTTCGATCTCGATGCGGTACAGCGGATTGCCCAGCGCGGCGATCTGGAACGCCGAGCGCGACGGCAGGTTGGGCTGCTCGGGAGTGCCGAAGAACTGCCGGTAGCCCTCCATGAAACCGGCGAAATCCATCTTCCCGTCCAGCGCCGGATCGCCGACCAGGAACGCCTGCATCTTGACCACGTCGCGCATGCCCAGGCCCATGCCTTCCAACTGCGTCTTGATCTGCGACAGCACGCTGATGGTCTGCGCCTTGGTGTCGCCGTAGGCGGCGGGCGAATCTTTCGGCGCGGCGGGGTCGATCGGCCGCGGCACCGCGCCGCTCAGATAGACCGTGGTCTTGCCGGCCGGAATCTCCACCGCCGCGGAAATCGGGAAGTCGCTGTTGGGGATCTTGTGGCGCACGATCTCGGCGGCGCCGGCCAGGGCGGGCAGCCACAGCGCGGCGCACAGGCCGGCACGGAGCGAGCGGGAAACGGACGAACGGCGCATGCGGAATTCCTCGCGATCGAAAAAGGGAATGGAGCGGTGACGGCTCAGTGCCGCAAGGTGCGCACCTCGTCGGCGCTGAGCTTGCCCGGATAATCGTTGCCGAACTCGCTGCGCACGTAGTGCACGACCTCGGCGACCTGCCGGTCGTTGAGCATGCCACCGAAACCGGGCATGCCGCCGCGGCCGTCGAGCACCATCATCGCCACATATGGCGCCGCGGCCACCTTGGGGTTGCCGGCCAGCGCCGGATATTCGCCGCCGCCGCGCGCGCCCTGTCCGCCCGGCATGTGGCAGCCCTGGCAGATCGCCGCGTACACGGTGGCGCCGGAGGCGGTGGCGAAGGTGGCCTGCGGATACAGCGGGGTGGCGTCGGAACTCTGCGCCGCGACCGGGCCGATCGCCGGCGGCAGCATCAGCGCCAGCACCCCGGCGGCGACCGCCGCAGCGAGCATCCAGTGACGGTCGAGCTTCATGCGTGGGCTCCGTTGACGGCACGGCGATGCAGGCGCTCGATCGCATCCAGCGCCGAGGTGATGGCTCCTTCCTGCCAGGCCGGAATGTACGAGGCGTGTTCACCGGCGAGGGCGATCCGGCCATCGATCTGGCACAGGTTCTCGTAGTGCTCGGCGCGCGCCGCGTCGCTCCACATGCCGAAGCAGCCGTGGGTGAACGGCACCCGGTGCCAGCCCACGGCGATGCCGTTGTCGAATTCGCGCGGATACTGCGGATGCAGTTGCGTGCCGTACTCCACCGCCTTGGCTACGCGTTGCTGCGGGGTCATCGAGGTGAACTCGAACGCCTCCAGTCCCCACACGTAGGCGCCGAGCAGCACGCCCTTGCCGGCGCTCTGGAAGCCGGTGCTCGGATAGCTGATCAGGGTGATCGGCAGGTCGGTGTAGCTGATGCCGCCGTAGATCGCCTCGTCCTCTTCCCAAAAGCGGCGCTTGAACTGCAGCCCCACCTTCACCGACGCCGCGTACGGCACCTGGCCGATCGCCGCGGCCATCTTCTCGCCCACCGCCAGCGGAATGCGGCTGAGGATCGACAGCGGGATCGTGCACACGCACCAATCGGCTTTCGCCAGCTGCTCGGCGCCGTTGCCGTCCTGGTAGGCGACGCTGACCCCGTGCGCGTCCTGGTCGATGCGGGTGACCCGCGCGTTGTAGCGGATCGCGTCGCCGAGCTCGCGCGCGAACGCCTTGCCGATCTGATCCATGCCGCCGACCGGCTGGAACATCGCGGTCTGCATCTCGTAGTTGTTGCCCGCCGCCAGCGTGGTCCACAGCCGCGAGCGCAGGATGTCCTGGGCGGTGAACGGTTCGGAAAATTCCGGTTTGCCGGACAGCCCGCCGCCGGGATATCGGGCGAAGCCGCGGCGCTCGCTGCTCTCGCGGCCCCTGACGTAGCCGAAGTCCTTGTCCAGCGCGCCCCAGTTGCGCAGCGACTCGAGCAGGATCTCCCGGTCCTCGCGCTGCACCTGCGCATCCAGCGCGCCCTGCCGGGTGCTCTTGGCCAGCAGTTCGGCCACGTGCCCCTTGTAGTCGGCGTCGATGTCGCGGAAGCGCTGCGGCTTGCCGCCGAATCCGGCGCGGCTGTGCAGCAACGCGTTGAAGTTGACCTGCACGAACGGTTCCAGCGCCACCCCGAACTGCTTGCAGTAGGACAACACCGCCTTGTGATGGTGCGGGATGCGCCACGGGCCGGGATTGAGGTACATGCCCTCGTCGAACCCGCACTGCTGCTCGAAGCCGCCCAACTCGGTGTAGCGATCGCCGCCGCGCAGCGTCCAGTTGCGACCGCCGGGACGCGCGTTGTACTCGAGCACCTGCACGCGATAGCCGGCCTTGCGCAGTTCGTAGGCCGCGGTCAGCCCAGCCAGGCCGGCGCCGAGCACCAGCACCGACGCGCCCTTGGCATCGCCGTCCAGCCGCGGCACGCCGCCGAAGCGCGATTCGGCGGCCAGGCCCAGGCTGTGCATCGCCTGGTACATCATCGCGCCGCCGCCGGCCAGGCCGATCCTGGCGAGCAATTGGCGGCGGGTCATGGCGCCCCTGGTGGTTGCTTGCATCGTCGACATCGCCTCACGGAGTGCGGATCGACCATAGCCGCCGCGACGGCGGCGCAGGCCGCGTGCGGCGGGTAGGTCGCGATGGAGCGGGTAGGAACGCGGACGGCGCGCCACTACGCGGGCGAGCACTCCGCTGGCGGACGTACCCTCACCCCAACCCCTCTCCCGGGGGAGAGGGGCTCGAACCGCTCAGAAGCGGTAGGTCAGCTTGGCGTAGTAGCGCGCGCCGAAGTAGCCGATCGGGCTGCCGGTCAGGTACGGCGAGTTGTAGTAGCTGAGGTAGTTCTTCTCGAGGTAGCCGTATGCCGCTGCCGGGACCTTGTCGGGGTATTTGTTGAACACGTTGTCGCCGCCGACGCTGACGGTCAGCTGCTCGTTGGGCCGGAACGTCAATTCGACGTTGGTCAGCGCCATCGTGCCGATCTTGTGCTTGTAGTACGGCGCGCCGTTGACGTCGACCACGTCGAGCTGGCTCAGCACGCTGTCGGGGAAGATGTCGCCGTTCCACTCGTCGTACGGCGCGATCAGCTGGTACTGCGGGCCATAGATCGCCTCGGTCACGCGCAGGCTGAACTTGCCCACATTGAACGTGGCGCCCAGGTTGACCCGGTACTTCGGCGCGTTGTTCTCCAGGTTGGTCAGGGTCGCGGCGCTGTACATCGTGGCGCCGCCGAGCACCTCGGGCGCTGGCTTGGCGCTGAGCACCTCGGTCTTGTTGTAGTTGGCGGCTAGTACCCAGTCGATCGAGCCCCAGTCGAACTCGGCGATGTAGTTGGTCACCCAGTCCACGCCGGTGCTGCGGGTCTTGAGCGCATTGTTGAAGATCGCCACCGAGATGTTCTGGCGTGCGGTGGCGTCGAGCGAACCGCCCGGCGCCGCCGGGTCGATACCGCCGAGGTAGCCGAAGTCGACCAGCGCCTGGCCCAGCGCGGCGTTGTAGGCGTCGTCGGGGGTGCCGTCGCCGTTGGTGTCGCCCGGCTGGCCGGCCTTGGAATACTCGAAGGTGCCGACGCCGATGCGGTCGGAGATGGTGATGCGGTAGAAGTCGAGCGTGCTGTCGAAGTTGGGCATCGGCCGGAACACGAGACCGAGGCTGTAGTTGGTGCTGGTCTCCGGCTTCAGGCTGCCGAAGCCCAACGCCGCCGCGGCCGCACTGTTGGGCTGCAGCGTCGGGGTGGCGCTGGTCGGGCCGACCTGCACCGCCGAGTAGTAGCCTTCCTGCAGGGTCGGCGCGCGGAAGCCGGTGCTGGCGGTGGCGCGCACCGCGAAGGTGTCGCTGAGGTCGAAACGCGTGGTCAGCTTGCCCACCGCCTTGCTGCCGAAGTCGCTGTAGTCCTCGTAGCGCCCGGCCACGTCGACCAGCCATCTCTCGGTCGGGTTGAACACCACGTCGGCGTACGCGGCGTAGCTGTGGCGGCTGTAGGAACCGGTGTTGAACAAGGGGTTGTAGCCGGGGAACGAGGACGCGCCGGCACCGTAGTACGAGGTCGGATCGCCCGGATCGATGCCGTACTGGTCGCGCCGGTACTCGACGCCGGCATTGAACGTGAGCGGCTGCGACAGCCCCACGTCGAAGTCGTGCGTGGCATTGAGGTTGGTGGTCCACTGGCTGGCCCAGAACGTGCCGTCGTAGAAGTCCTCGGGCGAGGCGCCGAACTCCTGCCACAGGCTGAAGTTCATCGAATTCAGCGTGTACACGTCCATCTTGTTCTTGCCGTAGCTGCTGGAGAAATCCCACGACCAGCCGGCCAGCACGCCCTTCAACCCGGCGCTCAGGTCGTAGTCGACTTCGTCGGAGGCTTCGGACGGATTGAAGCCCAGCGGATACTTGTGCGAGACCTCGCCGCTCGCCGGATCGACGTAGCCGCCGTCCTGGCTCGGACGGCGGTAGTTCTCCTCCGACTGCGCGGTCTTCTTGCCGAAGCTGCCGAAGGCATAGAACTCGAGGGCGTCGCTCAGCACCGCGCCGGAGTTGAAGAACAGCGTCTTGCGGTGCACTTCCGGCGGATTGAGCCAGGCGTTGACGTTGGGGAAGCGCCCGTTGAGGGTCATGCCCTGGACGTCGTCGGCCAGGAACTCGGCCATGTCCGGATTCACCGCCGAGCAGTCGGCGTAGTTGGCCACGCAGTCGGCGTAGCTGTACGAACCCAGCCGGTACACGGTCTTGCGGTTCTCGACCTCGGCGCTGAGGCTGAAATACGCATCGTCGTTGCCGAAACCGATGTTGGCGCCCCACGTATCGGTGCCGCCGCCGCCATCCTTGTAGCCGGCGTAGCCGGCATCCACCTCGCCACCCTCGTGGTTCTTCTTGAGGATGATGTTGATCACCCCGGCGATCGCATCCGAGCCGTACAGCGCGGCGGCGCCGTCGGTCAGCACCTCGACATGGTCGATCGCCGCGGCCGGGATGAACGACAGATCGGCCGAGGCCGCGCCGGTGGTGACGTTGACGTTGGACGTGATGTGGCGGCGCTTGCCGTTGACCAGCACCAGCGTGTGGTTGGGCGACAGGTTGCGCAGGCTGGCGGTGAGCGTCTGGCTGGCCATGTCGCTGCCGGTCTGGTTGGCGTTGTAGGACGGCACCTGGTTGGCGATGGCGTTGATCAGGTCCGGCGCGGCCGACTGCTTGAGCATCTCCGCACTCACCAGTTGGATCGGCGCCGGGCTGTCGGTCACCGCCATGTTGGTCTTGCGCGTGCCGGTCGAGATCACCGTGATCGCGTCCAGCGTCTTGGCCTCGCCGCCCGGCTCCTCCGCCAGCGCCGGCGCGCCGGCCAGCAGCAGCGTCAGTGTGGCCAGCCCGCGGCCGTGACGCGCATTGCACAGTCCCCTGCCCACCGATTCCGCCAGACGATCGGATTGCAAACGCTTGCTCATGTCCAAGACCCCCGTGATGACGTGGATGTGGCGTGGATGCGCACCGGCCCCCGGACCGGCGACGGCCGCGATCGCGGCGTGCAGGGACCATAGCCAGCGCGCAGCGCCGGGCGGCCGCATCCGACGGGTAGGTGCGCAGCGCCCGGGTGGGCAAGCGCCGGCCAGGGCCACGACGCGGGTAGCGGCATCCGTCGCCGCGGGTACTGCGTTAATCTCGGCCGCTGCCGCTACGGACCCCGCACATGCTTCAGCTCCGCCGCTCGTTCTCGCGCCACGCGCCATGGCCGTGCTGATCCAGCCGCGCCCGCAGCTGCTGCTGCTCGATTTCGACGGCGTACTGGCGGGCTACGCGCGCGCGGCGCGCATCGCGCATCTGGCCGACCACAGCGGCTGCGATCCGGCGCGGGTGCGGCAGGTGCTGTTCGCCTCCGGGTTGGAAACCGCCTACGACGGCGGCGACATCACCACGCCCGATTATCTGCAACGGCTCGGCGCGGGCCTGGGCGCGCACGTGAGCGAGGCCGACTGGATCGCCGCGCGCGTGGCCGGCAGCCGCGGCGACCCTGGCGTGATCGAACGCGTGCTGGCGCTGGCCGACAGGATCGACATCGGCGTGCTGACCAACAACGGCGCGCTGATGGCGCAGGCGATCCCACGGATCGTGCCGGCGCTGTTCCCATTGCTGCAGGGGCGCGTGCTGTGCAGCGGCGCACTCGGCGCACGCAAGCCGCAGGCCGAGGTCTACCGGCGCGCGCTAGCCCACTTCGGCATCGCAGCGCGGCACGCACTGTTCATCGACGACCTGTTCGTCAACGTGCGCGGCGCACGCGCGACCGGCATGGCCGCAGAAACCGCCAGCGGCGCCCGCGCCCTGCGCCGCGCACTGGCGCGGCACGGCTTGCCCTGACATACCGCGAGCAACCGGCAAATTCGCCGTCGCTGTCGCTTTGCTATCGCGTCTATTGCAGCGAACTGCGGCTGCCGTTGCTATTGCTGTTGCTGTTGCTGTTGCTGTTGCTGTTGCTATTGCTGTTGCTATTGCTGTTGCTATTGCTGTTGCTATTGCTATTGCTGTTGCTGTTGCTGTTGCTCAGGATTTTGATCTTGCCGTTCGGGGCCCCCTAGAGCGCGGCGAGGTGGACAGGTACAACCCCCGCAGGGGGCGCCACGCAGGATGCGTGGCGTTTTCCGCTGGCACATGGATGTGCCATCGGAAAATTCCTGTCCACCTCGCGCACCCGGAGCGCAGCGGAGGGCGCGCGTCGGGGTGTGCTTTCTTTTGGTTACTTTTCTTTGCACAAGCAAAGAAAAGTGACTCGCGCAACGCGCGAAAGCTCTGCCTTTGCTTTGCCGTTACGGCATCAAAATCCAGAACCAACCGATCGACTCAACGCTTGCCGACATAAGCCTGCAACGCCACCCGCAACCGCATCAACCCCTCGGCCATCTCCTGATCGGTGATGTTCAACGAAGGCACGAAGCGCAACACATCCGGCCCCGCCTGCAACGTCAACAACCCATGCGCCGCAGCGTGATCGAGAATCGCCCCGGCCTGCCCCGCATGCGCCTGATTCAACACCGCGCCCAGCATCAAGCCACGCCCGCGCACCTGCGAAAACAGCTTGAACTCC
This sequence comes from Xanthomonas sp. 1678, assembly GCF_031455575.1. NCBI lineage: Bacteria > Pseudomonadati > Pseudomonadota > Gammaproteobacteria > Lysobacterales > Lysobacteraceae > Xanthomonas > Xanthomonas sp. 1678. Next base: position 569,818 of record NZ_JAVDSZ010000002.1, on the reverse strand, counting down.
TCGTTGAGCGCAGCCAACCCCTGCCGCAGCGCCGCCGCCTGCCGCGACACATTCGCCGCGATCGGCGCCGACGCCAGCTTGCGCAGCGCCACCCGCGCCACCGCAGCCGCCAGCGGATTGCCGCCGAAGGTGCTGCCGTGCGCACCGAACTGCATGGTCTCGGCGACCTTCGGCCCGGCCAGCAGCGCACCGATCGGGAAACCGCCGCCCAGCGCCTTGGCCAGCGTCACGATGTCCGGCGTCACGTCGTCCTGCCAGTGCGCGAACAAGGTGCCGGTGCGGCCCATGCCGCACTGGATCTCGTCCAGCAGCAGCAGCGCACCGTGGTGGTCGCACAGCGCGCGCACCTGCGCCAGGAAACCCGGCGCGGCCGGCATCACCCCGCCCTCGCCCTGCACCGGCTCGATCATCACCGCGGCCACGTCGCCGGCGGCCATCGCCGTTTCCAGCTGCACGATGTCGTTGAAATCCACGTAGCGGAAACCGCCCGGCAGCGGCTCGTAGCCTTCCTGGTACTTCGGCTGCGCGGTGGCGGTGACCGCGGCCAGGGTGCGGCCGTGGAAGCTGCCGCGGAACGTGACGATGACCCGCCGGTCCGGCGCGCGGCCCTGGCTGGCCGCCCACTTGCGCACCAGCTTGATCGCCGCCTCGTTGGCCTCGCTGCCGGAGTTGCACAGGAACACCTTGCGCGCGAAGCGCGAGGCGGCGACCAGTTCCTCGGCCAGGCGCAGCGGCGGCTCGCTGTAGAACACGTTGCTGGTGTGCCACAGCTTGCCGGCCTGCTCGAGCAGCGCCGCGGTCAGGTCCGGATCGTTGTGGCCGAGCCCGCACACCGCGATGCCGGCGGACAGGTCGATGTAGTCGCGGCCTTCGCTGTCCCACACCTTGGCGCCCTGGCCACGCTCCAGCACCAGCTGGCGCGGGCGGTAGATCGGCAGATAGTAGTGCTGGCCAAGAGCGATCAGGTCCGCGGCGGAGGAAACGGTCATCGAAGGAACATCCTGCGGGAAAGCGTTCGATTATAAGACCGCCGGCGGCGCCTGCCGGGATCACCAGCTGCGGCCCGCCCGCCCGGGCTGGGCCGCAGCCCGGCACCCATCGCGGCGGAGCGCGAGCCGGTTCGCACGCCACCACGAAAACTCGACCGGCGCGGCGCCTTCCGGCCCGCCCGGCGCCGCGATTGCGATGCGGGGTCGGTTAGCATGAGGGCATGCGACTGTTCACCGATCCCCAGCTCGCCCCGGCGAGCGAGCACGGCTGGCGGCGACGCTGGTTCGACATCATCTATCGGCACGACACCCGGCCCTCGCGCAACTTCGACCTGCTGCTGGTCGCGGCGATCGTGGCCAGCGTCGCGGTGATCATGGCCGACAGCGTCCCGGCGCTGCACGCGCGCTACGCCCGCCCCATGTACGTGCTGGAATGGGGCTTCACCGCACTGTTCACCGCCGAATACGTGCTGCGCCTGGCCACGGTGAAGCGGCCGCTGCGCTATGCGCTGAGCTTCTGGGGCGTGATCGATCTGCTGTCGACCCTGCCCACCTACGTCTCGTTCCTGCTGCCTGGCGCGCAGACCCTGCTGGTGGTGCGCGTGCTGCGGGTGCTGCGGCTGTTCCGCATCCTCAAGCTGACCCGCTACGTCGAGGAAAGCAGCCTGCTGGTCGACGCGCTATGGCGCAGCCGGCGCAAGGTGTTCGTGTTCCTGTTCGCCGTGATCACCCTGGTGGTGATCTTCGGTGCGCTGATGTACGTGGTGGAAGGGCCGGCCAACGGCTTCACCAGCATCCCCACTGCGATGTACTGGGCGGTGGTGACGATGGCCACCGTCGGCTTCGGCGACATCGCCCCGCTCACGCCGCTGGGCCGCGCGATCACCTCGGTGCTGATCCTGATCGGCTACAGCATCATCGCCGTGCCCACCGGCATCTACACCGCCGAGCTCGCCAACAGCCTGCGCGACGCCGACCGCAATCGCGCGCCGGACCAGCGCAGCTGCGCGCACTGCGGCCTGCAAGGCCACGACCGCAGCGCCGGCTATTGCCGCAACTGCGGCCAATCGCTGCCCGACGCCGCGGCCTGAGGACTCACCACACGCCGGTGTTCGGCATCGACGCCCACGGTTCGGCCGGGGCCAGCGCCGCGCCCTTCTGCAGCAGTTCGATCGAGATCAGGTCCGGGCTGCGCACGAAGGCCATGCGCCCGTCGCGCGGCGGGCGGTTGATGACGATGCCCTGCGCCTGCAGGTGCGCGCACGTCGCGTAGATGTCGTCGACCTCGAACGCCAGGTGGCCGAAGTTGCGCGCGCTGCCGTAGTCCTCGTCCGAGCCCCAGTTGTAGGTCAGTTCGACTTCGGCTTCCGGGTTCTCCGGCGCGCCGAAGTACACCAGGGTGAACTTGCCGGCTTCATTGTCGATGCGGCGGGTCTCGTGCAGGCCCAGGCCTTCGGTGAAGAACTTGCTGGTCTTCTCCAGGTCGTGGACGCGGATCATGGCGTGCAGGTATTTCATGGCGACAACTCCAGTGAGTGGGGGAAACGGCAGGATCGGCAGACGCTACGGCAGGGATCCCGCACAAGCGCATAGGGTAGCGCCCGCGGCGTGCAGGCGCGGGCATGCGCGGCGAGCGGCAGGCGCGGCTGGTATGCATGGCAGCGCTCGACGTCAGCCTCTCCAGGGCTTTTTCCAACCATCTGCGCACGCAGTTCCTGCCGGAGAACACGGTGGCCTCAGATCATCCAGCGCGGCGAAAGAATGCGGAGCCTCCAGGCTGCGGATGGGATCGGTCGGGGCTGAAGCCCCTCCTACAGGGGACCGGTCAGCTCGCCCCGAGGACCGCGGAGGTGAATCCGAACGACCCGGCCGTCGTCGCAATGAGCAGTCGCCACGAACGCATCGGTGAACCTACCGGCGGCGCACTCCAAGGTTGAACCCCCTCCTGCAGACAGATGCGCCAGCACGCCGCGCATCGCCACCGCACGGCTCCTGCCTGGTCCATGCCGTCTTGCCGCCCCGGCGCATGCCGGCGCAATCAATCCAGGAACAGGTCCGGCAGCAATGGCTGCGACGGATCCAGCGCATAAGCGGACAGGTCGGTCACCCCGGCCGCGGCCAGCACCTCGTCGTCGATCAGGAACTGGCCATGGAACCCCGCCGCCGGCCGGGTCAGCAGCGCATACGCCGCGTCGGCCATGATCTCCGGACGGCGCCCGTTGCCTGCGCTGACGCCCGGGATCATGTTCAGCGCCTCGGTGGCGATCAGCGTGCGCGGCCACAGCGCATTGACCGCCACGCCCTGCGGCCCGAATTCGCCGGCCAGGCCCAGGGTCACGAAGCTCATGCCCATCTTGGCCAGCGTGTAGCCGGCGTGCGGCGCCCACCATTTCGGATCCAGCGACGGCGGCGGCGCCAGGGTCAGGATGTGCGGATTGGCGCTGCGCAACAGATGCGGCAGGCAGGCCTGCGCGCACAGGAAACTGCCGCGCGCATTGACCTGCTGCATCAGGTCGAAGCGCTTCATCGGCGTGTCCAGCGCGCCGCGCAGCCAGATCGCGCTGGCGTTGTTGACCAGGATGTCGATGCCGCCGAACGCCTCGACCGTGGCCGCCACCGCCGCGCGCACCTGCTCCTCCTCGCGGATGTCGCACTTCAGCGCCAGGCCGCGCCCACCGGCCGCCTCGACCGCCGCCGCCGCGCTGTGGATGGTGCCGGGCAGCTTCGGATTGGGCACCGCCGACTTGGCCGCGATCGCCACGTTGGCGCCATCGCGCGCCGCACGCAGCGCGATCGCCAGGCCGATGCCGCGCGAGGCGCCGGTGATGAACAGGGTTTTGCCTTGCAACGTCATGGGATTGGGGATTCGGGATTGGAGATTCGTCGCAGCTTAGCGCTTGTGGCCTGGGGCAACCCAGACAACCAAACGCCTACCAATCCCGAATCCCCAATCCCAAGCCCTCAGGAGGTTCGGAAACTCCCCAACTCAAGACCCTGCTGCCCTGCCAGGAAAATCCGCAGCCACAGCCACGCGCCGTTACCAATCCCGAATCCCAAATCCCCAATCCCGGCCTCTCAGGGCTTCGGCCCCTGCCCCTCGTTGTCTTCCCACTTGAGCAGGCGCCGGGTCACGAACCGGTAGACCGGCTTGCCGGTGGCGAACCACAGTTCGCGCACCCAGGAGTGGCGCTTGAGCAGGCGCAGTTCGACCGGGGTCAGTGCGTGCCGGCAATACATGCGCTTGTGCTTGAGCAGGTGGCGCAGGTCCTCGCGCGCCAGCAGCCGCATCCAGCGCGCGCGCGGCGCACCGCGCACCGCCAGTTGGAAGTCGATCAGCGCCGGGCTGCCGTCCTCCAGCACCAGCCAGTTGGCTTCCTTGGCCAGATCGTTGTGTGCCACGCCGCGCCGGTGCACCTGCTGCAGCAGGCGCCGCGCGGCGCGGAAATAGGCCAGGTCGCCGCGCGGCGGACGCTGGTACATCGCGTCGCCGGCCAGGTAGCTGCGGTCCAGGAAGGTGCCGTCCCAGCCGCGCAGCTGCGGCGTCGCCGCCATGCCGGACAGCTGCTGCAATGCCCGCGCCTCGCGCCGCGCCAGCCACCAGGCCGGCAGCCGCAGCCACCACGGCGCGGCGGTCAGGTCGCGGCGCACGAACACGCCCGCGCCACCGTCGCGCACCAGCAGGATGCGCCCGAAGCTGTCGGACTTGAGGATCTGGGTGGAGGCGGCCGGCGCGCGTGTCATCGCCCCAGTTTAAGCGGATCGCCATGCTCGCCCACTTATAATCCCCCCATGAATGCATCATGGATCGACGCCACGCTGGAGTGGGTCGCAGCGCATCCCCTCCTGGCCGGCGCGGTCATCTTCGCGATCGCGTTCTGCGACGCGGTGATCGTGCTGGGCACGATCGTGCCGGCGCTGCCGCTGCTGTTCGCGATCGGCGTGCTGATCGGCCTGGGCCAGATTTCCGGTCCGTACGCGGTGGTCAGCGCCGCCCTCGGCGCGCTGGCCGGCGACGCGCTCAGCTACTGGGTCGGCCATCGCTGGGGCCACCAGCTGCGCAACTACTGGCCGTTCCGGCGCTATCCGCAGCTGCTGGACCGCGGCGAAACGATGTTCCGCCGCAACGCCTTCAAGAGCATCCTGATCGCGCGCTACGTCGGCGCGATCCGTCCGTTCGTGCCGGCCGTGGCCGGCATGATGAAGATGCCGTTGCGCCGCTATTTCCTCGCCAGCAGCGTCGCCGCGGTGACCTGGGCGCTGCTGTTCCTGGGCCCGGGCTGGCTGCTCGGCCAGGCCTACGACGCGGTCGCCGCGGTCGCCGGGCGCCTGTTCCTGGTGCTGGGCCTGCTGGTGCTGGCGCTGGGGCTGGTGTGGGCGATCGTGCTGTACGGCTATCGCTGGTCGGCCGGGCACATGGACGCGCTGCTGGCGCGCGGCCTGGACTGGTCGCGCCGGCACCCGCTGCTGGGCCGCTATCCGATCGCGGTGTTCGATCCGCAACGGCGCGAATCGGTGCCGCTGGCGATGCTGGCGGTGATGCTGCTGGCGCTGGGTTGGGGCTGGTTCGCGCTGCTGATGGTGGTGGTGGGCCACGGCGAGCCGCTGTCGCTGGACCTGGCCGTGCACGACCTGATGCTGGCGCTGCGCAACCCGCTGGCCGACTACCCGATGACCGCGCTGGCCTCGCTCGGCGACTGGCAGGTGCTGGTGCCGGCCACCACGCTCGGCTTGGTCTACCTGATCTGGCGCCAGCGCTGGATGGCCGCGGCGCACTGGCTGGCGGCGCTGGCCTTCGGCCTGGCCCTGACCAAGCTGCTCGGCACCACCGTGCACGTGGTGCGCCCGCCGGCGGCCAGCAGCGGCTTCGGCTTCCCGTCGGTGGCGGTGACCATGGCCACGATCAGCTTCGGCTTCTTCGCCGTGCTGATCGCCCGCGAACTGCCCGGGCGCTCGCGGGTGTGGCCGTACCTGCTGTCGGGCGTGCTGGTGACGCTGATCGGCTTCGCCCGCCTGTACCTGGGCGCGCATTGGCTCAGCGACGTGGTCGGCGGCATGCTGTTCGGCATCTTCTGGCTGCTGGTGCTGGGCATCGCCTACCGCCGCCGCTTCAACCGCTCGTTCTGGATGAAGCCGCTGGCGTGGCTGTTCTACGGCGGCTTCGTCGCCGCGGCACTGTGGTATGCGCCGCGTGACCTGGAGCGCAAGCTGGCCAAGTTCGAACCGCCGCCGCCGGTGCGCATGGATCTGGCGGCGAGCGCGTGGTGGCGGGACGAATGGCGCCTGCTGCCGTCGCGGCGCAACGAGTTCGACGACAGCCAGCGCTGGCCGCTGGACCTGCAGGTGGCCGGGCCATTGGCGCCGCTGCAGCGCCAGCTCCAGGCCGCCGGCTGGCGCGTGCAGACGCAGGCCGGCTGGCAGCAGGCGCTGCAGTTGCTCGACTACAAGGCCCAGGCCGAACAGGTCCCGGTGCTGCCGGCGACGCTGGACACCCAGGTGGAATCGCTGCTGATGCTGCGCAGCGGCCCGCGCCCCGGCGAACTCTATGCGCTGCGCCTGTGGCCGGCACCGGCGCGGCTGCAACCGGGCAACGTGCCGCTGTGGCTGGGCAGCGCGCAGAGCCTGCGCTACGAACGGCACTTCAACCTGATCGGCCTGTGGCGCCCGCTGCGCGGCGCCGACCCGGCGCTCAACGCGGTCACCGAGGCGCTGAGCGCGCTGCCCACGCGCAAGGACATGCACCGCCCGTCGGATGTGCCGGTGCTGCTGGTGCGCAGCGAGGGCGAGGCGCCGGTGGAGGCCGAGTAACGCGTCCCCTTCTTCAGCCGTTTACCGCCAGGGTCGTGTAGCGAAGCCATGTAGGAGCGACTTCAGTCGCGACAGGCACTACCAACAAACCTGTTACGCCCGATGATCAAGGCCACCTTGCGTCGCACCTACACGTTCGGTGCCATGGTGTGGAACGACCCGGTCGCGATGGCGCATGTCGCGGCTGAACCGCCAATCCCCAATCCCGAATCCCAGCCCTCAGGGTATCCACCCCAGCAACTGCTCCAGCCGCTCGTGCGGATCGTCTTCCTGCAGCAGTGCCAGCCGCTGGCGCTCGTCCAGCGGCAGCAGTTCGGCCAGGCGCCAGCCGACCCAGGCCGCCTGGTCGAGCAGGCGCGGGCCGGCCACCGGGTACACGTCGGCGGCCTGGTCGAGGATGCTGTCCAGCACGGTCGACAACAACGCGTGTTGCGGCTGCAACTCGTCGTCCTCGTCCGGCTCGCGCCAGTGCACGTCGCCGACCACCAGGCCGTTGTCGCGCACGCGGCTGCGCAGCACGTGGAAGCGGCGCCCGCCGCGCAGGCTCAGCACCAGCACGCCATCGGCGCCGACGTCGAAATCGGCGATGCGCGCCTCGGTGCCGTAGGCCGCCGGCACTGCCGGCGTGCCGGTCTCGGTGCCCTCCAGGATCAGGCACACGCCGAAGCCGCTGTCGTTGCGGCCGCATTCGCGCACCATGTCCAGGTAGCGGCGTTCGAACACACGCAGCTTGATCGACGCACCCGGCAGCAGCACCGCGTGCAGCGGGAACAGCGGCAGCGTGCTGCGCTCCTCGCTCATGCGCACGCTCCGTCGTGCCGCACGCTCACTGCAGCGCCGCCAGGAAGCGCCGCGGCGCGCCGTCGAAACCGCCATTGGACATGAACACCACATGGTCGCCGGCCCGCGCCTGCGCCTGCAGCGCCGCCAGCAACGCCTCCACGTCCGCGGCGGCACAGGCCTGCCCGCGCACCGTGGCGATCACCTTGGCGGCGTCCCAGGCCAGTTCCGGCCGCTGCAGGAACACCACCGCATCGGCCGCGTCCAGCGCCGGCGCCAGCGCCTGCGCGTGCGCGCCCAGGCGCATCGAATTGCTGCGCGGCTCCATCGCCACCACGATGCGCGCCGCGCCGACCTTGGCGCGCAGGCCTTCCAGGGTGGTGCGGATCGCGGTGGGGTGATGCGCGAAATCGTCGTAGACGGTGATGCCCTGCGCCTGCCCGATCACCTCCATGCGCCGCTTGACGCTGCGGAACCGCGCCAGCGCCGGCATCACCTGCGCCGGCGCCACGCCGACCGCGTGCGCCGCGGCCAGCGCCGCCAGCGCGTTCATCACGTTGTGCCGGCCGAGCAGCGGCCAGCGCACTTCGCCCAGTTCCTGGCCGTGGTGCAACACCGCGAAGTGGCTGCCGTCGGCGGCCAGCGCGCGTGCGCTCCACTCGAACGCCGGATCGAAACCGAAGCGCTCCACCGGCGTCCAGCAGCCCATCGCCAGCACCTCGCGCAGATGCGCGTCCTCGCCGTTGACGATCAGTCGCCCGCGCCGCGGCACGGTGCGCACCAGGTGATGGAACTGGCGCTGGATGGCGGCCACATCGGGGAAGATGTCGGCGTGGTCGTATTCGAGGTTGTTGAGGATCGCCACCAGCGGCCGGTAGTGCACGAACTTGCTGCGCTTGTCGAAGAACGCGGTGTCGTACTCGTCGGCCTCGACCACGAACAGCGGCCGCTGCGCCGCGGTCGCGCCTTCGCCGTTCGCGCCGCTGGCGGCGGTTGCGGTCGCGTTCGCGGCGGCGGCCGGGGACGCGGTGCGGCCCAGCCGCGCGGACACGCCGAAATCCTCGGCCACGCCACCGATCAGGAAGCCCGGCTCGCGGCCGGCCGCCTGCAGCAGCCAGGTGAGGATGCTGGTGGTGGTGGTCTTGCCGTGGGTGCCGGCCACCGCCAGCGTGTCGCGCCCGGGCAGCACCTGCTCGCTCAGCCACTGCGCGCCGGAGGTATAGGCGCGGCCGGCATCCAGCACCGCCTCGACCGCGGCGTTGCCGCGCGACAGCGCATTGCCGACGATCACCTGCTCGCAATCGGCGCCGATGTGCTCGGGCAGATAGCCCTGCTTCAGCGCGATGCCGAGGTGCTCCAGTTGCGTGGACATCGGCGGATAGATCGCCTGGTCGCTGCCCTCGACCGCATGGCCGAGTTCGCGCGCCAGCGCGGCGACACCGCCCATGAACGTACCGGCGATGCCGAGAATATGGATCTTGCTCATGCGCCGATTGTCGCCGATCCCCCGGCGCGCGCAAACCGGCGCGACGGCGGCAGGACCCGCCGCCGCCCAGCATCGGCAAGGCCGCGCGGGCCACCGAGTGCATGCGGATGGCAACCGCGTCAAGTAGGGAATTCCCCACACCCCCTGCAGAAAACTCCCGATAGGCAAGTCGGGAGCCGACATCGAAAATGAACAGGCCAGCCGCAGCACCCTGCGGTCCTACTCCCCAAGAGGCCATCCCCAAGGGAGCTCATGTTGCGGGGCCCTGAGCAAGCCCGTTCGCTGGCACCTGACGGTTCCGGCCTCCCGCCCGCGTCCACGCGTGGCGGGAGGCATGGATTTGGGCTTGGCCCACTGCTGGCGCCGGATGACGTTGAATCTTGCGCAGAATGCGGTTCGCCGACGACATGGCGCGGACGCGCGGCAGCCGAAGTTAGGACGACGCCTGGCGGGCTTGAGCGCTGCGCGCACCCCGCACACGCCTGCCTTACGTCCTTATCCCTTGCAGGAGCGGCTTCAATCGCGACGAGCGAAGTGTGAGAGGTGCAGACTTCGGACACAGCCTGTCGGGGCTGAAGCCCCTCCTACAGTGCACCCAGTTAGCTTGCCGCACGTCCCTGCAGGAGCGGCTTCAGCCGCGACGAGCGAAGTGGGGCACTTCCGGCGGCGCAATGCGTTGGGACTGAAGTCACTCCTATAGTGCACCCAGCCGACTGGCCGCCAGCTTTCTGTGGAAGCGACTTCAGGCACGACGAGCGCAGCGGCAGGCCGCGCAGTATTGGACAGGACAGCGTCGGGACTGAAGTCCCTCCTACAGTGCACCTAGCCAGTACACCCAGCGAACTGGCCGCTAGCCCCTGCTGTGGGAGCGACTTCAGTCGCGACGAGCACAGCGGCGGACCGCGCAGTATTCGGGCAGGACTGCGTCGGGGCTGAAGCCCCTCCCACACTGCACCCAGCCAGCGAAGCGCGCGGCGCTTGCAAGAGCGGTTTCAACGGCGACGAGCGCAGCGGCGGACGTGCCGGCGACGGATACGGTCGACGCGAAAGCCCCTCTACAGTGCACCCGCCCAGCGAAACGCGAGCCTCCTGTAGGAGCGGTTTCAGCCGCGACGAGCGCAGCAACGAGCCTTCCGGCGACGGATAAGCTCGGGGCTCAAGCCCCTCCTACGGTGCACCAGGCCAGATGCCGCAGCCTGCGCAGTACCTCCGGGATCGGCCCGGGAGCATTCGTGCCGAGCGCCGCATCGAGGCGGCCGCCCGGCACAGGCCGCCTCAGCGGCCGATCGACGCCAGAATGCGGGCCAGCACGTCATCCTGCGAGCCGACGCCGTCCACGCGCGCCAGGGTGCCGCGCTTGTCGTAGAAGCCGATCACCGGCGCGGTCGAATCGTTGTACACCTGCAGGCGCTTGCGCACCGACTCGGGATTGTCGTCTTCGCGGCCTTCGGCCTTGGCGCGGCCGGCGATGCGCTCGACCAGCAGTTCGGTGGCCACGTCCAGCTGCACCACCGCGTCCAGCGGCTGGCCGATCTTGGCCAGCAGTTCGTCCAGCGCCGAGGCCTGGGCCAGGTTGCGCGGATAGCCGTCGAGGATGAAGCCGTTGGCGACGTCGTCGCGGCCCAGGCGCGATTCGAGCATGCCGAGCAGGATGTCGTCGGAAACCAGGTCGCCGCGCGCCATCACTTCCTTGGCCTGCACGCCCAGCGCGGTGCCGGCGGCGACTTCGGCGCGCAGCAGATCGCCGGTGGAAATGTGCGGAATCTGCAGCTTGTCCTTCAGGCGGGCCGCCTGCGTGCCCTTGCCCGATCCGGGCGGTCCCAACAGAACCAATCGCATCAACCTGACTCCTCGAGGAAATTACCGTGCGCGGCCGGCGGCGTTAGACTCGGGGGCCACGCCTGCGCTGTACCGCAATTTCCCCAGCTTACCGCATCCGGGCAATGTCCCGGCAATGTCCCCACCCCAGGAGCGAGCCCCGACCATGGCCCAAGGCACCCTGCTGTACGCCCAATCCGGCGGCGTCACCGCCGTCATCAATGCCAGCGCCGCCGCCGTGATCGGCGAGGCGCGCGCGCGCAAGGTCAAGGTCCTGGCCGCGCGCAACGGCATTCTCGGCGCGCTGCGCGAGGAGCTGATCGACACCTCCAAGGAGTCGGCCGCGGCGATCCGCGCGCTGGCGCACACGCCCGGCGGCGCATTCGGCTCGTGCCGCTACAAGCTCAAGTCGCTGGAGGCCGACCGGGCCAAGTACGAGCGCCTGCTGGAGGTGTTCAAGGCGCACGACGTGCGCTACTTCCTCTACAACGGCGGCAACGACTCGGCCGATACCGCCTGGAAGGTGTCGCAGCTGGCCGAGGCCTTCGGCTACCCGCTGCACTGCATCGGCGTGCCCAAGACCATCGACAACGACTTGGCGGTCACCGACACCTGCCCCGGCTTCGGCTCGGCCGCCAAGTACACCGCGGTGTCGGTGCGCGAGGCGGCGCTGGACGTGGCGGCGATGGCCGAGACCTCGACCAAGGTGTTTGTCTACGAAGCGATGGGCCGCCACGCCGGCTGGCTGGCCGCCGCGGCCGGACTGGCCGCGCAGTCGCCGGACGACGCGCCGCAGATCATCCTGTTCCCCGAACGCGCCTACGACGAAGCGGCATTCCTGGCGCAGGTGCGCAAGGTGGTGGACAACGTCGGCTGGTGCGTGGTGGTGGCCAGCGAAGGCATCCAGACCGCCGACGGGCGCTTCGTCGCCGATGCCGGCGGCGGCACCGACGCGTTCGGCCACAGCCAGCTCGGCGGCGTGGCCTCGTATCTGGCCGGCAAGGTCAAGGCCGAACTCGGCTACAAGGTGCATTGGACCCTGCCCGACTACCTGCAGCGTTCAGCCCGCCACATCGCCTCCAAGACCGACTGGGAGCAGGCGCAGGCCGCCGGCAAGGCCGCGGTGCAATTCGCACTGAAGGGCATGAACGCGGTGATGCCGGTGATCGTGCGCAGCAGCGATGTCCCGTACCGCTGGAAGATCGAGGCCGCGCCGCTGAGCAAGATCGCCAACCACGAAAAGAAGATGCCGCCGGCGTTCCTGCGCAAGGACGGCTTCGGCATCACCGACAAGGCGCGCCGCTACCTGCAGCCGCTGATCCGCGGCGAGGCCTATCCGCCCTACGATCGCAACGACGGCCTGCCGAAGTACGTGGCGCTGAAGAACGTGGCGGTGAAGAAGAAGTTGCCGGCCTGGGAGGGCTGACGGGCGCGGGACTCGGGACTCGGGACTCGGGACTCGGCCATCAGCGTGCTTCGCTTGTCGCCGAAGAACAGTGCTGCTTCGGTGAAGCCTGGTCGCGGACGCCAGCCATCGCATTCGCGACGCGCCGGATGAGTGCTGAGCGACATCAGTCCGGCTGGCGCAGGAGCTTCTTCAGACCGCCCTGGACGATCTCCGCGAATACCTTCGGCTCGCCGTAGGCGCGCGCGGTGAGCATCGCGCCGTACACGATCGACATGAACGCTGCCGCCTCCAGGCGGGCGGAGCCTTGCAGCTGGAACCGGCCCAGTTGCGCGCCCTTGGTCAGCACGATTTCCAGCCAGTTCGACAGGTCGCGAAAATGCGCACGCACGTGCTCGGCCAGATCGTCGGGCAGGGTGGGCAATTCGCTGGCGAGCATGCCGGCGACGCAGAACGGGGCGGACGCGTCGGCGATGCACCTCTCCCAGTAGCCGGTGTAGAAGCCGAGCTGTTGCTCGGGATCGAAGACACCGCTTTCCAGCATTCGCGTCTGCGCGACGATCAGCGCGCGGGATTCCTCCACCACCGCCCGCGCCAGATCGGCCTTGGCAGGAAAGTGGTGGTGAATGCTCGCCTTGCGCACCTGCACCTGTTCGGCGACGTCGGCATAGCTGAAGCCGTTGTAACCCCGCGTCTGGATCAGGTAACGGGCCGAATCGATGAGTTTCTGCTGTGTCGTCGTCATGAGGCGATTCTACCACCTGATAGGTAGCCTCCCAAGCCAGATCAGCCCATACGACCTCTACAGCAGCCCCAAATATAATTCATTGATTATTTATCTACCTACTAGTAGGGTTAAAACATTCCTCAAGGTCGCTCCCCATGAACTCACTTCGCAACTTCTACTTCCTGCGCGCTGGCGTCGCTTTTGCCTGGGTGGCCGCAGTTCTTCTCTCCGCGCCCGCACCCGTGGCGCTCGCCGCAACGCTGCTGGCGTTCTACCCGGCCTGGGATGCGCTCGCGAACGTTCTGGATGCGCGCCGCAGCGGCGGACTCCAGGCCAACCCCGGGCAGACGTTCAACGCGGTGGTCAGTGCCGTCACCGCCGTCGCGATTGCGATCGCGTTCGCGATGCACGGCAACGCCGGCGGCGTCCTGGTCTTCGGTGCATGGGCGCTGCTGGCCGGCCTGTTCCAGCTCGCCGTTGGCATCCGCCGCCGCAAGCTCGGCGGCCAGGCCTTCATGATGGTCAGCGGCGCCCAGTCGGCGCTCGCCGGCATCTTCTTCGTCGTCCAGTCGTTCGGCACTGCGCCGGCGCTCGCCCAGCTCGCGCCTTACGCTGGATTCGGCGGCGTCTATTTCTTGCTCTCCGCGCTGTGGCTGAGCTTCCGCAAGCCGCGTCCGGCCTCCTCGGGTTCCTGAGGCCTCCCGCCAGAACGCGCCGCCAGCTCGGAGAATTCTTGTCCAGGTGCACAGCGCAACGGATTCGCGGCGAAGGATGCGGTTACGCTGCCGCGTGCCAACCGGCATCCGCTCTGCGAACCGACGACGAGGAACCAGAATCGACATCGATTGGCACAACGGTCCGATCACGCGCGCGACGCCGGTCGACGAGACCTACCGGAATACGCAGGCCGTACGCCGGTTCCTCGCCGGCGCGTGCGGGGCCGAGTTCAAGTTCGATCGCGCCTTCATGGCGTGGATCAAGGACGGCGCCGCCCAAGAACATGGGCGAGGTCGCCGACGAATGGATGCGGCGACGGCGCGACGGGCTGGAATCGATTCGGTAACCTGCACTGGCGCACGTGGTCCATGCGCCGATCGAACAACGACGGTGAGCGGCAGCATGCGAAGCAGGTTGAGAGACGCGTTGCCAGGCCGCCACCAGCGACGCGGTGAGCGGTGAGCCGGGGGTAGCCTGCGCATCGAGCCATGCGAGCGCATGGCACTACCGATGCCCATGGATGGCATGGTCAGCACCATGCGCGCGAGCACCCAACGGCAGCCGTCCCGTAAGCCTGCCGCCACGCACCCGACTCAGCGGCAGGCGGCCCCTTCCACTTTCATCTGCGCGGTGAACTGCGGCACCTGCGCGATCGCGCCGGCCGCCGCCTGCTTCTTCGCCTCTTCCAGATAGATCCGCGACTGGCCCTGGCCGTCCAGATCCGCCTTGGTCGCCACCGGCTTGCGCCAGACCCGCACCACCGCCTGCTGCGACGGGCAGGCCGCGCTGGGCACGCGGATCACATCGTTGAACTTCCACCCCGTCGCCTCGCTGGGCTTGGCCTGGTCGAACTCCACCAGCTTGGCGCGCGGCTGGCAGGTGGGGCTGCTGCGGACCGCGGAAAACTTGTAGGGCTGCGCGGCCTCGCCGGTGTACACACCTTCGAAACGCACGCAGGCCTCGGGAATCTGCCGGATCGTGTGCACCACGCCCACCGCCTGCGCGGCACCGGGCTGGCGCTGCAGTTCGGGCACCGGATCGGCGGCCATCGCCAACGGCGCGCAGGCGCACAGGCCCAGGGCCAGGGTCGAAGCGAGTGCGCGCATCCGCGCCGGGGTCGTCGATTGCATGGGCTTGCTCCTTGAAAGCGATGCGCAACGCTGCCACGCGCCGACTGAACGAGGCGCCAAGGCAGGCAAGGCGCCCGCCGCTGGCGATGGGCAGGACCCGGGCGCATACTCGGTCCGGTTCAAGCCAGGTCGAACATTGCGATACGCACCACCGGCGCATTGCGGCCGCGGAGTCGTTGCATGCCTCAGACTCCTTCCGGTGTGATCCCGTTGTACGTCCCACCGCTTGGGCGTCATCCACATCCTTGGGAGGGGTCATGCTGGAACGATATGCGGTCACCGTGGCACTGGCGTGCGCGGCCTTGGCAATACTCTATGGCATCGTGTCCACACGCTGGATCCTGGCGCAGCCAGCCGGCAACGAACGCATGCGGCAGATCGCCGATGCGATCCAGGAAGGCGCCCGCGCCTATCTCAACCGGCAGTACCAGACCATCGCCATCGCCGGCGTGGCGCTGTTGCTGCTGGTCGGCTTCTTCCTGAGCTGGTACACCGCCGGCGGTTTCGCCATCGGTGCGGTGCTGTCGGGCGTGGCCGGCTACATCGGCATGAACCTGTCGGTGCGCGCCAACGTGCGCACCGCCGAGGCGGCGCGGCGCGGGCTGGGGCCGGCGATGGACGTGGCGTTCCGCGGCGGCGCGATCACCGGCATGCTGGTGGTCGGACTCGGCCTGATCGGCGTGGCCGGCTACTACGGCGTGCTGCAATGGCTGGGGCGCAGCGTCGAGGAAAGCCTGCACGCGCTGGTCGGCCTGGCCTTCGGCAGTTCGCTGATCTCGATCTTCGCGCGGCTGGGCGGCGGCATCTTTACCAAGGGTGCCGACGTCGGCGCGGACCTGGTCGGCAAGGTCGAGGCCGGCATCCCCGAGGACGATCCGCGCAACCCGGCGGTGATCGCCGACAACGTCGGCGACAACGTCGGCGACTGCGCGGGCATGGCCGCCGACCTGTTCGAGACCTATGCGGTCACGGTCATCGCCACCATGCTGCTCGGCGGGCTGATGGCGGCCGAGGCCGGTCGCAACGCGGTGCTGTATCCGCTGGTGCTCGGCGGCGTGTCGATCGTCGCCTCGATCGTCGGCACCTTCTTCGTGCGCGTGCGCCCCGGCGGCTCGATCATGGGCGCGCTGTACAAGGGCGTGATCGTGTCCGCGGTGCTCGCCGCGGCGGCGTTCTGGCCGGTGACCCAGCAATTGATGGGCGATACCGCCGCTGGCGCGACCAAGCTCTACGGCTGCGCGTTGATCGGCCTGGTGCTGACCGGATTGATCGTATGGATCACCGAGTACTACACCGGCACCCAGTACAAGCCGGTGCAGCACGTGGCGCAGGCCTCGACCACCGGCCACGGCACCAACATCATCGCCGGGCTCGGCATCTCGATGAAATCCACCGCGCTGCCGGTGATCGCGGTGTGTGCGGCGATCTGGGGCGCGTTCGCGCTGTCGGGCCTGTACGGCATCGCCATCGCCGCCACGGCGATGCTGTCGATGGCCGGCATGATCGTCGCGCTCGACGCCTACGGGCCGATCACCGACAACGCCGGCGGCATCGCCGAGATGGCTGAACTGCCGCCGGAAGTGCGCGCGGTGACCGACCCGCTGGACGCGGTCGGCAACACCACCAAGGCGGTGACCAAGGGCTATGCGATCGGCTCGGCCGCACTGGCCGCGCTGGTGCTGTTTGCCGACTACACGCACAACCTGCGCGCTGCGCATCCTGGCGAAACCTTCGCCTTCGACCTGTCCGACCACACGGTGATCATCGGCCTGCTGCTCGGCGGCCTGATCCCCTACCTGTTCGGCGCGATGGCGATGGAAGCGGTAGGCCGCGCCGCCGGCGCCGTGGTCGAGGAAGTACGGCGCCAGTTCCGCGAGATCCCCGGCATCATGGAAGGCACCGGCAAGCCGCAGTACGACCGTGCGGTGGACATGCTGACCCGCTCGGCGATCCGCGAGATGATCGTGCCGTCGCTGCTGCCGGTGGCAGTGCCGGTGGTGGTCGGGCTGCTGCTCGGCCCGCGCGCGCTCGGCGGTCTGCTGATCGGCACCATCGTCACCGGGCTGTTCGTGGCGATCTCGATGACCACCGGCGGCGGCGCCTGGGACAACGCCAAGAAGTACATCGAGGATGGCCATTTCGGCGGCAAGGGCAGCGAGGCGCACAAGGCCGCGGTCACCGGCGACACCGTCGGCGATCCGTACAAGGACACCGCCGGGCCGGCGATCAATCCGCTGATCAAGATCATCAACATCGTGGCGTTGCTGATGGTGCCGCTGCTGTAGGCCCTGTTGGACGCACCGGTGCTGGCGACCCGCCAGCGCCGGTGCGTCTGCCTCGCGGCTACAGACAATCGATCAGGCCGTCGTTGACGCTGCGCTGGCTGTGCGGCAACGGCGCGAACAACGGATGCTCCCCCGCCAGCGCCTTGTACAGCGCCACCAGCCGGGTCTGCGGCAGCAGCGGCGTCGGGCATTGCCACAGCTTCGCATCGACCAGCACCTGCCCGGTGGCCGGGTCGATGCTGGATTCGCTGGCGCCGAAGGTCCATACGCACTGGCCGAGCACGCCATCGCGCTGGCGCACCGAGCAGCGGTAGCGCAGCGGCTGGTAGTCGCTGTACTCCCCTTCGCAGAAGGTGTCGCCGCAACTCTGGTCGAAGTCCTCGGCCAGCCGCCGCTCCAGATCGTAGAACGCCTCCCAGCCTGCGCCCGGGGTGGGATAGTCGACCGCATCCACGTAGACCTGTTGCGCCTGCGCCCGCGGCGCGCCGAGGGCCAGCAGCGCGACCGTCAACAGCATGCCCATCGAAAACCGGATTCCCTTCATTGCCTTGCTCCTTGGGGTGGACTGTGGACACAGCGTCGCGCCGCGCCCGGCCGGGCACCATCGGAAATCCTCCCATACGCATGGGTACGGAGCCCGAAAACCTTGTAGGAATAGGCTGAGGTGTGTCGATGCGCATCGGGGTAGATCGCCTCACGCTGGGGCGCGTGTCGGCGAGGAAAAACCAAGGAGCTCACGCCGCACGAGCTGGTGATGCCGCTACGTCGGGCGCTCCCAAGCCGGCCCGGCGGCGGTCGCATCCGCCGCTCGGCGCATGACTTGGCCCACGCGCGCCCTTGGCGACTACGCCGCCACGCACAGTCACCTGGCGCCGCGTCCGGCAGCCTGGCCGGCCAGATCGCAGGCCCCTCCCCGTTCTCGCTGCATTGCAACAGCCAACCGACTAGAATGCAGACCTCTTTGAAGCCACTCCACTGGAGCTAGCGCATGGGTCTGGAACTGGTCACCTCCGGCAAGAATCTCCCGGAAGAAATCAACGTCGTCATCGAAATCCCCAAGGATTCGGAGCCGGTCAAGTACGAAGTGGACAAGGCCAGCGGCGCGATCTTCGTCGACCGCATCCTGTCCACGCCGATGCGCTATCCCTGCAACTACGGCTACGTGCCCAACACCCTGTGCGGCGACGGCGACCCGGCCGACGTGCTGGTGGTGCTGCCGCTGCCGCTGGTGCCCGGCTGCGTGGTGCGCTGCCGCCCGGTCGGCGTGCTGAAGATGAGCGACGAGGCCGGCAGCGACGAGAAGATCCTGGCGGTGCCGGTGGCCAAGGTGTTCGAAGGCTACGGCCACATCGAGGACATCGCCCAGGTGTCGGGCCACTGGATGGAGCGCATCGGCCACTTCTTCGAGCATTACAAGGATCTGGAGAAGGGCAAGTGGGTCAAGCTGGACGGCTGGGGCAACGCCGCCGAGGCCAAGCAGATCCTGCTGGACGCGGTCGAGCGCTACAAGGCCGGCGCCTGAACCCGGCGCCGCGGCGGGCGTCCGTCCGCCGCGGCTGACCCGTTTCACGTTTTACGACGGCGAACGCTGCCGCATTCCGGGGTTTGGGGTACATTGCGGATCGAATGTCCGGCTGGTCGAACGCCAGCCGGTCTCTATTGGGGGATAGTCTCTTGCGCATCCTGTTCGTCGGCGACGAAGCGAGCCTGCCGGCCGAAGTCACCGAATACATCCGCGAATTGGGCGAGGACTGGCAGGTCCAGACCGTGACCGACGGCAATGCCGCCATCGCCGCCGCCGCGACCGTGCAGCTGGATGCGGTGATCGCCGCGCCGGCGCTGCCGGACCTGACCACGGCCACCCTGCTCGGCCAGATCCGCACGCTGAGTCCGGAGACCATTCGCATCGCGCTGATCGAGGCGGAGCAGAGCAATCGCGCCCCCCCGGCGCGGATCATCGGCGTGGCGCATCGGTTCCTGCCGCTGCCGCTGTCGCCGGAGATGCTGCTCGAGGCGGTCACCAGCATCGAGGAACTGCAGGAGCTGCTCGGCAACCCGATCCTGCGCGCCAGCATCGGCCGCATCGAGAAACTGCCGTCGCCGCCGCATCTGTACCTGAGCCTGATGCACGCACTGGAACAGGACGACGGCAGCAATGCCGCCGACCTGGCCAAGCTGGTCTCGGCCGATCCGGCGATCGCGGCCAAGGTGCTGCAGCTGTGCAACTCGGCGTACTTCTCCAACGGCCGCACGATGTCCGACCTGCGCACCGCGGTGACCCGGCTGGGCATCGCCACCTTGCGCGACCTGGTCCTGGCCAGCGAAGTGTTCTCGGTGCAGGCGCTGTCCAACGCCGAACGCAATGCGCTGCAGCAGCGCTCGCTGCTGGCCTCGAAGCTGGCCTCGAAGATGCTGCCGTCCTCCAGCGCCGAACTCGGCGCGACCGCGGCGTTGCTGGCCGACATCGGCCTGCTGCTGCCGGGCATCCGCAACGAGCGCGAGCCGGTCGACCCGAACGACGATCGCCCCGGCCATGCCGAGGCCGGCGCCTATCTGCTCGGCCTGTGGGGCCTCCCGATGCCGATCATCGAGGCGGTGGCGTTCCACCGCCAGCCGCAACGCTCCAGTACGCGCAGCTTCTGGGTCACCGGCGCGGTGCACGTGGCGATGGCCTTGGCCAGCGGCACGGAGATCGACGAGGAGTACCTGGCCAAGACCGGCGTGCTGAACAAGCTGCCGACCTGGCGCGAACAGGCCGAAAACCTGATGGGGCTGACTTCGGCGTAGCGCCGCGTCGCCTGCCCTCGCAGCACAAGACGCTTCCCGGGGCTGGTTTCGCCGCCAGGACGACCCGACATCGCAATTGACGCATGAGCGGCAGCGCAACGCCGCCGCTGTAGATGGTCCCTGTCGACGCTACCGATACACATGTACCCGCCATCGGCGCGAGCGGTCCAAGGACTGACAGCCCGGCTTCCCGATGTCCGCATCCGCCGTGTTCGTCAACAATAGCGCGCCACCGATGCCTCGTGCGCGTCGTCGGCGCCATGCCAGCTTGTGCAGCGACACCTGCTGGACACCGATTTCGAGCATTCCCGGCGCGGCCGTTGTGGGAACGACTTCAGTCGCGACGCGCTACCGGGAATGCCCGTCGCGGCTGAAGCCGCTCCTACAAAACAACTTCTCGCGCATCGCCCTGCCGCCGCCGCGATCGGCGGATATCGCGGACAAAAAAAGACGGGCCTTGCGGCCCGTCTTTTTTATTGCTCAGACGTCGGTGGATCAGAAGCGCTGGGTGTACTTCATGTAGAGCATGCGGCCGATGTCGAAGCTTCCGTTGTAGGAGAAGTTCGAGTTCGGCTGGCTGTACATGATCGGGCCTTCGTGGTTGAACACGTTGTTGGCACCCAGCGACACGGTGGCATCCCACGGCGCGTTGTAGCGGACCTGCACGTCATGGAAGGTGTTGGAACCCACCGTGCGCGACGGCTGCTCCAGCGTGTACGCCGAGGTGAAGCCCGGCTCGTTGCACTCCGAACCGCCTTCCAGATCGTACGCACATGCCTCGCGCAGACCGGAGTAGTAACGCACGCCCCAGTTGACGCCGAAGTTGCCGTAGCTCCAATCCACGTTCAGGTTGGAACGGACGCGGAAGTTGGAACCCCAGTCGCTGCTGCCCCAGCCGTTGCGCTGTTCGACCGGCGTTTCCGACTCGTTGTCGCGCTTGTATTCCTGGTAGTCCACGTAGGTGGTCTTCCAGTCGAACACGAAGTTGCCGAAGCCGGTGTCGGCCAGGCGATAGCGCACGCCCAGATCGTAGCCCGCGGTTTCCTGGTAGCCGCCGTTGATCAGCGTACGGGTCACGTCGGTGACCTGGCCGCTGGTGGCGTCACGCACGAAACGGTCGCAGGCCGCGCCGATGTTCTGCACGTAGCACTGGTTGAGGATGGAGGTGACCGACTCGGCGGCGATGACGTCGTCGATGCGGATCTTCCACCAGTCCAGGCTGATGTCCAGGCCGTTCACGTAGCCCGGGCTGTAGACCAGGCCCAGCGTGTAGGTCTTGGAGGTTTCCGGCAGCAGCTCCGGGCTGGAGCCGGACAGGTACGCGTAGTTCGACTGCGACCCGGGGCCGCTGGCGTCCACGCCACCGGAGGCTTCCTGGCGGAAGTTCGCCGGCACCACGGCGCCGCAGCGCCCGGCCACGCCCGCGTTGCGGGTCGCCGCACCGAACAGGGTGTCGCACGGATCGGTGTAGGAGTCGAAGGTCTCCGAGGTGCCGCCGTACAGATCCGACACGGTCGGCGCACGGAAGCCGGTGGCGTAGGTGCCGCGCACCAGCAGGTCGTCGATCGGCTTCCACTTCAGGCCGAACTTGCTGTTGGTGGTGTCGCCGAAGGTGTCGTAGTCGGAGTAGCGGCCGGCCACGTCGAACGACAGTTCCTTGGCGAACGGCATGTCCGCCAGCACCGGGATGTTGAACTCCAGGTACACCTCGTCCAGCGAGTAGCCGCCCTTGGTCGGCGCGCCGGCCAGGTCGGTGCTCAGGCCGGACTGCAGCAGCGCGTCGGGATCGTAGCGCGCGTCTTCGCTGCGGTGCTCGATACCCGCGGCCATCGCCAGGTCGCCGGCCGGCAGCGCCATGATGGTGCCGCTGAGGTTGGCGCTATAGACCTTGGTGGTGCTCACCGAGGTGTCGTGCGACGGCAGGAACAGGTAGGCCTGCAGGGCCGGATCGGCCAGCGAGCCGGCACCGGTGGCGCCGTTCGGCAACAGCGGGTTCCACGGCATGCAACCGGCGATCACGTTGCCGGCCGAGCCGCACTTGACCACGCCGTCGCTGTCCAGGAACGACGGGCCGACCGCGTTCTGCACATTCGGCACGAACAGGTTGCCGGTGCCGGTCTTGGTGCCCTTGTTGCGGTTGTAGACGTAGCCGACGTCCCAATCCCAGTAGTTGTCGCCCAGCTGGAACGACCCTTCGAGCCCGCCGCTGAAGCGGAAGGTGTTCAGCTCCGAACGGGTCTGGCGCGGCACTTCCCAGGTACGACGCATGAAATCGACGTCCTGGCCCGGCAGCGGATTGAAGTAGCTCTCGCCCGACAGCGGGCTGTCGAAGGCGACCGAACGGTACGGATAGCCGGCGATCTGCTGCAGCGTCTCGCGCTCGGTGTACAGCACGCTGGCGGTACCGCGGACGTTGTCGGTGAAATCGAAGTTGCCGTTGGCGAACACCGAGCGGCGCTCGATCCCGGTCTGCAGGAACATCTGCTGGCTCGGGTTGGACAGGTCGGCGTTGCTGAAGTCGTGGTAGTCGGCGAAGTTGCGCGGGTTGCCGCCCGGGTTCAGCGAATACATGTTGCCGGAACCGTCGATCAGCACGCCCTTCTCGCTGATCGCGCTCCAGCCGTTGGCGTCGGCGTCGGTCGGAACCGGGTGGAAGTAGCCGTTCGGCGAGGCGCTGTAGTCGCGATCCTTGGCGTAGACCGGATCTTCCTTGCTGTACTCGGCGCCGAGGGTCAGCGAACCGCGATCGTTGCTGGCGCCGTAGACGAAGTTGTAGGTTTCCTTATGGCCGTCGCCCTGGCCGTACTGGCCGACGTAGGCGCTGGCTTCCAGACCGTCGAAGTTCTTGCGGGTGATCACGTTGATCACGCCGGCGATGGCGTCGGAGCCGTACAGCGCCGAGGCGCCGTCGGTCAGCACTTCCACGCGCTCGACCATCGAGGTCGGAATCGAAGCCAGATCGGTGTAGCCGCCGGAGCTGACGCCCATGCGCTTGCCGTCCAGCAGCACCAGGGTGCGCTGCGGGCCGAGGTTGCGCAGATCGACGTACTGGCCGCCGACTTCTTCGCCCGAGGACAGCGCATCGGCGCGGCTGATCGCCGGCGAACCGGTCGCCGACAGGTTCTGCACGATGTCGGCGACGCTGGTGTAGCCCTGCTTCTCGATATCGGCACGCTGCAGCGCGATCACCGGCTGCGCGGTCTCGGAACTCGCCTGACGGATGCGCGAACCGGTGACCTCGATGCGGTCGAGGTTGGTCGGGTTGCCATCGGTGGCGGTGGACTCTTGCGCGCCGGCAATGGCCGGCGTCAACGCGATCGCGATGCTGGCGGGCAACAGGCCCAGCCGCACTGCGGAAGTGCGAAGGTTCATCAATCTCTCCAGGGTAACGTTAGGGGCGTGTTAAGCGCCCTCGGCACGTTACGTTCCGGTGAGCATGGCTGCTTTGCCGCGGCCGTTCGCAGACTTTGCCGAATCTGGCGGCACCGCCGTCTCTTGTCGATATTGCGAAGCGGAGACGCCGAAGCGCGCACGGAAGGCGCGAGCGAAACTGCAGCAGTTGTCGAAACCGCTGGCCGCGGCGACCTCGCCGATCATCATCGTGGTGTCGCGCAGCAGATCCGCGGCGCGTTCCAGCCGCAACCGCGCCGACAACGCCTGCGGGCTTTCCTCATACAGGCTCTGGAAGGTCTTGGACAGATACCAGCTGGAGAAGTTGGTCAGCTCGGCCAGTTCGCTGATCCGCACCACGCGGTCGCGGTGCCCTTCCAGGTACAGATGCGCGCGCTGCATGCGCCCGAACACCTGGCGCTTGCGTATCCGCGAACGGCCCGGGCACCGCTGCACGCGGTGCGATAGCTCGTCCTGCATCGAGGCCAGGTGCAGCAGCACCGGGCGCATCGCCAGCACGTCGCCCGGCCGCGCCGCCGCCTGCCGCCACAGCCGCAGCGCGATCCGCGCCTCGCGCGCCGGCAGCAGGCCGCGGCCGGTGTACAGGGTCGCGTCGGCCATGCGTCCCAGCGCCTTCAACGCATCGGCGTCCAGGCTCAGGCCGATGCACAGGCCATCGCGATCGGCCTGCACCAGCGGCCGCGAATCGCGCTCGAACGCCAGCCACTGGCCGCGGCGCAGTTCGAAGCGGCCTTCCTTGGCCTCGATCCAGGCGCTGCCGCGCAGCTGGATCCACACCGTGAACGCGGCGGCCGAGGCCTGCAGGCTGCCCAGCCGCGCCGCGCCCAGGCAGGCCGACCCGCTCGGCGCGTCCTCGTTGTCCAGAATCCGTTGTTGCCCACGATCGGCCATGAACACGTGCCGCATCCGACGCACCCGCTTTGCTTGAACCGGCGCGCAGTCTTGCCGGATGTGGCGGCAGGGTCAGGACGATGTGGCGATGTTTGTCCGAAATCGGCACGAAGCCGTCACGAACAACTTACGATGCTCATTTTCCCTTGTGCGGCAACCACTTGGAGGTCACCACCGAGAACCAGCCGGCGCTCTCGGGCATGCGCATGAAGCCGATGTCGCTGCCGTCCTCCACCGCCAGCGACACGTAGACGTCGCCGCTATGCGGATCGATGCTGAACCCGTTGACCGAACTGAGCCGGTCGCGGTCCAGGCATACGCTGTCGCCGAGCCCGCCACCGATCCGCGCCATCCGGCTGGCGCACTCGCCGGTCGGGAACAGATAGCGCACCTCGCCGGCAGCGCCGATCGCCCAGGTCCGGTAGCGCCACAGCGACGGCACCGCCGTGTCGACCGCCGCCACGCTGGCCGGGTTCAGCGCGGCATCGGCACGCCACAGGCCGCTGCGCGCCATTCGGGTGAACAGCACCTGCCCGCCGTGCGGATCCATGCGCAGCTGCGAGACGTCGTCCAGCGCGGCCAGCCGCCGCCATGGCTGGCTGCGCCGGTCGTACAGCTGCAGGCGGGTGCGTCCGTTCTCGCCGAGCAGCACCAGCAACTGCGCCGGATCGGCGGTGTACAGCGCCTGCAGCGGCTCGCCGGACGGCACCGGCAGGGGCACGACGCTGCCCGACTGCGGCCGCACTTCGTAGATCACCGAGCGTCCCTGCGCATCGCGGCCGCTGACCAGCAGCGACTGGCTGTCGGCCGACCACGCCGGCGGCTGCCGGTTTTCAGGGCGCAGCCCTTCGATCAGGCGCAGCGATTGCGGCCGGGTCACGTCGCCCCACCACAGCGCGTAGCTGCCGGAGCGGTCGGAGGTGAAGACCAGCTGGCGGCCATCGGGCGCGATCACCGGCTGGCCGTCGCGTCCGGTGGAGGCGAACAGCCGCTGGCTGTCGCGCTTGCCGCGGCCATCGCCGGCGGCGATGCGATACAGCGCGAACTGCGGGCGCCGGTGCACGAAGCCGAGGCGCCCGCCGTCGCGCGACAGGGTCGGCGACTGCGCGTCGCCCAGGTCCAGATCGCGCAGGCGCCGCGAGGCGGTGTCCAGCCGGTACAGGCGGGTCTCGCTGTCGACCCGGCGTCCGAACACGATGCCGCGGCCGTCCTGGGTCCAGTCCCAACCGCGGATCTCGGCGAACTCGCGGGTCAGCGGCTCGGCGCGGCCGCCTGAGGCCGGGATCCGCCACAGGCCGCCCATCTGCGGGTTGCGCACGAACGCGATCCACTGCCCGTCGGGGGAATAGCGCGGCATGTAGTCGAACTCGCCGGCGGCGACCGTGTAGGGCAGCGCGCGCCAGCGGCCGCTGGCCAGGTCGAGCACACGGATCCCGCGGCCGGGTTGGCGCCCGGTCATGCTGCCGAACAGCAGCCCGCGCCCGTCCGGGGTCCAGGCGAAGCTGAGCAGCTCGGTGCCGTCGCAGCGCACCGCCGGGCGCGCCGCGCGATGCCCATCGGCGGCCGCCACCATCACCTGGCACTGGCCGTCCGGTCCGAGCCGGGCGAAGGCGATGCGGCCGCCGTCCGGCGACCAGGCCGGCAGGCGGTCGGAATAGCCCACGCCCGGCACCAGCAGCGGACGCGGCGGCGCGCTGCCGGCGGCACGGCCGGTCGCCTGCACCAGCAGTTGCGTGCCGCCGCGCCCCTCGATCCCGGCGGCATACACCACCTGGGTGCCGTCAGGCGACAAGGCCGGCTCCAGTTCGAAGCCCGGCATCGTGGTGATCAGCCGGTACGGCCGCTCCGGGCTGCCGACCACCCGTTCCTGCTCGCCGTCGACCGGATCCGCAACGCCATGCGGCAGCCACCACAGCAGCATCGCCAGCAGCATCACGCCGGCCCCGGCGACGGCGGCCAGCGCCACCTGCACGCGGCGCGGCGGCGGGCGTGGCGCAGGCGGCACCACGGCCGGCGGCGGCAAGGCGGCGGCAGGCGCCTCGGCGGCGGCGCGTCCGCCGTCGGCCAGCGCCGCAGCGGCCAGCGCAGGCGCGTCCGCCTCCACCTCCGGCAACGCCTGCACCGGCGCCACCAGCCGATAGCCGGTCTTGGCCAGGGTCTCGATGTAGGCCGGCGCGTCGTCCTTCGCGCCGGCAGCAAACGCCTTGCGCAACTGGGTGACGGCCTGGGTCACCACATCGTTGGTCGGCAGCGTGTCCGGCCACACCTGGGCCAGCAGCGTCTCGCGCTCCACCACCTGCCCCGGCTGCGCCAGCAGCACGCGCAGCACGCCCATCGCCTTGGGCGTGAGCCGCTGCGGCCGGCGCGCGCGCGGCGCATGCACTTCGCGCAGCGACAGCAGCACCAGGCAGTCGCCGACCTGCATCCGGTCAGGAAGCGGCGGGGTGGCGGGGGATGGCGAGGACATGCGCGACTAAGGCAACGACGATCTGCGATGGGGTGGGAACCACGTCACGGCGCGGAGGCGCCATGTGCCGCCAACGGGCAGATTCGGCAAACCAATGCGACGAATGCAGCCAGGCGTGGCGACGCCGACAAATTCTACCCTAGTCGTTGCCGCCGCCAATCGCGGCGAAGCAACTACAGGCTCTCTCTCCGCCGACGACGCTCACATAAACGCTGCAAGATTACGCGCCCACTTGGCGCGTTTTTTTTAGCTGCGATTCAGGCTTTCGGTTTGTGCGTGATGGTGAGCCCAATCAGCCGCGACACCACCAGCGCGATGTACATCACCCCCGCGAACTGTTCGAGCATGACCAGCGAACGCGCCAACGGCTTCACCGGCACCACATCGCTCAAGCCCACTCCGGACAGCACGCTGAAGCTCAAGTACAGCAGTTCCATCCAGGTTCTGGGCGAGGACGCGTCCACCGCGGCGGTGAAACTGCCGGGCAGCCACTGCTGGCACACCGAGAACGCGAAGGCGAACGCCCATGCCAGCAGCGTGAAGGTCGCGCCGGCCGCATACAGTTCGTCGCGGGTGACCTCGTGGTCCTGCAGCATGTAGGCGATCAGGCTGACCGCGGTATAGAAGTACAACAGGCTTTCCAGCAACTGCGCGAATGCGCCGAGTGTCACGCTGTCGAGCATGGCCGCCGCGATCGACAGCACCACCGACGGCACCGCCAGGCACCAGGCGATCCACAGCACCGACGGGCTGCGGTTGACCACCCACACCGCCAGCGCCAACACCACGATGCCGAACGCGCCGAACAGCGCGCGCCCGGCCGCGGTGTCTTCCATCAGCGGATACAGCAGCAATCCCAGCAATTGCACGCCCAGCAGCAACGCGGACGGGTGGCGGCGCAAGGCGAGCGCGTAGCGGAGCATGCTGAATTCCGGAGGTGACGTGCGCGCATCATAGACAAGCGCACGCCACCACGGCGGCACGCGGCGCTAGCCCTGCCGATAGACCTCGGCGCCGGCGTCCAGGAACTGCGCCGATTTCTCGGCCATGCCGGCCTGCAGCGCGTCGGTTTCGCCGACGCCTTGTTCGGCGGCGTAGTCGCGCACGTCCTGGGTGATCTTCATCGAGCAGAAGTGCGGCCCGCACATCGAGCAGAAATGCGCCAGCTTGTGCGCGTCCTTGGGCAGGGTCTCGTCGTGGAATTCCTTAGCCTTCTCCGGATCCAGGCCCAGGTGGAACTGGTCGTCCCAGCGGAATTCGAAGCGCGCCTTGCTCAACGCGTTGTCGCGCACCTGCGCGCCGGGATGGCCCTTGGCCAGGTCCGCGGCGTGCGCGGCGATCTTGTAGGCCATGATGCCGTCGCGCACGTCCTGCCGGTTGGGCAGGCCCAGGTGTTCCTTCGGCGTCACGTAGCACAGCATCGCGGTGCCGAACCAGCCGATCATCGCCGCGCCGATCGCCGAGGTGATGTGGTCGTAGCCGGGCGCGATGTCGGTGGTCAGCGGCCCCAGCGTGTAGAACGGCGCCTCGCCGCATTCGCGCAGCTGCTTGTCCATGTTCTCCTTGATCAGCTGCATCGGCACGTGGCCGGGGCCTTCGATCATGGTCTGCACGTCGTGCTTCCAGGCCAGCTTGGTCAGCTCGCCGAGCGTCTCCAGCTCGCCGAACTGCGCCGCGTCGTTGGCGTCGGCGATGCAGCCCGGGCGCAGCCCGTCGCCCAGCGAGAAGGCCACGTCGTAGGCCTGCATGATCTCGCAGATGTCCTCGAAGTGGGTGTAGAGGAAGTTCTCCTTGTGATGCGCCAGGCACCACTTGGCCAGGATCGAGCCGCCGCGCGAGACGATGCCGGTGACGCGCTTGGCGGTCAGCGGCACGTAGCGCAGCAGCACGCCGGCGTGGATGGTGAAGTAGTCCACGCCCTGTTCGGCCTGCTCGATCAGCGTGTCGCGGAAGATCTCCCAGGTCAGTTCCTCGGCGCGGCCGTCGACCTTCTCCAGCGCCTGGTAGATCGGCACGGTGCCGATCGGCACCGGCGAGTTGCGCACGATCCATTCGCGGGTTTCGTGGATGTGCTTGCCGGTGGACAGGTCCATCACCGTGTCGCCGCCCCAGCGGATCGACCACACCAGCTTCTCCACTTCCTCGGCGATGCCCGAACTCACCGCGCTGTTGCCGATGTTGGCGTTGATCTTGGTCAGGAAATTGCGGCCGATGATCATCGGCTCGCTTTCCGGATGGTTGATGTTGGCGGGCAGGATGGCGCGGCCGCGGGCGATCTCCTGCCGCACGAACTCCGGCGTGATCGCGTGCTGGATGCTGGCGCCGAAGGCTTCGCCGGGATGCTGCTGGCGCAGCAGCGCGTCGCGCACCGCTTCCAGCCGCTGGTTCTCGCGGATCGCGACGAACTCCATCTCCGGAGTGACGATGCCGCGCCGCGCGTAGTGCATCTGGGTGACGTTGGCGCCGGCCAGCGCGCGCCGCGGCAGGCGCCGGGCCGGGAAGCGCACCGCGTCCAGCCGCGCGTTGTGCTCGCGGCCGCGGCCGAAATCGGAGCTGAGCTGGGCCAGCGCCGCGGTGTCGCCGCGTTCTTCGATCCAGCGCGCGCGCAGCGGCGCCAGGCCGGCGCGCAGGTCGATGCTCGCGTGCGGATCGGTGTACGGGCCGGAGGTGTCGTAGACGGTGACCGGCGGGTTGTCCTCGCCGCCGAACAGGGTCGGGGTGCGGGTCAGCACGATCTCGCGCATCGGCACGCGCAGGTCCGGGCGCGAGCCCTCGACATGGATCTTGCGCGAGCCGGCGATCGGCCGCGTCACCGATTCGGAGAGCCGCTCGGCCTGCTGGATCAGCGTGGAGGGGATTGCGTTCATGGCCTTCGTCCTGTGCGAGCCCTTGGCGGGCGGGACGAAGCGGCGGCGCATGCCCGCCGCGCGCACGGAGCCCGGGCGCATGGCATGGCTGCGAAGCTTCCCTACGGCGGTATGAGCCGCGTCAGGTTCGAAGGGACTGTCTCAACCCGCCGGCCGTGTGGCCGCAGGTACCCCCGCTTCGGCACGGATTAGAGCACGAAACGCGAAGCGTCCCAACTCCTTCCCGCCATGCGCCGAACGCAGGCCGCTTCGCTGACGCCGATCTGGACGCAGCCACAGCTGCCGGCCATGATGCGCCCCCATCCCGACCAGACGCTACCGACCATGCCCTCCACCATCGTACGCCGCCCCTTGAGCGACAGCGAGGCCGCCGAACTCCAGGCACGCACCCCGCCGAGCTGGGAGCAGCTGCGCTTCCGTGCCGGCGAGGAAGGCTTCGATGCCTGCGACGGCCCGTTGCTGCTCGATGGCGCGCTGGAGATCGAGGAGAACGTGCTGGTGGTGCTGGGCGACCTGGAGTGCGACATCCTGTTCGTCAACGACATCGCCAGCCTGATCGTCGCCGGGCGGCTGCGCGCCCGCGCGATCATCGGCAACGGCGGCATCTACGTGCTCGGCGACCTGGACTGCCAGACCCTGGTCGGCCTGTCCTACGGCGATCGCATGTTCGGCTGCGCCGGGCACGCCCGCGTGGGCGCGTTGCTCGAAGACGCGCATACCTTCGCGTTCGTCGGCGGTTTCGAGGCCGACCTGGTCGCGCCGGTGTCCAATGTCCTGAGCCTGCCGGCGGACGCGCGCATCGCGCGCGATTTCAGCGACGGCATGACTCCGCAGCAAGCGCGCGAGGCGTTCGTCGAGGCCGTGCTGGAGGACGACGCGCTCGACATCGACAGCGTCTGCGGCGAACTCTGGGAAGGCCGCTCGCCGCTGCGTTGAGCCTGCGAGTGGCGGCCGGCTGAATCGGCGCACAACCGGGTCCGCTTCTTGTCAGTGCCGCCACGCGCGCAGTGCCTTGCGGCACACCACGGCGAACTGCCGGGCGTAGCCTGGGCCCCACAAGAACGACGACTCTCTCTCCCTGCCACCGGTCATGCCGGTGGCGTTTTTTTGTCCGGCGTCCGCGCGCGGCGCTCACTCCAGCACGTAGGCCACGCGCAAGCCGCCCCAGTGGCGGCCGCGCACGTACACCGGCACCGACAGGTCGAACAGGATCTGCCCGGTGTCGCGCCGGTACACCTGCAGCAGATAGGGCTGGGTGTGGCGGCCGACGCTGCGCCCGACCCGGTCGGTGAACATGCGCTTGGTGCGGTTGCCGACCAGGTCGCGGGCGCGGTCGCCGCTCAGCGGCTGGCTGAAGCGCAGGTTGTGGGTCGGCACATAGCCGTCCGCAGTGGCGCAGATCGCGAACACGATCCACGGATGCGCGGCCAGCAGCGGTTCCTGCAACGGCGGCAGCAGTTCGTCGCACAGCGCGTCGAAGGCGGTGCGGTACTTGGGCGGATCGATGCCCGCGATCGGCGTGTAGTCGGTGGAGAACAACGCCTCCTCGCCGATGCGGCCGCGCGCGATCGCCTCGGCCAGCGCCTGCCCGATCCTGCCGGCGGTGGCCGTCGCCAGTTCGCGGATGCGCGCGTGGCGCGGCTGCTGCATCGGATCGGTGGGCAAGCGGAACAGGCCCACGCAGTCGTGCAGCGTGGCACTGCCCGCGGCCAACGCTGCGCTGCGCTCGACCACCTGCGCCACATGCTCCAGATTGCTGCGGCTGAGCCCGACCACGTGCTCGACCGCGCGGTCGATGCCGCCGATCTCCTCGCCCTGCGCGGCGACGCGGGTGGCCACGGTCTCCATCGCCGCGCTGGCGCGGCCCAGCAGCTGGCCGATGCCGCCGAGCACCTGCTCGGTGCGCTGCGCCGAGGCGGCGCTGTCGTTCAAGGCGCTGCCGGTCTCGCCGATGATGGTGCGCACGTCGCGCGCGGCGGCGGCGGCGCGTTCGGCCAGGCGCCGGATCTCGCTGGCGACCACGGCGAAGCCGCGCCCGGCGGCACCGGCATGCACCGCCTCGATGCTGGCGTTGATGGAGAGGATGTTGGTCTGGAAGGCGACCGCGTCGATCACCTCGATGACCTCGGTGGCGCGCGCCGAACGCCGCTCCACTTCGCGCATGGCCTGGCCCAGCGTGCGCGCCGCCTCCACGCCCTGGCGCGCGCTGTCGTCGGCGCTGGCCGCCACCGCGATCACCGCGCGCAGTTCCTGGTCCATCTCCTGCAGGCCCTGCAGCAGCCGCCGGGTTGTCGCCACCACCGTCTGCAACGCCTCCATCTGGGTCTGCGATTGCTGCGCCAGTTCCTCGTTCTCGGCGACCACGTGCGGCACGTCGGCGGCGATCTGCAGCGACAGCGCCACCGCCTGGCGGATTGCCTCGGCCAGGTTGCCGAACCCGGCCGACAGGCGCCGCCCGGCCATCGCCTCGGTGTCCTGCGCGGACAGCGGCGTGCTCAGGCCCAGGTCCAGGTCGCAGCCGGTCAGACGCTCGCCCACACGCTCCAGCAGCGCCTGCGCTTCGGCGCCGGCCTGCAGCCGCTGCGCCAGCGCCTGCAGCGCAGGACTGGTCGCGCCCTGCGCCTGCCCGGCGCCGAGCAGGGCCACGTCGCGCAGCAGCGCGGCGGTCTCCGGATGCGGCAGCGACAGCAGCCAGCCGTCGCCGTCGCGATCGCGCTGGTAGCGCACCCGCCGCGCCGGATCGTCCGCCGACGCCAGCCAGCTGCCTTCGGCGCCGGCCAGCGATGCCAGTGGCAGGCCCCACACCGCGTCGCAGGGTTCGCCGATCAAGCCGTCCGCGTGCACTCCGAGCAGGTCCAGCGCGGCACGATTGGCGGCGGCGATCCGCCCTTGCGGGTCCAGCCGCAGCAGCGCCACCGGTGCATCCGGCAAGGCCGCGGCGTGTCCGGCATCAGCATCCGGACTGCGTGTGAACAACGACATCGTCTTCCCCTCCAGGAATTCCACGCCATGGTATCGGCCGCCACCGCGCAACCTGAGGGCATGCGCGCAAGCGCGACCGGCGTCATGCTCGTTCAGGTGCCGGCCGCCGCCCCGCCCGCGTAGGTCGGTCGCACTGTGCGCGGCGGCGAAGATCGTCCCGGGACCGCGCACGGCGGAAGGGTTGTGGCGTTCCCCCAGGATGCGTCGTTCGGCGGCGTGCTCTGGCGGAACGTCTGCATGGGCGGCATCGAGCACGCTCACGCCATGCACAGCGGATCGCGCCATAACGGCGCCGTGACGATCCGCCCGGTACCCTTGCCTGCTTCGTTCCTGCGTTGCCCTTCATTGCCGCCGCAACGCTTGCAGACCGGCAACCGCTGCGTGCCGCTCGCGCCTGCGCATCGCTGCGAGGCCGGCGCGCTCCCTCTCTCGATTTTTGATCGGAGACGATCCTTCATGGTGTTCCGTATTTCCATCGCGCTGGTGGCCTTGCTGGTGCTGATCGCCGGCCTCGCGCCCGGCCCGTTCGACGACGTGGTGCAGGCGGCGCTGGCCCAGGTCATCCGCGGTGCCGGCTGGATGTACCTGCTGGTGGTGTTCCTGACCCTGGCCTTCATGCTGTATCTGGCCTTCGGCCGCTTCGGCCATCTGCGCATCGGCGGCGAGGACGCCGAGCCGGACTTCTCGCGCGCCAGCTGGCTGTCCATGCTGTTCGCCGCCGGCATGGGCATCGGCCTGGTGTTCTGGGGCGCGGCCGAGCCGATCTCGCATTTCCTCAAGCCGCCGGAAGGGCTGGCACCGGAGAGCATGGAGGCCGCACGCGCGTCGATGCGCTATGCGTTCTTCCATTGGGGCCTGCATCCGTGGGCGATCTATGCGCTGATCGGCCTGGCCATGGCCTGGTTCCAGTACAACCGCAACGGCCGCGGGCTGGTCAGCGACATGCTGCAGCCGGTCATCGGCCGCCACCACCGCGGCTGGTTCGGCCACGCCGTGAACATCGCCGCGGTGGTGGCCACCGCGATCGGCGTGGCCACCACGCTGGGCTTCGGCACGATCCAGATCGCCGCCGGCCTGCACCGCGTGTTCGGCGTGCAGGCGAGCATCCCCGTGCAGATGGGCATCATCGCCGTGGCGTTCGTGCTTTACATGGCCTCCACCGCCAGCGGCGTGGAGCGCGGCATCAAGTGGCTGTCCAACTTCAACCTGGCGCTGGCCGCGCTGCTGCTGGCCGCGGTGCTGGTGCTGGGCCCGACCGGCTTCATCTTCGACGCCTTCACCACCACGCTGGGCTCCTATCTCAACCAACTGGTGACGATGAGCCTGCGCATGTCGCCGTTTTCCGGCAGCAAGTGGGTGGCGGAGTGGACCATTTTCTACTGGGCATGGTGGATCGCCTGGGCGCCGTTCGTCGGTGCGTTCATCGCCCGCGTCTCGCGCGGACGCAGCATCCGCGAGTTCGTGGTGGGCGTGGTGCTGGCCCCGACCCTGCTCGGCTTCGTGTGGTTCTCGGTGTTCGGCGGCGCTGCGCTGTGGGCGCAGCTGTTCGGCCACGTCGACATGCTGCAGGCGCTGGGCAACGGCTACGAGACGGTGCTGTTCACCCTGTTCGACAGCCTGCCCGGTTCGCTGCTGCTGTCCAGCGTGGCGTTGCTGTTGCTGACGATCTTCTTCGTCAGTTCGGCCGACTCGGCGGTGCTGGTGCTGGCCAGCATGTCCACCGACGAGGCCGGCGACCCGCCGCTGGCGCGCAAGCTGGTGTGGGGCGTGGCGGTGGCGCTGATCGCGGCGGTGCTGTTGCTGGCCGGAGGCCTGGACGCGCTGCAGGGCATGATCACCATCGCCGCGCTGCCGTTCGCGGTGCTGATGGTGCTGGTGATCGTTTCGCTCTACCGCGTGCTGGACGCCGAGCACACTCGCGAACGCCGCCGCGCGCAGCGTACCCGGCACATGATCGAGGCATGGATCGCGCGCGAACGGGCGGCGCAGGAACAGACGCGCGGCGAGGCGGAACGCGCGCAAGCGCAGGAGTGAGCGCGCGGGCTGGCCTGGCCCGTCCAGCGGCCGGCCCGCCCGCGCCAAGCCAGCCCGCGGCGCCGGCTCAGTAGCCGGCGGCCTGGCCGTCCTTGCGGCTTTCCGAAGCGCCGTAGTACACGCCGCTGGCCGGATCGCGGGCGATCGCCTGGTAGCCGCCGTACGGGCCGTCGGCGAAGATCACGCGGTGGCCCTTGCGCATCAGCGCGCGGACCGTGTCGTAGGAGAAGCCCGTCTCCAGGTTGAGCTCGCCGCCATCGCGCATCGCCGTGGCCTGCCCGGTCGGCTCGGTGGAGCCTTCGTGCTGGATGCGCGGCGCATCGCCGGCTTCCTGCAGGTTCATGTGGAAATCGACCAGGTTCATCACGATCTGCACGTGGCCCTGCGGCTGCATCGCCCCGCCCATCACCCCGAAGCTCAGCCACGGCTTGCCGCCCTTGGTCACGAACGCCGGGATGATGGTCTGGAACGGACGCTTGCCCGGCGCGTAGCCGTTGGGATGATCTTTCTTCAGCACGAACATCTCGCCGCGGTCCTGCAGGATGAAGCCCAGCCCCGGCGGCGCCATGCCGCTGCCCATGCCGCGGTAATTGGACTGGATCAGCGACACCATCATGCCGTCGGCATCGGCCACGGTCAGGTAGATGGTGTCGCCCTCTTCCAGCTGCTTGGGCGTGCCCGGCTGCACTTCCTTCAAGGCCTTGTCCATCGAGATCAGCGCGCGGCGCTGCGTGGCGTAGTCCTTGGAGAGCAGCCTGGTCAGCGGCGCCGGCTGGAACGCCGGATCGGCGTAGAAGCGCGCGCGGTCGGCGAAGGCCAGCTTCTTGGCCTCGGCGAACAGGTGCACGTGCTCGGCCGAGCCGAACGCGATCTTGGAGAAATCGTAGCCCTCCAGGATGTTGAGCATCTGCAGCGCGGCGATGCCCTGGCTGTTGGGCGGCAGCTCCCATACGTCGTAGCCGCGGTAATTGGTGCTGACCGGCTCGACCCACTCGCCGTGGTGGCTGGCCAGGTCCTCGTAGCTGAGGAAGCCGCCGTTGGCCTTGAAATAGGCGTCGATGGTGCGCGCGATCCTGCCCTTGTAGAACGCGTCGCGGCCGCCATCGGCGATCTGCTGCAGGGTGTCGGCCAGGTTCGGGTTCTTCCACAGCTCGCCCTTGCGCGGCGCATGGCCGTCGATGGTGAACTGCTCCTTGAAGCCAGGATACTGCGACAACCGCGGCACCGAGCGGTCCCAGTAATAGGCGATGGTCTCGGCGACCGGATGGCCTTCGCGCGCGTAGCGGATCGCCGGCGCCAGGTTCTGCGCCATCGGCCTGCGGCCGAAGCGTTCGTGCAGCGCGAACCAGCCGTCCACCGCGCCCGGCACCGATACCGGTAACGGCCCGGTCGGCGGGATGTCCTTCAAGCCGCGGCGCTGGAATTCGGCCAGGGTCAGCGACTTGGGCGAGCGGCCCGAGCCGTTGTAGCCGTAGAGCTTGTGCGTCTTCGGATCCCACACGATCGCGAACAGGTCGCCGCCGACGCCGTTGCCGGTCGGCTC
Source organism: Xanthomonas sp. 1678 (assembly GCF_031455575.1). Lineage (NCBI taxonomy): Bacteria > Pseudomonadati > Pseudomonadota > Gammaproteobacteria > Lysobacterales > Lysobacteraceae > Xanthomonas > Xanthomonas sp. 1678. The sequence goes on along the minus strand of NZ_JAVDSZ010000002.1, from coordinate 533,694 downwards.
CATCAGGCCGAGCGCGGCGTTGGCGGCGATCGCCGCGTCCACCGCCGAACCGCCCGCCTGCATCGTGTCCAGCGCGATCTGCGTGGCCAGCGGCTGCGAGGTGGCGGCCATCGCGTGCGGCGCGATCACTTCCGAACGCGTGGCGAACGGCTGGCCGGTGATGCGGTCGGCGGCGTGCAACGACGGCGGCACGGCGAGCGCGGCGCACAGCAGCGCCAGGCGGATCGTCGGAATGGACATGCGCAACTCCCCTCGATGGATACCGCGCCACCCTACCCGACGCGGCCGCGCCTTGCAGCGGCGACACATCGGTGGCGGCGATGCCGGGCACGATGCGACGCCGGATCGGCATCCCGACCGCACCGGCTGCCGGGCGCGCTTACGCAGCGCTTACGCGCGGCTTACGTAGCGGTTACGGCGCGGGCCTATCCCTGCATCGCGCATGCCTGCCGCATGCGTACCCGCGCCATCCGGCGTGGGTCCGCCAGGCGGATCACCCAGCCATGCTGCTGCACCCCTTTCGAGGTATCGCGCTCGGCGCCGCGATGCTGCTGCCCGCCACGGTGGCGCCCGCCGGTGCGGGGCACGCCCCGCTGGCGCGCCCGACCGCTGCCGCGGCACGGCCGCTCGGCGGCATCAGCGGCCTGCCGCTGTGCAGCGCCGATGTGCGCGACCTGCTGCTGGCACCGGTCACGCGCGCGGCACATACCGTCCCAGCGACCGAGGCCGTGCCGGCCAGCTGCCGCGGCGCGGCCAGCGCCCCACGCTGCGTGCGCCCGCATGGCACCGATCGCGACGGCCCGGCTGCCAGCGGCGCCGCATGAGCGCGCGCGCCGGCGCAGCGGCCACGTGCCGACCTTGCCGGCCATCCGGCCGCGCGATGCGCTGCGCGCCGTCCATTGGCACCGAGGCGTTGCACGCCCCGCACGCGAGCGCTTGCGACCAGCGACGTATCGAATGGTCAGGGATGGCCAGGGACGCCCATACGCCGTCGGGCGCAACCGCTCTGTCGGTAGCGGCGGCCGTGACTGAAGCTTCTCCCACAGGCGGGACGCCAGCGCGTCGCCTGCGATCCGCCTGGAGACGCAACGGCGTTGCCTGCCGTTGCGCGCAAGCGGTCAGCCTGGCGGCACGACGCCCGCGCGCAGCGCCGCGGCCAGATGCGCGGTATCGGTCGCCGGTGCCACGTCCAGTTCGCGCCGCAGCCGGCGCTGCAACTGCTCGAATTCCAGCCATGCCAGCTCGGGCGCGCCGGCGCTGGCCAGCGTGCGCATCAGCCCGCGCGCGTAGCGTTCGTTGCACAGGTCCAGCGCCGCCAGACGCCGCGCCAGGCCGATGGCCGGGCGCAGCTGCCCGGCCGCCAATAGCGCGTCGCGGCGTCGTTCCAGCCAGCATGCCGAATACGCCGCGCACTGCGCGCGCGCCGCCTGCAGCCAGGTCTGGAACTCGCTGCAGTCGTCCAGCTCGATGCCCTCCAGCAGCGCGCCGCCGGCATCGCCGGCGCTGCCCGCTTCCAGCGCATCGGTGTCGCAGTTGGCGCGGTGGTCCAGCGCCAGCGTGGCGCGCGTGCAGCGCAGCCACGCTTCGCGGTCGATCGTGCGCAGCGCCCGGCGCAGGTCGCCGACCACCTGGCGCAGGTTGGTCAGCGCCGCAGGCTCGGGCAGCGTCGGCCACAACAGGCAGGCCAGCGCCGCGCGCCGATGCGCGCGCCGCTGCAACGCCAGGTAGGCCAGCAGCGCCCAGCTCTTGCGATAGCGCAGGTCCGCCGCCTGCGCGCCGCCGCCCAGCGCCGGCTCGCCGAGCAGGCGGATCGCCGGGACGTCGGCGGCATCGTCCACGGTCGACGCGTCGCCCGGCATCCACAGCACGCCGGGCGCGCTGTCGGTGCCGTGGTCCGTCCGGTGTGGCCGATCCATGCCGCCCCTTTTGCCGCGTGACGCGCCGTCGCATGCGCTGCCCACCGGCACGAACCGTGACCGGCATCCCGCCCCGCGCCGCAGTACGGCCCCGGGGTTCGGCAGCGACTATGCCCAGGCGGCAGGGGCGCCGCTTGATCGCTCTTGCGGTGCAGCGGTCAGCCCTGCAGCGGCAGCACCACGTCCAGGTCGTGGCGGCCATCGCGCGGGCGCCATGGCGGCTGGCGGAAGAACTGGTAGCCGCCGTTGGCGTCGGCGGCGAAGGTCTCGCCGGCGCCGTGCAGCCAGGCGAAGCTCAGCGCGCGGTAGCTGTGGAACAGGTCGGCGTAGGCGCCCTGGTGGCGCAGCGACACGTAGCGTCCGGGTTCGAAGTCGATCGCGGTCAGCGCGCTGCCGCCCGCGTCGATGCCGGTGTCCACGATCGCGCAGTCGTAACGCAGCATCGGTGCCGGGGTGATCTCGGGCGTGTCCTTGATCACGCCGACCGCCTGGCACGCGTCCGGGTCGACGCCGATCCCGCGCAGCACCTCGGCGAAGCGCCGCCAATAGTCCTCCACCTCGGTCCACGGGCCGAAGAAGCGCAGCGCCAGCAGGCGCTGGCCGCCGTGCCGGGCCACGCGCGCCTGTGCGGCGCGTTCGGCGTCGCCCGGCGCCGGGCCGACCGACACCTGCCGCGCGAATGCGCGGTACTGGCTGGGCACCAGTCCGAACTGGCGCTGGAACGCGCGGATGAAGGCCTCGTGGCTGGCATAGCCGCAGGTCAGCGCGATGTCCAGCACGGGGGTGTTGCTCATCGCCAGGTTCATCGCCGCGCGGTCCAGGCGCACCCGGCGCAGGTAGGCGCTCGGGGTCTCGCCCATGGCTTCGAGGAACGTGCGCTGGAAATGGAACGGGCTCAGCCCGACATGGCCGGCGATGGCGTCCAGCGACAGCGGCCCGGCCGGGTTGCGCTCCATCAGCCGCAACGCGGCGGCGATGCGCGCGTCGTCCAGCAGCGTCGGCAACGGCGCCTTGCGCTGCAGGTGCGGCGCCGCAGCCGGCGGCGGATCGCCGAGCAGGCTCCACTCATAGGCGATGCGTTCGGCGCTGGCGGCCTCGTCGGGCGCGGCGGGCGGTTGTTCGTCGGTACGATCCATCGGCAGGCTCCGGCAGGGGCGCATATTGTCGTCGCTGCGCGGTACGCCCGCACCTGCCGGCGACGGGCCATCGCGATGCAATGCCGCCGCGCGCTTGCCGCGCCTGGAACGGCGATCCCTCACCTTGCGCGCAACCGGTCACAGGAAGCGGCACCGATGGAATCTGCGCAGGCATCGCATGTACTGGCGCTTCAACCGACGGTGCGACGGGAGGTCGCCGATCACCTGCGTCGCGGCTCATGGCCGACCCCGGCCAAGGCTGCTTTAGCGCGATGGCGGGAACTCGATCGGCCAATAGTGGAAAGGCGTGGTTGCGCGCATCGAGGCAGCGTTCTTGCAGCGCTCACCATTGGAAAGCGCAGCGAAACCGCCTAGCGCGACGCCAACGCCTGGCCGGCGAGCAGGCGACGCAGCGCGTCGGCCTCCGGCGCCAGCTGCGCGGTCAGCACCGGCTGCGCCTGCCCCAGTTGCGCCTGCGCCTCGCCATGGCGTCCGGCGGCGATCAGGGACTCGGCCAGCGCGACCCGCGACATTGCCGTCGGCACCGCGTCCGCGCCCAGTTCGGCTTGGTTGGCCTGCACCAGCCGCTGCCAGCCGCGCACCGCCTGCGCCACGTCGCCGGCGCGCTGCGCCAGCTCCGCGGCCAGCGCGTCGCGGCGTCGCTGCAGCTGCGGCGACGGCCATCCCGACGCCGGCTGCAGCGCGTCCAGTTCGCGCTGCGCGCGCGCCAGTTCGCCACGGCGCATCGACCATTCAATCCGGGTCATGCTCTGGATCAGCCGCCGTGGATGATCGGCCGGGTACAGCCGCGCCATGCCGTCGGCCGCGCGCGTCAGCAGCGGCTCGGCTTCCGCCAGGCGGTCCTGGCGCATCAGCATGCGGCCGAGGTTGCCTTCGGCGTTGAGCGTCATCGGGTTGTCCGCGCCCAGGCGCTGGCGCCGGATCTGCCACGACTGCCGGTACAGGGCTTCGGCCGTGGCCAGCGCGCCGCGCGATTCTTCCAGCGTGGCCAGGTTGTTGAGGTAACGCGCGTGATCGACGCTGCCCTCCAGCCCCAGCCCGGGCAACAGCGCCAGCGCGCGCGCGTAGTGGCTGCGCGCGGCGGCGTAGTCGCCGGCATCCTGCTGCACCGAGGCCAGTTCGTTCTCCGCGCTGGCGACCTGCTCGCTGCGCTCGCCGTACAGCGCGCGCGCCAGCTCCAGGTTCTGCGCCAGCTGCGCCGCGGCCGCGCCGAGCGCGCCCTGTTCGGCCAGCGACTGCGCCAGCGCTTCGGCGCTGTTGAGATAGTCGACGCTGCGCGTGCCGTACTCGCGCTGCTTCATCGCCAGGGCCTGGCGAAACCACTGCTCGGCCTGCGCATACTGGCCCTGCGCCTTGAATACCAGGCCGAGGTTGTGCAGCACGGTCGCCACGCCGCCATCGACCTTGACCCCGGGCTGCCGGCGCAGCGCCAGCGAGCGCTGCAGCATGGCCTGCGCCTCGGCGTAGCGCGCGGCGCGATGCAGCCCCAACCCCAGCGCATTGGTCGCCTTGGCCAGCGCATCGAGGTCGCCGCTGCGCGTGGCCAGCGCCAACGCCTGCCGGCCTGCCGCCTGCGCGTCGTCGCCGCGTTCGTCGTTGGCCAGCAGCGTCGCCAGGTCGCTCCAGGCCGCCGCCGCCAGCGCGGGTTCGTCGACCTGCGCGCTCTGCAGTTCGGTCGCCGCCCGGCGCAGCATCGCCTCGGCGCGTTCTCCCTGGCCAAGATTCATGTAGGCCAGGCCCAGCGTCGCGCGCAGCCGCGCGCGCACCGCCGGCGACTGCGCCAGCCCCTGGTCCAGCTGCATCGCGCAGCTGTCCAGCACCTGCCGCGCGCTGATGCTCTCGGTGCCGCGGGCGCCGCGCTTGCGCGGATCGGCGGCATCGAACGCGGCGGTGAGGAATTGGCTCACCTGCTGCGCGATCGCCGCTTCGCGCTGCGCCTGCGCGCGCGTATCGAGCAGCCGCCACATGAAGCCGCCGCTGAGCAGCAGCATCGCCGCGACCGCCGCGCTCTCCTTCCAGCGCCGGCGCAACAGCTGCGACAGCGCATAGCGGCGTCCGCCGCGGCGCGCATGCACCGGATAGCGGCCGAGATAGCGCTGCAGATCGGCGGCGAGGTCGGCGACGTTGGCATAGCGCTGCGCCGGATCCGCCGCGCAGGCCTTGGCCGCGATCGCGTCGAGATCGCCGCGCAGTTTCCGGCGCAGCGCCGGCAGCTGCGCCAGCGCGCTGGGGCGCGGACAGGCGCCGGCCCCGGTCTGCGCCGGCAGGCGTTGCTCGGCCAATACTTCCACCAGCATCACGCCCAGGCTGTAGACGTCGCTGGCCACGCCCACCGGCTGCCCGGCCAGCAGCTCCGGGCTGGCGTAGGGCGGCGTGCAGAAGCGCCCGCGCTCGGCGCCGTCGGCCGCGTCCTGCAGCCGGGCGATGCCGAAGTCCAGCAGCACCGGCTCGCCGTCGGCGCGGACCAGCACGTTGCCCGGCTTCAGGTCGCAGTGCAGCACCAGGCGCTGGTGCGCCGCCTGCACCGCGCGGCAGATGCGCAGGAACAGCTGCAGCCGCGCCGGCAGGTCCGGCGCCTGCGCCTGCAGGTAGCGGTCCAGGGCGACGCCGTCGACGTACTCCATCACCAGGTACGGCTGCCCGCCCGGGGTGGCGCCGCCGTCGTACAGGCGCGCGATGTTGGGATGCTGCAGGCTCGCCAGGATCTGCCGTTCGGCGGCCAGCCGCTGCGCGGTCAGCGCGTCGGGCAGGCCGCGCAGCAGTTTCACCGCCACCTGCCGCTGGTACTGCTCGTCCGCGCGCTCGGCGACGAACACGCTGCCCATGCCGCCGCTGGCCAGGAAGCGGGTCAGCCGCCACGGGCCGAGCCGGTCGCCCACCCCCAGTTCCGGCGCGGCCAGGCGCCCGGCCAGCGCCCGCAACGGCTCGGCCAGCTGCTGCAGCTGCACGGTCTGCGCGGCGAGCAGGGCCAGCACCTCCTGCACCAGCGCCGGATCGTGGCTGAGCCGCTCCAGGGTCGGCTGCCACTGCGGCGGCGGCAGGTCGCAGACCGCTTCGAACAAGTGCCGGACCTGTTGCCAGCGTTCGCTCATGGACGGCCCGGTTCGGCGCTGAGTTCGCGCTTGAGCCAGGCGCGGGCGATGCGCAGGTCGCGCTCGACGGTCGGCACCGACACCTCCAGCAGGCAGGCGATCTCGTCGTGGGTCATGCCGCCGAAATAGGCCAGTTCCACCGCATGCGCCGCGCGCGGGTCGAACCCGGCGAAGCGCTGCAGCGACTGGTGCAGGGCCAGCACCTGGTATTCCTCGCTGGCCGCGGCGCCGTCGCGGTCGGCATGCGACAGGGTCATCATCATCGCCCCGCCGCCGCGCTTGGCGGCCAGGTTGGCGCGCGCGTAGTCGACCAGCACCGCGCGCATCTTCAGCGAGGCCAGGGCGAAGAAATGCACCCGGTCGCGGTATTCCACGTCGGCGTCGAGCATGCGCAGCAAGGCCTCGTGGACCAGCGCGGTCGGCTGCAGCAAGGCGTCGTCGTGGCGCGCCGCCATGCGCGCGGCAGCCATGTCGCGCAGCGCGGCATAGACCAGCTCCAGCAACTGCGCCTCGGCCTGGGCGTCGCCGCCCCGCCAGCGCTGCAGCAGGCGGGTGACCTGCTCGCTCTCGGCCACCGCCGACGCGGAGGCGTTGCGCGCAGAGACAGCCACGGGAAAAGGTTCGGAATGCATGCGCCGGGATCCGTCGAACAGGAAAGGGCGGCCGGCCAACGACCGCCGCATGGCAGGAGCGGCGCCAGATTACCGCAGGATCGCGACCGCCTGTTGACGCCGGATGGCATGCCCCAGGGGGGGCGTGACTGGAGCCGATATTCCGCGCAATCGGCCGCGCTTGCGCCGTGCCGGAGCACCGTTTCAGGCGTAACGATGCTGTCCTGGTGCGGCTTTCGGCACATTCGCCAGCGCGCATCGGCGGCAGGGTTGACAGTGCCGCAAAGCCCATGTTTATCTCGCTGCATGTTGCATCGCCACACCAGCCCGAAGCCGACCCGCCTGCCCGCCGCGCTGCGCGCGGACGCCGCCGCGTCGCTCCTCGTACTCGTGCTTATTACCTCGCCCACAAGTGCGGGACGAACCGGCGTGTAAGCGACAAGCAGCCTGGATTCGATCAGACCCCGCACCGGCAACGGCGCGGGGTTTTTCATTTTAGTAACCGCGAAACGCAAACCCCTCCCTACCCACACCGTCCCGAGGAAATCCGCCCCATGACCAGTTCCGCCCAGCCCACCACCAAGATCGCCATCGTCGGCTACGGCAGCCAGGGCCGCGCGCACGCGCTGAACCTGCGCGAGTCCGGCTTCGACGTCACTGTCGGCCTGCGCGCGGGCGGCCCGACCGAAGCCAAGGCGCAGGCCGACGGCTTCGTGGTGAAGAGCCCCGCCGAGGCGGTCAAGGACGCCGACCTAGTCGCGGTGCTGACCCCGGACATGGTGCAGAAGAAGCTGTACGACGAGGTGCTGGCGCCGAACATGAAGCAGGGCGCGTGCCTGCTGTTCGCGCACGGCCTGAACGTGCATTTCGACATGATCAAGCCGCGCGCCGACCTGGACGTGGTGCTGGTCGCGCCGAAGGGCCCGGGCGCGCTGGTGCGCCGCGAGTACGAGATCGGCCGCGGCGTGCCGTGCATCTGGGCGGTGTACCAGGACAAGAGCGGCAAGGCCGAGCAGTTCGCGCTCGAGTACGCCGCCGGCCTGGGCGGCGCGCGCGCCAACCTGATCAAGACCACCTTCAAGGAAGAGACCGAGACCGACCTGTTCGGCGAGCAGGCGGTGCTGTGCGGCGGCGCCTCGTCGCTGGTCCAGGCCGGCTTCGAAGTGCTGGTGGAAGCCGGCTACCAGCCGGAAATCGCCTACTACGAAGTGCTGCACGAACTGAAGCTGATCGTGGACCTGTTCTACGAAGGCGGCATCACCCGCATGCTCGAGTTCGTCTCCGAGACCGCGCAGTACGGCGACTACGTCAGCGGTCCGCGGGTCATCGACGCGGCCACCAAGGAGCGCATGCGCGACGTGCTGACCGACATCCAGAACGGCACCTTCACCAAGAACTGGGTCGCCGAATACGAAGCCGGGCTGCCGAACTACACCAAGTTCAAGCAGGCCGACCTGGAGCACCCGATCGAAGTGGTCGGCAAGCAGCTGCGCGCCAAGATGGTCTGGTTGAACGGCCAGGCGGCTGCCGCCAAGCCGGCCACCGGCCAGCAAGCCGCGTAACCCGCGGCTCCCCCACCCGCTTCCACCGAAAGGTCGCCACCGTATGAACTCCTCCGCTCACGGCACGCCCCGCAACGGCGCGCGCTGGCTGACGCAGGCCCTGGAAGCCGAAGGCGTGGACACGCTGTTCGGCTATCCGGGCGGCACCATCATGCCGTTCTACGACGCGCTGGTAGACAGCCAGCTCAAGCACATCCTGGTCCGCCACGAGCAGGGCGCGGCGCTGGCCGCCAACGGCTACGCCCGCGCCAGCGGCCGGGTCGGGGTCTGCGTCGCCACCTCCGGCCCGGGCGCCTCCAACCTGGTCACCGGCATCGCCGACGCGATGCTGGACTCGGTGCCGATGATCTGCCTGACCGGCCAGGTCGCCACGCCGCTGCTGGGCACCGACGCGTTCCAGGAACTGGACGTGTTCGGGCTGACCCTGCCGATCGTCAAGCACAGCTTCCTGGTGCGCCGCGTGGACGACCTGCCGCAGGTGGTGCGCGACGCGTTCCGCATCGCCCGCGAAGGGCGTCCGGGGCCGGTGCTGATCGACCTGCCCAAGGACGTGCAACTGGGCGACGCCTCGCACCTGCCCGACCACGTGCCGGCCGCGGTGCCGGTGCCGCCGTCGCCGCACGCCGAGGCCCTGGCCGAAGCCCTGGCGGCGATCGCCGGCGCCGAGAAGCCGGTCATCTACGGCGGCGGCGGCATCGCCCTGGCCGACGCGGTGGACGCGTTCCGCCAGTTCGTCGACAGCACCCGTATCCCCACCGTGCTGACCCTGCGCGGGCTGGGCGCGTTGCCGCACGGGCATCCGCACTACCTGGGCATGCTCGGCATGCACGGCACCCGCGCCGCCAACATGGCGGTGCAGGAATCGGACCTGCTGATCGTGGTCGGCGCGCGTTTCGACGACCGCGCCACCGGCAAGCTGGCCGAGTTCGCCCCGTTCGCGCGGGTCATCCACCTGGACGCCGACGCCTGCGAGATCTCCAAGCTGCGCCATGCCGACATCGCCGTGCCCGGCGACGTGGCCGAAGCGCTGCGCACCCTGTGCACGGCCACCAGCACCTGCGAGGCCTGGCACGCGCGCTGCATCGGCCATCGCGAGAAGTTCGGCGCCCGCTACGACGCGCCGGGCGAGGACATCTACGCGCCCGGCCTGCTGAAGCGGCTGAGCGAGCTGGCCCCGGCCGACACCATCATCGCCTGCGACGTCGGCCAGCATCAGATGTGGGTCGCGCAGCACTGCCGCTTCAACCATCCGCGCAACCACCTGACCAGCGGCGCGCTGGGCACGATGGGCTTCGGCCTGCCGGCGGCGATGGGCGCGCAGTTCGCCTGCCCGGACCGCACCGTGGTGCTGGTCAGCGGCGACGGCAGCTTCATGATGAACGTGCAGGAACTGGTCACCATCGCGCGCTGCAAGCTGCCGGTGAAGATCGTGCTGCTGGACAACAGTTCGCTGGGCATGGTGCGGCAGTGGCAGGAACTGTTCTTCGCCGAGCGCTACAGCGAGATCGACCTGTCCGACAACCCGGATTTCGCCGCGCTGGCGCAGGTGTTCGGCATCCCGGCCAAGCGCATCACCGCGCGCGGCCAGGTCGAGGACGGGCTGGCCGAACTGCTGGCGCAGCCGGGCCCGGCGCTGCTGCACGTGGCCATCGACGCGCGCGCCAACGTGTGGCCGCTGGTGCCGCCGAACACCGCCAACAGCACCATGCTGGAAAGCAATCCCGCGACCCAGCGCCAGGAGACCCCCCATGCGATACCAGCTTGACCTGGTGCTGAAGCCGGCCGAAGGCGCGCTGCTGCGCGCGATCGGCATGGCCGAGCGGCGCGGCTTCGCGCCGCTGTCGATCACCGGCGCGCCGGTGGCCGACGACGCCGGCCGCTGGCACCTGCAGATGGTGGTCGACGGCAACCGCCCGGGCGAGAGCCTGCGCCTGCAGATGGAGAAGGTGTACGACTGCGAGTCGGTGCGGGTGACTGCGTTGGATGGGGCGCCGTGAGGCGCACGGGACCAGGGACCGGGCACCGGGGACCCGGCGGCGCCTCGTGCGTCGCGCGCCGTCCGCAAGCTTCCGCTCGCCCGCGGAGGGGCCTTCTTCCATGGAGGTCGCTTCTTCGCGCCAACCCGCTTTTCCGGGTCCCCGGTCCCCGGTCCCCGGTCCCGCGGCCGCCCCATGCCTGACCCCGGCCGCCCCGCCCCGCAGGAACCGGACGTAGGCGACGTAGCGGTCAGCGTCGCCGACGTGCTGGCCGCGCAGGCGCGGCTGCGCCGTTACCTGCCGCCGACGCCGGTGCACTACGCCGAGCGCTTCGGCGTGTGGCTGAAGCTGGAGAACCTGCAGCGCACCGGATCCTACAAGGTGCGCGGCGCGCTGAACGCGCTGCTGGCCGGGCTGGAGCGCGGCGATGAGCGCACGATCATCTGCGCCTCGGCCGGCAACCATGCGCAGGGCGTGGCCTGGGCCGCGCACCGGCTGGGCGTGCAGGCGATCACGGTGATGCCGCACGGCGCGCCGCAGACCAAGATCGCCGGCGTCGCGCACTGGGGCGCCACCGTGCGCCAGCACGGCAACAGCTACGACGAGGCCTTCGCCTTCGCCCGCGAACTGGCCGAGCAGAACGGCTACCGCTTCCTGTCCGCGTTCGACGACCCGGACGTGATCGCCGGCCAGGGCACGGTCGGCATTGAGCTGGCCGCGCATGCGCCGGACGTGGTGATCGTGCCGATCGGCGGCGGCGGCCTGGCCGCCGGCGTGGCCCTGGCGCTGCGCTCGCAGGGCGTGCGCATCGTCGGTGCGCAGGTCGAAGGCGTGGATTCGATGGCGCGGGCGATCCGCGGCGATATCCGCGCCGTGGACCCGGTGCCCACCCTGGCCGACGGCGTCAAGGTTAAAATCCCCGGGTTCATCACCCGCCGGCTGTGCGCCAGCCTGCTCGACGACGTGGTGATCGTGCGCGAGGCGGAACTGCGCGAGACGCTGGTGCGCCTGGCGCTGGAGGAGCACGTCATCGCCGAGGGCGCCGGCGCGCTGGCGCTGGCCGCCGGCCGCCGCGTCTCCGGCAAGCGCAAGTGCGCGGTGGTGTCCGGCGGCAACATCGACGCCGGCGTGCTGGCGACGCTGCTGTCGGAGGTGCGCCCGCGCACGCCGCGCAAGCCGCGCCGCCGCAACACCGAGCGACTTCGCAGCCAGCTCGCCGCCGCTCCGCCCGCTCCACGCCGTCCCACGCCCACGCCACCCCATCCGCCAGCCACCGCCGCCGTAGAGGAAACCATCTGGTGAACACTTCGTCTTCTTCCCAGACCCCCCGCATCCGCATCTTCGACACCACCCTGCGCGACGGCGAGCAATCCCCCGGCTGCAGCATGACCCCGCCGCAGAAGCTGGTCATGGCGCGCGCCCTGGCCGAGCTGGGCGTGGACATCATCGAGACCGGCTTCCCGGCCAGTTCGCAGTCCGACCGCGAGGCGATGGCGCTGATCGGCCGCGAACTGCGCGAGCCGACCCTGGCGGTGCTGTCGCGCTGCCTGGCCACCGACATCGAGATCTCGGCGCGCGCGCTGGAGGCGGCGGCCAAGCCGCGCCTGCACGTGTTCCTGTCGACCAGCCCGCTGCACCGTGAGCACAAGCTGCGGATGAGCCGCGAGCAGGTGCTGGAATCGGTACGCAAGCACGTCTCGCTGGCGCGCCAGTACGTGGACGACGTGGAATTCTCGGCCGAGGACGCCACCCGCACCGAGGAGGATTTCCTGGCCGAGGTCGCCGCGGTGGCGATCGCCGCCGGCGCCACCACCATCAACCTGCCCGACACGGTCGGCTTCACCACGCCCGAAGAGATCCGCGGCATGTTCGCGCGGCTGATCGCCAGCGTGCCCGGCGCCGAGCGGGTGGTGTTCAGCACCCATTGCCACAACGACCTGGGCCTGGCCGTGGCCAACTCGCTGGCCGCGGTGGAAGGCGGCGCGCGGCAGGTGGAATGCACCATCAACGGCATCGGCGAGCGCGCCGGCAACTGCGCGCTGGAAGAGATCGCGATGGCGCTGAAGGTGCGCAACGCGTTCTACGAGATCGACACCGCGATCAACACCCAGCGCATCGTCGCCAGCTCGCAGCTGCTGCAGCGGCTGGTCGGCATGCCGGTGCAGCGCAACAAGGCGATCGTCGGCGGCAATGCCTTCGCCCACGAGTCGGGCATCCACCAGCACGGCATGCTGCGCCACCGCGGCACCTACGAGATCATGCGTCCGGAAGACGTGGGCTGGGAGTCCTCGCAGATGGTGCTGGGCCGCCACAGCGGCCGCGCCGCGGTCGAGCAGCGCCTGCGCGCGCTGGGCTACGTGCTGGAAGAGGCCGAACTGAACCTGGCGTTCGAGGCGTTCAAGGCGCTGTGCGAGCAGCAGCGCGTGGTCAACGACGCCGACCTGCAGGCGATGATGCAGGATGCGCCGGAAAGCCAGGGCTACCGGCTCGCGTCGATGACCGTCAGCGACCGCGGCCAGCGCGCCAGCGCGCAGGTCGAGCTGTCCGATCCGGACGGCCAGCGGGTCACAGAGCGCGCCGAAGGCGACGGCCCGGTGGATGCGCTGTTCGCCGCGCTCGCCGCCGCCACCGGCGTGCAGCTGACCCTGGACAGCTACCAGGTGCACAGCGTCGGCATCGGCGCCGATGCGCGCGGCGAGGCCAACCTCAGCGTGCGCCACGGCGAAGTCGAGTACGACGGCACCGGCACCAGCCGCGACATCATCGAGGCCAGCGCGTTGGCCTGGCTGGACGTGGCCAACCGCGTGCTGCGCCAGCGCCAGGGCGCGCACGCCGGCGCCGCGACGGCGGCCGCCTGAGCGGCCACGACCCCGTCATCGTCGCCATGCACCCTGCTCCGTTCCCACCCTCGCCCAGCGTCCCTGCCAGGTAGTCCCGTAATGTCTTCGACCCCCCGTACCCTGTACGACAAGCTGTGGGACGCGCACGTCGTCGTCCCCGAAAGCAGCACCGCCCCGGCGGTGCTGTACATCGACCTGCACCTGATCCACGAGGTGACCTCGCCGCAGGCGTTCACCGAACTGAAGTCGCGCGGCCTCAAGCCACGCCGGCCCGACCGCACCAAGGCGACGATGGACCACTCCACGCCGACCCTGCCGCGCGGCGCCGACGGCAAGCTTCCGTACTACACCAAGGCCTCCGAGGCGCAGGTGGACATGCTCGCGCGCAATTGCGCCGACTACGGCATCGAACTGTTCGACATGGCCTCGGACAACCGCGGCATCGTGCACGTGATCGCGCCCGAGCAGGGCTTCACCCAGCCCGGCATGACCATCGTCTGCGGCGACAGCCACACCTCTACCCACGGCGCGTTCGGCGCGCTAGCGTTCGGCATCGGCACCAGCGAGGTCGGCCACGTGCTGGCCACGCAGTGCCTGCTGCAGCGCAAGGCCAAGACCATGGCGATCAGCGTCGACGGGCCGCTGGCGCCGGGCGTCGGCGCCAAGGACGTGATCCTGCACATCATCGGCGTGATCGGGGTCAACGGCGGTACCGGCCACGTGCTCGAGTACCGCGGCTCCACCATCGAAGCGATGGACATGGAGCAGCGCATGACCCTGTGCAACATGTCGATCGAGGCCGGCGCGCGCGCCGGCATGGTCGCACCTGACCAGATCACCTTCGACTGGATGGCCAAGACCCCGCGCGGACCGAAGGGCGCGGAGTTCGACGCCGCGGTGCAGCGCTGGTCGCAGCTGCGCAGCGATCCGGGCGCGCGCTTCGACGTGGAGGTGCGCATCGACGCGCGCGACATCCGCCCGACCCTGACCTGGGGCACCCACCCGGGCACCGCGATCGCGGTGGACGTACCGATCCCGGCGGCGCAGGACGCGGCCGCGCAGAAGGGCCTGGACTACATGCATTTCGCATCCGGCCATGCGCTGATCGGCACCCCGGTGGACGTGGTGTTCGTCGGTTCCTGCACCAACGGCCGGCTCAGCGACATGCGCGAAGTGGCGCAGGTGCTGCGCGGCCGCCGCGTCGCGCCGCACGTGCGCATGCTGGTGGTGCCGGGCTCGGAGATCGTCAAGCGCCAGGCCGAGGCCGAGGGCATCCACGAGGTGGTGCGCGCCGCCGGCGCGGAGTGGCGCGAATCCGGCTGCTCGATGTGCATCGCGATGAACGGCGACCTGGTCGCGCCGGGGCAACTGGCGGTGAGCACCAGCAACCGCAATTTCGAAGGCCGCCAGGGCCCCGGCGCGCGCACCTTGCTGGCCTCGCCGATGACCGCGGCGTGGGCCGCGGTGAACGGCCAGGTCAGCGACCCGCGCACGCTGTTCGCGGAGGTCGCGTGATGGTGCCGCACATCGCCGCGCTCGCGGCCACGTTGACCTTCGTCGCCGCGACCACCCGCGCCTTCGCCCACCGCGGCAAGCCACTGCTGCCGCCGCACGTGCCGACCCCGGCGCTGCCGCCGGCGACGCAAGCCGAAGCGGCCGCCGCACCTGCCACCGTGTCCCAGGAGACCTGCTGATGGCCGGATTCGCCGCCCTCACCTCGGCCAGCGTGGTGCTGCGCCAGACCAACATCGACACCGACCAGATCATCCCGGCGCGGTTCCTGTCCACCACCGAGCGCGCCGGCCTCGGCCGCAACGCGTTCAACGACTGGCGCTGGCAGGCAGACGGCACGCCGAACCCGGAGTTCGCGTTCAACCAGCCGCACAACGCCGGCCGCCAGATCCTGCTGGCCGGGCGCAACTTCGGCTGCGGCTCCTCGCGCGAGCACGCGCCGTGGGCGCTGACCGACCTGGGCCTGCGCGCCATCGTCAGCAGCGAGATCGCCGACATCTTCCGCAACAACAGCCTCAAGAACGGGCTGCTGCCGATCGTGCTGGCCGAGGCCGACGTGCAGACGCTGATGCAGCGTCCGGACGACGCGCTGACCGTGGACGTGGCCGCGCGCGAACTGCGTACGCCCGATGGCCGCGTCTACGCCTTCCCGCTCGACGATTTCTCGCAGACCTGCCTGCTCGAAGGCGTCGACGAACTCGGCTACCTGCTGCTGCGCGAACCCTTCATCGAACAGTACGAGGCCGCCCATGCACGCTGACATCGTCGTCCTGCCCGGCGACGGCATCGGCCCGGAAGTCACCGCCGCGGCGGTGTCGGTGCTGCGCACCATCGCCCGCCGCTACCAGCACACGTTCGAGTTCCACGAACACGACATCGGCGGCATCGCCATCGACCGCCACGGCGAGCCGCTGCCGGCGGCGACGCTGGCCGCCTGCCAGCAGGCCGACGCGGTGCTGCTGGGCGCGGTCGGCGGGCCGAAATGGTCCGATCCCAATGCCAATATCCGCCCCGAGCAGGGCCTGCTGGCGATCCGCCGCGGCCTGGGGCTGTTCGCCAACCTGCGCCCGGTCAAGCCGCACCCGGCGGCGCTGGACGCCTCGCCGATCAAGTCGCACCTGCTCACCGGCGTGGACATCGTCGTGGTGCGCGAGCTGACCGGCGGCATCTACTTCGGCGACAAGACCCGCAGCGCCACCGACGCCAGCGACCTGTGCCGCTACAGCGTCGAGGAGATCGAGCGGGTGCTGCGCAGCGCGTTCCGGCTGGCGCAGCAGCGCCGCAACCACGTCACCTCGGTGGACAAGGCCAACGTGCTGGAGACCTCGCGGCTGTGGCGCGACGTGGCCGCGCGCATCGGCCGCGACGAGTTCCCGGACGTGCGCCTGGAGCACCAGCTGGTCGATTCGATGGCCATGCACCTGCTGGCCAAGCCGCGCGAGTACGACGTGATCGTCACCGAGAACATGTTCGGCGACATCCTCACCGACGAGGCCTCGATGCTGGCCGGCTCGCTGGGTCTGCTGCCGTCGGCGTCGCTGGGCGAAGGCCGGATCGGCCTGTACGAGCCGATCCACGGCTCGGCCCCGGACATCGCCGGCAAGGGCATCGCCAATCCCTACGCCACCATCCTCAGCGCCGCGCTGCTGCTGCGCCATTCGCTGGGCCTGAGCGCCGAAGCCGAGGCGATCGAACAGGCCGTGGACGCCGCGCTCGACGCGCAGGCCTTCACCGCCGACCTCGCCGCGCCGGGCCAGGGCATTTCCACCAATGCGGCGGCACGCGCGGTGGTGGAGCGGCTGCAGGCGGCTGGGATTCGGGAGTAGGGATTGGGGATTGGTAAGGCGTTCGGCCGCTGCGGATAGGCGGCGGCCGGTTCGTCGCGTGGAGCCGCTCCTGTAGGAGGGGCTTCAGCCCCGACAGGAACCAACGCCGCAGGCCCGCCGTGCCGTGTGTCGCGGCTGAAGCCGCTCCTACAAGGGCGCGCACCGCCGTCTCGCGCTTGCGCCCTACCCGATCACCCGATCGCGTCCCTCGCGCTTGGCCTGGTACAGGCGCTGGTCGGCCAGGGCCAGCAGTTCGCGGCGGGTCTGCAGCGTCGGGGCCAGGCAGGCGAAGCCGATGCTGGCGGTGCATTGCAGTGCGCGGCCGTCGCCATCGAGGACCACGATCGCGGCGACGCGGCGGCGCAGCTCGTCCAGCCGCGCCCGCGCCTGTTCGCGGTCCAGGCCCGGCAAGACCAGCAGGAATTCCTCGCCACCATGGCGCGCGGCGAACGCCTGCTCGCCGAGGCTGGCACGCAACGCCTCGCCGACCCGGCGCAGCACTTCGTCGCCGAGTTCGTGGCCGTGCGTGTCGTTGATCCGCTTGAAGTTGTCGATGTCCAGCAAGGCCACGCACAGCGGCGCCGGCTTGGCCAGCGCGCGCTCCAGCGCCGCGGTCAGGTGCGGGTCGGCGGTGCGCCGGTTCGGCAGGCCGGTCAGCGCGTCATGGCCGGCCTGGTGGGCGAGCTTGCGCACCAGTTCGTCGCGTTCGCGATCGGCCAGCTTCAGCGCCAGGTTCTTTGCGCGCAGCTCGTGGGTGCGCTCGGCGATGATGCGGTTGAGCCGGCGCTGGCGGCGCAGGTAGCGATGGCTGCGGCTGCGGTACCACCACATCAGCAGGCCGCTGCAGGCGATCGCCGCGATCACCACGAACGGACCGCGCTGCCAGAACGGCGGCACCAGCTCCAGTTGCAGCGAGGTGCGCCCGACCAGCGCGCTGCGCGACCAGTCCATCGCGCTGGTGGTGGCCTGTATCTCCAGGCGATAGCTGCCCGGCGGCAGGTTGGTGTAGACCGCGGTCTCGCTGCTGCCGGCGTCGATCCACTGTCGGTCGAAGCCATGCAGGCGATAGCGGTAGCGCACCTTGTCCGGCGAGCGGAAGCTCAGCCCCGCATAGTCGACGGCGAGCCGGCCGACGCTGCCGTGCAAGCGGTAGTCGTGGCGCAGCGGCTGCTCGCGGCCGTCGACCTGCAGTCGCTCGACCACCACCGCCGGCGCGCGCAGCGCATGCCGGCTGGGCAGCGCCGGGTCGATCAGCGCCAGGCCGGCCGAGGTCGGGATCAGCAAGGTGCCGTCGCGGGTCAGCCAGCCGGCCGGCGCACTGCTGCCGTTGCCCTGGCTGCCGGGCATGCCGTCGCTGCGGTCGACCGCGTCCACCGCCAGCTGCGTGCGGCGGCCGGCATCGAGTTGCGCGATGCTGTCGCGGGCGATGCGGAACACGCCCTGGTTGCTGGTCGCCCACAGATGGCCGTGGCCGTCGTCGATGATCCGGAACAGCTTGTCGCGCGGCAGTCCGACCCGATGGTCGTAGACCTGGAAGCGGTCGCCGCGCAGCCGCAGCAGGCCGCGGTCGCTGGCGATCCACAGCGAGCCGTCGGCATCGCCCAGGAAATCGAACGCGTTGTGCGCCGGGAACGCGGCGCCGCTCGGCCACGCCCGCAGCGCGCCGCTCGCCGACAGCGAGGCGATGCCGTCGCTGGTGCCGATCCACAGCACCCCCGCACGGTCGCGGTACAGCGCCTGCACCTGCGCCGCCGGCAGCCCGTCGGCCACGGTGTACACGCGGCTGCGGCCGCCGCGGCGATGGATCAGGCCGGCATTGCTGCCGATCCACAGGCCGCCGTCCGCATCCTGCAGCAGCGCGCGCACCATCGTGCGCGGCACGCCGGCCTCGGTCCCGAGGCGCTGCCGGACCGCGCCGTCGGCCGCCAGCAGCAGCACGCCCTGGTCGTAGGTGCCGACCCACATGCCGCCGTCGTTGGCCGGCGCCAGCGCCAGCACCGACGGGTCGCGACCGCCGGTGGCGATGCGCAGCGCGCCGACGCGGCCGCGCTGCCAGCGGTCGAGCCCGGCCGCATGGCCGATCCAGATCGCGCCGTCGGCGCTCTGCCGCACCACGCGCACGTAGTCGCCGGAGAGGCCGTCGCGCCGGGTCAGGCCGCCGGCATCGCCCGCGGCGACGCGAAACAGGCCGTCGGTGCTGCCGGCCCAGATCAGGCCTTCGCGGTCTTCGATCAGCGCCGGGCTGACCACGCCGGAGATCGACAGCATCTCCTCGCTGGCGCCGTTGCGCGAACGCCGCAGTAGCTGGCCGCTGGACAGGCTGGTCCACAGCTGGCCCTGGCGATCCTGCAGCGCGGCGTCGACCCGCTGGCCCTGGCGCAACCACTGCAGCGTGCCGTCGGCGTGCAGCCAGAACACGCCGGCATCGCCGGCGACCAGCAGCCCGCCGTCGCGGTCGTGGCCCAGGCGCCGCACCGGCGCCGCGCGCATCGCCGCCGTGCTGCCCCAGCGCTGCGCGCGCGTCTTGGCGGGGTCGAGGCGGAACAGGCCCTGCGCGGTGCCGACCAGCACGCCGCCATCGGCCTGCTGCAGCAGCGCCGCGACCCGCGTCTTCGGCAAACCGGCCGCAGCGCCGACGGCGCTCAGGCGGCCATCGGCCTCGATCCGGTACAACCCGTCCTCGCTGCCGACCCACAGCGCGCCGTCGCGGTCGCGCAGCATCGAGACCACCGACAGCCGCCGCGCACGCGCGTCGCCCAGGTGCTCCCAACTGCCCTCGGCATAGCGGAACACGCCGTCGTAGGCGGTGCCGATCAAGACCCCGCCCTCGCGCTCGGGCACGATCACGAACACCCCGGACATCTCCATGCCGGGCGTGTTCTGCCGATCGAAGACGGTGAAGCCGCGGCCATCGAAACGTGCCACGCCCTCCCAGGTGCCGATCCACAGCAAGCCGTCGCGGTCCTGCGCCAGCGCATGCACCAGGTTGTGCGGCAGGCCTTCCTCCATGGTCCAGCGCACCACCGTGGGCCGCTCGGTGATGGCATGTTCGGACAGGGCCAGCGCCGCCTGCTGGGCGCCCGCACCCGCCGCGCAGCAGGCGCACAGCAGCGCCAGCAGCAGGCAGACGCGCACGCGGCGGCGCAACGCATGCGCGCCGCCGACAGTCGAATGACGGTGTGCCCCCTGCTCCATTGCCTTCCGATCGCGCCGCGCCAGCGCGCAGCCATCCCCTACCATGCAAGGAATGCAATTTATCACTGCGCGTTCGCCGCCGATGTCAGGACGTTCCCTACGCCGCGGGTGCTGCGGCACGCTGCGTTCAGCATCGTCCAGGCGGCGTGTACACGGCTTTTTCGGGCCAAGGCGGCGCACGGGTCGCACCCCGACGGCCTGGCCAGCAGGCGCCATGAAGATCGCCGCAGCCAATAGTGCACTACACGGTATAGTATAAATATCGAACCGACTGGTCTAGTATTGCCGCCATGGTCAGTAAACCCTCCGTCGTCCCCTCCCCCAAATCCTCCACCCGTGCCGCCGGCCCGGGGCGGCCCAAGGACATGGGCAAGCGCGCGGCGATCCTGGAAGCGGCCAAGCAGTTGTTCACCGAACTGGGCTTCGGCGGGGTCAGCATGGACGGCATCGCCGCGCGGGCCGGCGTGTCCAAGCTCACCGTCTACAGCCACTACGGCGACAAGGAGACCCTGTTCGCCGAAGCGGTCCGCGCGCAGTGCCAGGCGCTGCTGCCCGACGACCTGTTCGGGCATGCGCGCAAAGGACCGCTGCGCGCGCAGCTGGTGGAAATCGGCCTGGCGTTCTTCGCGATGATCGGCAGCGACGCGGCCATGGCGACCCATCGCATGATGCTCGCGCCCGGCACCGGCGACGAACACGTGCGCGAGATGTTCTGGAATGCCGGTCCCAAACGGACCCAGCAAGACCTGGCGCAGCTGCTGCAGGCGCATGTCGCCGCCGGCGAGCTGGAGATCCCCGACCTGCCCCTGGCCGCCTCGCAGTTCTTCTGCCTGGTCAAGGGCGAACTGCACTCGCTGATGATGTGCGGCCTGTGCCGCGACCCCAGCCAGGCCCGGATCCAGGCCCATGTGCAGGCCAGCGTCGACTTCTTCCTGCGCGCCTATGCGCCGCGCTGAGTCCGCCCCGGCAGGCCGGCCCGGTGACTTCCGGCACTGCGCGCCATGGCCCGCCTGCGGCGATGCTGCAGCATACGCACGGCCTTTGGGCCGGCTAAAATGCGCGACCCACCGCGTTGGATGCCCCAGATGACGATCGACTACTCCCAAGCCCGCGAAAAGATGGTTGAACAGCAGGTGCGTCCCTGGGACGTGCTCGACCTGCGCGTGCTCGACGTGCTGGCGCGACTGCCGCGCGAGCTGTTCGTGCCGCAGGCGCATCGCGCGGTGGCCTATGCCGATCTGGAGATCCCGCTGGGCCACGGCCAATACATGATGAAGCCGGTGATCGAAGGGCGCATGCTGCAGGCGCTGGACCTGCAGCCGGGCGAGGACGTCCTGGAGATCGGCACCGGCAGCGGCTTCGTCAGCGCCTGCCTGGGCGAGCTCGGCCGCGACGTGGTCAGCCTGGAGATCGAACCGGCCCTGGCCGCCAGTGCGCGCGCCAACCTGGATGCCGCCGCGCTGGGCAGCAACGTGCGCATCGAAACCGCCGACGCGTTCGGCTGGCACAGCGAGCGCCGCTTCGACGTGGTCTGCGTCACCGCCGCCGTCACCGAAATCCCGGCGCAGTTCCTGGCCTGGCTGCGTCCCGGCGGCCGGCTGTTCGCGATCCGCGGCCGCGCCCCGGTCATGGACGCGGTGCTGGTCCACGCCGATGCCGGCGCGCCGCGCGTGGAATCGCTGTTCGAAACCGATTTGGCGTACTACCTGCGCGGTGCCGCGCCGGTCCCCCAGTTCACATTCTGATCCATCCAAGGAAGCCGCAATGATCCGCCGATCCCTCGTCCTGGCGCTGGCCGCCGCGCTGTCTCCGTTGGCCGCCAACGCCACGGACCTGCTGCAAGTCTACGAAATGGCGCGCAACAGCGATCCGCAGCTGGCCACCGCCGAATCGAACCGGCTGTACAACAAGGAAGGCGAAGTGCAGGCGCGCGCGGCGCTGCTGCCGCAGTTGAACGGCTCCGCTTCGCTGCAGCGCAGCCACAGCGAGATCGAGCGCGGCACCGGCGAACTGGCCGGCACCGGCAAGAGCCGCAGCTACGCGATCCAGGGCCAGCAGACGCTGGTCAACTTCGCCCAGTTCGCCAC
This sequence comes from Xanthomonas sp. 1678, assembly GCF_031455575.1. Taxonomy (NCBI): domain Bacteria; kingdom Pseudomonadati; phylum Pseudomonadota; class Gammaproteobacteria; order Lysobacterales; family Lysobacteraceae; genus Xanthomonas; species Xanthomonas sp. 1678. Next base: position 511,920 of record NZ_JAVDSZ010000002.1, on the reverse strand, counting down.
CCTGCGCGCGCAGAAGGCCAACAGCCTGGCCGCCGACTACACGCTGGAATCGGCCAACGACGACCTGATCGTGCGCACCTCGGCAGCCTACTTCAACGTGCTGGTGGCGATCGAGTCGCTGGTCGCCGCGGAGACCAACGAAGCCGCCGCCAAGAAGCAGTTCGACTACGCCGACAAGCGCCTGGAAGTGGGCCTGGCGCCGATCACCGACGTGCACGAAGCGCGTGCCGAGTACGACCAGGCGCGCGCCGACACGATCACCGCGCGCAACTCGCTGCAGGACCTGTACCAGGCGCTGACCGAGATCACCGGGCAGCCGGTACGCGACCTGCGCAGCCTGCCGGAGGACTTCCGCCCGCAGCTGCCGGCCGAGAGCAGCAACATCGACGGCCTGATCGCCTCGGCGCTGGACAAGAACCCGTCGCTGCGCGCCTACCAGTACCAGGTGCAGGCGGCCGAGAACAGCGTCTCCGCCGCGCGCGCCGGCCACCTGCCGACGCTGAATCTGGCGGCCAGCGTCGGCCGCGACGCCAGCTGGGGCGACGGCGTCTCCGGCAGCAACTCGCCGCGCTCGGACAGCAACGTCATCGGCGTGACCCTGAACATCCCGATCTTCGCCGGCGGCGCGACCCAGTCGGCGGTGCGCCAGGCGCTGGCGCAGCGCGACATCGCCCAGGACACCTACGAGCTGCAGAAGCGTGCGCTCGATCGCAACACCCGCAACGCGTACCAGACCGTGGTCGCCGGCATCAGCGAAATCGAGGCGCGGCGCCTGGCGGTGGTCTCGGCGCAGGCCGCGTACGACGCCTCGCAGGTCGGCCTGGAAGTGGGCACGCGCACCGTGCTGGACGTGGTGCAGAACCAGCGCACGCTGTACCAGGCGCAGCTGGCCTATGCGCAGGCGCGCTACAACTTCCTGCAGAACCGCCTGCTGCTGAGCCAGGCGCTGGGCTCGCTGGACGTGGCCGAGGTGCAGTCGATCAACGCGCTGCTGACCCAGAGCGCCGAATCCAAGCTCAACTCCGGCAGCAGCACCCAGTAACGCCGATACCGGCGTCTGTGCGACACCGCGAACGGCGGGCCTTCGGGTCCGCCGTTTTTGCTTGAGGGCCGGCACAGTGGCCAGGGACAATGCCTGGTGGCACCGAGGACTCCCGAGCAAGATCTGGGACGAGGGACTCGCTGGCGCTGATGCCGCGTTTTCGATGAGCGCCTTGGCATCGCGAGCGCTTCATCTTTCTGTCGCGGCTGAAGCCGCTCCTGCAGTGGCAGCACCGCATTTTTGTAGGAGCGGCTTCAGCCGCGACAGAAAAGGCGCGCGCCAGTGATGCCCTATCGCGCAGATTCCGGCCGCGAGATTCTCGAGGTTCCTTTCAGCCCCGACAGGCTTCACCGGCAACGCATGTCGCGACCGGAGCCGCTCCCACGACACGTCCACGGTCGCAACGCCCAGGACGCAACGCCTATTCGCCCGGCGGCAGATCCGGCGCCACCGGCGGCAGATCGTGCGCGATCAGTTGCAGCGCCCGCTGCAGCGCGCCGCGGCCATTGGCGACCAGCGCGCACCCGGCCTCGGCCATGCGCGCGCGCGCGGCGGCATCGCCCAGCAACTCGTGCAGCGCCGCGCACACCGCCGCGGCGTCCTCGCAGATCGCCACGGCGCCGGCCTCGCGCATGCGCCGCGAGATGTCGGCGAAATTGTGTAGGTGCGGCCCGGTCACCGACGGCGTGCCGACCGCGGCCGGCTCCAGCAGATTGTGCCCGCCGATCGGCTGCAGGCTGCCGCCGACGAAGGCGACCTGGGCGCAGGCATAGAACGTCATCAGTTCGCCCAGCGTATCGATCACGAACACGTCGTCCTCGGCGCCGGGCCACTGCTGCTGGCGGCGCGTGGCCACGCGCCAGCCCTGGTCGCGCGCCAGCGTCTCGACCTTGGCGAAGCGCTCGGGGTGGCGCGGCGCCCACAGCAGCAGCAGGTCCGGCCACTGCCGGCGCAGTTGCCGGTGCAGCTCGATCACCGCCGCCTCCTCGCCCTCGTGGGTGCTGGCGGCGATCCACACCGGCCGCGTCGGCGCCACGCGTTCGCCGAACGCGGCGACGAACTCCGGCAGGTGCTCGGGCACGGCGATATCGAACTTCAGGTTGCCCAGCGCGCGCACCTGCTGCGGACGCGCGCCGAGTTCGATGAAGCGTTCGGCGTCCGCCTGCGACTGCGCCGCCACGCAGGCGACAGTGCGCAGCGCGCGCCCGATCAACGGCCGCAGCAGGCGGTAGCCGCGCAGCGAGCGCGCCGACAGCCGCGCGTTGAGCACATACACCGGGATGTCGCGGTCGCGGCAGCCGAACAGCATGTTCGGCCACAGTTCGGTTTCCAGGATCAGCGCCAGACTCGGGCGGAAGTGCTGCAGGAAACGGCCCACGCTGCCGGGCACGTCGTACGGCAGGTAGACGTGGTCCAGCGCATCGCCCCACAGCGCGCGCACCCGCTCGGACCCGGTCGGGGTGATGGTGGTGATCACCCAGCGGATGTCCGGGCGCAGCACGCGCAGCGCGTTGACCACCGGCGCGGCGACGTTGACTTCGCCCACCGACACCGCGTGCAGCCACACCCGCGGCCGCCCGCGCGCTTGCGGATACGAGGCGTAGCGCTCGTCCCAGCGCTGGAAGTACTGGCGCACGCGGAAACCGCGCCAGACCAGGTGATAGACGGTGACCGGCAGCAGCATGTACAGCACGGCCGAATACAGGCCGCGCAGCAGCCGCTCGATGAAATCGTTGCGCATCGCGGAAGCATAGCGGGTTGCGCCGCGCAGGCGGCAGACGATCGCGACCGCCATCCCTGCACGCGCCATCGCGACGCGGCGCCGACGCCGCGTTGCCCGCTCCCGGCTAAACTTGGCGCATGTCCGCCCCATCCCCCGCCCTTCCGGCCGCCGCCACCACCGCCGCACCGCCGCCGCGTTCGCCGCGGCACTGGCCGACCTGGTTGCTGCTCGGCATCGCCGTGGCCCTGGCCCGGCTGCCCTGGTTGCTGCAGCGCGCGCTCGGCCGCGGCGTCGGCTGGATCGCGCTGCGCCTGGCCGGCACCCGCCGCCACGCCGCCGAAGTGAACCTGAAACTGTGCTTCCCCGAGCAGAGCGAGGCCTGGCGCACGCGCCTGCTGCACGACAGCTTCGATGCGCTGGGCGTGGGCGTGTTCGAGTTCGCCCGCGCCTGGTGGGGCAGCATCGCCCCGATCCGCCGCCGCACCCGCATCGAAGGCCTGGAGCACCTGCGCGCGCTGCAGGCGCAGGGCCGCGGCGTGCTGCTGGTGTCGGGCCATTTCATGACCCTGGAGATGTGCGGGCGGCTGCTGTGCCAGTACGTGCCGCTGGCCGGCATGTACCGCCGCCACCGCAATCCGGTGTTCGAGTGGGCGGTCAAGCGCGGCCGCCTGCGCTACGCCATCGCCATGTTCGCCAACGAGGACCTGCGCGGCAGCGTGCGCCACCTCAAGCGCGGCGGCTTCCTGTGGTACGCGCCGGACCAGGACATGCGCGGCAAGGACACGGTGTTCGTGCCGTTCTTCGGCATGCCCGCCTCCACCATCACCGCCACCCACCAGTTGGCGCGGCTGACCGGCTGCGCGGTGGTGCCGTATTTCCACCGCCGCGAAGGCGCCGACTACGTGCTGCGCATCGCCCCGCCGCTGGAAGATTTTCCGTCGCAGGACATGGTCGCCGACACCGCGCGGGTCAATGCCGCGATCGAGGCCATGGTGCGCGAGGCGCCGGCGCAATACCTGTGGATCCACCGCCGCTTCAAGCGCCAGCCCGGCGGCCGCAGTACGTTCTACGCGCGCGATTGAGCCAGGTGTAGGGCGGGTGCGGCCGCGTGCGCCCCAGCTCTGCGAGTCGTTTTCGCGCCGGACCCTCACCCCAACCCCTCTCCCGGTGGGAGAGGGGCACCGGCTATTCCCTTCTCCCCTCGGGAGAAGGTGCCCCGCAGGGGCGGATGAGGGTACGGGCGCAGCCTCGTGCACCCAAACTCCGCGAGTCGCTTTCGCGCCGGACCCTCACCCCAACCCCTCTCCCGGTGGGAGAGGGGCACCGGCTGTTCCCTTCTCCCCTCGGGAGAAGGTGCCCCGCAGGGGCGGATGAGGGTACGGGCACAGCCTCGTGCACCCAAACTCCGCGAGTCGCTTTCGCGCCGCCCCCCTCTCCCAGCGGGAGAGGGGCTACACGGTTCCTGCAGCGCCCTCGGTGTCACGCTCCTCGGCTAGCAGCGCGCCGACATACAGCCCGACCAGCATCAGCGCCAGCGAGCCCCAGAACGACGAATAGAACGCCAGGTGGGTGTTGAACGGGAACACGGTCGCCAGCAGCGCCAGCATCGCCGGCCGCGCCCGTTCGCGCGCCTGCGGCGAGGCGTAGCGCCACGCGCGCCAGGCCTGCGCGGCGCCGGCCAGCCACAGCAGCAAGCCGATCGCGCCGGTCTCGCTGAGCACTTCGAGCACGATCTGGTGGGCGTGGAAGGCCGGCTCGCGGCCCCAGGCGCCCCCATGCGCAGGATCCGGGTCGCAGGCGACATAGGCTTCGCGGAACCCGCGCACGCCCACGCCGTTGAGCGGATGCTGGCGGATCATGCACCAGGAGGCGCTCCAGATCTGCGTGCGCCCGGCCAGCGCCGCATCGAGATCGGCCGGACGCCCGCTCAGCGCCAGCGTGGTACGGGCGAAGCGCTCGCGCACCTGCGGCGATAGCGCGCCGAGCACGCCGGCGACCAGCACCGCGGCCACGCCCAGCGCCAGCAGCCGGCGCATGCCCAGCAGGCGCCAGCCCGACAGCAGCAGCACCAGCGCGTAGGTGATCCACGAGGCGCGCGACCCGGCCAGCACCAGCACCACGCCCACCGCCGCGGCGGCGCACAGCCAGCCCCAGGCGCCGCCGCGGCGCCCGGCCAGGAACAGCAGGAACGGCGACAGGCTGGCCAGTACCTGGCCGAACTTGAGGTTGCAGGGCCCGAACACCCCGCTGAGACGGTCGGCCAGCGCGATCTCCTGCGGCGTGCACAGGCCGTGGTGGCTGATCGCCCACTTCAGCTGGTCCATCGACCAGAACAGCGGACTGCTGCCGCACAGCGCCTGCGCCAGTGCATCGGCGGTCCAGATCGCGGCGATGATCGCCAGGCCGTTGAAGGTGGTGCGGCGGCCGCGCGGCGTCGCCACCGCCATCGCCACCAGCCACAGGAACGGCAGGAAGCGCAGGTCCACCGCCGATTCGCGCAGCGCCAGCGGCACGTCCACCGCGTCCAGCGCCGACAGCGGCTGCGGCAGCCAGTAGCTCAGGAACAGCAGCGTGGTCAGCGCCCACGCCGGGCCGCTGAGCAGGCTGGCGCCGCCGCGGAAACGGCTGTGCAGCAGCCGCGCCAGGGTGACCAGCGCGCCCAGCGCCAGCACCCCGGCGGCCAGACCCGGCGCCGGCCACAGCGCCACGAACGCCAGTACCCACACCGGCGCCCAGCGTTCGTTGCGCGCCGGGGTCAGCGGCGCGAGCAGGGAGGAATCAGTCGTGGAGTTCGTCATACACGGCCAGGGTCGCGCGCTGCATGGCCTGCAGCGTGTAGGGAATCTGCGCCGGCGGCGTCGGCGGATGCGCCAGCAGGCGCGCCGCGGCGGCGTGCAGCGCCGCCGGATCGAAGGCCGGCACCGCGCCCTCGGGCTGCAGCTGCGCCAGCAGTTCGCCGGCGCCGCCGTGCGCCCAGCCCAGCACCGGCCGCCCCACCGCCAGCGCCTCGACCACGGTGCGTCCGAACGCTTCCGGCTTGCGCGACAGCTGCAGCACCAGGTCGCTGGCGGCATAGGCCTCGGCGATGCGCGCGGTCGGCGCGGTGAACGCGACCGCATCAGCGATGCCCAGCGCGGCGGCCTGCGCTTCCAGCTCCTGTATGTAGGCCACACGCCCGGCCTCGCGCGCGCCGGGCAGCCACAGCCGCGCGTCGCTGCCGTCGGCGCGCACTGCGGCGAGCAGGCGCAGCGCGTCGGCATGGCCCTTGAGGCGGGTGCCGCGGCCGGGCAACAACAGCAACGGGCCATGCCCGGCCGTGGCCGGTGCCTGGGTCGCGGCCCAGGCGCGCGCCGCAGGATCGGGCTGCGCACGGCGCGGGAACTGCGCCGGGTCGATGCCGCGCGGGATCACCCGCAGCCGCGCCGGGTCGGTCTGCGGGTAATGGCGCAGCACGTAGTCGCGCACCGTGGCGGATACGCAGATCACCCGCTCGCCGCGGGCCATGATCGCGCTGTAGCGGCTCGGCGAATTGAGCCCGTGCACGGTGGTGACGAAGCGCGGCCGCTGCGCCGCGGGCAAGCCGCGCAGCGCGTGCCACCCCAGCCAGGCCGGCAGCCGCGAGCGCGCGTGCACGATGTCCGCCCGCTCGCGCACGAACAGGCGGCGCAGCGCCGGCACGTGGCGCAGGCTCAGCAGCGATTTGCGGCCGATGTCCAGGGCGATGTGCTCGGCGCCGGTCGCGGCCAGCGCCGGCAGCAGGCGACCGCCAGCCGAGACCACCAGTGCGCGGTGCCCGGCCGCGACCAGCGCCGCGGCGATTTCCAGGGTGGAGCGTTCGACGCCGCCGGATTCGAGCGCCGGCAGCAGTTGCACCACGGTCAGGCGGTGCATCGCGCCGGCGGTCAGTCGACCAGCACGAAGACCGCGCCGCAGTAGGGGCACTGGGCTTCGTTGCCCGGCTCGTCCTCGACCGGCAGGTACACCCGCGGGTGCGAGTTCCACAGCGCCATCTCCGGCGTCGGGCAGCTCAGCGGCAGCTCGGCGCGGTGCACGGTGTAGCGCTTCTCTGCATTGGCGGGCGCGGTGGCGGTATGGCTCATAGCGGTAGGCACGGCGGGAGGGGACAGCGAATTCTAGCAGCCCGTCCCGCGCGCGCGCCGGGGCGGGCGGCGCGCGCGCATGCGCCGCCGGCCATGACCTGGACGTGTCCTTGCGTAGCGGCTTGATGCCAAGCGATGACATCCACTATGCTCGGCGGTACGCGGCGCAAACCTGCCGCTCCGAGGTGTCCCGTGGATATAGGTGTGCGATTGATGCAGGCGCGGCGCAATGCCGGTTTCACGCTGCGCGAGCTGGCGGCCTTGCTTGGTGTGGCGCATAGCACCCTGGGTCACTGGGAGAACAATCGTTCGGTTCCCAATGCCCGGCATTTGCTGAAGATTGCCGAACTTACCGGCGTCGATGCCTACGTGCTGCTGACCGGCAAGCCGTCCAAGTTGAACCAGGGCGACCACGAAAGCCTGCCGCTGCCAGCCGGCAAGCGCCTGGCCTGAGGGGCCGCGGCGCCGCTGGCGCCGCGTTAGATCCTGCGCAGCCGCGCGGCGGATGCCGCCATGGCGTCATGCCTGCGCCCGTCAAGCGCAATTCATCCCACTTCGGACTCTAAATCGTTCATGCGACACACGCCGGTGGCGTGTGCGCGGGAGACGCCTGTGCGGCGTCCCGACGCCATGGCCCATCGGCCATCGATCACGCCGGGGTTCGATGCGCCGTTAATTCGGTCAGTTTTTGATGCCTGCGAGGCACCCACTCCCGATCGCTGGCAAACCCGATCGCCACATCCTGGCGCGACGGGCTGGCCGATGCGATGCATCCGGACACGCGCCGCAGAGAGACACCGCACGCCCCGCTCGGCATGCAGTGCCGACAGCAAAACGCGCAGCCACTACGGGCTGCGCGCGCATGTACATCGAACGCCCGAAGCCAGCGCTTACGGTGCGCTCTTCTCCGCTTCCAGCTGCTTGCGGATCTGCGCATCGACCGCGGCGATCGCGGTCATGTTCATCACCCGGCGCGAGGTGGCGCTGGTGGTGAGGATGTGCACCGGCTTGGAGATGCCCATCAGGATCGGGCCGATCGCCACCCCGTCGGTGAACACGCGCACCAGGTTGTAGGCGATGTTGGCCGCTTCCAGGTTCGGCAGCACGAACAGGTTGGCGCGGCCCTTCAGCGTGCTGTTGGGCATGATCTGCTTGCGCAGCGCCTCGTCCCAGGCGGTGTCGCCCTGCATCTCGCCGTCGATGTTGAGTTCGGGCTTGCGCTTGAGCAGCGCCTCGCGCACCTGGCGCATCTTCAGCGCGTCGCGCGAGTCGTGGCTGCCGAAGTTGGAATGCGACAGCAGCGCGATGTTCGGCTCGATGCCGAACAGCTTCAGCCGGTACGCGGCCTGCAGCGTGGCCTCGACGATCTGCTCCACGCTCGGATCTTCCTGCACGTGCGTGTCGAGGAAGAAGAACGCGCCCTGCTGGTTGATCACCCCGGTCATCGCCGAGGTCGAACTGACCCGCGGCTCCAGCGGGATCACGCTGCGCGCGTAGCCGAGCTTCTTGTGGAAACGGCCGACCACGCCGGTCAGCAGCGCATCGGCTTCGCCGCGCGCGACCATCACCGCAGCGATCAGCGTCGGCCGCGAGCGCATCAGTTCCTTGGCCGCGGTGACGGTGACGCCGCGGCGCTCGGTCAGCGCGTGGTAGTACTGCCAGTAGTCGTTGAAGCGTGGATCGTCGTGGATGTTGGTGATCTCGAAGTCCACGCCGGCGGTGATGCGCAGGCCCAGCCGCTCGATGCGCGCCTCGATCACGTCCGGGCGGCCGATCAGGATCGGGAACGCCAGGCCTTCGTCGATCACGCTCTGCACCGCGCGCAGCACCACTTCCTCTTCGCCCTCGGCATAGACCACGCGCTGCTTGTCGGCGCGGGCGCGGTCGTACACCGGCTTCATCATCAGGCTGGTGCGGTAGACGAACTGGCTGAGCGTGTCGCGGTAGGCGGCCATGTCGGCGATCGGGCGCGTGGCCACGCCCGAATCCATCGCCGCCTGCGCCACCGCCGAGGACAGCTCGACCAGCAGGCGCGGATCCAGCGGCCGCGGGATCAGGTAGTCGGGACCGAAGCTCGGGGTCTCGCCGCCGTAGGCTGCGCCCAGGTCGGAGGCCTCGCGCCGCGCCATCGCCGCGATCGCCTTGACGCAGGCGATCTTCATCGCCTCGTTGATGCCGGTGGCGCCGACGTCGAGCGCGCCGCGGAACAGGTACGGGAAGCACAGCACGTTGTTGATCTGGTTCGGGTAGTCCGAACGGCCGGTGCCGATGATCGCGTCCGGGCGCACCGCCTTGGCCGCCTCCGGGGTGATTTCCGGATTCGGATTGGCCAGCGCGAAGATCACCGGCTGCGGCGCCATCGTCGCCACCATCTCCGGCTTGAGGATGCCGGCGGCCGACAGGCCCAGGAAGATGTCCGCGCCCTCGACGATCTCGGCCAGGGTGCGCTTGTCGGTGTCGCGCGCGTAGCGCAGCTTGTCCGGGTCCAGGTCGGTGCGGCCGGTGTGGATCACGCCGTCGCGGTCCAGCGCCAGGATGTTCTCCGGCTTCAGCCCCAGCGACACCAGCATGTTGACGCAGGAGATGCCGGCCGCGCCCATGCCGGTGGTGGCGAGCTTGACGTCCTCGATCTTCTTGCCGGTCACCACCAGCGCGTTGAGCACCGCCGCGCCGACGATGATCGCGGTGCCGTGCTGGTCATCGTGGAACACCGGGATGTTCATCCGCTCGCGCAGCTTGCGCTCGACGACGAAGCACTCCGGCGCCTTGATGTCTTCCAGGTTGATGCCGCCGAAGGTCGGCTCCAGGCTGGCGATGATGTCGACCAGTTTGTCCGGATCGTTCTCGTCGATCTCGATGTCGAACACGTCGATGCCGGCGAACTTCTGGAACAGCACGCCCTTGCCTTCCATCACCGGCTTGGACGCCAGCGGGCCGATGTTGCCCAGGCCCAGCACCGCGGTGCCGTTGCTGATCACCGCGACCAGGTTGCCGCGCGCGGTCAATGCGCTGGCCTGCTGCGGATCGGCGACGATCGCCTCGCAGGCGAACGCCACGCCCGGCGAATAGGCCAGCGACAGGTCGCGCTGGGTCAGCATCGGCTTGGTCGCCGACACCTTGATCTTGCCCGGCGGCTGCTGGCGGTGATAGTCGAGGGCGGCCTGTTTGAAATCGTCGTTTGACATCGAGGCTTCTGTAGTCGAGAGGCGCGAGGACCCAGGATTCTACTCCCTGGGCCATGGCCAAGCCTGTCTTGCGGCTGTCGCCGCGCAGGCCGGGGGCCGGAAACGCGGCGCGCCGGCAAGGCCGGCGCGCGCGCGGGGTGATGAAACTCAGCGGATCGCGGCAGGCTCGGCCACGACCGCCGGCAGCGCGTCTTCGCCGCCGTCCAGGGCGATGCGCAGGCGGTCGCGATCCAGCGCGTTCTCCCAGCGCGAGACCACCACGGTGGCGACCGCGTTGCCGATGAAGTTGGTCAGCGAGCGGCATTCGCTCATGAAGCGGTCCACGCCCAGGATCAGCGCCATGCCCGCCACCGGCACTTCCGGCACCACCGCCAGCGTCGCCGCCAGGGTGATGAAGCCGGCGCCGGTGACGCCCGCGGCGCCCTTGGAGCTGAGCATCGCCACCAGCAGCAGCGCGATCTGGTGACCCAGGGTCAGCTCGGTGTTGGTCGCCTGGGCGATGAACAGCGCGGCCAGGGTCATGTAGATGTTGGTGCCGTCCAGGTTGAACGAATAGCCGGTGGGCACCACCAGCCCGACCACCGACTTCTCGCAGCCGGCCTTCTCCATCTTCTCCATCAGCGACGGCAGCGCCGATTCGGACGAGGAAGTGCCCAGCACCAGCAGCAGTTCCGCCTTCAGGTAGCGGATCAGCTTGAAGATCGAGAAGCCGCACAGGCGCGCCACCGCGCCCAGGATCACCAGCACGAACAGCAGCGCGGTCACGTAAAACGAGCCCACCAGCCAGGCCAGGTTGATCAGCGACTCCACCCCGTACTTGCCGATGGTGAAGGCGATCGCGCCGAACGCGCCGAGCGGTGCGGCGCGCATCAGGATGTGCACCAGCTTGAACACCGGCGCGACCAGCGCCTCCAGCAGGTTCAGCACCGGCTTGCCGCGCTCGCCGACCATCGCCAGCGACACGCCGAACAGCACCGCCACGAACAGCACCTGCAGGATGTTGTCGCCGACGAACGGGCTGAGCAGCGTCTTGGGGATGATGTCCATCAGGAAGCCGACCAGGGTCAGCTCGTGCGACTTCTCCACGTAGCTGTGCACCGCGCTCTGATCCAGGTCGGCCGCATTGATGTTCATGCCGGCGCCGGGCTGCACCACGTGCGCGACGATCATGCCGACCACCAGCGCCAGCGTGGAGAAGAACAGGAAATACACCATCGCCTTGACGAAGACGCGGCCCACTGTCTTCAGGTGGGTCATGCCGGCGATGCCGGTGACGATGGTCAGGAAGATGACCGGCGCGATGATCATCTTCACCAGCTTGATGAAGGCGTCGCCCAACGGCTTGAGCTTCTCGGCGAAGGCCGGCTCGAAGTGGCCGAGCAGCGCGCCGAGCACGATGGCGACCACCACCTGAAAATACAGCTGCCGGTAGAACGGCACATGCCGATGCACGAGGCCGCCGGCCGGGGAAGTTGGGATATGCATGCAGAGCGCTCCGGAACGTGACGGAACCGGGGACCCGACGCAGGTCCCGGAATGCTGCCTTTGTACGCGGCACCGGCTTCTAAGCAGATAACCTATTGGTACTAGTTCCCTGTTCGCGGCGCCGCCGGCGCAGTTACAGTGTCCCGGCACGCTCACGGGAGGGAGATGCGACACGCAACGCCGGCGCCGGGCCGCGCCCCGCCGATGCTGCGTCGCGCACCGATCTGCCGCCGGCGCTGCCGGTGTCGCATGCGTATTCAGGGGCGATGCGCCGTCGCAGGATCGCAACATCGCTGTAAAGAACCGCCGGATGCGTCCGCTATTGCATGCGGGCGGCTCGTTGTTCCGACGGATGCGCCCGCACCGCGGCCGAGGTTCGGCCGCGGTCGGCAACTCGCTGCACCGCCCGCGCAAGCCCGTCCCGTTCAGTCGAGTGCCGGCGCGCTTTTTTCCTCATCAAGAAGACATCACACCATGCGCCATACCCTTCTCTTCGCTGCGCTGTGCCTGACCGCCGCCGCTCCCGCCGTCGCCAGCGGCTTCGACGATTGGCCGACCAAGGTCGCCTTCAACGACGGCACCGAACTGGCCCTGACCGGCAACTACGGCTACGACTGGAACAACTTCTCCGACGACGACGCGCGCCTGGAAGACGACAACGCGTTCCGGCGCAAGGAATTCGGCGCCACGCTGAAGAAGAAGGGCGTGTACGACGCGATGGTGTACTTCGACTTCCAGTCCAAGCTGTGGCTGGACGTGTTCTTCCGCGTCGAGACCAAGGCGCTGTTCGGCAGCGACTACGGCAAGGTGCGCCTGGGCTACATCAAGGTGCCGGTCGGCCTGGAAGGCGTGACCAGTTCTCGCGCCGACAGCTTCATGGAGACCGCGCTGCCGATCCAGGCGATCTACCAGGGCCGCCGCACCGGCGTGGAGTGGACCTTCGAGCGTCCGCAGTACCTGCTGCAGGCCGGCGCGTACGGCGGCAAGGACCTGCAGGGCGACAACCCCGGCACCACCCAGGCGGTGCGTGGCGTGTGGACCCCGTTCAAGGCCGAGGGCGACGTGCTGCACCTGGGCCTGGCCTACTCGCAGGAGAATCCGCGCGGCTACCACAACGGCCTGGACGTGAGCTTCAGCCCGCGCGTGCGTCTGCGTGCGCGCCCGGAAGCCGGCCTGACCGACGTGCGCCTGGTCGACTCGGGCACTCTGGTCGATGCCGACCAGGTGCGCCGCACCGGCCTGGAAGCGATCTGGATCAAGGGTCCGTTCTCGCTGCAGGGCGAGGCGCTGCGCGCCGAGGTCACCCGCGACAACGGCCGCCCCGACTACACCGCCGACGGCCAGTACGTCTTCGCCAGCTACGTGCTGACCGGCGAGTCGCGCCCGTACAGCGCCGGCAACGTGGCCAACATCAAGCCGGCCAACGCCTACGGCGCGGTCGAGCTGCTGGCCCGCTACAGCCGCCTGGATCTGGACGACGGCAGCATCCTCGGCGGCCGTGAGCACAACTGGACCCTAGGCGCCAACTGGTACCTGACCAGCCACTTCAAGTTCCAGGCCAACTACGTGCGCGCCGATGCCGAACGCGCCGGCGTGCGCACCAAGCCGGACTCGTTCGACCTGCGCGCGCAGGTGCAGTTCTGATCGGCGCGCGCTGATCGGCACGTGCCGATCGGCATGCCCCGATCAGGACGTACGGATCGCACGTTCTGATCGACGTCCCGATCGGCAATGCCCGATCGGGACGGATTCAAGAGGAAAATGCAGCTTGGCGCCGCCGGCCTGTCCACACCGGACCGGCGCTGCCGGACTGCATCCGACATCCGGCCGCGACGGCCGATGGCGCGATCACATCGGCGCCGCAGGTAACCGCCCGCACGACCGATCGCCACCAGCGCGCACGCCGCTGCCGCTAAGCTGACGGCCATCCTCCGGCCGCGTCCCCTCCGATGTATTCCGCTTCGCGCTATCGCCACCTCGCCCTGCTCCTGCTCGCCGTCCTCGGCGGCATGGCGCTGGCGATGCTGTCGGCCGGGCATTTCGCCGAACAGCGCGCGCTGCGCGCCGAGAGCCGGCAACTGCGGCAACAGCTGGACCTGTACGCGCAGACCCTGCAGCAGCGCATCGACCGCTATCGCACCCTGCCGCAGGTGCTGGCGCTGGATCCGGAACTGCGCGACGCATTGACCCGGCCGCTGGACCCGGCCACGCACCAGCGGCTGAACCTGAAGCTGGAGCGCGCCAACGACGTCACCCGCTCCTCGACGCTGACCCTGATCGGCGCCGACGGCGTCGCCGTGGCCGCCAGCAACTGGCGCTTGGCCAGCAGCAACGTCGGCGCCGACTACAGCTTCCGCCCCTACGTGAAGCAGGCGCTGGCGCAGGGCAGCGGACGTTTCTACGGCATCGGCATGACCACCGGCGTGCCCGGCTATTTCCTGTCGCAGGCGATCCACGACGAGGCCGGGCGCACCCTCGGCGTGATCGTGATCAAGATCGAGCTGGCCGCGCTGGAGCGCGAGTGGCTGCGCGTGCCCGACGTGGTGCTGGTCAGCGACCGCCACGGCGTGGTGTTCCTGTCCAGCCGCGACGCCTGGCGCTACCGCCAGCTGCAGCCGCTGAGCGCGCGCGAACGCGAGGAACTGCTGGCCACCCGCCAGTACGCCCGGCAGGCGCTGCTGCCGGCGCAGCGGCGCAGCCTGGACACGCTGGACGACGGCGGCCAGGTGATGCGCGTCGATGCTCCCGCGCAACGCGCGCCGCTGCTATGGCAGAGCATGGCGCTGCCGGAGAGCGGCTGGCGCCTGCACCTGCTGCACGACATCGGCGGCAGCCGCGCCGCCGGCCGCGCCGCCGCGCTGGCCGCGGCCGGCATCTGGCTGGCGCTGGTGTTCCTGGGCCTGCTGTTCCAGCAGCGCCAGCGCCTGGCGCGGTTGCGCCAGCGCAGCCGGCGCGAACTGGAATCGCTGCTGCAACAGCACGCGCAGGAACTGCGCACCGCGCAGGACGGCATCGTGCAGGCCGCGCAGCAGGCCGACACCGGCCTCAGCCGCAGCCTGGAACACCTGCCGCAGGGCGTGGTGATCATCGATGCGCAGCTGTGCCTGGTGGCGTGGAATTCGCGCTACCTGGAGATCTTCCGCTTCCCGCCGGAACTGATCCGCATCGGCCGCCCGATCGAGGACGTGTTCCGCTACAACGCGCGCCGCGGCCTGCTCGGCCCCGGCCCGGTGGAGGCGGCGATCCAGCGTCGCCTCGACCACCTGCGCAGCGGCCGCCCGCACATGCGCGAGAGCGAGAAGGACGACGGCACGGTGCTGGAGATCCGTGGCAACCCGCTGCCCGACGGCGGCTTCGTCACCAGCTATGCCGACATCACCAGCTACAAGAACGCCGCGCGCGAACTGCGCTCGTTGGCCGATGCGCTGGAGCACCGCGTCGCCGAACGCACCCGCGACCTGGCCGACGCCAAGCGCGAGGCCGAGAACGCCAACCGCTACAAGACCCGCTTCGTCGCCTCGGCCGTGCACGATCTGCTGCAACCGCTCAACGCCGCGCGCATGTTCGTCTCGGCGCTGCGCGGCAAGCTGCACGACGACGACGCGCGGCAGATCGCCGACCATGTCGACAACGCGCTGGTCGCGCAGGACGCGATCCTCAACAGCCTGCTGGACATCTCGCGGCTGGAAGCGGGCACGCTGAAGACGCAGGTGCGCGATTTCGCGCTGGGGCCGCTGCTGCAGGCCCTGGCGCACGAGTTCGGTATCGTCGCGCAGGACCGCGGCCTGCGCCTGGATTACGTGCCGACCCGCGCCACGGTGCGCAGCGACGAGACCCTGCTGCGGCGCATCCTGCAGAACTTCCTGTCCAACGCCATCCGCTACACGCCGCGCGGACGCGTGCTGCTGGGCTGCCGCCGCGACGGCGAGCGCCTGCGCATCGAAGTCCACGACCAGGGCCCGGGCATCCCCGAAGCGCTGCAGCAGGAGATCTTCGAAGAGTTCCGCCGCCTCGGCGACGGCGTCGCCCACGACCGCGGCGCCGGCCTCGGCCTGGCGATCGTGGAGCGCATCGGCCGCCTGCTCGGCCATCGCATCGGCCTGCGCTCGCAGCTCGGCCGCGGCAGCGTGTTCGCAGTCACCGTGGCGCTGGGCGACGCCGCCGCCGCGGCACAGGCGCAGCCGCCGACCGCGGTGGCCAGCGACAACGGCGACGACCCGATCCTGCACGGCTGCCGGGTGTGGTGCATCGACGACGAGCCGCGCGTGTGCGAGGCCAGCCGCATGCTGCTGGAGCGCTGGGCATGCCGCGTGGAACTGGCCGCCGGCCCGGAGGAAGCGCTGGCCGCGGCGCAACCGGCACAGGCGCCGGAGTTGGTGCTGCTGGACGTGCGCATGGGCGCGCGCGACGGCCCGGCCCTGTTCGCGCAACTGTGCGAGCGCTGGAACGCCGAGCCGCGGGTGATCCTGGTCACCGCCGAAGCGGATCCGGCGCTGCGCGCGCTGGCCCAGGAACGCGGCTGGGGCTTCCTGGCCAAGCCGGTGCGCGCGCCGGCGCTACGCGCACTGATGACGCAGATGCTGCTGCGCCGCGGTTGAGCGCTCTCCCACCGAAGCAATAGCCCCTCTCCCCCCGGGAGAGGGGTTGGGGTGAGGGTACGGCGCGAAGCGGCTCGTGAAGTTGGATGCACGAGGCTTCGCCCGGACCCTCATCTGCCCCTGCGGGGCACCTTCTCCCGAGGGGAGAAGGAACAGCGTGGCGTGCCTTAGCCCCTCTCCCCTTGGGAGAGGGGTTGGTGAGGGTGCGGCGCGAAGCGACTCGTGGAGTTTGGGCACACGAGGCTGCGCCCGTACCCTCATCCGCCCCTGCGGGGCACCTTCTCCCGAGGGGGAAAAGGAAACAGCCGCGGTGCGCCTTAGCCCCTCTCCCACCGGGAGAGGGGTTGGGGTGAGGGTACGGCGCGAAGCGACTCGCGGAGTTGGGTGCACGAGGCTGCGCCCGTACCCTCATCCGCCCCTGCGGGGCACCTTCTCCCGGTGGGAGAAGGAAACAGCCGCGGTGCGCCTTAGCCCCTCTCCCACCGGGAGAGGGGTTGGGGTGAGGGTACGGCGCGAAGCGACTCGCTGAGTTGGGTGCACGAGGCTGCGCCCGTACCCTCATCCGGCCCTGCGGGCCACCTTCTCCCGATGGGAGAAGGGAACAACCGCGGTGCGCCTTAGCCCCTCTCTCCGGGAGAGGGGGTGAGGGTGCGGCGCGCAGCGACTCGTGGAGTTGGGTGCACGAGGCTACGCCCGTACCCTCATCCGCCCCTGCGGGGCACCTTCTCCCGGTGGGAGAAGGGAAAGGGAACAGCCGCGCGTGCTTGGCCCCACCGGCGCTTGGCCCTTTCACCACTCCCGCGGCGCGATCAGTTCCTCGGCGTCGGCGTCGTCGAAACCGTAGGTCTTGGCGATGTACAGGAAATCCACGCCGATGTTGTCGCGCGCGGCGGTCTCGATCTCGCTGTCGTGCGCCTCGAATTCCAGCGCCAGCGCGTTGAATTCCTCGGTGGCGGCGTGGGTGAGCCGGTACAGCGCGGGCAGATCCTTCGGCGCCTGCGCTTCGATCGCCTCGCACAGCCGCAGCAGGATCTTCTGGCCCTTGCCGACCAGGAAGGAGGGGAAGTAGTCGTCATCCAGCATTTCCTGCAGGAACGGGTAGTACGTGATCTGCTCGTTGCTAAGGGGCATGGTCGGGGGATCCTTTCCGCCCGCAGGAAGCGCGGGCGCCAGTGCATAGCATCGCGTATCCGGGCGCGGCGGAAAATGCTCCCGGCACAGCCGGCGGCTGGCGGGCCGCGCCGGCGGTCAGGCCTCGCCTTCCGGCTCCAGCGCCTTGACCAGCACCGCGGCCTGGGTCCGGCTGTGACATTCGAGCTTTTTCAGGATCGCCGTCACATGCACCTTCACCGTGTTCTCGGCCAGGCCCAGCTCGTAGGCGATCTGCTTGTTGAGCAGGCCGTCAGCCAGGCACAGCAGCACGCGGAACTGCTGCGGGGTCAGCTGCGCCAGGCGCGCGGCCAGTTGCGCGTCGGCCTCCGAGCGCGCCGCGGTCAGCGGCGGGAACCAGGTGCCGCCGTCGAGGACCGCCGCCACCGCGATGCCGATGGTCTCGGCCGGCGAGGACTTGGGGATGAAGCCGGCCGCGCCGAACTGCTGGGCGCGGCGGATCACCCGCGGGTGGTCGTTGGAGGAGATCACCACCACCGGCACCTCCGGATGTTCGCCGCGCACGTGCAGCAGCGCCGAAAAGCCGCGCGCACCGGGCATCGCCAGATCCAGCAGGACCAGGTCGGCATCGGGCAGCGCGGCCAGCGCGGCATCCAGCGTGGCGGCGCTGGCCGCCTCGGTCACCAGTGCGCGCGGCAAGGCCTGGCGCAGCGCGTGCAGCACCGCGGCGCGGAACAGGGGATGGTCGTCGGCGACCAGGATCTTCGGCGTGTCCATGGCGACAGTCTGGCACGCGCGGCGGCGGCGGCGTATCGCCACGCCGGGGACGCCGCCGCGAGGGCCGGCACGCCGCCGGCGCAATGTCCGTGGCCGGGCCGTCAGACCAGTCGAGTCGTGCGGCGCCCGCTGGCATCCCGCCGCCCCCAACTCCCCTCCTGCGCGACTGCCCAGGGCGTGCCGCGGGTGTGGCAGGATGCGCGCGAACACCGGGCATCGGCGCCATTCAAGTGCCACCGCCCTCGGCCGATAGCGTGGCGTGATCCGACCTTTTTCGACCTTCCTGCGAAGCGCGCGCGCGGCCATGCGCCGCTGCGCGTTGCTGGCGGCGTTGTCGATGCCGGGACTGGCCGTGGCCGCGACGGCGGCCAGCGACGGCGACGATCCCGAGCTGCCGAGCAGCCTGGAGCATTTCGGCCTGGACGAAGGCCTGTCGCAACTCTCGATCAACGCGCTGCAGAGCGACGACCAGGGATTCCTGTGGATCGCCACGCAGGAGGGCCTCAACCGCTTCGACGGCCATCTGTTCCGCACCTACCGGCACGAACTCGGCCCCAGCGAACGGCAGAGCCTGCTCAGCAGCAGCATCGACAGCCTCGCCTTCGAAGCCCGCGGCACCCGATTGTGGCTGGGCACCAACGACGCCGGCCTGGAAGTGATCGAGCTGGCCAGCTGGCGGCGGCATCGGCTGAGCACCGCCGATGGCCTGTCGCACAACCGGGTCACGAACATCCTGATCGATCCGCAGGGCGGCGCCTGGCTCGGCACCGAGCAAGGCATCGACCGCGTCGATGCGGCGGTGCGCCGGGTGTCGCCGCTGGGCGGCGATGCGCCGGTGGTGGGCCTGACCTGGATGCCCGACGGCAAGCGCGCCGTGGCGCTGGACCGGCACTGCCGGCTGTGGCTGCTCAGCGCGAGCGCGCGCCAGGCGCTGCCGGCGCCGCCAGGCATCGACGAATGCGTAGCGCTGCAGTCCGGGCCCGACGGCCTGTGGCTGGCCTCGGCCAGCGCCGGGCTGTTCAAGCTCGACGCGCAGGGCGGCGTGCTCGCGCACTGGAGCACCGAGCAGCTGCTGACCGACCACGGCGATCTCAGCGCGCTGATCCGCCTGGCCGACGGGCGGGTGCTGGTCGGCTCCAGCAACGCCACGGTGACCCAGCTGGACACCGACGCGACGCCGCGGCGGCTGCACTTCGACGCGCCGCCGCGAAGCGCCATCAACGGCTTCTACCAGGACGGCAACGGCACCTGGTGGATCGGCACCTACACCGCCGGGCTGTACCGGGTGCGGCCGTTGTCGGCGGTGATCCGCAACGACGAGGAAGGCCTCAGCGACGTCCATGCCTGGCCCAGCTCCAGCGTGCGCAGCATCTGGCGCGACGGCACGCGCATGCTGATCGGCACCGACCAGGGGCTGATGCTGCGCGACCGCGACCGCGCGCCGTGGCGGGTCCCGGCGCCGCTGGCCGCGCGCGCGGTACGCGCCATCGAGCGCGATACCCACGGCTGGTGGCTGGGAACCCGCCACGGGCTCTGGCGGCTGAGCGACAGCGGTGCGCTCACGCGCGTGGACGGGCTGGCCGATGCGCACGTGAACGACCTGCTGCGCGAAGGCGACACGCTGTGGGTCGCCACCCGCCGCGGGCTGACCCGGGTGGTCGACGGCCGCGTGCAGGACGATCCGCGCTGGGCGCCGCTGGCCGGGCGCACGCTGGCCCGGCTGTACCGCGACGCCCAGGGCACGCTGTGGATCGGCGGCAACGATTGCGGCCTGTGGCGCATGCGCGGCGATCGCGCGGCCGAGCCCTACCGGCCCGGCGGCGCCGGCCTGTACCCGTCGGTGTGGTCGCTGTACGAAAAGGACGGCGTCCTGTGGGTGGGCACCTTCACCGGCGGGCTGTACCGGGTCGACCTGAAGCACGACGTCGCGGTGCGCTACACCGACCGCGAAGGCCTCAGCAGCAACGTGATCTACACCATCCTGCCCGATCCGCAGGGACGGCTCTGGCTGAGCACCAACAACGGCCTGAGCGTGCTCGATCCGGCGACCCGCATCGTGCAGAGCCTGGGCCGCCGCGACGGCCTGCAGAACCAGGAATACAACAGCGGCCGCGGCTATCGCGACAGCCGCGGCCTGCTGTATTTCGGCGGCACGCAAGGCGTGGACGTGGTCGATCCGCGACAGCTGCCGCTGCGCAGTCCGCCGGCGCGCGCGGTGCTGACCGACCTGCACGTGCTCGACGCCGGCGAAGCCCGCCACGGCGGCACGCGGCAGACCGAGACCGACGTGGTGTATGCGCGCGACATCGCGCTGGACCATCGCGACAACGTGTTCACCGTGGGCATGACCGCGATCGACTTCACCGCGCCGGGCACCGCGCGCCTGCGCTACCGGGTGGACGGCCTGCACAAGGGCTGGGTCTATCCGCAGACCGCGCACAGCGAGTTCTCGGTTAGCCATCTGCCGCCGGACCGCTACGTCCTGCAGGTGCAGGCGGCCGGGCGCGACGGCCAGTTCGGCCCCTCGCGCACGCTGCAGATCGAAGTGCGGCCGCCGCCGTGGCGGCATCCGCTGGCCTATGCCGGCTACGCGCTGCTGGGCCTGCTGCTGCTCGGCCTGACCGCGCAGCGCGTGCGCCGCACGGTCAACCGCGAGCGCGACATGGTCGAGCTGCTGAACCTCACCGTCGCCGAGCGCACGCGCCAGCTCGAGCGCGCCAACCAGAAGCTGTCGCAGAGCAACACGCAGCTGGAAGCGGCCACCCGCCTGGATCCGCTGACCCAGGTCTCCAACCGCCGCGAACTGCAGGATTGGCTGGCGCGCGAGTGCCCGGCGCTGCGCGCCGAGCTGGACGCGGGCAGCAGTACCGACGCGCTGTATTTCTTCATGATCGACGTCGACAACTTCAAGCGCATCAACGACGACTACGGCCACCAGGCCGGCGATACCGCGCTGGTGCAGTGCGCCGACAGCCTGCGCGCCCTGTGCAGAATCCGCGACCTGCTGGTGCGCTGGGGCGGCGAGGAATTCCTGCTGGTCACCCGGCTGCCGCGCGATGCCGCCGCCGAGGCGCTCGCCGAACGCCTGCGCGCGGCGGTGGCCGCGCAGCATTTCGTGCTGGAGCAGCGCGACCTGGCACTGACCTGCTCGATCGGCTTCGCGCCATGGCCGTTGGTGGCGGCGTGGCCGGCGCTGGGCGATTGGGAACAGAGCGTGGGCCTGGCCGACCGCTGCCTGTATGCGGCCAAGGGCGCCGGCAAGAACGCCTGGGTCGGGGTGGTGGCCGGCGCGGCGCCGGACCGGCCGCGGGTGCAGGCCTTGCTGGCCGGCGGCCCTCCCGAGCAGCTCGGCGACAGCGTGCGCATCCTGCACTCCACCGCGCAGCCGCCACGCTTCGCGCGTTGAGCGGCGGCCGCCGTCGACGCCTCAGCGCGCAGGTGGCTTGCGGCGCATGCTGCTGCGCCAGGCATCCAGGAACTGGCGGCGCTTGAGCGCGTCCAGGTACACCAGCAAGCCCGGCCCCAGCGCGATCGGGCGGAACGCCGGCGTCGCCGCCGGCAGCGCGGCGCGCGGGGCGCCGGGCACCGCCAGGATCGGCTTGAGCCGCGCCTCGCGCGACAGCACCTGCTGGCCGCGCGGCGACAGCAGGTAGTCGAGGAACCGGCGCGCCTCGGCCGCGTGCGGCGTATCGCGCGGGATGACCGCAGTGCGCAGCGCGACCAGGGTGTAGTCCTCCGGCTGCACGATCGCCAGCGGCGCGCCGGCGTCGATCCGCGCCTGCGCATAGGAACCGAGCACGTTGTAGGCCAACAGCAGTTCGCCGCGGCTGACCCGGTCCAGCAGCACGCCGGTGCGCTCTTCCAGCACCACCTGGTTGTCGCCCAGCGCCGCCAGCAAGGCGCCGGCCATGCTGCCGATCTGCCCGTCCTGGGTCGCGAACAGATAGCCCACGCCGCTGCGCTCCACGTCGTAGGTGCCGATCCTGCCGCGCAGCGGCATGCCCGGCGCGCGCAGCAGCTCCAGCAGCTGGCGGCGCGTACGCGGCACCTGCGCCGCCGGCAGTCGCGCCTTGTTGTAGACGATCGCCACCGGCTCGTAGCTGATCCCGAACGCCTCGTGCCGCCATTGCGCCCACGCCGGCAGCGCCTCGGTCTGCGGCGAGCGGTGCGCGAGCGCATGGCCGTCGTTCACCAGCTTGGTCTGCAGGTCCATGCTGGCGCTGATCAGCAGGTCGGCGCAGCGTGCGCCGGGCCGCGGGTGCAGGTAGCGCTGGTACATGTCCCAGGCGATCACGTCCTGGTACACGACTTCGCTGCGCGGATGCAGCCGCTGGTAGTCGCCGATCACCGCGGCGAACACCTCGATGTCGGTGGAGCCCTGGATGCACAGTTGCGCCTCGGGCGCGCCCTGCGCCGGGAAGCGACGCACGTCGCCGGGCGCGGCGACAGCGGCATGGGCCAGCACGCAGCCCAGCAGCAGCGCAGCGGTGCGCAACGCGCGGAGCACGGTCATGGATGCAACCTCGGCAGGCGCAGGCTGGCGATCAGGCCGCCGCCGACACGGTTGGACAGATCGATGCGTCCGCCGTGACTGTCGACCACGCGCTTGACGATCGCCAGGCCGAGCCCGGCGCCGCCGGCGGCCGCGCCTTCGCCGCGCGCGAAGCGCTCGAACACGCGCTCGGCATCGGCGGCGGCGATGCCCGGGCCGTGGTCGGCCACGGTCACCACGCAATCGCGCGCCTCGCAGGTCAGCGCCACCTGCAATGCGCCGTCGCCGCCGTACTTGCAGGCGTTGTCGATCAGGTTCTTGATCGCCTCGCGCAGCAGCAGCGCATCGCCGCGCACCAGCGCCGCCTCGCTGGCGACGGCCAGTTGCACGCGCGGACGCGGCTGCGACTGCGGCAGCGCCTCGTGCAGGGCCTGGTGCACCACTTCGGCCAGGTCGACGCTGGCGTAGCGCTGCAGGTTGGAGCGATGGATCACGCTGGCGTCGCTGAGCAACTGGTTGAGCAGCCGGCTCATGTGCGTGGCGTTGCGCTCGATCGCCTCCAGGCTGCGACGCATGTCGCGCGGATCCTCCTCGTCCAGCGCCAGCTGCGCCTGCGCGCGCAGCGCCGCCAGCGGCGTGCGCATCTGGTGCGCGGCCTCGGCCATGAACGCGCGCAGGGTCTCGTTGCTGCTGGACAGGCGCGCCATGAAGCGGTTCAAGGCCGCCACCATCTGGTGCATTTCCTGCGGCGCGGCCACCGCCAGCGGCTTGAGTTCGGACGGCTCGCGCCGCGACAGGTCGCGCTCGATCCGCTGCAGCGGGCGCAATGCGCGATACACGCCCAGCCACACCAGCGCCAGCGACAGCAGCGACAGCAGCGCGATCGCGACCAGTGCGCGCAGCACCACATCCTGCGCCAGCGCCTCGCGCGCGCGACGGGTCTGCCCGACCTGCACCCACACCTCGTCCTGCGCGGCGGCCGACGAGACCCGCCGCGCCACCACCGCGAAGCGCACCCGTTCGCCGCTGTAGAACGCGTCGAACAATCGCGGCGCGGCACTGGCGCGCGGCAGCGACGGCGCCTTCGGCAGATCGCCGTAGCCGGTGATGGTGCGTCCGCGCGCATCGAACACGCGGTAGAACACCCGGTCCTCCGGCGCCATCGCCAGCAGGTCCAGCGCCGCGTACGGCAGGTCCACCTGCCACTGCCCGTCCGCCAGCGCCACCGAATCGACGATCGACAGCGCCGAGGACACCAGCAGATGGTCGTAGGAGCGGTTGGCCGCGCGCTGGCCGTAGTCGCGCGCGAAGAAGAACAGCGCCACCGCGCCGAGCAGCGACAGCGCTCCCAGGTACAGCAGCAGCGTGCGCCGGATCGACGGCGCCGGCAGCGCGGCTTCAGCCATCGCCAGGCGCATCCTGCGATGGCGCCGACGGCGTTTCCGCATCCGCTGCTTCCAGCTTGTAGCCGACCCCGCGCACGGTGACGATGCGCAGCGGCGCGCTGGCCAGCTTCTTGCGCAGGCGCCCGACGTACAGCTCGATCGCGTTCGGCCCGGCCTCGTCGTCGAAGCCGAACAGGCCGTTGCCGATCTCATCCTTGCCGACCACCTGGCCGAGCCGTCCGATCAGGATCTCCAGCAGGCGGTATTCGCGATTGGGCAGTTCGATCGGCGCACCGTCCAGGCTGACGCTGTGCGCGGCGTTGTCGAAGGCGAAACCGCCCAGCTGCACCACCTCGCTGGCGTTGCCGCGGTTGCGCCGCAGCAGCACCCGGCAACGCGCCTCGAATTCGCGGAAATCGAACGGCTTGCCGAGGTAATCGTCGGCGCCCACGTCCAGCGCCTGCACCCGATCCTCGATGCCGTCGCGCGCGGTCAGCATCAGCACCGGCGTGGTGTCGCCGCGCTCGCGCAAGCCGGCCAGCACGCGCAACCCGTCCAGCCCCGGCAGGCCGATGTCCAGCACCACCAGATCGAAACGCTGGTAGCGCAGCACGCTGGCCGCACCCAACCCATCGCTCTGCCAATCCACCGCATGCCCGCTGCGGCGCATGCGCCGCACGATCGCATCGGCCAGATCGGCGTTGTCCTCGACCAGTAAAAGGCGCATTGGGATTCGAGATTGGGGATTGGGGATTCGCAAACGCGATTCGGCCGGCGGATGCTAACCCGCCCACGGCAAAGGCGACAGCGACGCAACGCGCTTTTGCCAATCCCGAATCCCCGCTTTCCACAGCCGCACGGCTGGTCATCCCCAATCCCGGCTCCACTGACAGGTCGATGACAGCTACGCCGCACTAGGCTGCAGCCACGCTGGCCCGCGGCCTTCCGCTGCAGGCTACCGACTCATCGACGCGCTGCGCGCACCTGGGAGGGTACGTGGACCTGAAGAAACTGAGCCTGTGCGGCGCTTGCGCCTGCGCCCTGCTGTCCCTGCCCGCATTGGCGCGGGCCGCCGATGGCGACGACGACGGCCCGGTCACCGCCGAACTCGGCGGCCGCCTGCACTGGGACTTCGCCCAGTTCGACAACGACGGCCGCGGCACGCCCAATCCCGACGACACCGAGATCCGCCGCCTGTGGCTCGACGTCTCCGGCAAGTTCTTCGGCTTCGGCTACAAGGTCGAAGGCGATTTTGCGGGGCTGCAGGACGATTTCAACAGCAAGGGCATCGAGGCCAAGGACGTCTACCTCACCCGCAAGTTCGAGGCCGGCACGCTGAGCGTCGGCCAGTTCAAGCAGTACTTCTCGCTGGACGACCGCACCGGCTCCAACTTCGGCCAGTTCCTGGAGCGCAGCGGCGCGGCCAGCACGCTGGCGCCGCTGTACCGCAAGGCGGTGTCGTGGCAGGCGGCCGGCAAGGACTACACCTGGGCCGCCAGCGTCTACAGCCTGGAGAGCATCGACGTCTCCAACATCAAGGGCGATGCGTTCGGCGGCCGCGGCACCTGGGCGCCGGGCGCGCGCGACGGCGACGTGCTGCACCTGGGCCTGTCGCTGGCGCACGAGCGCTACGACCACCCCGGCGCCAACGGCGCGCCCGCCCTGAGCATCCGCCCGCGCCCGGCCGGGCACCTGTCCGACGACAGCCGCATCACCCTGGCGCGCTTCGCCGACGGCCGCGATACCGACGTGGACAAGTGGTCGCTGGAATACGCGCAGGTGCGTGGCCCGCTGTCGTGGCAGGGCGAATTCAGCGGCGGCCTGTTCGACGACGGTGCGCAGCGTGCGCAGGTGATGTCCGCCTACGGCTTCGTCAGCTGGTTCGCCACCGGCGAATCGCGCCGCTACGACAGCAAGACCGGACGCTTCACCCGCATCGCGCAGGTCAACAACCCGCGCGGCGCATTCGAACTGGCGCTGCGCTACGACCGCATGTGGGGCACGCAGCACCTGGACGGCCAGGCGGATTTCCTCGACGCCTCCACCGCCTCGTGGACCCTGGCCGGCAACTGGTATCTCAAGCCGAACCTGCGGCTGATGCTGAACCTGATCGACAGCCGCAATCGCGACCATCTGGCGGGGGCCACGCTTGATCACACTCGGGCGATTACTGGGCGGTTTCAGTATGACTTCTGAGTGGGGAGGCCGGGACCAGGGACCGGGGACCGGGGACCCGGAAAAGCGCGACATCGCGATTTGAAGCTCTACCGACTTCCGTTCTTCGGGTCCCTGGTCCCCGGTCCCCGGTCCCGCCGCCCCTTTTCCGTACCACTCCAAGGAAACTCCCCCATGCTGACCGCGCTCGGTTTCGGAATGGTCCTCACCTTCATGTACCTGATCATGAGCAAGCGGCTGTCGCCGCTGGTCGCCCTGATCATCGTGCCGATCGTGTTCGCGCTGGCCGGCGGTTTCGGCACCGGCATCAACGAGATGATGCTGGAAGGGATCAAGAAGATCGCGCCGACCGGCGTGATGCTGATGTTCGCGATCCTGTACTTCGGGGTGATGATCGACGCCGGCCTGTTCGATCCGCTGGTGCGGCGCATCCTGCGCCTGGTCAAGGGCGATCCGATGAAGATCGTGGTCGGCACCGCGGTGCTGGCGCTGCTGATCTCGCTCGACGGCGACGGCTCCACCACCTACATGATCACCGTCTCGGCGATGCTGCCGCTGTACCGGCGCATCGGCATGAACGCGCTGAACATGACCTGCGTGACCATCCTCGCCGGCGGGGTGATGAACCTGACCCCGTGGGGCGGGCCGACCGCGCGCGCGGCCACCGCACTGCACGTGGACCCGGCCGACGTGTTCGTGCCGCTGGTGCCGGCGATGGCGCTGGCGATCGCCGGCATCCTGGTGCTGGCGTGGTACCTGGGCATGCAGGAACGGCGCCGCCTCGGCGTGGCCGCACTGCCGGGCGACAGCTGGATGGACAGCAGCGTGGCCGACGACGGCGATGCGCTGCCGACCGTGGAGGACGCCGAGGACATCAAGCGGCCGAAGCTGCTGTGGGTGAACCTGGCGCTGACCCTGGCGCTGATGGCGGCGCTGGTGATCGGCGTGCTGCCGATGCCGGTGCTGTTCATGATCGGCTTCGCGCTGGCGCTGCTGATCAACTATCCGAACCTGGCCGAGCAGCGCCGGCGCCTGGTCAATCATGCCGGCAACGTGCTGTCGGTGGTGTCGCTGATCTTCGCCGCCGGCGTGTTCACCGGCATCCTGTCCAACACCGGCATGGTCGAGGCGATGTCGCGCAGCTTCCTGGCGGTGATCCCCGACGCGTGGGGTCCGTACCTGGCGGTGATTACCGCGCTGGCCAGCATGCCCTTCACCTTCTTCATGTCCAACGACGCCTTCTATTTCGGCGTGCTGCCGATCCTGTCCGAGGCCGCCAGCCACTACGGCATCACCCCGGTGGAAATGGCCCGCGCCTCGCTGGCCGGACAGCCGGTGCACCTGCTCAGCCCGCTGGTGCCGTCGACCTATCTGCTGGTCGGTCTGGCCAAGGTCGACTTCGCCGACCACCAGCGTTTTACCTTGAAGTGGGCGGTGTTGGTTTCTCTGCTCCTGATGGGCGGGAGTCTGTTGTTCGCGTTGTATCCGTTGGCTGCTTGAGCAGCCGGGACCAGGGACCGGGGACCCGGGACCCGAAGAACGGAAGTCGGTAGAGCCTCAGATCGCTGCGCTGCGCTTTGCCGGGTCCCCGGTCCCCGGTCCCTGGTCCCGCCTCCAACCCACAACCCACAGAGGTTCCAGATGACCCTAAGAATCGCCTACGTCACCAGCGGCATGGGCAGCATCGGTACCGCGATCTGCCAGAAGCTGGCCCGCAACGGGCATACCGTGGTCGCCGGTTGCGGCCCCAATTCGCCGCGCAAGGCGGCGTGGCTGCGCGAGCAGCGCGAATTGGGCTTCGACTTCATCGCCTCCGAAGGCAATGCCACCGACTGGGACTCCACCGTCGCCGCGTTCGCCAAGGTCAAGGCCGAGGTCGGCGCGATCGACGTGCTGGTCAACAACGCCGGCGGCAGCCGCGACACGCTGTTCCGGCAGATGAGCCGCGAGGACTGGCAGGCGGTGATCGCCAGCAATCTCAACTCGCTGTTCAACATCACCAAGCAGGTGGTGGACGGCATGACCACGCGCGGCTGGGGACGCATCGTCAACATCGGCGCGGTCAGCGCGCAGAAGGGCCAGATCGGGCAGATCAACTACGCCACCGCCAAGGCGGCGATGCAGGGTTTCAGCCGCGCGCTGGCGCAGGAAGTGGCCTCGCGCGGGGTCACCGTCAACACGGTGTCGCCCGGCTATATCGCCAGCGCCGCGATCAGCAGCTTCCCGCCGGACGTGCTCGACCGCCTGGCGACCTCGGTGCCGCTGCGCCGGCTCGGCAAGCCCGAGGAAGTGGCCGCGCTGTGCGGCTGGCTGGCCTCCGACGAGGCCGCCTACGTCACTGGCGCCGACTACGCGGTCAATGGCGGCCTGCACATGGGCTAGCGGCGGAACCGCCAAGCGCGCGAACAGGCAGGCGCGCGTGGCAGCGTTCGTCGCGTCGAACGGCTGCGCATCGAGCGTGGCCCTCCGAACCGATCGAACACCAAGCACGGGAGCGCCTTCGGCCGGGACAGGCATTGCCGGTAGAGCCGTCGCGACTGAAGTCGCTCCCACAACAACGGCATGCTGCGATCCGCAGCGCCGCAGCGGCGATCGTACCGGTGGACACGTTCGTTCCGACGGCCGCCGCTGCCGACCGCCGCAGGCTCGCCTAATTCGCCAGCAACCCCAACAACGCCTTGGCCGCGTCCTCGGACGAGGCCGGGTTCTGGCCGGTGACCAGGGTGCCGTCCACTACCACGTGCACGCCCCAGTCGGCGCCCTTCTCGTACAGGCCGCCCAGCCGCTGGAACTCGTCCTCGATCAGGAACGGCACAACATCGGTCAGCCCGACCGCAGCTTCTTCGCCATTGGTGAAACCGGTGACGCGGCGGCCCGCGACCAGCGGCTTGCCCTCGGCCGTCGTGACCCGGCGCAGCGCGCCCGGCGCATGGCAGACGAAGCCGATCGGCTTGCCGGCGCGCTCGAACGCCTCGATCAGCGCGATCGAGGTGCGGTCCTCGGCCAGATCCCACAGCGGGCCATGGCCGCCGGGATAGAACACGCCGTCATAGTCGGCCATCCGCACGTCGGCCAGCGGCCGCGTGTTCGCCAACTGCTGCTGCGCCGCCGGGTCGCCCTTGAAGCGCTGCGTGGCGGCGGTCTGCGCGTCGGCGGCGTCGCTCTTCGGGTCCAGCGGCGGTTGCCCGCCCTTGGGCGAGGCCAGGGTGATCTCGGCGCCGGCCTCCTGGAACACGTAATACGGCGCGGCGAATTCCTCCAGCCAGAAGCCGGTCTTGTGGCCGGTGTCGCCGAGGCGGTCGTGCGAGGTCAGCACCATCAGGATCTTCATGCGGGATGTCCTTTTTGCGGGGAACGGTGGCCGTGCGCAGGCAGGCCGGGCGCGCAGTATCGGCATGGCCGCATTCGCGGCGGGTGAGCGCGACGCGGCGGCGTTCAGGCGCCGGTGGCGTCGTCCAATTGATCCATGCGGATGCGGTTGGCGAACAGCGAGAACGCCAGCATGCCGGCCAACCCGCTCGCACGCGCCACCCAGTCCGGCAGCCAGCGCGGCGGCGCCAGCACCCCGGCCTCGAACAGCGGCGCGAACGCAGCCACGTCCTCCAGCGCCATCTTGCCGGCGAACAGCCAGCGACACAGCGGCAGGCGGTCGCGCTGCAGGGCCTGGCGGAAGAATGTGTGCACCGATACCAGCCCGCGCAGGTACACGGTGTCCTTGGTGAATGCGGCGCCGCCGGTGGTGGGCACGCCGCGGAACACGCGCTGCGCGAGGGAGAAGCTCTCCGCCGGCGACTGCCCGGCCGCTTCGAAATAGCGGAACACCTCGATGAAGTCGGCGCCGCCACGCGCCAGCGCGATCGCCTCGATGCGCAGGCTGATCCGCTTCATCCGCGCGATGTCGATGCTGCCGGTGATCTGCTCGGCGAAGGTCGCCAGCCCTTCCTGGGTCGCGGTGACCCGCGGCGAGGACAGCGCCAGGCTCGGCAGGTGCACCTGCTCGCGGCCGTTGAGCGCGGTCAGCGAATGCACCAGCGCCTCATGGTGGAACAGCTGCGCACGGTCGTAGTCGCTGAACGAGGCGCCGGAGCGCAGGCGGATGCGGTGCGCGCCGGCCGCGGCCTTGGCCAGCAGTTCCGGATCCAGTTCCACCGCGATCACCCGCGCGCCGAAGAACGCGTCCAGATCCTGCTGCAGCAGCAGGCGCAAGGCGCTGGCCGAGACCGGCACCTGCTCTTCGGCCGACAGCAGTTCGCGGTCCAGTTCCTGCGCGATACGGATGAAGTGGCCGGCGGCATCACGCGTGGTCGGGCCATGCCCGGGCATCGAATCCTCGGGCGCGCCGAACAGCTGCGCCGAATACGTGCCCACTGCCGGCGTGCCCAGCGATTCCAGCAACGCAGCGGCCAGATCCCAGCTGTGCGCCGAGGCCTGCAGATAGGCGCCGAGCGGATGCGCCGGATCGGCGGCCTGGGCGATCGCGGCCAGCTCGCGGCGCGTGTCGGCGAACTCCAGCCGCGGATACTGCACCTGCGGCAGCTGCGGCCGGCCGCGCGCCACGCTGTCCAGGAACGGCGCCTGCAGCGCCGCCGGCCAGCTCGCCAGCGCGAGCAGGCGGATCCCGCGCACCGCCTTGACCAGGCGTGCATCCAGCGCGGCGTGATGGAGGATGTCGGCAGGCTGCGCGTTCATCGCGAGCGTGGCGGTGGCGGGACGCCGCGCGTCAGCGGCGCTGGTTGCGCGGCGGCGGACGCTTGCCGCCGGGCTTGCCGGAGGCCGGCCTGCCGGACCTGGCCGCATCCGCATTCTGCGCCTGGCGCTGCGCCAGCTTGCTGGCGGCGCCGGCGACCTCCTCGCGCAGCTTCATGTAGTTGGCCAGCCGCGCCTCGTCGATCTCGCCACTCTCGATCGCCGCCTGCACCGCGCATCCCGGCTCGGCCTGGTGCGCGCAATCGTTGAAGCGGCACTGCGCCGCCAGCGCCTCGATGTCGGCGAACCCGCCCTCGGCCAGGTCCTCCTCGCCGGTGGGCTTGAGCTCGCGCATGCCCGGCGTGTCGATCAGGCAGGCCCCCGACGGCAGCGGCAGCAACGCCCGATGCGTGGTGGTGTGGCGGCCGCGCGAATCGTTCTCGCGCACCGCCGCGGTGCGCATCTTCTGCACGCCGAGCAAGGTGTTGGTGAGGGTGGACTTGCCGGCGCCGGATGAGCCGACCAGCACCGCGGTGCGCCCGGCCCCCAGCCACGGCCGCAGCGCCGCCACGCTGTCCACGTCCTTGGCGTTGACGGTCAGCAACGGAATGTTCTGCGCCGCCAGTTCCTCCAGCACCGCCAATGCATCGTCGGCGTATTCGGTGAGATCGGCCTTGGTCAGGATCACCACCGGCTCGGCGCCACCGCCGCCGACCAGCAGCAGATAGCGCTCGATGCGCCGCGGATTGAAGTCCGCATCCAGCCCGCAGACGATGAACACCGTATCGATGTTGGCCGCGATCACCTGCTGGTGATAGTGCTCCCCGGCCGCACCGCGCTTGATCGCGGTGCGCCGCGGCAGCAGCGCCACGATGCGCTTGTCGTCCTCCAGCAGCACCCAGTCGCCGACCGCCGCGCGCTCGTGGCTGGGGAAGCGCGGCCGCTGCCATTCCGGCAAGGATTCGACCTTGAACCCGGTCTCCACCGCATCGGCCACCACGTAGCCGGTGCGGTGCTGCTCGCTGACCCGCACCGGCCGTGCCAGCGGGTGCGCGGCCATCGCCGCCAGCCAGGCCGGTTCTTCCGGCATGCCGGGCCAGGGCCAGCCGATGGGGCGCAACGCGTCGAAGTCGATCTGGGGGGAAGTCATGGGCGGATTCTAGACGGTGCCGGCCCTGGCCCGGCCGTCATGTCACATTTCCGCTACCATGCCGGTTCCACGCCCCCACCGGCCAATGCAATGCCCACGCCCCCGATCAAGCCGCTCGCGATCCGCGAACGCCTGTCCGAAGTCCGCTACGAGATCCGGGGCGAACTGGCGCGGCGAGCCCGGGAGCTGGAGGCGCAGGGGCGCAAGCTGATCAAGCTCAACATCGGCAATCCCGGCGCGTTCGGGTTCCGCGCGCCGGAACACCTGCAGCGCGCGATCGCCGACGACATGGGCCGTACCGACCCCTATACCCACCAGCAGGGCCTGCCGGAGGCGCGCGAGGCGATCGCCGCGGCCTATGCGCGGCGCCAGCACCCGGACGCGCACCCGGACCGGATCTTCATCGGCAACGGCGTCAGCGAGCTGATCGACCTGTCGCTGCGCGCGCTGCTCAATCCCGGCGACGAAGTGCTGGTGCCCTCGCCCGACTACCCGCTGTGGTCGGCCGCGACCATCCTCAACGACGGCCGCCCGGTGTACTACCGCTGCGCGCCGGAGAACGGCTTCCAGCCCGATCCGGTGGAGATCGAGACCCTGGTGTCCTCGCGCACCCGCGCCATCGTGCTGATCAACCCGAACAATCCCAGCGGCGCCAGCTATTCGCGCGAGCTGCTGGAGAAGATCGTGGCGATCGCGGCCAAGCACAACCTGCTGCTGATGGTCGACGAGATCTACGACCAGGTGCTGTACGACGGCGCCGATTTCGTGCCGGTCGCGCCGCTGGCCGGCGAGCATCCGTGCATCAGCTTCGGCGGCCTGAGCAAGGTGCACCGCGCCTGCGGCTGGCGGGTGGGCTGGGCGCTGCTGTCCGGCGCCGCCGAGCGCATCACCGAATTCCGCAACGCCATGGACCTGCTCGGCGCGCTGCGCCTGTGCGCCAACGTGCCGGGCCAGTACGCGATCGACGCCGCGGTCAACGGCCCGGACACCATCTCGCCGCTGTGCGCGCCGGGCGGGCGCCTGTACGAGACCCGCCGCGCGGTGATAGAGGCCTGCGCGGCCAGCGAGCACCTGTCGCTGGTGCAGCCGGCCGGTGCGCTGTACGCGTTCCCGGCGGTGGTCGGCGCGGCCGCGCGCAGCTTCGACGATCACGATTTCGCGCTGGAACTGATGAACGACGAGGGCGTGCTGGTGGTGCCCGGTTCCAGCTTCAACGTGCCCTACCGCCACCATTTCCGGGTGACCCTGCTGCCGGAAGCGGCGGTGATGCGCGAAGTGTTCGCGCGCATCGACCGGGTGCTGGCGCGCCGCGCCGAGGCGGCGACCAAGGTAGTGCCGCTGAAGCCGCGCAGTGCGGCTGTGGGGCGGTGAATCGGGAATGGGGAATCGGGAATGGGCAAAGCGTGAGGCGGTACTGCGATTCCCGGTGCCGCTGATCCGGTCGCCTTCGCTGCCGTCCAGATGAGCCAGGCCAGCGTCGCCACGTTCCACCATGCCCCGCTGCGCTACCTGGCGCTGGGCGATTCCTACACGATCGGCGAAGGTGTCGCCGAGAGCGGGCGCTGGCCGCTGCAACTGGCCGCGGCGCTGCGCCAGGACGGCCTCGCCATCGCCGATCCGCAGATCGTCGCCACCACCGGCTGGACCACCGACGAACTCGATGCCGGCATCGACGCCGCTGCGCCGCAGGGTCCGTTCGCGCTGGTCACGCTGCTGATCGGGGTCAACAACCAGTACCGCGGGCGCCCGCTCGACGAGTACCGCGAACAGTTCGCCGCACTGCTGCAACGCGCCATCGGCTTTGCCGATGGCCAGCCGCGACGGGTACTGGCGGTGTCGATTCCGGACTGGGGCGTGACCTCGTTCGCGCAGCCGCCCGCACACGATCCGGCCCGCATCGGCGCGCAGATCGATGCGTTCAATGCCGCCGCGCAGGCCTGCTGCCAGGCACGCACGGTGCGCTTCGTCGACATCACCGCGGCCAGCCGCGATGACGGCGGCAGCGCCGCGATGCTCGCCGCCGACGGCCTGCATCCGTCCGCGGCGATGTATGAGCGCTGGACCGCCCTGGTAGTGCCTGCGGCACGCGATGCGTTAGCCTAGCGGAGTACGACGCCCCGCTGCCAAGGACCGACATTGCGCGACGCCAGCACCATCCAGCCCATGACCCGCCCCCAGGCCCTGGCCATCGCCCGCGCCTTCCTGCCGACGCATCCGCTCGGCAACCGCTACGACTACTACTACACCCGCACCAAGCTGCGCACCGATCCGCTCTACCCCGGCGTGCTCGCGGCGCTGCGCGACACCGACGCGCCGGTCCTGGACCTGGGCTGCGGCCTGGGCCTGCTGGCGCATGCGCTGCGCGCCGACGGCCAGCGGCAGCGCTACCACGGGGTGGACATCGACGCCGCCAAGATCCGCCGCGCGATCCGCATCGCCGCGCGCAGCGAACTGCACGGCGCCCACTTCGAGGTGGTCGATCTCGGCCAGGCCTGGCCCGAACACAGCGGCAGCGTCGCGATCCTGGACGTGCTGCAATACCTCGACGCCGCCATGCAGGCCAACCTGATCCGCAGCGTGGCGAAGATGCTCACTCCCGGCGCCAAACTGGTGATCCGCAGCGGCCTTGGCGACACCAGCGGCCGCGGCCGCACCAGCCGCGTCACCGACGTGCTCGCGCATCTGGCCGGCTGGATGCAGGAAGTGCCCAAGTGCTATCCGACCCGCGACAGCCTGGAAGCGCAGCTCGACGCGGCCGGGCTGGGCGCCACGTTCGCGCCGCTGTACGGCAACACCCCGTTCAACAACTGGCTGATCGTGGCCGAGCCGCGCTGACGCGGCTCGCCTCGCATTCCCGCTCGGAACGTCGCAGGGCAGCGTCGCTGGAAGTCACACGGATCGCCGCAGCTAGATGCCTGGGTACGAGAAACGCCACACCTCGGTTGAGCGTCTGCGTTTGCAGCGCAGCCAAGCAGCGCATTCCAAGGCCACTGCCAGCAGTTGCCGCGCACGGCGTCTATACTGCCGCGCCGCCGCTGGCGCATCAGCAGCAACGTGCGGATCCATGGATGGACATGCAGGCCGCAGCGATGTGCAGCGCCTCCCTCTTCCAGCGACCGCGCCGATCTGCCGGGCTCGATGCGCATACCCGATCGCGGCCGTGGCACTGCGTGCCGGCGCGGCAGGCGCAGCGCATGCATACCCTATTCCCTGTCCTGCGCGCAGCGGCGCCGGGACGATCCCGTACTTCCCCGGAGTCCGCATGACCTCCCCGACGCTTCCTCCCTATTCCGGCCTCGGCATCGCATCGTTCGCGGTCAGCCTGATCGCCGCCGCGCTGAT
Source organism: Xanthomonas sp. 1678 (assembly GCF_031455575.1). Classification (NCBI taxonomy): domain Bacteria; kingdom Pseudomonadati; phylum Pseudomonadota; class Gammaproteobacteria; order Lysobacterales; family Lysobacteraceae; genus Xanthomonas; species Xanthomonas sp. 1678. Next base: position 476,670 of record NZ_JAVDSZ010000002.1, on the reverse strand, counting down.
GCTCGCGTTGATCGTCGTCTGTGGGGCGCTGGTGTATTCCCAGCCCGGCAGCCTGGACGAGGACACGCCGCTGGCGATGCTGCTCGGCCTGGCACTGATGATCACCATCTTCGCCGAGCTGGCGGCGGCCGCGCTCGGCATCGGCTGCTTCCTCCAGCGCGACCGCAGGAAACTGTACGGTGTGCTCGGCCTGATCTTCGCGATCGCGACCCTGATCGGTGTCGTCGCGCTGATCGTCTTTGGCCAGCTCTACGACGGCTAGCGTCGGCAGGGCGATGCGTTTCACGACATGCCCGAGCGGCGGACGCAAGGGTGCCGCGACCCGCCGCAACCGCAGCGTGCTGCCAGCTAGCTCGGCAGCACGCTGCGGTAGCCGCGTTCGTGCATCGCCTGCAACACGCCTTCCACGATCGCCAGGTTGTGGCCATGCGCCGCGCCCTCGTGCAGCAGCACGATCGCGCCGGGCGTGAGATCGCGCACGATGCGCGCCACGGTGGCGCCGGGGTCGCACTTCACCCCGTCGAAGCCGCGCGCGCTCCAGGCGACCCGGGTCAGGCCATGCGCGCGCAGCGGTGCGGCCACGAATGGATTGGTCATGCCCACCACCGAGCGATACCAGCGCGGCGCGGTGCCGGCGATGGCGCTCAGCGCCTGCTGCGCCTGGCCGATCTCGCGCGCCATGCGCCGCGGGCCCAGCGCCCAGAACCAGGCCTGCGGATGGGTGTGGCTGTGGTTGCCGATGCCGTGGCCGCGGCGCAGGATCTCGCGCACCAGTTGCGGGCGGGCGGCGGCACGTGCGCCGACCAGGAAGAAGGTGGCCTTGGCCTGGTGGCGGTCGAGCAGGTCCAGCAGCGCCGCGGTGTCGTCGGAGGGGCCGTCGTCGATGGTCAGCCACACCTGCGGCGCGCTGCCGGGCAGGCGGCTGAGCACCGGGGCGTACAGCCAGGCCCGCGGCAGGAACACCGGCAGCACGAACGCGGCGTGCGAGGTCAGCAGCGCCGGCAGCCCGATCCGCCAGCCCCAGCCCCACCACAGCCAGGCCACCAGGGCCTGCGAGGCCAGCGCCCAGGCCAGCCAGCGGTAGGGGTGGCGGGGGATGCGATGCAGCGTTTCCGGAACTGTCATGCCCCATGATGCCATGCGGCGTAGAATGGACGGTCCGACTCAGCGACCGAAATCACTGCCATGTCCCTCGATCCCGCCCTGCGTTCCCGCATCGAAACGTTGCTCAGTTCCAATCGCGTCGTGCTGTTCATGAAAGGCCAGCCGAGCATGCCGCAATGCGGCTTTTCCGCCAAGGCGGTGGGCGCGCTGAACGAGCTGGGCGTCGACTTCGCCCACGTCAACGTGCTCGCCGACCAGGACATCCGCGAAGGCATCAAGGCCTACGGCGACTGGCCGACGATCCCGCAGCTGTACGTGGACGGCGAGCTGGTCGGCGGCAGCGACATCATCCTGCAGATGGCCGGCAGCGGCGAGCTGAGCGAATTGCTCGGCGTGCAGGCGCCGGACCGCACCCCGCCGGCGATCACCATCACCGACGCCGCCGCCGAGATGCTGCGCGGCGCGCTGGCCGACGCCCCGGGCGCGACCCTGGCGCTGGCGATCGATGCGCAATTCCAGCCGAACTTCCAGCTGGCCCCGACCGACCCCAACGCCATCGCCGCCGAGTCCAACGGCCTGCGCGTGCAGTTCGACCTGGCCAGCGCGCGCCGCGCCGAAGGCATCACCATCGATTGGGTCGACGATCTGCGCGGCCGCGGCCTGGCGATCGACAACCCGAACGCGCCCAAGCCGGTGCAGGAACTGAGCGTGCGCGACGCCGACGACCAGGTCCGCGCCGGCAGCCTGATCCTGGTCGACGTGCGCCCGCCGGAAGAGCGCGCGATCGCCTCGGTCAACGTGCCGTTCCGCACCCTGGACGGCGACCAGCGCGCGCAGCTGGAAGCGCTGCCGAAGGACACCGCGCTGGCGTTCCTGTGCCACCACGGCGGACGCAGCGCGCAGGCCGCCGAGCAGTTCCGTGCGCTCGGCTTCACCCGCGTGCACAACGTGGTCGGCGGCATCGACGCCTGGGCCGACCAGGTCGACAGCGGCGTGGCCAAGTACTGAACCGGCCACGCGGCGCGACACGGCAGCATGCGGCGGGCGATCGAAGGGTCGCCCGCTTTTTTTGCGACAGCACTTCGCTCTTCAGGGGACACCGACACATGACACGCACACTGCGCTGCACCGCGGCCCTCGTCGCCCTCGCCGCCTTCTCCGCCCGCGCCGCGCCCACCCCGGCGCAGACCACGCCGCCGCCGTCGGTGATCTACGTCGCGCCCGTCGGCGAAGGCGAGACGGTGATGAGCTATGTGCCGGTGCGCAATGCGCCGTCCGACGAGGCCGAGCTGGCGAAGTGGCGCGGGCTGAAGACGCCGATGCGGGTGTTCGACGATGGGAAGCAGGACGGCGTGGCGACGCCGCTGGGCTTCTCGGTCGACGACAACACCATGTGCGGCGGCGACCTGCGCGTGCGCCTGAAGACCGCGCACGGCCCGGTCCTCGACCACGCCGCGCTGCTGGCTACGTTCGACCTCAACCCCGGCCAGCGCTTCACCCGCGGCACCCCCGACGCAGCCCAGCGACGCGCGCTGCTGCAGGTCGTCGGCAACGATCCGTCGGTGCGCAAGCGCTTGCCTGCCGCGGCGCTGAAGCGCCTGTTGGCGCATCTCGCCACCCCGTCCAGCGGCGACACGCCGACGCTGACCGTGATCGCCGACGCCAAGCGTCCGGGCCACGAGGTGGCGCTGGTCACCGCCAGCGTCCACGACGCTGCGCCGGCCTCGGCAGGGGACTCGCCCTACCTGACCTCCATGCTGGCGGTGCTGGAACGCAGCGACGCCGGCTGGCGGCTGCGCAAAAGCATCGCCGACTACGGCTGCGACGATTGCGAGGGCCGCAAGGACGACTACGCGCCGCTGCAGTTCGCCGACATCGACGCCGACGGCAACGTCGACTTCCTGATCCAGCATTCCGGCTACGAAACCTACGGCTTCTGGCTGCTGCACATGGTCGATGGCCAATGGCGCATCGACGACCTGGTCGGCGGCTGCTGAGCGCCTCGGCCGCGCAAACGTTCGGCGCTGCACTGTAGGAGCGGCTTCAGCCGCGACAGGTTCTACCCGAAGAGTCTGTCGCGGCTGAAGCCGCTCCTACAAAAGCGCTGCCACGGCGCGCCGCTCAACCGGCGAAACCGCCCTCGTCCAGGAAGCGCTGTTCTTCCTGCGTCGTGTCCCGCCCCAACGCCGCATTGCGATGCGGGAAGCGGCCGAAGCGCTGGATGATGTCCTCGTGCTGCATGGCCCACTGCAGGCTGTCGGCATCGCCCAGCGCACTGAACAGCTCCACCGCCTCGCGCTGCAGCGCCGGGTCCTCGGCATGCTCGTAGGGCAGGTAGAAGAACATGCGCAGTTCCGGCTCCACCTGCCGGTCGTAGCCGGCCGCCAGCGCGCGGTGCGCGTAGCGCCGCGCCAGGCCATCGGTCGCATAGGCATGCGCGCTGCCGCGGAAGACGTTGCGCGGCACCTGGTCGAGCAACAGCAGCAGCGCCAGTGCGCCCTCGGCGCTGTCCAGCCACGCCGCGTGCTCGCCGCGCGCCGCGGCGTGGTGCGCGTCGAGCAGATGCTGGCGCACGTTCGCGTCGAACGACTCGTTGGCGGCGAACCAGCGTTCGCGGCCGGCACTGCGCCAGAACTCCACAACGTCGCGGGGCGTGGTCTCGGTCATCGCACTTCCATCGGTCGGCAATCGGCTTCTATACCCGATCCGGCGTCGCCACGCGGTGCAGTGCGCAGATCCGGCATCCGGCACGCCTGCACTTGGCAAGCGCGCCGGCTCGGGCTAGCGTGCGCAGGCGGCTCCACGCCCGCATTCAATCATCCGGGGAAAAATCTGATGCGTCATCTGCTGCTCGCCTGCCTGGGCGTGGCGCTGTGCGGCCCTGCCGCGGCGGCCTCGCGCTTCGTCGAAGACCCCTACCCCAGCACGTACCGGCCGCTGGCGTCCACGCCGGTGCTGATCGAACACGCCACCGTGCTCACCGGCACCGGCGAGCGCCTGGACGATGCCGACGTCCTGCTGCAGGACGGCCGAGTGCAGGCCGTGGGCCGCGCGCTGGCCGCCCCGGCCAACGTCACCCGCATCGACGGCCACGGCAAGTGGGTCACGCCCGGCATCATCGACGTGCACTCGCACCTGGGCGTGTACGCCAGCCCCGGCGTCAACGCGCACAGCGACGGCAACGAGATGACTGCACCGGTGACGCCCAACGTCTGGGCCGAGCATTCGGTGTGGCCGCAGGATCCGGGCTTCGGCACCGCGCTGGCCGGCGGCGTCACCTCGCTGCAGGTGCTGCCGGGGTCGGCCAACCTCGTCGGCGGCCGCGGCGTGACCCTGAAGAACGTGCCCGCCACTACCTACCAGGCGATGAAGTTCCCCGGCGCGCCGTGGGGCCTGAAGATGGCCTGCGGCGAGAACCCCAAGCGCGTGTACGGCGAGAAGGGCGGCCCGGCCACGCGCATGGGCAACGTCGCCGGTTACCGCGCCGCGTTCATCGACGCCAGCGAATACCTGCGCAAGAACGCGCCGAAGAAGAAGGCGCCGGAGAAGCGCCACTGGTGGAGCCGCGGCGCCGGCGACAACGACAGCTCCGGCGACAGCGGCGGCAAGCGCGACCTGAAGCTGGACACCCTGGCCGGCGCGATCAACGGCGACATCCGCGTGCACATCCACTGCTACCGCGCCGACGAGATGACCACCATGCTCGACCTGGCCAAGGAATTCGGCTTCAAGGTCGCCGCCTTCCATCACGGCGTGGAGGCCTACAAGGTCGCCGACCGGCTGGCCCAGGAAAACGTCTGCGGCGCGCTGTGGGCGGACTGGTGGGGCTTCAAGATGGAGGCCTTCGACGGCATCCAGGAAAACATCGCGCTGGTCGACCGCCCCGCCAACGGCTGCGCAATCGTGCATTCGGATTCGGAGGAAGGCATCCAGCGGCTCAACCAGGAAGCGGCCAAGGCGATGGCCGCCGGCCGCCGCGCCGGCATCGCCATCCCGCCCGAGCGCGCGATCCGCTGGCTGACCAGCAACCCGGCCAAGGCGCTGGGCATCGACAAGCAGACCGGCGCGCTGGAGCCGGGCAAGATGGCCGACGTGGTGGTGTGGAACGGCAACCCGTTCAGTTCCTACGCGCTGGCCGAGAAGGTCTACATCGACGGCGCGCAGGTCTACGACCGCGCCGACCGCCGCCTGCAACCCACATCCGACTTCATGCTCGGCCAGGAGGCTGCCCCATGAGCCGCATCCTTCCGCATCCGCGCCGCCTGGCGCAACGCCTGGCCGTCGCCGCCTGCCTGGTGCTGGGCACTGCGCCGGCCTTCGCCCAGGACGTGCTGATCCGCGGCGCCACCGTGCACACCGCCAGCGCGCGCGGCACGCTGCAGAACGCCGACGTGCTGGTCCAAGGCGGCACCATCCGCGCGGTCGGCAGCGGCCTGGCGGCGCCGGCCGGGGTGACTGTGGTAGAGGCCAAGGGCCGCCCGCTGACCCCGGCGCTGTTCGGCGGCATCACCGAGATCGGCATCGAGGAAGTGTCCGGCGAATCGTCCACCGTGGACAGCGCCGTGACCCTGCCGCGCGACCAGCCGATGCGCCCGGAGTTCGACGTGACCCTGGCCTACAACCCCGAGTCGGTACTGATCCCGGTCGCGCGCGTGGAGGGCATCGGCTTCACCGCGCTCGGCGCCAACAGCGGCGGCGCCTTCATCGCCGGCCAGGGCGCGGTGATGCGCCTGGACGGCGGCGCCGACCCGATCGGCCCGCGCGCGCTGTACGTGCGCCTGGGCAGCGACGCGCTGGAACTGAGCGGCAAGTCGCGCGCGGCGCAATGGATGCTGCTCGACCAGTTGGTGAGCGAAGCGCGCGGACGCATGCCGGCGGACTCGCCGCACGCGCTGCTGACCCCGGCCGGCCGCGCCGTGCTGGCCAGGTACCTGGCCGGCCAGGGCCGCATCGTGGTGGCGGTGAACCGGGCGGCCGACATCCGCCAGTTGCTGCGCTGGGCGCAGCGCGAGAAGGTACGCATCGCCATCGCCGGCGGCGACGAGGCGTGGAAACTGGCGCCGCAGCTGGCCGCGGCGCAGGTGCCGGTGTTCGTCAACGCGCTGGACGACCTGCCGGCCAGCTTCGACCAGATCGGCGCCACCCTGGAAAACGCCGCGCGCCTGCACGCGGCCGGCGTGGCGGTGAGCTTCACCCAGGGCGGCGACGGCTCGCACAACGCACGCAAGCAGCGCCAGCTGGCCGGCAACGCGGTGGCCCACGGCCTGCCCTGGGACGACGGCTTGGCCGGCCTGACCCGGGTGCCGGCCGAGGCGCTGGGCGTGGGCGACAGGCTGGGCAGCATCGCCCCCGGCAAGCTCGCCGACCTGGTGCTGTGGGAAGGCGATCCGCTGGACGTGGCCCACTATGCCGAGCAGGTCTGGCTGGGCGGCCGCGCGCTACCGATGCGCTCGCGCCAGACCGAACTGCGCGACCGTTACATGAAGCAGTCCGGCGCGCTGCCGCGGGCGTACCCGTAACAGCCGCGCACGACGTGGCGCTGCCGCCATCGGCAGCGCCACGTCTTCCGCAGTGTCACGCGACCGGCCACGCCCTCGTGCGACGGGCCGCGCCTAGTTCGCATCGATATTGGCCTGGAACCAGGCCCAGCCGTTGCCGCGCACCACCTCGAATCCCGCTTCGACCACGTGCAGGTACATCGCGTTGCTGTAGCGCCCGTCCTGCGCGCGGTTGTTGTGCAGCCAGGTCAGGAACGGCTTGATGTCGATGTTGAGGTTGCCGTTGGTCGGCAGGTTCGGCTGCCCGGCGGTGTTGTGCGGGATGAAGGTGTACACGTAGTAGCCGGCCGCGGTGTTCATGCCCTCCCACAGGTCGAAGCTGTAGCCGCCGGCGCTGATCACATTGCTCGCGGTCAGCGTGCCGATCGGATAGGAATTGTGGCCGCCCCAGATCATCACCTCGGTCTGCGGGATCGCGCTGGAGGAGGTGTTGTTGTCCCAGCGCAGGAACAGGTCATAGGCGAAATCGCCGGCCATGTTGCTGCCGCCGGACGAATAGGCGAACGTGGACGGCAACGATTGCAGTGCCGACACCTGCCGCGGGAAGGTGCGGTCGGACGTCGGATTGAATCCGTAGTGCGAGCCGCGCAGGATCGCCGGATAGCCGTACAGGCTGGAACTGGCGAAGTTGAAGGTCACGGTCATGCTCGGCGTGCTGCCGCTGTGGAACGTGCCCTGGATGACGTTGTTGGGATCGTTGAAGTTGTTCACCCAGGCGTACTGGTTGCCGTACACCTGGTACGGCCCGGCCAGTGCCGCCGGTGCGAAGGCGACCAGTACCAGTGCGAACAGCGCACGCAGCCGGCGCGCGCGGCGCCAGGCGGATGGCGCGGCGGTGGCGGCAGAACAGCGGCGCGGCAAGGCGGCGGCGGCGATATCGATGTCGTGCATGTCGGTCTCTCCTCAGCGTGTCTGGAAACCTCGGCAGCGGGGCTGCTGCCGCGACGGACGCTAGCAAGCCGCCCACGTGCGGAGCTATGAAAAGACGCGGGCGCGGCATGCGCTGGCGCAATACCGCTACTCGCTCGAGGCCGTCCGAGTGCGCCGCTTCCCAGTTCCAACGTGCAGGTGAGATTTGCGCGGCGGCATTGTCTACGCCAGCCGCAGCGGCGACGCCGGTTCCTCGTCCACCGCTTCGCAGCGCAACATGATCACGCGGCGCGCCACCCCGCGATAAGCTGGCAGCATCCTCCAGGAGAAGCCCATGACCCTGCGCTGGTATTTCGATTTCGTCTCGCCGTTTTCCTATCTGCACTGGCACAAGCTCAAGGCGCTGCCCGAGTTCGCGGAGATCGAACCGGTGCCGATCGTGTTCGGCGCGGTGTTGCAGCATCTGCACACGCGCGGGCCGGCGGAGATCGCGCACAAACGCAGCTTCACCTACCAGTTCGTGCAGTGGCAGGCGCAGCACGAGGGCGTGCCGCTGCGCTTTCCGCCGGCGCATCCGTTCAATCCGCTGGCGGCGCTGCGGCTGTGCATCGCCGCCGGCAGCACGCCGCAGGCGATCGATGCGATCTTCGACTGGCTGTGGCGCGACGGCCGTGCCGGCGACGATGCGGCGGCGCTGGCCCCGCTGGCGCTGGCCTTGGGCATCGCCGATGCGCCGGCCGCACTTGCCGATCCGCAGGTCAAGGCGCAGTTGCGCGGCAATACCGATCAGGCGATCGCCGCCGGCGTGTTCGGCGTACCGACGCTGCAGATCGGCGATACCTTGTTGTGGGGCAACGATGCGCACCCGCTGATGCAGGCGCTGCTGGCCGATCCGCAGTTGCTGCAGCGCGGCGAAATGGCGCGGCTGGCGGCGCTGCCCGTCGGCGTGCAGCGCGGCGCCTGACCCGGCCGCGACGCCGCGCGGCGTCTGCGCTACCCTAGCCGGCAGTAACCAAGCGCGATGCCGGAGGGGGCCAGATGCGTATCGGGATCGTGGTGGACTCCGCCTGCGACTTGCCGCAGGACTACATCGCAGACAACAACATCGTGTTGCTGCCGATCAGCGTGCGCATCGGCGAGGCATTGCTGGCCGACCATCGCGACGAGGAAGCCACGCTGAGCTTCCTGCATGCGCACGTGGCCGAACACGGCGCCGAGGCGGAAACCATTCCGTTCAGCGTCGCGCAGATCCGCGAGCTGTTCCTGAGCCGGCTGGTGATCGACTACGACCACGTGTTCTGCATGACTATCACCAAGACCCGCAGCCCGATCCATCAGCACGCGCTGCAGGCCAGCTTCGCCATCCTCAACGACTACAAGCCGATCCGCCAGGCCGCCGGGCACACCTCGCCGTTCGCGCTGCGGGTGATCGACACGCAGAACCTGTTCGCCGCGCAGGCGGTGACCGCGGTGGAAGCGGTGCGGTTGCGCGCGGCCGGGGCCAGCGTGCAGGCGATCCGCGAACGGCTGGAGGAACTGGCCGGCAACGTGCACGGCTACATGATCACCCGCGATCTGTATTACATGCGCGCCCGCGCGCGCAGCAAGGGCGACCGCAGCGTCGGCCTGCTCAGCGCCGCGCTCGGCACCGCGCTGGACATCAAGCCGGTGCTGCACGGCTATCGCGGCGAGACCGCGCCGGTGGCCAAGATCAAGGGCTTCGACGCCGCGGTGCAGAAACTGTTCGAATTCGTCGGCAAGCGCGTCGCCGCAGGGCTGCTGACGCCGACGCTGTGCCTGAGCTACGGCGGCGAGCTGAGCGAGTTGCGCGCCCTGCCCGGCTACGCGGCGTTGCGCCAGGCCTGCGAAACGCATGCGGTGGAGGTGCTGGAAAGCGTGATGAGCCTGACCGGCATGGTCAACGTCGGCAAGGGCGCGATCACCCTGGGCTTCGCCGACGCGCCGCATACGTTCGCCTAGCGCTGCGAGCGGGTCCGTTGTTGTAGGAGCGGCTTCAGCCGCGACAGGAGCTATCGGCAGCTTGTCGCGGCTGAAGCCGCTCCTTACAGGGATCGCGATGGAGATCGCGATGTAGACGGCCCACTCACGACGCCGCCTGCTAGGCTGCGCCGCACCGCTCCACAGAGGAACCGCCATGGCCGTGACCTATTCGATCAGCCTGCCCGACCCCGCCCGCGCGCGCGGCAGCGAACCTACGCTCAGCTTCAGCGCCAACGGCGCCGACGCCTTCGCCGAGCAGCTGCAGCAGGCGTTGAGCAGCCCGGCCTGGTTCGAGCGCTGGCGCGCGCTGCAGCCGGAACCGGACGAGGTGGATCCGGCGCTGGGCGTCGTCGACCCGGCAGCCACGGTCAGCGGCAAGCAGGACGACCTGCGCATCGACCTGGTCGCCACCACCAGCATTCCTGGCGACATCCTCAAGCAGCGCATGCGCCTGCTCGCCGGCAGCGGCTGGGAACTGCGCAACGTGCGTTGAGCGTATTCGCCGCGTGCCCGCGACGACGTGGATCGGCTAGAGCAGCCTTGGTGCAGCCGATGACACCTGTGGGAGCGACTTCAGTCGCGACAGGCCTTGCTGGAGAAGTCCGTCGCGGCTGCAGCCGCTCCTACAGTGCTTGGCCGACTGCAATGAGCATCTAAGGCACCACGCTCCCTGCCGCTGTGCCCGCCGCGCGCCGCGGCCAGCGCCATTTCAGGTTCACTGCCAGCGTGCCGAGCACGATCAGCGCCAGGCCCAGCCATTGCACCGGCACCAGCCGGTGGCCGTACAGCAGGTAGTCCAGCAGCAGCGTGACCAGCGGGTACACGAACGCCAGGATCGCGATCGTCGCCACGTGCAGGTGCCGGTAGGACGAATAGAACAACACGTAGACGATGCCGCTGTGGATCACGCCCAGGCCGGCCAGCCACAGCCAGTGCATGCCCGGATGCAGTGCGCTGCCGCTGGAAAATCCCACCAGCAGCAGCGTGCCCACCCAGCACTGCACCGTCACCACCGCCAGCGGCCGTTCGCGGCTGATGCGCCGCGACATCAGCAGCGACGCACCGCACAGCAGCGCCGCTAGCAGGGTCAGCGCGATGCCGAGCAGGTAGCTACGATCGGCGGTCTGCCAGAGCCGCGCCGGGTCCGCCGAGCAGGCCACGCCGACGAACGCCAGCAGCGTCCAACCCAGATCGGAACGGCGCGTGCGCTCGCCCTGCAGCAACGCCGCCAGCAGCAGCATCACGAACGGGAACACGTGATAGACCATCGTCGCCACGCCGATCGACGAGCGCGCCATGCCGGCGAACAGCGCCACCCAGTTCAGCACCAGCAGCACGCCGCTGACCGCCGCGTCGCGCAGCAGCATCCGTTCGCGCCACAGTCCGCGCAATTGGCCGCCGAGCAGGCCGCAGACGGTGAGGAACAGCGCGCCGAACAGGCAGCGGTAGAACACCGCGGTCACCGGGTCCTGGCCGCTCTCGTGCACGAACACGCCGACCGAGCCGATCAGCACTTCCGCCAGCAGCAACTGCCACAGCGCGCGCCGCGCGGCGCCGGCGGGAACGGCCACCGCCGCGCTCACAGCGCGATCGTCCCGTGCAGGTACTGCACCGCGCTGCCGCGCACATAGACGTGCTGCGCCTCGACCCGGCAGCCGAGTTCGCCGCCGCGCGCCGAGGCCTGCAGCGCGCTCAGCTGCGACTTGCCCAGCCGCTGCGCCCACAACGGCGCCAGCGCGGCGTGGATGGAGCCGGTCACCGGGTCTTCGGCGCCGCCGTTGGCCGGCCAGAAATAGCGCGACACGAAATCGTGGCTGCTGCCGGGCGCGGTCACCGCCACGTCGCGCGGCGCCAGCGCCAGCATCCGCGCCAGGTCCGACACCACGTCGCGCACCTGGCGTTCGTCCGCGTACACCGCGATGTACGCCTGGCCGTTGACGTAGACCGCCTGCGGTGCGATCGACAAGGCATCGAGCAAAGCCTGCGGCACCGACGCCAACAAGGCAGGCGCCTGATTCGGAAAGCGCATCTCGAACGTGCCGTCGGCCACCCTTTCCACGCCGAGTTCGCCGACCGCGGCCGCGCGCAGGCGCAGCGGGAACGGCGCCAGTTGCTGGGTGGCGATCACGAACGCACTGGCCAGCGTCGCATGACCGCAGAAGCCGACTTCCTTCAGCGGCGAGAACCAGCGGATCGCGAACACGCCGTCGGCATCGCGCACGAAGAACGCGGTCTCCGACAGGTTGTTCTCGCTGGCGATAGCCTGCATCAACGCGTCGGGCAGCCACGCCTGCAGCGGCACCACCGCGGCCGGGTTGCCCTTGAAGCGGACCGTGGTGAAGGCATCGACGACGAACAGGGACAGCGGCATGACCCACCTCGCAACGGGAGAGAGATGCCGGACGCGATGGCCGGCATGGACCCAGTCTGCAATGCGGCGCGCGACCATTACAGATTCAGTTACGCTGTAAATGGACCGATACAGATGAGGCGCCCGCATGCTCTTGTACGAATCGCTCGCCACGCAGCTGCGCCAGCAGATCGAGCGCGGCACGCTGCGCACCGGCGAGCGCCTGCCGTCGATCCGGCAACTGGCCGCCAGCCACGGCATCAGCACCGCCACCGCGGTGCAGGCCTGCCTGCAGCTGGAACGCGAAGGGCGGGTGCAGGCACGGCCACGTTCGGGCTACTTCGTGCGCGCCGCGGCGCAGCCGTTGCCGCCGCTGCCGGTGACGGCGCGGCGGCGCACGCCGGGCATGGTCGACAACCCGGCGCTGCAGGGCGTGCTGGACATGCTCGCGCGCTCGGACCTGGTGCCGCTGCACACCGCCACGCCAGCGCCGGCGCTGCTGCCGGGCGCGCAACTGGCAGCCGCGCTGTCGCGGCAGCTGCGCCGCCACCGCGGCGTCGCGCTCGACTATGCGCCGCCGCAAGGCCACGCCGCGCTGCGCCGGCAGATCGCACAGCGCTACGCGCACTGCGCGACCACGGTGGCGGCGGACGAAGTGGTGGTGACCGCCGGCGCGATGGAAGCGATCAGCCTGGCGCTGCGCACGCTGACCGCGCCCGGCGACGTGGTGCTGGTGGAGACGCCGACCTACCACGGCATTCTGCAGGCGGTGGCGGCGCTGCGGCTGAAGGTGCTGGAAGTGCCCACCCGCGCCGGCCACGGCATCGACGCCGCACGCCTGGACGCGCTGCTGCAGCGCACGCCCGCGCGCGCGGCGGTGCTGGTGCCTAACTTCAACAATCCGCTCGGCAGCCTGACCCCGGACAGCGCCAAGCGCGCCCTGCTCGACAGCTGCGCGCGCCACGGCACCGTGGTGATCGAGGACGACATCTACGGCGAGCTGGACTGGTCCGGGCAACGGCCGCGTCCGCTGCGCCATTTCGACACGCACGGCAACGTGATCACCTGCGGCTCGTTTTCCAAGGTGCTGGCGCCGGGCCTGCGCGTGGGCTGGCTGCTCGGCGGCGAATGGACCGATGCGCTGGTCCGCGCCAAGTACTTCTCCACCGTCGGCGGCGCCAGCCTGCCGCAGCTGGCGCTGGCCGATTACCTGGCGCAGCACGACCTGGAACGGCACCTGCGCAAGCTGCGCCGCACCCTCGCCGACAACGGCCAGCGCCTGCGCGAGGCGATCCTGCGGCACTGGCCGGCCGGTACCCGGGTCGGCGATCCCGCCGGCGGACTGTCGCTCTGGCTGCAGCTGGCCGACGGCGGCAGCGGCCAGGCGCTGTTCGAAGCGGCACTGGCCGCAGGCATCGGCACCTCGCCCGGGCACCTGTATTCCAGCCGCGGCGACTACGCTGACCACCTGCGCCTGACCTGCGGCCAACCGTGGAGCGAGACCCTGGAAAGCGCGATGCGGCGGCTGGGCAAGCTGGCCGCGCGGCTGCCGTGCTGAGCGGTTGGGCGCGGCCGCGCCAGGCGATCGAATGCAGCGATGCCCGATGCACGGTGCGGAAACTCGCGCCGGAGGGGCGAAGGCAGTCCATCAAAGTCCGCAATCGCGTCCAACGCTGAGTGGCGCCCGCGTCGGCGGCCGCAGCTGGTCCGCGATGGGCCATGAACACCAGGGCGTTCCTTGATCCGGCTGTCTTGGCAGTGCGCTGTCGTGGTCGCGGGCCACCAGCCTGGCGCCGGCCGCGGCCGCTGCCGCGTCGCGGTGGCCGTGACCGACGCCGCCGTGTTGCAGTATCCGAACCTGTGCCAGCGATGCCGGGTGACCTCGGAGTAGCGCTCGCGACTGAAGCCGCCCATCGTCGGTCAGCAGATAGGAGAAGGCGCTCTGACCTCGTCCTCGACCAAACTGGCCCTACTTACACCGCCGCCGCGCCGATCGCCAACGCCGCGCAGGCGCCGAACAAGGTGCAGGCGAGCATGGCCAGCGCGCTGAGCGGGCTGCGCCAGCGCTGCCGCGGGCACGACGATACGGGTTTGCGGCAAGCGAGCATGGCGCGGCTCCAGTCCGGGAAGACCCGATGGCGAAGGCCGAGGAATCTAGCCGCACGCCGTCTCAGCCGGCGCGACCGCGATCGCACAACCGCGCATTGGACGACGCCCCACGCATTTGTTTACCAGCCGCGCCGGCACACGCGCGGAATCGCCATGCAACTGCCACCGCACCGTCATCGTGCAGCAGCGATCGCGATGCCCCGGTGGCGATGGGAGCTGGCCGGTTCCGCAATGCCAGCGGCACACCTCCACGGCACCCAAAGCGGCTCCCTGTCTACTTACAGGCGACGTAATGTTGTGGGAGCGACTTCAGTCGCGACGGGCCTTACCGGTAGCGCCCGTCGCGACTGAAGCCGCTCCCACAATGATGCCCCTGCAGCATCTGGCCATCGCCCCAATGCTGCGCACGTCGCACTGGCGCATGCGACCGCCGGCGCCCGGCATCACCGGTACGCCGCCGCATCGCGCACGTCAGCCCTGCAGCGCGCGCGCGTGGTGGGCGATGTGCTCGCCGATGAAGCTGCCGATGAAGTAGTAGCTGTGGTCGTACCCAGGCTGCACGCGCACGGTCAGCGGATAGCCGGCGGCGTCGGCTGCGGCCTGCAGCAGCTGCGGCTGCAATTGCTTGTCGAGGAACTCGTCGCCGCCGCCCTGGTCGATCAGCAGCGGCAGGCGTTCGGTGGCGGTGCCGATCAGCGCGGTGGCGTCGTAGGCCTTCCAGCTGGCGCGGTCGTCGCCGAGATAAGCCGAAAAAGCCTTCTCGCCCCACGGCACCTGCGACGGCGCCACGATCGGCGAGAACGCCGACACGCTGCGATAGCGGCCCGGATTCTTTAGCGCGATCACCAGCGCGCCGTGACCGCCCATCGAGTGGCCGCTGATCGCGCGCGCGCCGGTGGTGCGGAAGTTGGCTTCGATCAGCGCGGGCAGTTCCTGCACCACGTAGTCGTACATGCGGTAGTGCCTGGCCCACGGCTCGCGGGTGGCATTGACGTAGAACCCGGCGCCCTTGCCCAGGTCGTAGCCCTCGGCATCGGCGACGTCGTCGCCGCGCGGGCTGGTGTCCGGCGCGACCAGGATCACCCCGTGCTCGGCGGCGTAGCGCTGCGCGCCGGCCTTGGTGATGAAATTCTGCTCGGTGCAGGTGAGCCCGCTGAGCCAGTACAGCACCGGCAGCGCGGTGTGCTCGGCCTGCGGCGGCAGGTACACGGCCACGTTCATCGTGCAGCCGAGCACGGTCGATTGATGGCGATAGACGTCCTGCCAGCCGCCGCAGCAGGCATGGTGTTCGATGCGTTCCATTGGATGGATCCCGGATTGGGGGACGCGGCCGGGCAGACCCCGGCCGCATCCGAAAGACACTGCCGCAGCGCGCCGCCAGGGCGGCACGCCGCAGGCAGCGGGCGTTATTGCAGCACGCCGTTCTTGCGCGCGACGTGGGTGGAGATCGCATCCATCAGCGCCGGCGACAGGCAGTCGTAAGGCTCCAGTTTCAGCTCGCGCAGCCTGCTGCGCACGCCGTCCATCGCTTCCGGGCGGGTGCCGCTCTCGATGATCGAGGACACGAACGCCGCGAAACCCGGCGCCGACCAGCCCTGCTGCGGCGACAGCTCGGTATGCACGAAGTCCAGGCCGTAGAACGGATGCTCGGTGTTCTCGATGCGGCCGTACAGGTGCACGCCGCAGCCGGTGCAGGCATGGCGGCGGATCGTCGCGCTCTCGTCGACGACCTTCAGCTTCTCCTCGTGCGCGGTGACCTTGACCTTGTCGCGGCCCACCACCGCCACCACCGAGAAGGTCGCCCCCTTCGGCTTCCAGCACTTGGTGCAACCGCAGGCGTGGTTGTGCGCGGTCTGCGCTCCCACGTCCACGGTCACCTTGTCGCTGGCGCAGTGGCATTCCAGGGTGCCGCCCTGGAAATTCTCTGCGCCTGCGCGCACACCACCGTCCACCGACGGATGAATCGTTACGGTACTCATCATGCCCCTCCCGGGTTTGTCGCGTACCTGCATGCGCGGAATCGGCCGCGCGCCGGACTGACCGTCAGGTCAGAAATGGATCACGGTGCGGATCGACTTGCCTTCGTGCATCAGGTGGAAGGCTTCGTTGATCTCTTCCAGCGGCATGGTGTGGGTGATGAACGGATCCAGATCGATCTCGCCATGCATCGCCTGCTCCACCATGCCCGGCAATTGGGTGCGGCCCTTGACGCCGCCGAACGCGCTGCCGCGCCATACGCGGCCGGTGACCAGCTGGAACGGACGCGTGCTGATCTCTTGGCCGGCGCCGGCCACGCCGATGATGACGCTCTCGCCCCAGCCCTTATGGCAGCACTCCAGCGCCGAACGCATCACGTGCACGTTGCCGATGCACTCGAAGCTGAAATCCACGCCGCCATCGGTCAACTCGACGATGACTTCCTGGATCGGCTTGTCGTAGTCCTTCGGATTGATGCAGTCGGTGGCGCCCATGCTGCGCGCCAGGTCGAACTTGCCCGGATTGGTGTCGATGGCCAGGATGCGCCCGGCCTTGGCCTGTACCGCGCCCTGGATCACCGCCAGGCCGATGCCGCCCAGGCCGAACACCGCCACCGAGTCGCCCGGCTTGACCTTGGCGGTGTTGTGCACCGCGCCGATGCCGGTGGTGACGCCGCAGCCGAGCAGGCACACCTTCTCCAGCGGCGCCTCGGGATTGACCACCGCCAGCGAGATCTCCGGCACCACGGTGTATTCGCTGAAGGTGCTGCAGCCCATGTAGTGGAAGATCGGCTGCCCGTTGTAGGAGAAGCGGGTGGTGCCGTCGGGCATCAGGCCCTTGCCCTGGGTGGCGCGCACGGCCTGGCACAGGTTGGTCTTGCCCGACAGGCAGAACTTGCACTTGCGGCATTCGGCCGTGTACAGCGGGATCACGTGGTCGCCGACCTTGACGCTGGTCACGCCCTCGCCGATCGCCTCGACGATGCCGCCGCCTTCATGGCCGAGCACCGCGGGAAAGATGCCTTCCGGATCGTCGCCGGACAGCGTGAACGCATCGGTGTGGCAGACGCCGGTGTGGGTGATGCGGACCAGCACCTCGCCCTGGCGCGGCGGCTCGACATCGATCTCCACGATCTGCAACGGCTGGCCGGCTTCGAAGGCTACGGCGGCGCGGGATTTCATGAGGTTTCTCCTGGACTAGCGGGTTGGGTCGTGGGGTTCGGGGTTACTTGAGATAGGAGCGGACCAGCATGCCCATCTCGCGCACGCGCGCGGCGCGCTGCGTCTCCGAGGCGGCGGCGTGGCCGAATTCTTCGCGGATATGCGCCTGCATCACTTCCGACATCAGGCCGTTGACCGCACCGCGGATCGCCGCGATCTGCTGCAGCACCGCAGCGCAGTCGGCGCCGCCTTCCAACGCCCGCTCCAGCGCCTCGGTCTGCCCGCGCACGCGGCGGATGCGGGCCAGGACGCGTTTCTTCTCGTGGGGCGTGTGCGGCATGCGACGGCGGTCCCGAAACTATACTGGGGGACAGTATATTCCTCCGCCCGCAAAAGAAAACGCCCGCGCGTCCCGGATCGAGCGCGCGGGTGCGCGGGCGCGCGGCGGCGTCTCGGTCGCCTGGCGCTGAATGGGCGGCGCTGCAGGGCGGAACCGATGCAGCGACGTGCCCGCCATGGCCCTGGCGCTGTTCGCTCGGCACCAGGGCCAGGCCTGTGATCCCCCGGCAGCTGCAAAGGCCACACGGTCCGGACAGCGCGCGCGCAATGTGTCAACGCATGTCAGCCATCGACACACAGCGGCCATGAGGCCACCGACGCCACTGCCTATCATGGCCACGCGATCACGCGCCCGCCTTGCACCCTGCAGCGACGGCCCGCCCGCACCAGTTCCAGGCGGCAGCGGCCGCGTCTAGACTGGCTGAACTCCGAGCGGCCGCCCTTCAAGATCATGGACATGCACTCCTTCATACTGGTGGTCGACGACGACCCCGATCTGCGCCGGCTCATCAGCGAGTTCCTTCAGGAGCACGGCTATCAGGTGGAGGCCGCGGAGAACGTCGCCGACATGCGCCGGCTGATGGCGATACGCCAACCGGACCTGGTGATCCTGGACGTGATGATGCCGGGCGAGGACGGCCTCAGCGCCGCCCGGCAACTGGCCAGCGAACGCGGCGCGCCGGCGGTGATCATGCTCAGCGCGCTGGGCAGCGACACCGATCGCATCATCGGCCTGGAAGTGGGCGCCGACGACTATCTGGCCAAGCCCTGCAATCCGCGCGAACTGCTGGCGCGGGTGCGCGCCCTGCTGCGCCGCAGCCAGGCGGCGACGCTGCCACCGGAAGCGCGCGGCAATGTCTACGAATTCGCCGGCTGGCGCCTGGACGTGATCCGCCGCGACCTGCGCGACCCCACCGGCATCTTCATCAATCTCTCCGACGGCGAGTTCGCGCTGCTGCGCACCTTCGTCGAACATCCGCAGCGCGTGCTCAGCCGCGACCAGCTGCTCGACTATGCGCGCGGCCGCGACACCGAGGTCTACGACCGCGCCATCGACAGCCAGATCAGCCGCCTGCGGCGCAAGATCAACGAGCGCGTGCAGACCGAACTGATCCGCACCGTGCGCAACGAAGGCTACATGCTGCTGCCGAGCGTCGCCCGGCTGTGAACGCGCCCAAGCGGGGCCGCCGCGGCATGTCGATCTTCGTGCGCACGTTCCTGCTGCTGGTGGCGGCGCTGCTGACCGCGCAGCTGATCGGCATCGCCCTGCTCGTGTTGCGCACGCCGGTCTACGAAATGCCGGTACATCCGCCGGAGGTGATCGCGCTGCTGACGACCAAGATGCCCGCCGGCACGCGGACACTGAAGGTGCACGACTCGGTGCGGGCGCCGCTGCCCGCGCCGGGGCAGATCCGCGATTCCATCGCCGAGTTCATGATGGCGAACTGGCTGGACGTGACGCCGGAACGCGTGCGTTTCTACCGCAGCAGCGACGAGAACCTGCCCAATCCGAATTTCCCGATGGACGCGCGGAAACGTATGCAGGCGCGTGCCGGCCCCCCCGGCGACGAACGTTTCCTGCGCAACGGGTCGCCGCCGTTCGACGAGCCCGGCCCACCGCCGGGCGTCGCGGCGCAGCCACCTGCGCAACCGCAATCGGACCGGCCCATGCCCGCCGGCGCGTTCGGCGCCACGATGCGTGCGATGGGCGCGCGATGGCGCGACCGCGGCTTCGCGCCCGCCTCTCCGCTGCTTGGCGGGTTCACCGCCGCCCTGCGCCAACCCGATGGCCGCTGGCGCCACGTGGTGTCGCCGCCGCGGCGCATCTCCACCGCATTCAAGACCCAGGTCGCCCTGTTGTTCGTTGCCGGCCTGCTGGCGATGCTGCCGCTGGCATGGTGGTTCTCGCGCGCACTGGCCGCACCGATCAAGCGCTTCGCCGAAGCCGCCGACCGCCTCGGCCGCAATCCCGATGCGCAGCCGTTGCAGCGCAGCGGCCCCAGCGAGATCGTGCAGGCCGCCGACTCGTTCAACGCGATGCAGGCGCGCCTGAACCGCCTGGTCAACGAGCGCACGCACATGGTCGCGGCGATCGCCCACGACCTGCGCACGCCGCTGGCGCGCCTGGCGTTCCGCCTGGAAGGCCTGCAACCGCCGCTGCGCGACAAGACCATCGCCGACATCGACGAGATGAAGGCGATGATCTCCGCGGCGCTGGACTTCATCCACAACGACAGCCGCCGCGGCACCCGCGCGCCGCTGGATTTCCGCCTGCTGGTGGAGAGCGTGGTCGACGATGCCAGCGACACCGGCGCGGACGTGGCCTTCGTCGCCGGACAGGCGATCACCCTCGATGGCGACCCGCTGTCGCTGCGACGGATGGTGATGAACCTGCTCGAGAACGCGCTCAAGTACGGCAAGCGCGCGCGCCTGGAACTGCACCGCGACGGCGCCGACTGCGTGCTGTGGATCGACGACGACGGTCCCGGCATCGACCCGGCCCAGCACGAGCAACTGTTCCTGCCGTTCTTCCGCGGCGAGAACTCGCGCAACCGCGACACCGGCGGCATCGGCCTGGGCCTGTCGGTGGCGCACAGCATCGTGCTCGCCCACGGCGGCGAGATCACCCTGACCAACCGCCCCGAAGGCGGGTTGCGGGTGTGCGTGGAGCTGCCGTGTCAGGCCGCGACTGGCTGAGGTGACAGCGGCATGCAAGCCGATCAGAGGCACGCAAACTTGGCTCGGCACTCCGCCCCACGCGGGAGTGTTCGCCACGACCAGCGACTGCCATCTACCTCGCGCGCAAAATAACTTGCTCAGATCTAAGCTCTACCAGCTCTCGAAGTGCAGTCGGCATCGAATGAACGCCTTGCATCACCGAGCGAAGCGCCAGTTCACCTGGCCAAAGCTGCGGCACGATGCTATCCCCGAGGAAGGCCACGGCGGATGGCAAGAATCCGCCTGAAGACCCTGACAGTAGTCAAAAACAGCGCGAATGCGGCAATTGCAAAGAAGGGCCCAGGGCTTGGACGCACATGCAATGTTGTGAAAAATTTATAGCCACTAAAAATCAAAAGGCCCACGATCACAATGAGCCATGCGATGTTCTTGAAATAGTGGGACGTAGTGAATGGATGGGTCACGGCAGAAGTCCAAAAATGGCTGTTGTCGCATCAGACCCAAGCGGCGCCCCGGGGACGCCCGGCCTGGACGGGCTAAGCGCCATCCGGGTAGTAGCGGAAATGTCCAACGATCGGATAACTGAAAAGAACATCGTCTTCGGCAGTGCCTGCACCAATGTTGTGGAGTATCAGGAGGCGGTCGCTGCTTGGCGCATGGCGATCCGAAACGATCCCGATGTGGGGCAACCCGCCAGCCAGCCGCCACGTCACCAAGTCGCCGGGGCGATAGTCCACGGCACGATCGCTGATCGGCAGCGATGCGCCCTTGCGGGTCAGAAACCGCTCGATGTTGGGCACCCGCCGATGATCGATATTCCTGTCGGTCGATTGGCTCCCCCAAAGCTGCGGATACGCCGAGAAATCCCGACGCATGTCCTCATGGATCAACTGCTGAAAATCGATCCCGAGGTGCCTGTAGGCGCGAATGACGACGTCGGTGCAAACGCCACGGTCGTTGGCGACGTCTCCGCCCGGATAGGCCATGGTGTAGTACTTGGGGTCGTAGACCTCTCCCAAGGACATTCTTTCTCGGCTGGCCGCAATGATGGTACGGACATCAGCAGGCAAGCCTGGCCGAGCTGGCGAATGGGCAGCCGAATCAGGGGGAGTTGCCGATCGTGGAGCAGGGGCCGGCCCCTCTTGCTGCGGCTTGCACGCAGCAATCGCTAGCGCAATGCAGATGCTGATACCAAAGGTTGCGCGGAAGTTGGGCATGGCACCTGACACCAAAATTAAGCAGCCCGCAAAGCGGATTCGTTGAATGCACTATTGAGCACGCTAGCGTGTGGCAGGCCGCTTACGTCGTGGCGTTGCGGACCAAGCCGCTCTGCACGGTGGCAGGCCAGCCGCTGCAACTCCACTGCTCCGCCCCCCCTCGACAGCGGCGAATCATTCGCCATGAAGGTGTAACACGGCAACTGACGGATGAGCTATCACTGACTTTCATGCTCCGAAGGCCGGCACGTGCATCAACCCACGCCGCAAGACGGCATCGGCTCGACGAATGGCGAGGTATCACTCGCTCACCTCGATGCGGTGAAGCTTGCCGTTGAGCCGATAGAACGCAGGAAGGCCTGCAGCATGCGACAGCGCCGCGATGTCAATCACGTCCTGCACCGTCGCGTCGTCGCCGAGCATCACCACAGAAGTGATGCTCTCCGACGGCTTGGCCAATCGGAGTGCTTTACCTAACTCCGGGACGGTATAGACCTGCCCTTGCCAGGAAAACCCACCTTCAGGGACCGGCGCCACTTCTGCCGGCCTGTCGCTTGCGACAGGCGCCGCGCGCGCAATCGATGCGCAGGCAGCCATCAGGAACAAGGCCGCGAAACATGTCCTCATTAGCCCCACGATGGCACTCTCCATGTCGCCTAACCGCGGCTGGATCGCCGGGCGGTTCGTGTCGAGTATCCATGATCGACGCAAAGCTTGAAAGAGCGGAATTACCGATGAATCGGCGAACTGACGAAGTGTGGCTGCACATTGCAGGCCCGCTCGCCCAGCGCTGTGCGCTCAAGGCCGCCGCGGCATCGCCTTGCAACTCCTGTGATCGAGTGGCCACCGCCTCTCTAGCGACCCTTCAGCACTCGCCAACCAGGGCCGTCCCGGCGAAGGCTTGCCATGCCCGGGACTCCGCTTCCATCGCAGAACGTCGTCGCAACCAACACGAGCGCAAGCCCTTCCGAATTCTGGATCGCCGCCCTGCTGATTCTCACCAACCTAGGGCTGACGAGCCTGTCGCAGCTGTCTGGTTCTCCCAACACCGGCAGGTCCTCGGCTCGGTCGACATAGGTCACGCCAGACAGCATCGGGTCGGCATTGTAGGTCTGGCGCTGCGACAGGTTGTCGAGCAGCGCCTTTAACGGGGCAGGCCAAGAATCATCACTGTCATTGGCCAACGAGCCCTCGGGCCTAATCGTAAAGAACGTGTATTTGGCTTCCGGCCCTTCGTAGTCTGCCGACCGGAGCGTCGCAGACAGGCGGTCGAAGAAGATCGGCTCTTTGGGGCAGTCTCCCGACGGACCGCACAAAGGCGGCTTGCCCAGTTCGTTCAGGAGAAGGCTTCTCACGATCATTCTCTGATCGGATTCGGATGCGCTCACGAATTCGCGCCCTTGAGCGCGCCGCGCTTGCAACTCGTGCCAAGACCGCTTGGCCTGCGGATAGAAGAAGCCGCCCGTCACCATCACTGCGCCTGCGGCGGCGATCAGGAGTATTGCAGACGCCCGAATCTTCGGCATGGATCCTAACGCCCAAGTTGAATGGAGTACACCATCGCATCAGTCGACGTACCTAGGCAGCGCCCGAAAGAGTCCGGAGCTGCCCGAACAAGCGGCACTGCCATGACACCGGTAGCGATGAGAATGCCGTATGGGAGAATCGCAGGGGCAAACACCCGATGCAGAACACCTAGCGGCAGACCATGTTGACCATGCAGCAAGGCAGGTAGCTGCTCATGCATACCACCAGCTGCATTACGTAGAACGCGCCACGGCGCCTGCGTGGACAGCCGGCTCTGGCAACATGCTCGATATCCCTATTTACGAAAGCGCATCCACGCCAGAAAGGCGATCAACGCCACGCCAAGGGCGACGTCCGCCAACCCGAAGACGAGGTTGTACAGCGGCTGGCCGAGAAACGTCAGGTAGGCCTGCCGCAGACCACAGTTGAGACGGCAAGGCCCGATGCCGGCAGGTCGAAGAAAAAGCATGATCCAGCCGTAGCCGATGATCGTGAGCCCCAGGAGCGTTCCGAACGCCAGAACAAGTCCAGAGGGTCGCCCGAGACGCAGACGTGGAGAGCGCTTCTTCATGCCGCCCGACTGCCATTGAACCGCCAAACGCGGTATCGCACCGGGCATCCACCATCGCCAGGAGACAGAAAACCTGAGGTAACGCGGCCCATGGCCGTGATCGGCGCATCCGCGAAGACACGCGGCAAATGCGAGGCGGCGCTGCAACGCCGGGAATCGCCATGCGTCATCGACGGGAACACGCTACGCCAGGCGCGACGATCAGTAAGCGAACTCGCGGAACACCGGATCGACGTTCTCCTGCCACGCCCCGTGATACAGCGCCAGCTTGCGCTCGGCCGCGGTCTCGCCGGCGTGGAGGATCTCCACCAGCGGTTCCAGGAAGCGCGATTCGTCCTGGCCGTCGCCGTTCAGGCGCGCGCGGCGGCGCAGGCCGTCCAGCGCGATCTTGACCGACTCGGCGGCCAGGTCCTGTGCCATGCCGTTGCGGAACGGCAGTTTCAGCGCCTGCCTGGGCACGCCGTCGCGCAGCGCGTGGCGTTCGACCAGGCTGAAGTCCTTGACCAGGTCCCAGGCCGCATCCAGCGCCGCGTCGTCGTAGAGCAGGCCGACCCAGTACGCCGACAGCGCGCACAGGCGGCCCCACGGGCCGGCGTCGGCGCCGCGCATTTCCAGGTATTTCTTCAGCCGCACTTCCGGGAACGCGGTGGTCATGTGATCGGACCAGTCGCGCAGCGTCGGCAGCGCGCCCGGCAGCGCCGGCAGCTTGCCCTGCATGAAATCGCGGAAGCTCTGCCCGCTGGCGTCGACGTAGGTGCCGTCGCGGTAGGAGAAGTACATCGGCACGTCGAGCAGGTAGTCGACGTAGCGCTCGTAGCCGAAGCCGTCCTCGAATACGAAGTCGAGCATGCCGGTGCGGTCGGCGTCGGTGTCGGTCCAGATGTGCGAGCGGTAGCTGAGGTAGCCGTTGGGCTTGCCCTCGGTGAACGGCGAGTCGGCGAACAGCGCGGTGGCGATCGGCTGCAGCGCCAACGACACGCGGAACTTCTTGATCATGTCCGCTTCGGTCGCGTAGTCCAGGTTGACCTGAACCGTGCAGGTGCGGGTCATCATGTCCAGGCCGAGCGCGCCGACCTTGGGCATGTAGTTCTTCATGATCTGGTAGCGGCCCTTGGGCATCCACGGCATCTCGTCGCGGCGCCACTTCGGCTGGAAGCCCATGCCGAGGAACCCCAGGCCCAGTTCGTCGGCGACCTGCTTGACCTCGTTGAGGTGGCTGCCCACTTCCACGCAGGTGTCGTGGATGGTTTCCAGCGGCGCGCCCGACAGTTCCAGCTGGCCGGCCGGCTCCAGCGTCACCGAGGCGCCGTCGCGCAGCAGCGCGATGGTGCGCCCGCCTTCGAGCACCGGCTCCCAGCCGAAGCGGGTCAGGCCATTGAGCAGGGCCTCGATGCCGCGCTCGCCGTCGAAGGTCGGCGGGCGCAGGTCGTCCAGGCGGAAGCCGAACTTCTCGTGTTCGGTGCCGATGCGCCACTGCGCTTCGGGCTTCTCGCCGGAGGCCAGCACCTCGACCAGTTCGGTGCGGTCGGTGATCGGCGTTTCGGCAACGTGGCTGGGGCTCGACAAGGGCAGGCTCGCACGGAAGATGAGGCGATGTGGGGATGGCCCGCCGACATCGCAAGGGCCGCACTATAACGTGACCGGCGCCCGCCCCACATCGCTACCGGCGGTGCTGCAGCATTCCACATCCGCCCGGTTCGCGCCGGCGCGAGTGAGACGCAGCACTGCCGGCGGCGCCACGCTCGGCTAGGCTGCAGGCCTGTTCCCCCGCCATGCAGGCCGCCGATGCGCCCCGCCCATTCCGAACTGCATCGCGCCGACCGCGCCGGCTGGCTGCGCGCCGCGGTGCTCGGCGCCAACGACGGCATCCTGTCGGTGGCCGGGCTGGTGGTCGGCGTGGCCAGCAGCGGCGCGCCCGCGCCGGCGGTACTGGCCACCGGCATCGCCGGCCTGGTCGCCGGCGCGATGTCGATGGCCGCCGGCGAATATGTCTCGGTGCAGTCGCAGGTGGACACCGAGCGCGCCGACCTGGCGATCGAGCGCCGCGAACTGCGCGAGGACCCGCACAGCGAGCTGGACGAGCTCGCCGCCATCTACCGCCAGCGCGGGCTGGATGCGGCGCTGGCGCGCCAGGTCGCCGAGCAGCTGACCGCGCACGACGCGCTGGGCGCGCATGCGCGCGACGAACTGGGCATCACCGAGACCTTGCGCGCACGGCCGCTGCAGGCCGCGCTGGCATCGGCGGCCGCGTTCTGCTGCGGTGCGGCGCTGCCGATCCTGGCCGCGATGCTGGCGCCGGCGAGCCGCCAGGTGGGGGTGACCGTCGCGGCGACGCTGCTCGGGCTGTCGCTGACCGGCGCCCTGGCGGCGCGCGCCGGCGGCGCGTCCGGGGCGCGCGGCGCGGTGCGCGTGGTGTTCTGGGGTGCGGCGGCGATGCTCGCCACCGGCGCGGTCGGCCGGCTGTTCGGCGTGCAGGTCTGAGCCGACGCTTCACGGGGACCGCGACCGGCACGATCTCCGTCCTCCAGCGGGACCGGGCGGCTTCGCACCATCGGTCGCGAGTGCACCGAACCGCACGACCATCGCGACGACACCCGTTTTCACCAACGACAGTGGACGATCGCAACTGCGCCAACGGCAGCCCGCAGCGCGCGCCGGCCGCGGGCCGCGCTACGCGCTGCTGTAGCATCGTCTTCGATGGCCGATACCCACGACCCCGAATTCCTGCTGCTTGCGCAACTGGCGACGCTGGTGGAGTGCGAACGTGCCGAAGGCTACGCCTGCATCGCTGCGCGCAGCGAACACGGCGCGCGGTCGGTCGACATCCCGCGGCCGCAGCTGGCGATCCTGCTGCAGGGCCGCAAGCAGGTGCGCACCGCGACGCAGGCGCTGGAGTTCGTGCCGGGCGATCTGTTCCTGGTGACCCGGCGCTGCCGCATCGACGTGGTCAACATTCCCGACCCGCACAGCGGCCTGTACCTGACCGCGGTGATCCCGCTGTGCGAGGAAGCGCTGAGCGCGGCGCGCACGTTGTGGAACGAGCCGCTGCCGGCGGCCGGCGAGGAACTGGCGCGGCTGCGCGCGGTCGAGTTCGGCAGCGCGTTGCTGCAGTGGCGGCAGGCGCTGCAGGATGGCCACTACACCGAAGCCAGGCTGGCGCTGGCGGCGCTGGTGGTCGCGTTCTGCCGGCGCGGCCACGGCGGATTGCTGTTGCCGCCCGCGCCGAGTGTCGCCGCGCAGGTGCGCGAACTGGTCGCGGCGCAGCCGCAGCGCGCATGGCGTTCGCGCGATCTCGAGGACAGCCTGGGACTGAGCGGTGCGACCCTGCGCCGGCACCTGGCCGGCGAAGGCACCACGCTGCGCGAGCTGATCGTCGACGCGCGCCTGGCGCATGCGATGGAACTGCTCTACACCACCCGCTGGCCGCTGAAGACAGTGGCCGCGCGCGCCGGCTACCGCTCCACGCGCAGCTTCAGCCAGCGCTTCCAGCAGCGCTACGGCCTGGATCCGGCGAGCATCGGCAACTAGCAACCCGTTCGCGCCACGCGCAACCCACCACGCCGCGAGCGCCGCGCGCAGCCGAATGAGCGAATCGCGCAGCGCCATCCGCGCAGCATGCACGGACCGCGGCGACCGCCGCTTCCCTGCTGGAACGTCTCATGCCCGTTTTCGTATCGCGCCCACTGGCCCTGCTGGCGTTGGCCGCCGCCATGGCCGTCTCGTTGCCGCCGGCCGCCCGTGCCGCCGCGCCGGCCGCACCGGCCAGCCAGGTCCCTGGCGTTTATCGCCAGGCGATCGGGACGCTGCGCATCACCGCGCTATTCGACGGCACGGTGCCATTGCCGCGCGCGCAACTGTCCAATCTGGAGACCGACACGATCGCGCGCCTGCTCGACCACCGCTACGTGCCCGAGACGCCGCAGGGTCTGCAGACCGCGGTCAACGCCTACCTGATCCAGGACGGCACGCACCTGACCCTGGTCGATACCGGCACCGCCGCCTGCTTCGGCCCCGGCCTGGGCCAGGTGCTGGCGAACCTGCGCGCGGCCGGCTACGCGCCGACGCAGGTGGACGACGTGCTGCTGACCCACGCCCATCCCGACCACATGTGCGGCCTGCTCGATGCGCAGGGACAGGCCGCCTATCCCAACGCCACGGTGTGGCTGAGCGCGGCCGATGCCGCCTACTGGCTGGATCCGGCCAGCGAAGCCGGCGCACCGCAGATGCTGAAGTTCGCGTTCCCGCTGGCGCGCGCGGCGGCGGCGCCGTACCAGGCCAAGGATCGGCTGCGCCGCTTCCGGCCCGGCGACGCGCTGCCCGGCAACGCGGTGGCGCTGGACACGCACGGCCACACTCCCGGCCACGTCTCCTATCGCTTCGACGGCGGTGGCGGCCAGCAGTTGCTGGTGTGGGGCGATCTGGTGCACTACCACGCGGTGCAGTTCGCGCAGCCGCAGGCCTCCTACGAGGCCGACAGCGATCGCGCTGCGGCGATCGCCGCGCGCAAGCGGACCATGGCGCAGGCCGCCGACGGCGGCTGGTGGATCGCCGGCGCGCATCTGCCGTTCCCGGGACTGGGCCATGTGCGCCGCGACGGCGCTGCGTTCGCCTGGGTCCCCGCCGAGTTCGCGCCGCTGCCGGCGACGCCTTGAGTGCAGCCTTCTCCCGGCGGGAGAAGGAAGAACAGCCGCGGCGCGCTTGAGCCCCTCTCCCGTCGGGAGAGGGGTTGGGGTGAGGGTACGGCGCGAAGCGTCTCGCGGAGTTTGGGTACACGAGGCTTCGCCCGTACCCTCATCCGCCCCTGCGGGGCACCTTCTCCCCAGGGGAGAAGGGAGCAGCCGCTAGCCCCTCTCCCGTCGGGAGAGGGGTTGGGGTGAGGGTACGGCGCGAAGCGTCTCGCGGAGTTTGGGTACACGAGGCTTCGCCCGTACCCGCATCCACCCCTGCGGGGGGCGCCCGGCATCGCGCTTGCGATGCCGCCAACGCAGACACGACCGCCGCTTGCTGCCGATCGCAGGCAGCCCCCGCGCAAAAGACGCCGGAGGTCCGGCGCCGCCACGCTCATTCCGTAGCGGTCGGCTCCGTATCCAGCCCCAGCCAGCCGCCGACGATACCGCGCGCCTCGTCCACGCCCTGGCGGGTCTCGCCAGAAAACAGCTGCACACTGACCGTGTCGCCAAAGGAGCTGGACAGGTCCTTGCGCACCTGCTGCAGCGCCTGCGCCTGCTGGCCGCGGCCGAGCTTGTCGGCCTTGGTCAGCAGCGCATGCGCCGGCAGCCCGCGCTGCACCGCGTAACCGAGCATCTGCCGGTCGTAGTCCTTCAACGGATGGCGGATGTCCATCACCACCACCAGGCCGCGCAGGGCGTCGCGGGTGCGGAAATACTTGTCGATGAACGACTGCCAGTGCGCCTGCAGCTCCAGCGGCACCTTGGCGTAGCCGTAGCCGGGCAGGTCCACCAGATAGCGTTCGGGCTGGATCTGGAAGAACACCAGCTGCTGGGTGCGGCCGGGGGTCTTGGACACGCGGGCCAGCGCGTTCTGACGGGTGAGCGCGTTCAGCGCGCTGGATTTGCCGGCGTTGGAGCGGCCGGCGAAGGCCACCTCCCAGCCCCCGTCCTCCGGCAGCTGCCGGGGGTTGTGGGCGGAAAGCAGATACTGGGCACGTTCTATTAGGAGCGACATGGCGCTAGGATCGCACGTCCGCCGGCCCGGGCGGGTTCATTGACCGGCAGGGCGCGGCGCAGGGATAATCGCGCGAATGCGGTCGCCGGCCCGGCAGCCGCGGGTCGGGTCACACGGAGCTTCAGCTAATGCGCCACGCTCGCGTTCTTGCCTTTGCTGGTCTAGCGGTTTCCGCCGCCGCTGCGGTCGCGTTCGCGCAGACCTCGGTGGTTCCCATTCCGGACAACGCGCCGGTGCGTACCGCGCCGCTGGAAGGCGACGTCAGCAAGGCCGCCTGGGGCGATGCCAAGGCCGGCCAGGCCAAGGCCGCGTCCTGCGCCGCCTGCCACGGTGCCGACGGCAATCCGTCGATCGCGATGTATCCGCGCATCGCCGGCCAGAGCGAGCGCTACAGCGCGCGGCAGATGGCCTTGATCGCGCACGGCGAACGCACCACCGGCGCGGTCGCGGCGATGGTCCCGTTCGTGCAGCCGCTGAGCGCGCAGGACATGCGCGACATCGGCGCCTATTTCGCCACGCAGAAGGCCGGCGCCGGCATCGCCGACGACGCGGTGGTCAGCGATGGCCCGTATGCGGGCATGAAGTTCTACGAGGTCGGCCAGCAGCTGTACCGCGGCGGCGATCCGGCGCGCGGGATTCCAGCGTGCATGGCCTGCCACGGCCCCACCGGCGCCGGCAATCCTGGCCCGGCGTATCCGCACCTGGGCGGCCAGCACGCCGACTACGTGGCGCGGCGCCTGCAGGAGTACCAGTCCGGCACCACCCAGGAACGCGATCCGGCGCTGTTCAAGATCATGGCGCAGGTGGCCAAGCCCTTGACCGAGCAGGAGATGAAGGCGCTGGGCAGTTATCTGCAGGGCCTGCACGATCGCGCCGACGACGCGGCCGCGGCGCAGGTCGCGCCCGCGCAAGCGGCGCCACAACCGGCCGCGCCTGCGCAACAATCCTGATCGCGCGCCGCCGCGGCGGCGTCGGACCGCTTCCCTCTCGCGCCGGTCGTCACGACCGGCGTTCGTTTTTTGCCATGGAGATCGCATGAACCGTCTGCCCCGTCTGCTGCTGTGCCTGCTCACCCTGATGCCGCTGGGCGCCTGCGCGCAGCCCAAGGCCGCCACCGTGGTCGAAGGCGAGGACTACGCGCTGATCGCCAAGCCGCAGCCGTTCGCGCCGCTGGCCGGCAAGATCGAGGTGGTGGAGGTGTTCGGCTACACCTGCCCGCACTGCGCGCACTTCGAGCCGATCCTGGAAGAGTGGACGCGCAAGCAGGGCAAGGATGTGCGGGTGACGCTGGTGCCGGGCGCGTTCGGCGGTTTCTGGGACAGCTACGCCAGTGCGTTCTACGCCGCGCAGAAGCTGGGCGTGCAGACCCGCAGCCACCACGCCCTGTTCGAGGCGATCCACGACAAGCACAGCGTGCCGGTGCAGAACGTGGCGCCGGAGGAGCTGGCTGCGTTCTATGCCGCGTACGGGGTCAAGCCGCAGGACTTCGTCGCCGCCTACAACAGCCCGCAGGTGACCGCGCAGGTCAAGGCCGCGCGCGACTTCGCCGCGCGCACCGAGATCCCAGGCACCCCGGCGCTGGTGATCAACGGCAAATACCTGGTCAAGGGCAAGAACTTCCAGGACATGCTGCGCATCGCCGATGCGCTGGTCGCCCGCGAGCGCGCGGGCAAGTAGTTCCGGCGGGGCGCTTCATCCCTTCGAGCACGTCGCGCCGCTGTTGCACGTGCATGCGACAAGGAAGAGGCAGGAAGTCACGCCCAAGCGATGAAGCGGCCGCGTGCGTGCGCAAGAGCGGCGCTGCGGGTTGGGCCTGCAGGCCGGCGGCCGCGCGGCTTGACCCGATCGCCAGTCGGGCGCTACGCCACGCAGCGCCCCAACTGACTGCCTGCCAGACCCAACGCGGCCTGCTCAGGGAGGAATGACACGTCCGGCAGCGCGGCGCTTCATCCGCGCCATGGCATCATGATGGGGTTGCCTGTCGCGCTTTTTCGGCGCGGCCGGCGTTTGCCCCCATCCTGCTGGAGATGCCGCCGATGAAGACCCGCTTCGCCCTGACCCTGATGGCCCTGCTGCCGATCCTGGTCGCATGCAAGCCCCAGGACGGCACTGCCGACACCGCCGCTCCGGCCGCCGACGCGCCCGCCGCTACGCCGGCGGCGCCCGCCACCAGCGACACCGCCCCGGCCGCCGCCGACAACGCCTCCACCCCGGCCGCCGATGCCGCTGCGCAGCCTGCCGCCGACACCCCGGCCGCACCGGTCGCGGCGCGGACGCCGAGCGGCGCCGAACCGGTCGCCGGCACCGACTACGCCGACATCGCGGGCGGCCAGCCGTTCCAGCCGACCAACGGCAAGATCGAGGTGGCCGAGGTGTTCGGCTACGTGTGCCCGGCCTGCGCGCGCTTCCAGCCGCAGATCGGCCCGTGGAAGGCCGGCCTGCCGTCGGACGTGCACTTCGTCTACGTGCCGGCGATGTTCGGCGGCACCTGGGACGACTACGCCCGCGCGTTCTACGCCGCCGAGGCGCTGAACGTGCAGGAAAAGACCCACGAGGCCCTGTACAAGGCGATCCATATCGACCAGACCCTGAAGGGCGAGCGCGGCCGCGATTCGGTGCAGGACATCGCCGGCTTCTACGCCAAGTACGGCGTGGACCCCAAGCAGTTCGCCGACACCATGGGCAGCTTCGCGGTCAGCACCAAGACCAATCGCGCCAAGCAGTTCGCCACGCGCAGCGGCATCACCGGCACGCCGTCGCTGATCGTCAATGGCAAGTACCTGGTCAAGGGCAAGAACTACGACGACATGCTGCGCATCGCCGATCACCTGATCGCGCGCGAACGCGCCGCGCTGGCCAAGTAAGCCCGAGGCCCCGCCCCACCGTGACCGTTCCCGCCACCCGCACGCTGCGCGTGCTCACCGCCAATATCCAGGCCGGCTCCAGCACGCGCCGCTACAGCGACTACGTGACCCGCAGCTGGTCGCATGCGCTGCCTGCGGGAAGCAAGCGCAGCAGCCTGGACGCGATCGCGCAGTTGGCCCGCGAGCACGACATCGTCGGCCTGCAGGAAAGCGATCCAGGCAGCCTGCGCTCGGGCTTCACCAACCAGACCCACTACCTGGCCGAGCGCGCCGGCTTCAACTACTGGAGCCACCAGCCGAACCGGCGCATGGGCGGCGTGGCCTCCAGCGCCAACGGCCTGCTCAGCCGGCTGGAACCGGTCGAGGTGCAGGACCATCCCCTGCCCGGCCGGCTCGGCGGGCGTGGCGTGCTGCTGGCCAAGTTCGGCGATGGCGCCGAGGGGCTGGCGATCGCGGTGGCGCATCTGTCGCTGGGCGCCAATTCGCGCGCATCGCAGTTGGCCTTCATCGCCGAATTGCTGTCCGACCATCCCAACGCGGTGCTGATGGGCGACTTCAACTGCGTCGCCGACCGGCCGGAGATGCAGGCCCTGTACAAGCGCACCCGGCTGCAACCGCCGGGCTGCGTGGTGCCGACCTTCCCCAGCTGGCGCCCGCAGCGCGCGATCGACCACATCCTGGTTAGCGACGGCCTGCGCTGCAACGAACAGCGCGCCTTGCCGGCCGCGTTCTCCGACCACCTGGCGGTGGCGACCGAGATCGAAGTGCCGCAGGGGATGTTGCGCTAGCGATGGCGGCTGCCACGGTTTCCTGTAGGAGCGGCTTCAGCCGCGACGGGGCTTTACCGGTAAGGCCTGTCGCGGCTGAAGCCGCTCCTACAAAGGCGCAGCCGCTCCTGCGCGCTCTATCGGCCTCATGCATTGTGGGAGCGACTTCAGTCGCGACGGGCCGTATCGGTAAAGCCCGTCGCGACTGAAGTCGCTCCCACAAGTGACTACCATCTGGATCGGAAGGCGACTAGAACTTCAGGTCCGCACGCACGTACAGATAGCGCCCGCCCGGGATGTCGTAGGTGGATGCGTCGTAGCCGTTGAGCGAGCACGACAGGCAAATCGGCGGGTCCTTGTCGAAGACGTTGTTGACGCCGCCGCTGACGGTCAGGCCCTTCAGCCAGTCGATGCGGTAACCCAACTGCACGTCGTGGTAGGTGGTCGCATCCAGCGTGTTGGTGCCGGCCGCCTGGTCGCTGCATACCGGGAACGCCACCGCGTCGCCGCACTGCTCGGTCAGTTCGGAAATGTGCCGCACCGTCCACGACGCGTTCCAGCGATCGAGCGACCAGTCCAGGGTCAGGTTGCTGGTCCACTCCGGGATCGCGCTGTCCACCACTTCCACGCCCGGTTCCTGCGGCTGCACCTGGCCGGCGGCGCCGGTGGCGACGTAACGGGTGACGAAGGTGTTCTGCCAGCCGATCTTGAAGCGCCCGGCCGTGGTCTCCGGCGAGGTCCAGAACAGGTCCACGTCCCAGCCGTCGGTCTTGATCGAGCCGAGGTTGGTCAGGCGGTTGTTGAAACCGTTGATGCCGCCGGTGGAGGCGCGGGTGATGCCGGTGCAATAGGTCGGATCGAGCGAGTCCACGCACAGGTCGAGCTGGGTCTGCGCGTTGATCGCCTGGATCGCACCTTCGATGTCGTGGCGGTAGAAGGTCACCTCGACGTCGAAGCGGTCCGACCACGGTACGTTGCTGGCGAACCACGGGCTCCACACGAAGCCGGCGCTGAAGCTGCGCGCTTCCTCCGGCTCCAGCGCGCGGTTGCCGCCGGTGGTCACCGAGATCTGCGAGTTGGCCTGCTGGTAGCCGGCCGGCACGCCGAGCGCGGCGCAGTTGGCGGCGCTGCCGCGCGGCGGGGTGCCGCCGAGGCCGATCGAGCACGGATCGGACAGGGTCAGGTCGGCGCGCGCGGCCGAGCCGTACAGTTCGCCGATGGTCGGTGCGCGGAAGCCTTCGGCGAAGCTGGTGCGCAGCACGAAGTCCGGCGACACCTGCCAGCGCAGGCCGTACTTCGGGGTGAACTTGCCGCCGAAGGTGGAGTAGTCGGAATAGCGCCCGGCCAGGCTCAGGTCGAGTTTGTCGCCCAGCGGCGAGTCGGCGAAGATCGGCACGCTCAGTTCGAGGTAGGCCTCCTTGACGTCGTAGCTGCCCTCGGTCGGCAACGACGGCACGCCGTTGTAGTGGCCGATCACCGTCAGCGGATCGGGCTGGTACCAGCCCTCGTACTTGCGGTATTCCACGCCGGTGGCGAAGGACACCGCGCCGGCCGGCAGGGTGAACAGGTCGCTGCTGAGGTTGGCGGTGAACTGGGTCAGCTCGTTCTGGCTGCGGTCGCGCACCACCGGCTGGATCCAGCGCAGCATCTCCGGAGTGATGCTGCCGGCGCCGCCGAAGATATCCAGCGGCACGCAGCCGGCCACCGCCGCGCACGCGGCCGGGTCGCCCAGCGCCAGGTTGATGTTGTAGATGTTGTAGCTGCCGTAGTTGGTCTGCTCGGCCTTGTTCTTGCTGTAGGCGCCGTTGACGTCCCAGAACCAGGTGCGGTCGGCGCTCTCGAAGCTGCCGATGAAGCCGGTGCCGACGTACTGGGTGTCCACGCGCTGCTCGAACACGCGCGCGCCGCCTTCCACCGGCCGGCGCCCGATCATGATCAGGTTGCTGGCCGAATCCAGGTCGAAGCCGAACGGGTTGTACGGGTTGGCCGCGGAAATGACGATGTTGTCGGCCAGCGGATTGCCGGTGCCGGCATCCGGGCCGAGGAAGATCGGTTCCGGCCCGGCCTGGTTGGTCGACTCGCGGCGGTTGCCGAGCACCTTCAGGTACCACTGCACGTCGTCGTTGAAGAAGTAGCGGAACTGGCCGAACACGCCCTTGCGTTCGGACGGGGTCAGCAGCAGGTTGGAGGCGGCGAAGTTGTAGCGGTCGGAGGTACCGAAGCAGTGGTAGTCGTCGCTGCGCGTGCAGCCGGCGCTGCCGTCGTAGGCCGGGCCGCGCACGCCGCTGTTCAGGGTCAGGTCCTGCTCGGCACCGGTGACCGGATCGACGAAGATGAAGCGACCGTCCGGCGTGGCCGAGCTGGCGAAGCTGAGCCCGGTGCCGGGCACCGGATACAGCGACTGCTTGCGATCGCGCGCGTAGATCGGGTCCTGCTTGGTGTAGCTGGCGCCCAAGAACAGGCTGGTGCGCTCGGTACTGTGGCCCCAGGCCAGGTCGAAGCCCTTGCTGGCGCCGTCGCCCTTGTCGTACTGGCCGTAGTTCAGCGTGACCTGGCCGCCGTCGAACTTGCGCCGGGTGATGATGTTGACCACGCCGGCGATGGCATCGGAGCCGTACAGCGACGAGGCGCCGTCCTCCAGCACTTCGATCCGCTCGACGATGGCCAACGGGATGGTGTTGAGGTCGGTGGACGAGCCCACGCCCGAGGCCGAGGACTCATTGACCCAGCGCATGCCGTCGACCAGCACCAGCACCCGCTTGGCGCCCAGATGGCGCAGGTCCACCTGCGCAGAACCGGCGCCGACGCCGCTGCCGTCCGGCGGGAAGCCGAAGTTGCCGGAGGAGTTGAACTTGGCGTTCAACGCCGAGCCGGACGCGGTGAGCTCCTGCAGCACGTCGCCGATCGAGTTCAGCCCGGTGCGTTCGATGTCGGCGCGGCTCAGCGTCTGCACCGGCACCTGGCCTTCCAGCTCGGCCCTGCGGATGCGCGTGCCGGTGACCTGGACGCTGTCCAGGGTGGTGGCCGACTCGGGGGCAGCGGGCGCGGCCTGCTGGGCGATGGCCAGCCCGGGCGAACCAGCCAGCAAGGACAACGAAACGGCGAAAACCAAAGGATGGCGGTGCAGGAAATTCATCCGTCTCTCTCTCCAGAAAGGATGTGGGTCGGCCGCTGCGACCCCCTGCACCGCGACGGCGTGACCCACTTTGTAAACAAAACGTAAACGCTAAGCAAGCGCCAGGAGCCGGATTCGGACAGTCCCGGACCGACTGGACGACTTCGTAGACACGGCGGCGGCGTGGCCGGGCGCGCCTGCAGGCAGCGCGGGACACGCCATGTCATGCGGACGCGCGCGGAAACATGCCGCAGCAGCGGCATTCCCGCCGGTGGCGCGAGCGATCCGGCCGGGCGCTGTCCCCGGCAGTGTCGGTCGGGCCGCTGCGAGTCAAGGACGCGATCGGCCCATGGCGCAGCGACGCGGCGGCCGAGGCAGCAACGCCTGTTGCGCCTGTTGCCATGCACGGCGGAGGCGGGACGATGCAGCACGAAGAGCGGCTTGCGGCAGACGGCGTCGCCGGGCATGGAACGCATTCCCGCATCTGCTCCACGCCCAATCGGTCCGGCGCGCGATGACCGTGGCGGCATCGCCCATGCGCGCGCCACCCAGCACCGCGCAGGCTGCTGCCCACCGCAAGGCACAGCCGGCGCAAGGTCTCGATCCCGCGATTCCCGTCAACGTGTCTGTTCCGATCGACATCGCTGCACAGGCCGCCGCATGCCGCAGCGAACGCGCCAGCGCGGCGCGGTCCACCTACGCTGGCGAAGCCGCGCTCTTTCCCGGCGCGTCGATTCATCGACGTTCGGTATAGTCCTGCGCATGAAATTGCGCACGTCTCTCCTGCTGCTCGCCGCCGCGTTATGCGGCACCGCTCCCGCCCTCGCCCAGAACCTGGATGCCCAGCGTCCGGCGCTGCGCGCGGCGATCGACGCCGCCGAGCGCGGCCAGTTCGATCCCGCCCAGGCGGCGGCATTCAGGCAGCATCCGCTGTACGGCTGGCTCGAATACGCCAACCTGCGCCGCAACATCGACCGCGTCTCCGACGCGCAGGCGCAGGATTTCCTCAAGCGCTACGCCGGGCAACCGGTGGCCGAGAGTTTCCGCACGCTGTGGCTGCCGGCGCTGGCGCGGCGCCAGGATTGGCCGGCGCTGCTGGCCAACTGGAAACCCACCGACAACACCGGCCTGCGCTGTGCCCAGCTCAACGCGCGGCAGGCCACCGGCCGCGCCGATGCGCAATGGGTCGACGAGGCGCAGGCGTTGTGGCGCAGCAGCGGCAAATCGCTGCCGGATGCCTGCGATGCGGTGTTCGCGGTGCTGCAGGCGCGCGGCGGCATGACCGATGCGTTGCGTTGGACGCGCGTGGAAGCGGCGGCCGACGCGCAGCAGCCGGCGGTGATGCGCAGCGCCGCGCGCGGCCTGCCCGCCGCCGAGCTGGCCCTGGCCAACGACTACGCGGCGTTCCTGGACGCGGTGCATACGCGTGCGCTGACCTGGCCGAAGACCGAACGCAGCCGCAAGGTGGCGGTGGACGGCCTGGAAAAACTGGCCAAGACCGATCCGGATGCGGCCGAGCGGCAGTTGCCGCAGTTCGCCCAGGCGCTGCAGCTGAGCGAGGCGCAACGCGGCGAAGTGCTGTACCAGATCGCGCTGTGGACAGTGGCATCCTACGGCCCGGATTCGGCGCGCCGGCTCAACGCGGTACCCGAGTCCGCCTACGACGAGCGCCTGCACGAGTGGCGCGCGCGCGAGGCAATGTCGCGCGGCGACTGGCCCGCGGCGCTTGCGGCGATCCGCAAGATGGCGCCGGCGCAGCGCAGCGATTCGCGCTGGCAGTATTTCGAGGCGCGGCTGGCGGAGAAGACCGGCAATGCCGGCGAGGCGCAGCGGCTGTACCGCGAGGCGGCCAAGTCCGCCACCTTCCACGGCTTCATGGCCGCCGACCGGCTCAAGCAGCCGTACGCGCTGTGCCCGTGGGAGCCCAACGACAGCGCGCAGGCGCAGGCCGCGGTCGCGCGCGATCCGGCATTGGTGCGCGCGCTGGAACTGTTCAAGATCGAGCGCGCGTCCTGGGCGGTGGCCGAATGGAACGACGCGCTGAGCCGCTTCGACGACACCCGGCGGCGCATCGCGGTGGAAGTGGCGCGCGACAACGGCTGGTTCGACCGCGCAGTGTTCTCGCTGGGCAAGTCGCCGGACGAGCAGCGCCTGTATTCGCTGCGCTTCCCGTTGCACCACGACGCCACCATCCGCCGCGAAGCCGGCAAGAACGCCATCGACCCGGCCTGGGTCGCCGCCGAAATCCGCGCCGAGAGCATCTTCAATCCGAACGCGCGTTCGCCGGCCAATGCGATGGGCCTGATGCAGGTGCTGCCGGCCACCGGCGCCAGCGTCGCCAGGAACCTCGGCCTGGCCGGCTACGGCGGTGCCGCCAGCCTGTACGACCCGGACACCAACATCGCCATCGGTACCGCCTACCTGCGCCAGCTGCTGAATACCTACGGCCTGCCGTACCTGACCATCGCCGCCTACAACGCCGGCCCCGGCCCGGCGCAGCGCTGGCAGAGCCAACGCCCCGGCCACGACGCCGACTTCTGGATCGAGACGATCAGCTACAAGGAAACCCGCGAATACGTCGCACGCATCCTCGCCTTCAGCGTGATCTACGACTGGCGCCTCAACGGCGACGCACTGCCGGTCAGCGACCGCATGCTTGGCAAGCTCGACGCGCCGCGCAAGAAGTTCGTCTGCCCATCCACCGGCGCCAACGCCGGGACCGGACAATGAGTCCCCGCTCCGCTTCGCAGGAGCGGCGCGACACCTACGCAGCCGCTGTTCCGGGTCCCCGGTCCCCGGTCCCCGGTCCCGCCCGATGAAGACCTATCTCGTCGGCGGCGCCGTCCGCGACAGCCTGCTCAAGCGGCCGCCAGGCGACCGCGACTGGGTCGTGGTCGGCGCCACGCCGCAGCAAATGCTGGAACTGGGTTACAAGCAGGTCGGCCGCGATTTCCCGGTGTTCCTGCATCCGCACAGTGGCGAGGAATACGCGCTGGCGCGTACCGAGCGCAAGTCCGGGCGCGGTTACCACGGCTTCGTCGTCGACGCCGACCCGTCGGTGACGTTGAAAGAAGACCTGCAGCGGCGCGACTTCACCATCAACGCGATCGCCCGCGACGAGGACAGCGGTGCGCTGGTCGATCCGTACGGCGGCGTGCGCGACATCGAGCAGCGCGTACTGCGCCATATCGGCCCCGCGTTCGGCGAAGACCCGCTGCGCGTGCTGCGCGCCGCGCGCTTCATGGCGCGGCTGGCGCCGCTGGGCTTCAGCGTGGCGCCGGAAACGCTGGCGCTGATGCGCGAGATGGCGGCCAGCGGCGAACTGGACACGCTGGTGCCCGAGCGCGTGTGGCAGGAACTGCGGCGCAGCCTGGCCGCGGCACAGCCCTCGGCGTTCCTGCGCACGCTGCACGACGCCGACGCGCTGCGCAGCGTGCTGCCGGAACTGGACGCGCTGTATGGCGTGCCGCAGCGCGCCGAATACCATCCCGAGATCGACACCGGCCGCCACCAGGAACTGGTCAGCGACATGGCCGCGCGGCTCGCGCCGGGCGATGCGCTGATCGGTTTCGCCGCACTGACCCACGACCTGGGCAAGGCGCTGACGCCTGAAGCGGAATGGCCCCGCCACGTGATGCACGAACAGCGCGGCGTCACCCCGCTGCGCGCACTGTGCGAGCGCCTGAAGCTGCCGCAGGAACACCGCCAGCTGGCCGAGATCGCCTGCCGCGAGCACTTGAACGTGCATCGCCTGGCCGAGCTGCGCGATCGCACCGTGCACGAACTGCTGCAGCGCTGCGACGGCTTCCGCAAGCCCGAGCGCATCGCGCAACTGGCGCTGGTGTGCGAGGCCGACAAGCGCGGCCGCCTCGGCAGCGAGGACGCCGACTACCCGCAGGGCCGCGAACTGCAGCGCCTGCACGCCGCCGCACTGGCGATCAACGCCCGCGACCTGGCCGCGCAGGGCCTGAGCGGTCCGCAGATCGGCGAGGCACTGGCGAAGGCGCGGATCAAGGCGATCGCCGCAGCGCGCGCCGCGCCCGCGGACTGATGCGGCCAGGCCTCACGCCACATATCTCGCAGTTGGCCCAGGCGCTTGTTCCGTGATTCTGGGAAACCCTGTAGGAGCGGCTTCAGCCGCGACAGGTCGTCGGCGATCTCGATCGGCAACAGGTCGCTCGGGATATCTGTCGCGGCTGAAGCCGCTCCTACAACAAACCGCCGTCGCAGATGTCTTGGCCGAATTCGCCAGCCGCACACATCGCGCCATCAATAGCGCGCCAGCACCGCACGCACCGCTCGCAGATAGCCGCCACCGAACAGGTTGAGGTGGTTGAGCAGGTGGTAGAGGTTGTACAGCGGCACGCGTTCGCGCCAGTCCGCAGCGAGGGGCGCGTGCTCGGCATAGCAGAGGAACAGCTGCGGGTCGGGGTCGCCGAACAGCAGCAGCATCGCCAGGTCGGCCTCGGCCCAGCCATAGTGCGCCGCGCCGGCATCGATCAGCGCCGGCAGGCCGTCACCGGCGCAATGCAGGTTGACCTGCCATAGATCGCCGTGCAGCAGCACCGGCGGCTGCGCCGGAATTAACTGCGGCAGGCGTGCGTACAGCCGTTCGAGGCGCGTCATGTCGGCAGGTACCAGCGCTGCGTTGCGCAGCGCGCGCTCTGCCTGCGGGCGCAACCGTCGCTCGACGAAGAACCGATGCCCGTCGCTGTCGGTACGGTTGTCCTGTGGACTGTCGCCGATATAACCGTCCTGGTCGAAACCGAAGCGCTCGCTGCGTACGCGGTGCTGGCGCGCTAGGCCCTCGCCGGCGAGTCGGGCGAAGTGCGGATGCGGCGCTGCCGCGCCCAGGTCTTCGAGCAACAGCCAATCTTCGCCATGCGCATAGATCTGCGGCACGCGCAGACCACCGGCAACGCGCAGTGCGTCCAGGCCGCGCACTTCAGCGGCGAAGAAGTCGGCCGGCATCGCGCGGCGGCGTTTGCGGATTGCGCGACGGCCGTCGGACAACGTCAGCCGGTGCAGGCCGTCGCTGCGCGGCAGCGGGAACGGGACGCTCGTGGTCGATTGCATCGCACGAGGCTAGAGCGGCTTCGGTCAAGGCGATGTCGCGTGCGACACGCGACATCGGTCGCGACGCGCGTCACCGGCAGGGCGGCGACGGCCGGCGCGCTCTACAACGCAGGCACGCAGTCTGCGCCCGCAGCGCAACGCGCGACGCCTGGCTGGCGTTGCCGCCGGGCGTCGGACATCGCCGATCTGCCGTTTACTCCATCACCCCCGCGATCCAGGTGTGCCGCACCTGCAGCGCGTCGTCGAGCAGCACCAGGTCGGCCTGGTAGCCCGCTGCGATGCGGCCGTAGCGGTCGTCCAGGCCCACGCATTGCGCCGGATACAGCGAGGCCATGCGCGCGGCTTCGTCGAGCGTCACGCCCAGCCATTGCACGCTGTTGCGCACCGCGCTGGCCATGTCCAGCGCCGAGCCGGCCAGCGTGCCGGCGGCGTTGCGCACCACGCCATCCACGGCGGTGATGGTTTCGCCGTACAGGTCGAAGCTTGGGCTGTCGGCACCGACCATCGGCATCGCGTCGGTGACCAGGAACAGCGTGCCGCGCGGCTTGGCCGCCAGCGCCACGCGCAGGCTGGCCGGATGCACGTGCACGCCGTCGACGATCAGGCCGCACCAGGCGTGGCGGTCTTCCAGCGCCGCGCCCACCGCGCCGGGATCGCGCCCCTGCAGCGGCGACATCGCGTTGTACAGATGGGTGAAGCCGCAGATGCCCGCGTCCAGGCCGGCGCGGATCTCGTCGTAGCTGCCGGCGGTGTGCCCGGCGAACACGCGCGCGCCGGTCGCGGCCAGGGCGCGGATGCTGTCGGCCGGCAGGCGCTCCGGCGCCAGCGTGATCAGGGTGACGCCGTTGTCCAGCGAGGTGGCCAGCGCCAGTTCCTCGGCATCGGGCACGCGGAACTTGTCGACGTTGTGGGTGCCCTTGCGCGCCGGCGCCAGGTACGGGCCTTCCAGGTGGATGCCGAGCACGCCCGGCACGCCGTCGGCGATCGCCTGGCGGGTCGCGGCGATCGCCGCGCGCATCACCGCCACGTCGTCGCTGATCAGCGTCGGCAGGTAGCCGGTGGTGCCGTAGCGGCGATGCGCCTGGCCGATGCGGCGCAGCGCGTCGGCATCGGTGTGGTTGTTGAACAGCACGCCGCCGCCGCCGTTGACCTGCAGGTCGATGAAGCCGGGCAGCAGCGTGTCGCCGCCCAGATCCCGCTGCTGCGCCGCCGCGGCCACGCGCGCGTCGCCGTCGTCGAGCACCGCGGCGATGCGTCCGCCGTCCAGCAGCACGCTCACGCCATCGAGGAATCCGTCCTCGCCGAGTACGCGCGCATTGCGCAGCGCCGTCGTCGTCATTACACCGTCTCCGTCACTTTGTTCAGATGCGGCGGCAGGTCCGGGTTGTAGCCGCGGCGCAGCGCCAGCGCGTTGATCGCGCGGTAGAAACTCTGGATGGTCAGCAGCGGCGCGCACACCGGGTGCGGCGCGGCGACCAGCGGCAGGTCGCCGTCGGCGCTGGCCAGCCACACCTGCGCGCCGCGGCCGCGGAACTCTTCGGCCAGGCTGCGGGTGCCGGGGCCGGTCTCGTCCGGCTGGGCGAAGGCCAGCACCGGGAAACCGGGGCCGACCAGCGCCATCGGCCCGTGCTTCACTTCCGCCGAGCTGTACGCCTCGGCGTGCAGGCCGCAGGTTTCCTTGAACTTCAGCGCCGCCTCCTGCGCGGCGGCCAGGCCCAGGCCGCGGCCGAGCACGAACAGGTTGTGCGCATCGGCCAGGCCGTCGGTGAGCGGGCGCCAGTCGGCCTGCCAGGCGGCGCGCAGCGCCTGCGGCAGCGCGTCCAGCGCGGCGAGCAGCGCCGGGTCGTTCTTCCAGTACGCGCCGAGCT
Source organism: Xanthomonas sp. 1678 (assembly GCF_031455575.1). NCBI lineage: Bacteria > Pseudomonadati > Pseudomonadota > Gammaproteobacteria > Lysobacterales > Lysobacteraceae > Xanthomonas > Xanthomonas sp. 1678. Next base: position 433,833 of record NZ_JAVDSZ010000002.1, on the reverse strand, counting down.
GCAGGATCGCCGCCAGCGAGGCCAGGTAGCTCTTGGTCGCCGCCACGCTTTTCTCCGGGCCGGCGCCGAGCGGAATCACCGTGTCGGCCAGCTGTGCCAATGGCGAATCCTCAACGTTGACCAGCGCCACCAAGCGCGCGCCGGCGGCCTTGGCCGCTTCCGCGTTGCGCAGCAGGTCCGGGCTCTTGCCGGATTGCGAGATCACCACGTACAGCGCGCCGCGCAACTGCAGCGGCGAGGCATACACCGAGCCCACCGACGGCGAGGCCGAGGCGGTGACCACGCCGAGCTGGGTCTCGAACAGGTACTTGGCGTAGGTTGCGGCGTGGTCGGAACTGCCGCGCGCGCAGGTGACCACGAACGGCGGCGGATCGGCGCGCAGCGCCGCGGCCAGCGCGCTCACCACCGCATGGTTGCGGGCGAACTGCGCGGCGACGACGTCGGCGGTTTGCGCCGCTTCGCGGAACATCAGGGTTTCGGTTTCGGTAGGCAATGCCATGGGCAGGGTCATGTGGGATCGGGGGAAGGAGAGCGGCGGGAGTGCGGCTGCATCGGCGCGGTGGAGCCGCGCACCACCAGCTGCGGCACGAAACCCTGGTTGTGCATCGGCGCCGGATGCTCTTCGTAGGCATCGCTGCGCAGCTGGCTGATCAGCAGCCGCGCGGCATGGCGGGCGATGTCCTCGGTGGCCTGCTTGGCGGTGGTCAGCGCCGGCCACGACTGGCGCGAGAACGGGCTGTCCTCGAAGCCGGCGATGGACAGGTCGTAGGGCACGTTCATGCCGGCCGACTTGGCCGCGGCCAGCACGCCGGCGGCGATCTCGTCGTTGGAACCGAAGATCGCGGTCGGCGGTTCGCGCAGCGCCAGCAACCGCCGCGCGCCGCGGAAACCGTCGTCGAAGGTGTAGTCGCCGGGAATCACCAGGTGCTTGTCCAGGGTGATGCCGTAGTCCTTCAGCGCCGCTTCGTAGCCGGCATAGCGCTCGCCGCTGGAGCGGTGCGAGGTACCGCCCCACAGGAAACCGATGCGCTGGTGGCCGAGCTGGATCAGGTGCTCGGTGACCTCGTAGGCGGCGTCGCGGTCGTCGACATAGACACAGGGGCCGTCCTTGGGATCTTCGGTGGCGGCGATGATGCGCACGGTCTTGATCCCGCGCGCGCTCAACGCCGCGACCAGTTCGGCGCGCTCGGACATCGGCGCGGTCAGCACCAGTCCGGCCAGGCGCGAACGCTGGGTCCACTCGGCCAGTTCCTCGGCCAGCATCGGCGAGGTCGAGTCGCAGGGATGGATCTGCAGGCCGAAGCCGGTCTCGCGGCACGCCGCCAGCACCCCGTTCTGCACGCCGATGATGTGGTACGGATTGGGATTGTCGTACACCAGCCCGATCACGAACGGGGTGCCGCTGCGCAGGTTGCGCGCCGACGGATCCGGCTCGTAGTCCAGTTCGGCGATGGCGTGCAGCACGCGCGCGCGCGTGGCCTGCATCACCGACGGTTCGTTGTTGATGACCCGCGACACGGTCTTCAGCGACACCCGCGCCCGTTCGGCGACGTCTTTGATGGTGGGTCTACGCATGCTGCGGTCCTGCACGTCGGGAAGTGTGCCCATGATGCGCGATCACGCGCCGGCCGAGGCCTGGCCGGCGCGGTGGCCGATCAGGGAATAGAACAGGATGTACAGATAGCAGGGCACCATCAGCAGCAGGAACACCAGCTGGAAGTCGAAGTGCTGCTTCAGCACCGCGAACAGCTGCGGGATGATCGCGCCGCCGGCGATGCCCATCACCAGCAGCGCCGAGCCGATCTCGGTGTGGCGGCCCAGGCCCTTGATCGCCAGCGGGAAGATCGCCGGCCACATCATCGCGTTGGCGAAGCCCAGCGCGGCGACGAAGGCCACCGACACGTAGCCATGGGTGACGTAGGCGCCGAGCGAGAACAGCACGCCCAGCAGCGCCGAGACGCTGAGGTAGCGCGCCTGCGAGATCACCTTCGGGATCAGCAGCAGGCCGGCGACGTAGCCGGCCAGCATCGCCGCCAGGGTGAACGAGGTGAACAGCTTGGTCTGGTCCAGCGGCAGGTGGAAGCCGTTGCCGTAGGTGCCGATCGCATCGCCGGCCATCACTTCCACGCCCACGTACACGAACAGGCACAGCACGCCCAGCCACAGGTGCGGGAACTGGAAGATGCTGGTCTTCTGCGCGGCATTGCCGGCGGCGGCCGGCGTGGCGTTAGCTTCGGACGCCTTCAGCTCCGGCAGCGGCGAGAACAGCACGCCGATCGCCACCAACACCAGCACTCCGGCCATCACCAGGTACGGCAGGTGGATCTTGGCGGCGAACGCGTCGAGCAGCACGTCCTTGGCCACCGGGTCGGCGGCCTGCACCTGCATGGACAGGTCGCCGACGCCGTGCAGCACCAGCGTGCCGATCAGGAACGGCGCCAGGATGCCGGCGATCTTGTTGCAGATGCCCATCACCGCGATGCGCCGCGCCGCGCTCTCGATCGGGCCGAGGATGCTGATGTACGGATTGATCGCGGTCTGCAGCAGCGCCAGGCTGCTGCCGATCACGAACAGGCCGGCCAGCGCGCCGGGATAGAAACGCTGCGTGGCGAACTGGCCGAACGCCGCCGCGCCCACCGCCATCACCACCAGGCTCAGCGCCAGGCCCTTCTTCATGCCGGTGCGCTTGAGGATCCACGACGACGGCAGCGCCAGGAAGAAATACGACAGGTAGAACACCATCAGCACCAGGAACGCGTTGACCTCGTTGAGGTCGAACGCCAGCCGCACGAAGGTGATCAGCGGGCCGTTGATCCAGGTGAAGAAGCCGATGATGAAGAACAGCAACCCGACGATGGCGATCGAGGCGAAGGGACTGGCAGGCCGTGCGGTGGTCATGGGCGGGCGGGCTCCGGGAGGGCGCGTGGGGTCGGGCGGATCAGCGTCGCAGTTCGGCGACGAAGTCGTAGTAGTCGTTGTGGCAATAGGTATCGGTCAGCTCGATCGCGCTGCCGTCGCGGGTGTAGCCGACCCGCACCACGTGCAGGATCGCCTCGCCCTCCTTCATCCCCAGGTGTCCGGCCAGCCGCGCCGGCAGGTTGATCGCGCGGAAGTACTGCAACGCGCGCACCACCGGGTGGCCGTGCTCGTCCAAGTGGGCGTACAGCGAATCGCCGATCGCCAGCGGATCGGGCACGACGCGCTGCGGCAGCACCGCCTTCTCGTAGGCCATGACCCGGCCGTCGGCGCTGCGCAGGCGGGTCAGCGACGCCACCACGGTGTCCGGCGACAGGCCCAGGCGCAGAATCTCCTCGCCGTGGGCCGGGCGGATGCGCCGCTCCAGCCAGCGCGTGCCCGGTTCCAGGCCCTTCATGCGCAGGGTCTCGCTGAAGCTGGCCAGGCCACTGAGCTGGTGCTGGATATGCGAGGTGATGAAGGTGCCGGCGCCCTGCCGGCGCGAGACCAGGCCCTGTTCGACCAGCGCATCCACCGCCTGGCGCAGGGTCACCCGCGACACCTGCAGCTGCTCGCACAACTGGCGTTCGGCCGGCAAGGCCTCGCCCGGCTTCCACTGCCCGCCCTTGATCGCCTCGACCAGCTTGCTCGCCAGTTGCAGGTACAGCGGGGTCGGCGCGCTCGGGTCCACCGCCAGGCCCGCCAGTCTGGGGTCGGCCTCCGGCTTGGGCTTGGTCATCGTGCTCGCTCCAGACCGCATGAATTCGTTAGGTCCAATATAGTACCAATCCGCGACCCGTGCACGCCGGGGTCAGAGCCGCAGGTACAGCCGCCGGCGGTCCATCCACCAGCCCACCGCCCAGCACAGCAGGGTGTAGGCCAGCGCGCAGGCCAGGCTGCCCCAGGGCCCCGGCACCAGCCGCTGGAACACCGCGATACCGACCCACTGGTACAGGCCGTGCCCGCTGCTTCCGACCGGCAACAAGCCGAGGCTGATCACGAACAGCTCGGAGAACAGGTAGATCGCCAGCGGATTGCGCCCGAGCACGGTGAAGAAGCCGCTGCCGGCCTGCCAACGCCGCACTTCGATCGCCCACAGCAGCGCGCCCAGCAACAGCAGGTCCAGGCCCACGGTCAGCAGCACGAACGAACCGGTCCACAGCTTCTTGGACAGCGGGAACCACGGCTGCCAGGCCAGGGCCAGCACGACCAGGGCGACGCCTGCCAGCGACAGCCAGCCGGCCGTACGCGCCTGCTTGCCGACGCGGCGTACGTACAGGCCGGTCAGGTAACCGGCGATGACGTTGACCGTGGCCGGCAATGTGCCGAGCAGGCCTTCCGGATCGAAGCCGCCGTCCTTGCGGTACAGCTGCGCCGGATCCAGCAGCCACAGGTCCAGGCGCGTGCCGGCGTTGCCGAGCTTGCTCAGTTCCGCGCCCGGCTGGCCCCACAAGTACAGCGCCGCCCAATAGCCGAGCAGCAGCGCGACGCAAGCGCCGAGCAGGCCGCGCGGCGGCAGCCAGCGGCACAGCAGCGCCGCCAGCGCGTAGCACAGCGCGATGCGCTGCAGCACGCCCGGCACCCGGGTCTGGTCGATCGCGGTGAAGGTCCAGCTACCGTCGGCGCCGTGGTGCACGAACGGAAACCAGTACATCAGGAAGCCGAGCAGGAAGATCAGCGCGCTGCGCTTGCCGACCCGGCGCAGGAACGCGCCGAGCGGCTGGCCGCGATCCAGCGCGAAGCTCATCGCGTTGCCGACCGCGAACAGGAACGACGGGAACACCAGATCGGCGGCGGTGAAGCCGAACCATGGCGCATGCCGCAGCTGCGCGAACGCATCGGCGCCGGCGCCGGGCGTGTTGACCAGGATCATCAGGAAGATGGTCAGGCCGCGGAACACGTCCAGCGACAGGAAGCGCTCGCGCGACGGCGCCGCGGCGGGAAGGGTCACGGACGCGGCGCTCATCGGGCATCCACCTCGTGCAGCAGGGTGCGTACCGCAGCGACCGGGTCGGCCGGCGTTTTACGCGTGTATGGCGTCTCGCGCTTCACCCAGGCCTGCTCCCACGCGCGCAAGCGCTGCTGCAGCGCCGCCTCGTCCACGCTGCCGCCGGCGACCGCCGCGTCGCGCAGCGCCTGCATCGCCAGCGCCCAGCGCGGCAGATAGTAGTCGGCGTACATGCCTTGCCAGGCCTTGGACGCGTAGTCGCCGAGATTGCCCTCGCCGCCCCACACGCTGACCTGCGCCTTGGCGTCGCGCCGGTAATAGGCCGCGTCCTGCGGCGTCTTCGCATAGCCTTCGGCATCGTCGAGCCAGCTCGACAGGGTTTCCTGCTGGCCGCCGACCAGGCCGTCGAGTTGCTGCACCGCCGCCTGCACGCGGGCGAATGCGGCATCGCCGGCGGCGACGTCGCCGCGCTTGTACGCGGCCACCGCCTGCTGCAAGTGCGCGTCCACGCGGCCGCTGGCGTAGTGGCGGGCGAAGTCGACCAGGTCGTAGCGGTACAGCGGCGCGTCGGCGTACTCCGGCGCCAACGCCAGCAACTGGTCCAGCGCACGGCGCAGGCGCGGCGGATCACCGGGGGCGCCTTCGAATTCGCCGATGTCCAGCGTCGGCCGCTTGAACAGCAGGTACGCACCGGCACGGCTGCGCCACCAGCGCGGCGTCCAATAGCGGGTCGACAGCACCGAAGCCTGCAGGTCGTCCCAGGCCGCGCGCAACGCCGGCGAGGTATGCCCGTAGCGGGCGCGGGTGTAGTCGCCGAGCCATTCCTGCAGCGGACGCTCCTGCGCGCCCCAGGCCAGGGCGTACATGTATTCGTAGACCACCGAGTTGTTGTGCAGGCCTTCCGGGAACGCGCCGAAGCCGACCAACTGCCGCTTGTCCTTGTCGGCGAGCAGCGCGCGCAGGTCGTCGCGATAGAACGCCAGGTCGCCGTACACCGGGTTGCTGCCGCCGTAGTTGTGCACGTAGCCGTAGATCCACTGCTTGCCGTCGAACGCCTCGGACAGTTTCCAGGTGCCCGGGTAGCGATCGTTGCCGATGTCCAGCACCAGCAGCTTGTCGTTGGGCACCTCGCGCAGGAACGCGGCGATCGCCTGCGGCGTCCAGAAGTGGCGGTCGGCGCCGAACAGCCAGCCCTGCATCACCCACACCGCGTCGGGATTGGCGCGATGGATCGATGCGTAGAGCGCGCGGCCGTAGTCGGCCAGGCGCTTGTCGCGCTGCGCCGGCGGCACCTCGGGCGTCGCGGGAGCGGTCTTGTCGGTATGGGCGGTGTTGGCGGTGCTGTCGCCGTAGCTGGCCAGGCGCGCGTCGCTGCCGTCGGCGGCGATCGGCGGCAGCATCTCGTTGAACGCATCGGCCAGGTAGTAGGTGCCCTTGCCGTAGGTGCGGTCGTAGAGCTGGATGAAGCGCTGCGCGATCTTGGCGAACAGCGGATCGGCCGGATCCAGCCAATAGGTCTCGTGGAAGCCTTCCCAGGCGCGCATGCGGTAGATGCGCGCCTGCGGGTGCGCCTGCGCGAACGCTTTCGGCACGTAGCCGGCGAAGGCTGGCAGCACCGGCTTCATGCCCAGCGCGCGCATGCGTTGCAGGATGCGCAGCTGCAGGGCGTGCTTGTCCTCGATCCACTGCTGCGGCAGCGGCGCGTCGTAGCCTTCGATGTTGCCCATGCGCTGCCACGGCGTGAACGCCGGGCCGGAAAAATACTGCGCCAGGTCCGCGTCGGCGACGCCGAACTCGCGCCACAGCGCCTGCCACACGTAGTCCTGGCCTTCCATCGCCAGCGGCATGTCGACGCCGTGCAGCGCCATCCAGTCGATCTCGCGTTCCCAACGCGCCCAGTCCCACCACGGCGTGGTGTAGCCGTAGGTGCAGACGTTGAGATAGGCGCGGTAGGCGAACGGAGTGACCACGCGCTGTCCGCGGAAGTCGGCGTAGGCGGCGGGCAGCGCCACGCGGCTGCCTTCCCAGCTCACCGAGGCGGCGCCGATCGATTGCAGATAGCTGTACGCGCCATGCGCCAGCGCCACTTCCGAAGAACCGGACACGCGCAAGGTGCCGGCATCGGCGCCGACCTGATACCAGTCGTTGCCGCCGCCGCGCGGCTGCCGCTGCAGGGCCAGCGCGGCCGCGCGCGGGCCGAGCGTGCGCAGCAGCACGCCGCGCGCGGCGTCGCCCGGTGCGTCGGGCGCCGGCGCCGCGAGCGCGGCCGGCGCCAGCAACGCGCAGGCCAGCAGCAACGCGGCGCTTCCACGCCGCAGCATCGGCAGGGCATTTGCGATGGCACGCGAGTGCGGGAAGACACGGCGGAAGGCTCGTTTCATGCGGTCAATACTCCACTGTCGCTACGTCGTCGAAGCCGAAAGGCATTCCGGCCGTCACCTGCATCACCACCGCCAGCACCCGTTCGCCGGCCGCTGCCAGCAGCGTCACCTGCGCATGCTGCCCGGCGGCGACGCTGGCGACCAGGCGCCGGTCCAGGTACACCTGCGCCGCGCCGGTCGCGCGGCCGAGCCGCAGCCGGCCGCCGCGCTGCTGGATTCCCACCCACGGCGTGAACATCGCCCGGTACAGCACATAGCCGTCGCGCTCGGCGCGCGTCTCCAGGTTGCCCGGCTGGCAGAAGCTCCAGCTGTTGTTGTCGTTGGGCGCGCGCGGCAGCGCCGGGTCCGGCGGCGCGGCGAACGGCAGCGTGCGCCGCCAGCCGGGCACCACCATCGCCGCGGCGGCGGGAGGCAGCGACAGCGGCGGCGCCGCCTCTTCCAGGTCGATCGTCGCCTGCGCGGCACGCAGACCGGGCGCGCGCGCCTGGATGCGCAGCCGGCGCTGGCCGCTGCCGGCCTCGACAATGGCCTGCGCCAGGCCGTTGAACAGCTGCACCTGCGGCACGTTGTCGGCGGCATGCCGGTTGGGGTCGCCGTTGCCGACGCCGAGCAGGCGCCCGCCGTCGACCTGCAGCGCGATCTGCGCATCGGCGAACGGCACGTGGCGGCCCTGCGCATCCACCGCCTCCAGGGTGATCGGCTGCGCGTCGCGGCCATCGCCACGCATCCGCGTCCGGTCCGGGGTCAGCCGCAGCGCGACCGGCGCGCCGACCGTCTGCACCCGCTGCCGCGCCACCTCGCGGCCGTCGCGATAGGCCACCGCCTCCAGCACGCCCGGCGCATACGGCACCTGCCAGGCATTCATCTCGATCCGGTCCACCGCCTGCCGCCCCTGCGACTGCCCGTTGAGCCACAGCTCCACCTGCTGCGCGTTGCAGAACGCCATCACCTTGATCGGCGTGCCCTCGCGGCCCGGCCAGTTCCAGTGCGGCAGCAGCTGCAGTATCGGCGCGTCGTCGATCCACTGCGCCTGGCGCAGCCAGTACGCACCCTTCGGGAAACCGCACAGGTCCATGATGCCGAAGAACGAGGACACCGACGGCCATTCGAACGGGGTCGGCTCGCCGCGGTAGTCGAAGCCGGTCCAGACGAAACTGCCGGCCAGATACGGGCGCTCGTTGACCAGCTTCCAGGACGTGCGATGGGTGTTGCCCCACGGCGCGGCGACCGAGTCGTCCTCGGCGATGACGTGCGCGTCCATGTCGGTGAACCAGGCGCCGCGGGTCTGGAAGGCGCTGGTGTCTTCGCTGGACAGCAGCGGCGTATGCGGCATCGCCGCGTGCACGCGGTCGTAGTTGAACTGGCGGTAGTTGAAGCCGACCACGTCCACCGCATGCGCCGCGTTGCGCTGGGTCAGCATGCCGTCGTTCATCGCCGCGGTCACCGGGCGGCTGTCGTCCAGTTCGCGCACCAGCGCCACCGCACGGCGCACCATCTGATAGCCGGCGGCGGTGCCCTGCATCGGCTCCTCGTTGAACACCGACCACAGGAACACGCAGGCACGGTTGCGGTCGCGGCGTATCAGCCAGCGCAGCTGCGCGGCGTAGTCCGGCGCCGGATTGAACACGCGGTTCTCGGCCATCACCAGCATGCCCAGGCGATCGCAGACGTCGAGCAGTTCGCTGGCCACCGCATGATGCAGGCGGATCGCGTTGCAGCCCAGCGCCTTGAGCCGGCGGATGCGGAACTCGTGCACGCTGTCGGGCACCGCCACGCCGACCCCGGCATGGTCCTGGTGCAGGCAGGCGCCCTTGATCTTGAGCGGCCGTTCGTTGAGGAAGAAGCCCTGCTGCGCGTCGAAGCGCAGCGTGCGAAAGCCGATCGCGCACTCGCGGCGGTCGCGCTCGCGGCCAGCGACGCGCAGCACCGCCGCGACCCGGTACAGGTGCGGCGCGGCCACGTCCCAGCGCTGCGGCTGGCGCACCTGCAGTTCGACCTGCGCCACGGCCTGCGCCAATGCGCCCACCTGCAGCGCACTGCTGCCCTGCGCCACCACCGCGCCATGCGCGTCGTACAGCGTCACCTCCAGCAGCGCCGCTTCGGCTTGCTCGCCGGCATTGGCGACGCTGACCGCGACCGGCAGCGTCCAGCGCTGGTCATCGAAGCGCGGCACCGCATGCACCCCGTCGCCGACGATATGCAGCGCATCGCGCACAACAAGCCAGGTGTGCCGGTACAGACCGGCGCCTTCGTACCACCAGCCATCCATCGCCTCGGCGTCCACGCGCACGGCAATGCTATTGAGATCCTGCCCGTAGCGCGCGATCGCGCTCAGGTCGATGGCGACGCCGTCGTAGCCGCTCCAGCTGCGCGCCATCAGCAACCCGTTGACCCAGACCGTGGCGCGGCTGGAGATGCCGTCCAAGCGCAGCTCCAGCGCCTTGCCGCGCAGCGCCTCGTCCAGCCGCAGGCTGCGCCGGTACCAGGCGATGCCGCGGCGGCGATAGCCTTGCGCCACGTTGGCGCTGGCCTCGATCGGCTGCTCGATGGCGAAATCGTGCGGCAGGCGCAACGACCGCCACTGGCTGTCGTCGAAATCACCCGCAGCCGCGCCCCAGGCCTTGCCGGCCTTGGCGTTGTCGTAGCTGGCGTCCTGCCCGGTGATCGGCGGAAACGCGATGTCGCCAGCGTGGAAACGCCAGCCGTCGTCCAGGCAGAACACGCCCGGATCGACCGCCAGCGTCAATAGCGACACCGCCGCTGCGCGGCCACCGGTACCGGCGAATCCGGCATCGGCCGCACTGCCCGCCCAGCTCCAGCGTGGCGCCGCCAGCAGCAGCCCGGCGCTGGCGCCGCCCACCAGGAATTGTCGTCGTTGCATGCGCCTGCCCTCGGATCGACCGCCCGGCGCCACCGCGGCGCCGGGCCTGATGCGGGTTATCCCGCAAGCGCCTGCACGGACCTCACAGGATGTCCCACTGCATCGACACGTAGAAGCTGCGTCCAGTGACGCCGGTCATCTGCCAGCGCTCGCTGATGTCCTTGTACGCCTCTTCCTTCTTGTCGGTCAGGTTGAGCCCGCCGAGCTGGAAGCTGAGCTTGTCGGTGGCCTGGTAGCCGAGCACCGCGTCGAACTGGGTGCGCGCCTTCATGGTGTGGCCTTCGCGGGCGAAGAAGCTGTCGCTGCTGTCCTGCTCGTACTCGCTGCGGTGGTTGAGCGACAGGCGCGCGGAGAACATCTCGTTCTCCCAGTAGCCGGTGGCGTTCCAGGTCTTCTCCGACAGGTTGCGGATCTTGAAGTCGGTGTCGCGCTGCGGGATCACCCGGGTGAAGTTGGCGGTCAGGCCGAAGCCCTGTATCGGCAGCCAGGCATCGAAGGATTGCGTCCAGCCCAGTTCGTAGCCCTTGATCTTGACCTTGCTCGGATCGTTCTGGGTGGCGGTGATCTCGTAGATGTTGCCGCTGCCGTCCACGCAATCGCCGGCACTGTTGCCGGACAGCGCCGCGCCGTTGAACGTGGTCGGGCAGACGATGCTGTTGAAGGTGCCGTTCTTGACCTGCTTCCAGAAGCCGGCCAGGGTCAGGCCACCGCCTTGGCCGTAGTACCACTCCAGGCTGAGATCGGCCTGGTTGGCGGTCAGCGCCCTCAGGTCGGTCTGGCCCAGCGACACGTCGTAGGTGGTGGTGCCGCCGGTGTTGCTGCCCGAGGAGATGGTGGTGGCGATGGCGGTGTTGCTGTCCAGGATCGGGCGCACCAGCGCCTTGCCGGCGGCGAAGCGCAGCAGCAGGTCCTCGCGCATGTCCAGCACCAGGTTCAGGCTCGGCAACCAGTTGTGGTAGTCGTACGGCGCGCGCGCGGTGCCGACCACGTCGTTGGCGTCCTCGCTGAATTGCGAGGCGGTGGTCAGGTAGGTGTCGGTGGTGCGCTTGGTGTTCTCGTAGCGCACGCCGACGTTGCCGCGCAGGCGCATGCTGCCGATCTCGGTGTCGATCTTGGCCAGCGCGTAGGCGGAGAAGATGTCGTTGCGGATGTGGTAGCTGGCCTGCGGCGCGAACAGCACCGGCACGGTGATGCCCGAAGCGGCCAGCGCCTCGGCGTAGGCGTACACGTCCGGCGCCACCCAGCCGGTCTGCGAGGCCAGATTGCCGTCGAGGAAGTTGCTGACGTTGGAACTGGCCGCCGACAGCTCCGGGAACATCGCGTAGCCGGACACCGCGCCGGAGTTGACCAGGTACAGGAAATCGCGGCGCCAGACGTTGCGGTCGAAGGTCTCGCGGCGGAACTTGGTGCCGAACTTCACCGAGTCGAGGAAGCCGGCGCCGACGTAGCGCTCGGCGTCGAACTGCAGCGACCACTCCTTGTTGCTGAGCTTGGTGATCGCACCGTTGGGATACTCGTCGCGGACCAGGTTGGCCTGGTCCCAGGCGCTGGCGTCGTTGGCGTCGGCATCGGTGGTCAGCGAGATCGCGCCGGGGTTGGACATGTCGAACAGCGTCGCCGACGGCAGGCGGCCGAGGATCACCGCGCGCTCGTCCTCGTCGGTCTTGCCTTCGGTGTAGTTGGCCACGCCGCTGAAGGTCCACGCATCGCCCTTCCACTTCGCGTCCCAGGTCACCAGCTGCGAGGTGAGATCGTGGCGCTCGAGCTGGCGGTTGTTCTCCAGCCAGTAGTTGGACGCCGACACCTTGGTCGCGGTCAGGCCGTCGGTCTCCAGCACGCTCAGGAAATTGCGGTCGAAGGAATAGACCAACTGGTTCATGTCGTTGTCGGTCTTGTCCTGCGAGTACAACGCGGTCAGGTTCATTTCCAGCCGGTCGTTGGGCTTCCACTGCAGCCCGGCGGTGAGCATCTTGCGGTCGGTCTCGCGCTCGATCGAGCGGTAGCGCGGGCGGCGCGGGATGTACAGGGTGCCGTCGGTGGTGTCCTGGGTGTACCAGCGGTCGATCCACAGGTAGTCGGCGCGGTCCTTGAGCTTCTGGTAGCCGGCGTTGACGAACACGCCCAGTTCGCCGCCGTCGGCGAGCTGGAACTGGTCGATGTAGGTGAGCACCGCCTTCGGCGTCGGCGCGCCGCCGGCGAATTCGGAGTATTGCTCCTTGGCCGACAGCAGCAGCTTGCGCTCCTTGTAGTCCAGCGGCTTGGTGGTCTCGATGTTGACCGTGCCCGACAGCCCGCCGGCATCCATGTCCGCCGACGGCGACTTGATCACCTCGATCGCCGCGGCCACTTCCGGCTGGATGATGTCGTAGCGGAAGCCGTCGGTGAAATCGGCGCTCTTGATGGTCTGGCCGTTGATCGTGGTGGCCGAGTACTGCGGGCCCAGGCCGCGGATGCTGATGGTCGAACCGCGGCCGTTGATGGTGGAGATCTGCACGCCGGGAATGCGCTGGATCGCCTCGGCGATGTTCTCGGCCGGGAACTTGCCGATGTCCTCGGAGGAGATGCCGTCGGTCATGCGCGCGTCCTCGCGCTTGTTGTCCAGCGCGGTGATCAGGCTCTTCTGGTACGAGCTGGTCACGGTGACCGTATCGAGCTGGGAGACCGGTGCGGGCGCGGGCGCGTCCTGCGCCTGCGCGCCGCTGCTGAGCAGGCCGAGGGCGATGGCGATGGCGAGGACGGACAGGGAACAGCAGTGCGGACGGGAGCGAGCGACATGTGGCATTGGGCTATCCTGGTTGATGGCTGATCGGCACGACGACGTCTGACATCCAGCGGCTGCGAGCGGACAGCGCGCTCCATCCCGCCCAACGCGATGCGCAGGGCGGTGCCGTCCGTTCGGGCACGGAATCGATGAAGCGTTCTGTCTGTTTCCTGCGCCCCGTGGTGCGAGAGGCGCGTCCCCATCCCTTCCCCGGATGGGTGATGTGCATGCGGCTGCTGGACTGATCGATCCCGAATTGGCAGAGACCAATTCCAGGCAGCTCGATTCTTATGGTCTTAGAAAGATTATGTCAACGCCGCGACACGGGCGGGCGCCAAATGGCGTCTGGACTTGGCATGAAAACCAAAATAAATCGTTAAATATCAAAGATTCTTAGGTCGAAAATATTTTTTATGCAGCGGTCTTCACGCATCGTTGTCACGATACCTTTGACGCACCAATTCTACGAATGAGACCAATTTTGTGCGCCACAACATAACTGCGCACCGTTCTCATCTGCAGGCTGTCGCCCAGGCGCTGCGTATCTTCACAAACCATTGAAAATAAAAACCTTTAGGCAAAGCGATCAAGTGCGGCCCGGTCCAAGCACGCGTTTCGGCCGACCGAACCAGCACCAGACAAATTTTCCGACGAGGACTTGACATCGTTGTCATGGCCTCGTAAGAATCGGTCCGCACAGGGGTGGGGCCGCGCATTCGCGGTGCACAGCGGGGCATGGGAGAGGCATGTGATCGCACTGATCCGTACACGCGTTTCGCGTGCCGCATTCGGCACGCCAATGGAATGCCTGGAACTGCGCTGCAGCCTGATCGGCAGTGCGGCCGGCGCGCTGGCGCCGTCCGCCGCAGCGGGTGGCAGCGTCGCAGCGCCGGTTGCTGCGCCTGGGTGCGGCCACCTCGCCGTGCCCGACAGCGTCCTGCCGCACCTCCAGCCTGTCCTGATCGACCGCTCACGCCCGCCAACGCAGCAGACACCGAGCGCTGCGCTGCGGCGCATCCCGCCGATGCACGCAATGCCGAACCGCCGTCGCCGCCATCCGCTGGCCGCGCACCGGAGGACGCCACCCATTCACCCGTAGTAAGACCACAGGCAGATTCGGCGTGCGCAAACGCGCGTGCGCTGCGTCATCCACCGATTGAATGATGAGGAGAGACATCATGCAATACCGCCATTCCGTCTTGTCGGCCGCCATCGTCGCCACCCTCGCCTTCGGCGCGCAGGCGCAGCAGGCGACCACCGCCGCCACCGACCTGGATACCGTCCAGGTCGTCGGCATCCGCGCCAGCCTCGAGAAGTCGCTGGATACCAAGCGCAACAACGTCACCATTTCCGAGGCGATCACCGCCGAGGACATCGGCAAGTTTCCGAGCACCAACGTGGCCGAGGCGTTCTCGCAGATTCCCGGCGTGACCCTGGACCGCCGCTTCGGCCAGGGCGAACGCGTCAGCATCGACGGCACCGATCCCAGCCTGAACCTGTCGTTCCTGGACGGGCACCCGGTGGCGCAGGCGATCTGGCTGTACGGCGAACAGCCCAACCGCGGCTTCGATTACACCTTGCTGTCGCCGCAGATCCTCGGCCGCGCCGAGATCATCAAGTCGTCCGAAGCGCGCCTGACCGAAGGCAGCCTCGGCGGCACCGTGCTGATGCACAGCCGCCAGCCGCTGGACCTGAAGGCCAACGAGATCGCCGGCTCGGTGGGCTACAGCTACAGCCAGCAGGCCAGCGAGGGCAAGCCGAACGCCTCGCTGCTGTACAGCTGGAAGAACCCGGAGGAAACCTTCGGCATCGCCGTGTCCGCGCAGCACTACGAAGAGCGCGTCGATCGCCAGGGCATGGAGGTGTTCGGCTACGCCAAGGCTTCCACCTTCACCAACGCCACGGGCGTGCCGGCCGATGCCGACGTGCCGAACTCGGTCAACGCGGCGTGGTTCCAGCAGGACCGCAAGCGCGACAGCGCGGTGGTCAACCTGCAGCTCAAGCCAAGCGATGCGCTGGAGTTCAACCTCAGCGGCCTGTACATCAAGGAGAACTTCGACAACTACAACCAGTCGATGTACAGCTTCCTGACCTGGAACCAGGGCACGGTCGACGCCGTGGACGCGCTCGGCAACGTGCGCAACGGCGTGGTCCGCAGCGGCCATTCCAGCGCCAATGCCAACCCCGACGGCGGCACCGTGATCTACGACAACAACGTGCGCCAGTCCGAGGTCACCACCAAGGGTCTGGACCTGCGCGGCGCCTTCCGCGGCGAAGGCTGGGGCGTGAGCGGCCAGGTCGGGCAGAGCAAGTCGGAGAACAAGAACCTGGCGCAGTACTTCATCGAGCCGTTCTACAACGGCGGCTTCAGCTGGGACCTGGACCGCGGCATCCGCTTCGACGATGCGGCCGGCGCACGCGATCCGGCCAACTGGGGCTCGGCCGGCGGCTGGTTCGGCAACAATGGCATCTTCGCCACCGAGAGCAAGGACACCTACGGCCAGCTCGACTTCAACGTGCAGTTCGACGGCGTGTTCAACCAGTTGCTGTTCGGCGTGCGCCAGGGCAAGCACAAGGAGAACTTCGAACTCAACGTGTACGGCGGCGTCACCCCGGGCACGCTCGCCGACGTCGGCACCCTCGGCCTGACCGACATCCAGGGCTTCTATCCCGACCACGGCCGGCACGTGCAGGCCGGGCGCGGCAACGTGATGGACTGGATCCGCAACAGCCCGGTGGACTACGGCAATCCGGATCCGGCCAGCTTCCTCAACAACAGCTGGGCGCTGGAGCAGACCAACAACGCCGCCTATGCGCAGCTGAACTTCTCCGAAGGCGGCCTGCGCGGCAACCTCGGCGTGCGCTACGTGGACTCCAAGACCGAGGGCAGCGGCTTCGTCTACAGCGGCACGCCAACCCTGGACGACCTGGACAGCAAGTGGCAGACCCGCACCCAGAAAGAGAACTTCGTGCTGCCGTCGTTGAACCTGGTCTACGACACCAGCAGCGACTGGGCATTCCGCTTCGCCGCGGCCAAGGTCATCGCGTGGGCGCCGTACAACCAGATGGTCAACAACACCTTCTTGAACGACACCACCCTCACCGGCAGCGGCGGCAATGCCGAGCTGTCGCCGTACGAGTCGTGGAACTTCAACCTGTCGGCCGAGTACTACTTCGCCGAGCAGTCGGTGGTGGCCTGGTCGATCTTCTACAAGAAGATCGACAACTACATCGACACCTCGGCCACCATCGAGCGCCAGTACAACTCGATCCGCGACACCTCGCCGCAGACCTGGGCGCAGATGCTCGGCAGCAACGGCTGCACCGCCGACGGCTACTGCGACTACAGCATCCAGCGTCCGCGCAACGCCGGCGACGGCAAGGTCAAGGGCTTCACCATCGCCTACCAGCAACCGTTCGGCGACAGCGGCTTCGGGCTCACCGCCAACTACACCTACGCCAACGGCGAGAACAACACCGGCGACGCCCTGCCCTACCAGTCGCGCAACGCCATCGCCTTCAGCCCGTACTACGAGAAGGGGCCGCTGAACGCGCGCATCACCTACAACTGGCGCGACAGCTACCTCGCCGGCGGCTACGTGGCCGGCGCCGCGCCGGCCAGCGTCGACGACTACGCCGACCTGGGCGCGAGCATCGGCTATGCGATCAACGAGCAGTGGTCGCTGCAGGTGGATGCGCAGAACCTGCTGGACGAGGACTACTTCCAGTACCTGGGCGACACCGACCACCCGGTCGGCCGCTACAAGAACGGGCGCCGCTACATGGCCACCGTGCACTTCAAGTTCTGATCGCCGCACGCGTGCGCACCGTCTAGACCCGCAGCGGGCCCGGATTCGTCCGGGCCCGTTCTGCGTGCGGCCGGGCATGCCGACAGGAGACGCCGAATGACCCGTTCCACTCGCAACACCTTCTTCCCGTTGGCGTGCCGGACCGCCGCCATGCTGATTGCGTTGGCGGCCTCGCCGATGGCCGCCGTCGCCGCAGCGCCGCTGCCGTTGATCCCCGCGCCACAGCAGGCGCGCGTCGGCGGCGAAGGATTCGCGCTCGACGCCAGCGTGCGCGTGTACGCCGACGATCCGCGCGCGGCCGCGACCGCCCGGCAGTTCATCGACGGCCTGGCGCGCGGCAGCGGCGTGAAGCTGCAACTGGCGCCGCCTGCCAGCCGCCCCGGCGCGCGCAGCATCGTGTTCGCGCTCGACCCCAAGGCCAGCGCGTCGCCGGAAGGCTACGTGCTCGACATCGGTGCCGACGGCGTGCGCGCCCGCGCCGCCGATCCGCGCGGCCTGTTCTATGCGGCGACGACGCTGTGGCAGCTCGCGCCGGCCTCCGGCCAGGCGCGCGCCGCGGTGCTGCCGGGCGCGCACGTCGTCGACGCGCCGCGCTTCGCCTGGCGCGGACTGATGCTGGACTCGGCGCGGCAGTTCCAGAGCGTGGAGCAGATCGAGCAACTGCTCGACGCGATGGCGTTGCACAAGCTCAACACCCTGCACTGGCATCTCACCGACGACCAGGGCTGGCGCATCGAGATCCCGAAGTACCCGAAGCTGACCCAGATCGGTGGCTGCCGGGTCGCGGCCGGCGACGCCGGCATCGGTGCCGACGGCCGCCCGCTGCGCAGCTGCGGCTTCTACAGCCAGGCGCAGATCCGCGCGCTGGTGGCCTACGCCGCCGCGCGCCACATCACCATCGTGCCGGAGTTCGACCTGCCCGGGCACGCCACCGCCGCGCTCGCCGCGTACCCGCAGTTCGGCTCGACCGACACGCCGCTGCAGGTCTCCAACGAATGGGGCGTGCACGCCAACCTGTTCAATGCCAGCGAGCAGACCCTGGCGTTCTTCGAGGACGTGCTCGGAGAGATGATCGCGCTGTTCCCCGGCACCTACATCCACGTCGGCGGCGACGAGGCGGTCAAGGACCAGTGGAAGGCCTCGCCCGCGGCGCAGGCGCGGATCAGGGAGCTGGGCCTGGCCAACGAAGAGCAGTTGCAGGGCTGGATCATCAAACGCCTGGAGCGCTATCTCGACGCGCACGGGCGGCGCCTGATCGGCTGGGACGAGATCCTCGCCGGCGGCCTGCCCGAGCGCGCCACGGTGATGTCGTGGCAGGGCATCGAAGGTGGCATCACCGCCGCGCGGCAGGGCCACGATGTGGTGATGGCGCCGGTCACCGACCTGTACCTGGACTACCTGCAGACCGCCTCGCCCGATGA
The DNA here is from genome assembly GCF_031455575.1 of Xanthomonas sp. 1678. NCBI lineage: Bacteria > Pseudomonadati > Pseudomonadota > Gammaproteobacteria > Lysobacterales > Lysobacteraceae > Xanthomonas > Xanthomonas sp. 1678. Next base: position 415,677 of record NZ_JAVDSZ010000002.1, on the reverse strand, counting down.
GCCGCCGGGGCGCCCGGCGCTGAACGACCTGCGCAAGGTGTACGCGTTCGACCCGGTCCCGGCGGTGCTGGACGCGACCCAGCGCAAGCACGTGCTCGGCCTGCAGGCCACCGCGTTCTCCGAGCACATGCGCAGCTGGGTGCGGCTGCAGCACGCGGTATTCCCGCGCATCGCCGCGGTCGCCGAGACCGGCTGGACGCCGGCGCAAGGCAAGGACTACGACGGTTTCCTGCAGCGCCTGCCGGACCTGCTGGCGCACTACCGCGCGCTCGGCATCGGCTACGCGGCCACGCCGTTCCAGCCGCAGTTCGAGGTGCGCGGCGACGGCGCCGCGACGCAGGCCACGGTGGCCCTGGCCACCCCGCTCGGCTATCGCGACATCCGCTATACCACCGACGGCAGCGCGCCGAGCGCCACCTCGGCGCGCTACACCGAACCGCTGACGGTCGCGCTGCCGACCACGATCGCCGCGCAGGCCTTCGCCGACGGCATGCCGCTCGCCGACGCGGTGCGCCGCCGCGTTGACCTGGCCGCGCTGCGCAGCCGCCGCGACGAAGACCTGGCGATGTGCAGCGGCAAGCTGACGCTGCGGCTGGAGGACGACGGCCCGCGCGACGGCGAGCGCGCGATCTTCGACGTGGACATCTTCGATCCGTGCTGGACGTGGCGGCAGGCCACACTGGACGGCATCGGCATGCTGCAGGTCCGCGCCGGCCGCCTGCCGTACTACTTCCAGCTCGCCCACGACGAGCCGCACCGGCGCTTCCGCCCGGCGCGCGCGCCGCACGGCGAACTGGTGGTGCGCGACGGCTGCGACGGCCGCACCCTGGCCAGCGTCGCACTGCCCGCACGACCGGACGCGGACGGCTTCGTGACCCTGCGCGCGCCGCTGCCGAAGGACGCGCCGCGCGCCGCCGACCTGTGCGTCTACTTCACCGGCGACACGCGCCCGGCGATGTGGGTGCTGGACCGGCTGACGCTGCAGCCGCGCTAGGGCGCGCCGGCCATCCGCGCCGCCGCGTCGCTCAGGCGGGCGCGCGGCGGCCGAACAGGCGCCGGTCCAGCCACAGCATGCAGTTGCGCAGCGGCGTGGGCAGCAGCGCCATGCCTGCCGCCACGCCCACGCTGTTGGCCAGCGCGTCGCGCGGGTCGGCCATGCGGTCCGTGGTCAGCGCGCCCTGCGCGAACTCGATGCCGATCCCCAGCGCGACCAGGCCCAGCGCCGCCAGCAGCAGCGCGCGTGGCCGTGCGAACAGCTGCACCGCGCCCCACGCGAGCAGGAAATAGGCCAGGAAGTGCTCGATCTTGTCGCTGCCCGAGGGCAGCTCCGGGATCTGCGGCGGCGGTCCCAGGCAGACCGCGATCACCGCGGCGATCGCCAGCAGCCACAGGCCCAGCCAGGGCGCCGGCCGCCGGAAATCGCGCAACGCGCGCGCGCTCACAGGCGCCAGGCCAGGTCGCCGACCAGGAACGCCGGCGCCAGCGACACGTCGCGTTCGAAGCCCATCACCTGGAAGCGCTCGCCCATCTCGCTGGGCAGGGTCAGCCGCTTCACCTGCTCGCGCAGGCGCAGGCGGCCGCGTTCGTCGCTGCGCGCCTCGGCCTCGGCCAGCAGCGCGTCCATGCCGTTGCCGAGCAGGAAGCTGGCCTGGGTGCAGTAGCCGCCCAACTCGAACCCGGCGCCGGTGCCGGCCTCGGCCAGCGCGGTGAAATCCACCGACGCGGTCAGGTCCTGCAGGCCCGGCCAGCGGTACAGATCGGCATGGGTGCGGTGCCGGTAGAACGCGCGCAGGGTGCCGTCGTCGCGCTGCGGCAGGTAGAACTCGCCGCGCGGATAGCCGTAGTCGACGAACAGCATCGCGCCGCTGCGCAGGCCGCCGGCCACCGCCTGGATCCAGTACGGCAGCTGCGGCAACAGTTCGGAGCGATAGCCGTCGGCGAACGGCGCCTGCAGGTAGCGTTCGACGTGGCGCACCGCCGCCGCCAGCAGCGGATCGGCCGGCTGCTCGCCGCGGCGGAAGCGGCCTTCGCCGTCCAGGGTCACGGTTTCCTCGAACACCTCGCCCTCGCGCAGCACGAAACGCGGCGTCGGCAACGCATCGATCACCTCGTTGGCGAACAGCACCCCGTTCCAGTCGTCCTCGAACGGCCGGTCCAGCCACTCCACCAGGTCGAACACCGGCGGGATCAGCGCGCGTTGCAGGCGCTCGCGCTGGCGCGCGCGCAGGTCGGCACTGGGTTCGAGGATCGCGTAGCGCTCGGGCAGCGCGTCCAGCGCCAGCAGGCGCTTGAGCATCACCTCGGCGAACGCGCCGCTGCCGCCGCCGACCTCCAGCATCCGCGCCTGCGGCCCGAGCTGCTGCAGCACCGGCGCCAGCGCGTTGGAGACGGTGGCGGCGAACAGCGGCCCCAGTTCCGGCGCGGTGACGAAATCGCCTTCCTCGCCGAACTTGCTGCTGCCGGCGCTGTAGTAGCCCAGGCCCGGCGCGTACAGCGCCAGCTCCATGAACCGCGAGAACGGGATCGCGCCGCCGCCGCTGGCGATCTCGGCGCGCAGGTGCGCGGCCAGGCGTTCGCTGTGGGCGAGCGCGTCGGCGTCGGGCGTGGGAAAGTCGATAGGCATACGGCGCTGGATTGCGTGGACAATGCACAGCATAGCCGAGCACGGAAGACCTACATGACCGAGACCAAAGTCGTCCTGATCACCGGCAGCGCACGCCGCATCGGCGCCGGCATTGCGCGGCGTCTGCACGCGGTGGGCTACCGCGTGGCGCTGCACGCGCACACCTCGCAGGCCGACCTGCAGGCGCTGGCGCAGGAACTGGAAGGCGTGCGCGCCGGCAGCACCCTGACCCTGCACGCCGACCTGCGCGACGCCGCGCAGCTGCCGGCGCTGGTGGCGCACTGCGTGCAGCGTTTCGGCCGGCTCGACGCGCTGATCAACAACGCCTCCAACTTCTACCCCACCCCGCTGGCCGAGGCCACGCCGGCGCAGTGGGACGACCTGTTCGCGGTCAACGCGCGCGCGCCGCTGTTCCTGGCCCAGGCCGCGGCCGCGCAGCTGCGCGAACATCATGGCGCGATCGTCAACATCACCGACCTGCACGCCGAACAGCCGCTGCGCGCGCACCCGCTGTACTGCGCGGCGAAGGCGGCGCTGGCGATGCTGACCCGCTCGCTGGCGCTGGAACTGGCGCCGCAGGTACGGGTCAACGCCATCGCCCCGGGCGCGATCCTGTGGCCGGAGGCCGGCAAGGACAGCGCCGCGCAGCAGGCCCTGCTGGCGCGCACCCCGCTGGCACGCATCGGCCAGGTCGAGGAGATCGCCGAAGCGGTGCGCTGGCTGCTCGACGACGCCGGCTTCGTCACCGGGCAGACGTTGCGGGTGGATGGGGGAAGGGGATTGAGTTGAGAGTCGGGACCGGGGACCGGGGACCAGGGACCCGGAGGTCAAAGCACGGTGAGAGAAAGAACGTGGCACGTGCCGCACGCGTCGCGACGCGCGCCGGGGTTTCGCTTTGGAGATCCCCAATGGGGTGTTAGAAGCTCCCCGCCGACAATGCCCCGGGTCCCGGGTCCCCGGTCCCCGGTCCCGGCTCTCCAAGCTCCACCACCTCGAACGCCTCCCCGAACTGCGCATGCGCCCGCCACAGTTCGCCCAGGCGGCGGCCGCTGACCGGGTCGACGAACTCGGCGGCGATGTCGGCCAGCGGCTTGAGCACGAAGGCGTGGCGCAGTTCCGGGCGCGGGATGCGCAGGTGGCCGGGGCCTTCGACGATGCGATCGCCGTAGAACACCACGTCGATGTCCAGGGTCCGGTCGCTGAAGCGCGGCCCGCTGCGGTCGCGCCCGTGGGCGTCTTCCAGCGCATGCAGCCACGCATCCAGCGGCGCCAGCTCCCAGTCGGTGTGCAGCGACACGGCATTGTTCAGGAACGCCGGACCGTCGAATCCGACCGCCGCGGTGCGGTAGGTCGGGGACACCGCGATCGGGCCGAAACGCTGCCGCAGCGCACCTATCGCGGCATGCAGGTGATGTTGCGGGCGCAGATTGCTGCCCAGGCTGAGGAGCACGGTGGTCATGGGATATTCGCGCATGCCGCGGCCGCGAGCGTCAACCGGTAGCCAAGCCCGTCCCCCCCGCATAGAATCGAAACGCACTGATCTTCCGGCAGCGACATGACTTATTGCGTAGGCATCGAAGTGGACGAAGGCCTGATCTTCGCCGCAGACACGCGCACCAACGCTTCGCTGGACGACGTACGCGTGCATCGCAAGCTGCATGTGTTCGAGTATCCGGGCCAGGCGGTGTTCGTGCTGATGTCGGCCGGCAACCTGGCCACCACCCAGCTGGCGATCTCCAAGCTGCAGCGCGACGCCGACGATCCGGACGCGCCGCGCAGCCTGCGCTCGTTCCGGCACCTGTTCGAGGTCGCCGAGTACGTCGGCGAGGTGCTGGTCTCCAGCCAGGTCAAGCTGTCCGACCAGTCCCAGCACAGCGGGGTCAGCGTGCAATCCACGCTGATCCTGGGCGGGCAGATCGCCGGCGAGCGGCCCGGGCTGTACATGATCTATCCGCTGGGCAACGCGATCGCCACCTCGCCGGAGACCCCGTATCTGCAGATCGGCGAGTCCAAGTACGGCAAGCCGATCCTGGACCGCATCATCCGTCCGGAGATGCAGCTGGAGGACGCCGCGCGCACCGCGCTGGTGTCGCTGGATTCCACCATCCGCTCCAACCTGTCGGTCGGCATGCCGATCGACCTGGCGCTGATCCGCCGCAACGACCTGCGCGTGACCCAGCGCCTGCGCCTGGAAGCGGACACCCCGCTGTACTCGGAAATCCACGACACCTGGTCGCGCAAGCTGGAGAATGCGGTGCGCACGCTGCCGCGCTTCCCCTGGGAACCGGCGCTGACCACCGAGAGCGAAACCGACAACCGCGGCGCCCTGCCGCCGCTGCCCCCGCGCCGCGTACCGGCCAGGCGCGACCCGGAAGACCAGTCGTCCCAGCAGTGAAGCGGGGATTGGGAATTCGGGATTGGGGATTCGCAGAGGCAACAGCAGCGGCTCACCGCGATGAGCTCAGCGGCAGCGTTGCTTTTGGTGCAGGTGCTGGGTGTCGCGATTCGCTTTTGCGAATCCCCAATCCCCAATCCCGAATCCCAGCTCTTCAGCCACTCTCCAACGCGTGCGCCACCGCGCGGAACACGCGCTGCATCTCCAGCGGCTTGCGCAGCACGTGCACGGCGATGTCCTGCGGGAAGTGGTCGCGCTGCAGCGCCGTGCCGGCGTCCTCCAGCACGATCGCCGGGCCGCGGTAGTCCATGTCCTGCAGCGCCAGCAGCAGGCTCACCGCCGACAGCAGGATGATGTCGCTGTCCACGATCACCAGGTCCGGCATGCCGTGTTCGCGCACCTCGCGCAGCGCCGCGGCGCCGTCGGAGGCCGGCTGCGGCCGGTAGCCCTGGCTGGACAAGGCGTTGCCGAGCAGCGACAGGCGCGTGGCCTCGCCGTCGACCAGCAGCACGCGCTGGCCCTTGCCCATCGGGATCGTCGGTTCCGGCTCGGCCGAGGGCGCGTGGCCGCGCACCGGGATCAGCAGCTCGAAGCACGTGCCCTCGCCCGGGGTGCTGTCCACGGCGATGCTGCCGCCGTAGCTCTCGACGATGCGCTTGCACGAGATCAGGCCCAGGCCGGTGCCGTCGGGCTTGGTGGTGAAGAACGGGCTGAACAGGCGCGCCTGGGTCTCCGCATCCATGCCCTGGCCGTCGTCGCGAACCAGGAGCCGTACCTGCTCGCTGCCGTCGGCGCCGATCGCCGGCGCCGCCGAGAACACCAGCGTGCCGCCGCCGGGCATCGCCTGGATCGCGTTCAGGCCGAGGTTGAGCAGGCATTGCTGCAGCTCGGTGTAGTTGGCCTCGATCGACAGCTCGGCGTCGGCCACCTCCACCTGCAGGCTCACCCGCTCGGGCAGGCTGCTCTTGAGCAGCATCTGCACCGCCTGGAACAGGCCGGCGATGGACACGCGCTCGCTGGGCTTGCGCGAGCCGCGCACGAACGACAGCATCGACTCGGCCATCTCGTGGCCGCGCCGGCCGCACTCCGCGATGACCTCGGCCAGGTGCCGCAGTTGCGGATCGTCGCTGCGCCCGATGATCAGTTCCGGCACGATCAGCAGCGGCTGCAGGATGTTGCGCAGGTCGTGGCTGAGGCCGGCGGCCAGCATCGCCAGGCTCTCCAGCCGCTGCGCGCGCATCAGCTCGCCTTCCACCCGCTGCCGCTCGCGCTCGGTGCGCGCCTCGCGGATCGCGCGCGCCACCGCCGACGGCAGCCGGGTCGGGTTGTGCTTGATGATGTAGTCGTTGGCGCCGTCGCGCAGCGCCTCCACCGCGGTCTCCTCGCCGATCGTGCCGGAGACGAAGATGAAGGGCACCGCGTTGCCATGCTCGCGCAGCACCCGCAGCGCCTGGTGCCCGGAGAATCCCGGCATGCTCAGGTCCGACAGCACGATGTCCGGCGCGAACTCGTGCAGCGCCTCGCGCAGCGCGGACTCGCCTTCCACGCGGCGGAAGGTTGCCTCCAGGCCGGCGTCCAGCAGTTGGTCGGACAACAGCTCGGCGTCTTCCGGTGAATCCTCGACCATCAGGATCCGGATCGGTCCGAGCTTGGTGCCGGTCGTGGGCATGTGCGCTTACTCTTTTTCCGGCGCCTGGTTGATCACCGCCCAGAACGTGCCCAGGGTCTTCACCGCAGTGAAGAACTGGTCCACGTCCACCGGCTTGACCACGTAGGCATTGACGCCCAGATCCCAGCTGCGCGCCAGGTCGCTTTCCTCGCGCGAGGACGACAGGATCACCACCGGCAGGCGCTTGAGCGACTCGTCGGTGCGCACCAGCTTCAGCACTTCCAGCCCGTCCATGCGCGGCATCTTGATGTCCAGCAGCAACACGGCGGGCAGGCCTTCCTCGCGGTCGGCGTAGGCGCCGCGACGCAGCAGGTAGTCCATCGCCTCCACGCCGTCCTCGACGTGGACGATGGGGTTGGCCAGGCGCGCGTCGCGCAGCGCATCGACCGCCATTTCGGCATCGGCGGGGCTGTCTTCGGCAAGCAGGATGGTGCGGATGGCGGTCATGCGGTCAACTCGTTGGTGGGCGCTTCGAGCGCGGGGGGTAAGACGAAATGGAAGGTCGCGCCCTGTTCCGGCGCCGCATCGGCCCAGATATGGCCGCCATGGCGGCTCAGCACGCGGCGCACGCTGGCCAGGCCGATGCCGGTGCCGCTGTACTCGCTGGCCTTGTGCAAGCGCTGGAACACGCCGAACAGCTTGGCGGCGTAGGCCATGTCGAAACCGGCGCCATTGTCGCGCACGGTGAAGTGGTGGCTGCCGTCGGCCTGCATCTGGTAGCCGACTTCGATCACCGCGACCTCGCGCTTGGCGCTGTACTTGACCGCGTTGCCGAGCAGGTTCAACCACAGCTGGCGCATCATGTTCTCGTCGGCGACCAGGATCGGCAACGGGCTGACGTTCCACTCGATGCGGTGGCCGCTGCCGGCGTTGTCGGACTGGAAGTTGGAATCCAGCACCGCGCGCGTCTCCGCCACCAGCGACTGCATGTCCACCGCCTGCAGGCGCAGCGCGCTACGGCCCAGCCGCGAGTAGACCAGCAGGTCGTCGATCAGCGAAGCCATGCGCCGCGCCGAGGTGCCGATCACTTCCAGGTAGTGGCGGCTCTTCTCGTCGGCGGCGTCGCCGAGGTGGCGCGCCAGCTTGTCGGCGAAGCCGGCGACATGCCGCAGCGGCGCGCGCAGATCGTGCGAGACCGAGTAGCTGAAGGCCTCCAGCTCGCGGTTGACCTCCGAGATCTGCTCCACCTTGCCCTCGAGCTGCCGGTTCAGGATCTGGATGCGCTGCTGGCTGGCCTTCTGCAGGCTGATGTCGCTGACCGTCATCAGCACCACTTCGTCGTCGCTGTCCGGCAGCGGCATGCGCCGCGCGTTCAGCAGCATGGTGCGGACGACGCCGTCGGCGCCGGCCTGCTCGTGTTCGAAGTCCCACAGCTCGCGTCCGCGCAACAGCACGTCGGCCAGGCGCTGGCGCACGATGGGGTCCTGCCAGGCGCCATCGCCGACGTCGTCGAGCATCTTCGGCGCCCGCTCCGGGTCCAGCCCGTACAGTTCGCCGAAGGCCGCGTTGTACATCATCATGCGCTGCGTGCCGTCGAGCAGCACGATCGGCTCGCGCACCGTCTGCAGCACCGCGGCGGCGCGGGCATTGGCGCGCAACAGGTGCCGCTCCGCGTCCAGGCGCCGGCCGATCTGCCGCTGCAGCAGCCAGATCACCAGGGCCAGCAGCAGCAGCTGCACGCTCAGCGAGACCCAACTGATCACCGAGGTGAGCGTGCGCCGCCCTTCGGCATCGGCGGTGCGTTCGGCCAGCAGCGCGTCCTCGCGCTGCTGCAGTTCGGCGATCAGGCCACGGACCGGATTGTCCGCGGTCATCTCCTGGATCAATGCGCGCGCCTGCTCCGGGTCGCGGTTCTGCGCGATGCGCACGGCCAGCAGGCTGCGGCGTTCCAGGGTGCTCTGCAAGCGGCCGATGCGCACCTGCTGATCGGGGTTGTCACGGGTCAGGTCGACCAGGCGCGCGATGGTCGGCGCGATCGCGGCACGCGACTCGGCGAAGCGCACGCGCAGGATCGGCGACTCGACCGCGTGCGACATCGCCATCGCCGCCGACTCCATGTCGCGCATGTGCGCCTCCAGACCGCGCAGCGTCGCCGTGACTTCCTGGCTGTGGCCGACCCAATCGGCCGCGCGCAGGGTGCTGTCGCTCATCTGCCGCAACAGCAACGAAGGCAGGATCACGATCAACACCACCGCCAACGCCAGCAGCGGCAAACGCCAGCGGTCCCATGCATCATGTTTTGCGGTGATCTGCATACCTGTTCGTGCGAAATTGGAAACGACAGCGGCACCGAGGGGCGGCAACGTCGCCGCTTCCAACGGTCCCGGATGAATGGCTCAGGCGTCGCGTCGTGCCCCACCGCGCGCCTGAATACGACTTTATTCTAATGCCCGGAAACAAAAAACGGGCGGCTGCGAGCCGCCCGTGGTCGACGCCGATGTGCCGCAGGCAATCAGGGTCGACGCGCCGCGGCCGGCAGCGCGCGGGCGCTGGCCCCGGTGGTCGCGCCGATCAGCGTCCACGACGACATCCCGGCCCGCACCAGCAGGAAATCGGCATGGCTGCGCAGGCGCGCGCGCTCGGCCTGGGTCAGTTCGGTCTCCAGGCCCTGCATCAGCCTGGTGAAAGCCGGCCAGAATCCGGCATCGTCGTGGAAGGTGGCCAGCAGCATGCCGAGCTGCGATTCCAGCTGGCGCGTGGCCAAGGTCAATGAGGACGGCCGCAGCGGCAGCTCGGCCGAGGAAGGCACGTCCACCGCGCCGACGGCTGCGGTCTGCGACGCCGCGTGCGCGTGACTGGGCGCGGCATGGGAGTAAGCATCCAACATAGCGATTCGCCTGGTAGCCGACATGGCTTGATGATCGCTGAATGCATGTCAATACGATGCGAAACGGTGCAAATAATAGAGGCCATGCACCGGCGTGGCGCAAAAAAGAACGCACCCCGAAGGGTGCGTTTCTCCTACTGCGGCAGCCGGGCGCGCCTCGTCTCGCGCCCCGCATCCGCGGTGATCGCGACGGATCAGTGCTTGGCGGCGCCAGTCACTTTCAGGCCGGAAGCGTCGACCTTCTTGACCCCGTCGATCATCTTGGTGACCGATACCGCCTTGTCGCGCTGGGTCTTGTTCTCGACCGCACCGGACAGCTTGACCGTGCCGTTCATCGTCTCGACCTTGATGTCGGTACCGGAGACGTCCTTGGTCGCGAGCAGATCGGCCTTCACCTTGGTGGTGATCCAGGTGTCGGTGACCGGCTCCTTGGAATCGTGCTTCATGCCGTCGCCATGGGCCATGGCGTCATGGTCCTTGCTGGCGGCGGTCGGCGGATCGACGGCGAGCGCCTGGCCCGCGGCCAGGGTCAGACCGAATGCGAGTGCAGCGCTGAGCAGCGTGGGTGACGTGAACTTTTTCATGATGTCCTCCTCCCTTGAAGGTGTGTGGCGCAGTCTCTGCAAGACCGCGTACAGGCGACGTGACCGGCGAATGCCGACAGCGTGAAAGGCGTGCATGCGACGTGAAGGCGGTTACCCGGATACTGGCGCCCTCTTCGTTACGGGTACCTGCCGCTGTCATGGACCAACCCTTCAATCTCGCCCTGCTCGGCTACGGCTTCGTCGGTCGCGTGTTCCATGCGCCGCTGATCGCGCACACGCCCGGCCTGCGCCTGCACACCATCGTGTCCAGCCGCCATGACGAAGCCGCAGCGGCCTATCCGCAGGCGCGCATCGTCGCCGACGCGCAGCAGGCCTTCGCCGACCCGCAGATCGATGCGGTGGTGGTCGCCACGCCCAACCAGACCCATGCGCCGCTGGCGCTCGCGGCGCTGGCCCAAGGCAAGCACGTGCTGGTGGACAAGCCGTTCACCCTGGACGTGGACCAGGCGCAGCAGGTGCTCGCGCAGGCGCAGCGCGCCGGGCGCATCGTCAGCGTGTTCCAGAACCGGCGCTGGGACGGCGACTTCCTCACCGTGCGCGGGCTGTTGGATGCGGGCACGCTGGGCGAGGTCGCCGAATTCCACTCGCACTTCGATCGCCACCGCCCGCAGGTCGGCGACCGCTGGCGCGAGCATGCGCTGCCCGGCTCGGGGCTGTGGTTCGACCTGGGGCCGCATCTGCTCGACCAGGCCTTGCAGCTGTTCGGCCTGCCCGAGGCGATCCAGGCCGACCTGGCGCAGCAGCGCCATGGCGCGCAGGCCACCGACTACTTCCATGCCGTGCTGCGCTACCCACGGCTGCGCGCGGTGCTGCATGCCGGCTCGCTGGTCGCGGCGAACGGGCCGCGCTTTGCCGTGCATGGCGAGCGCGGCAGCTACGTCAAGCACGGCCTGGACACGCAGGAGACGCAGCTGCGCGCCGGGCTCACTCCGGCCGCGCCGCAGTGGGGCGAGGATCCGGTCGCCGGCCAGCTAACCCTGGTCGGCGCCGACGGCAGCGCCAGCGCGCAGGCGCTGCCGACGCAGCGCGGCGACTACCGCCACTGCTATGCCGGCTTCCGCGAGGCGATGGCCGGGCGCGCGCCCGCGCCCGTGGATGCGGCGCAGGCGCTGGCGGTGATGCGGCTGCTCGAACTCGGCCAGCGCAGCGCCGCCGAAGGCCGCACGCTGGCGCTGGACTGACGCGCGCGGCGGCCTATTGCGCGGCGACCGGACCGGACGGCGGCACGCTGGGCGTTTCGTGCTTGATCGCGTGCCCGCCGAACTGGTTGCGCATCGCCGCCAGCAGCTTGTCGGTGAACGAATCGGTATCGCGCGAACGCAGCCGCTCCAGCAACGACAGGGTGATCACCGGCGCGGGCACGTTGAGGTCGATCGCTTCGGCCACGGTCCAGCGGCCTTCGCCGGAATCCTCCACGTACGGAGCGATGCCGGCCAGGTCCGGGTTGCTGCCCAGCGCGTCTGAACACAGGTCCAGCAGCCACGAACGCACCACGCTGCCCTGGCGCCAGACCTCGGCGACCTGGTGCAGGTCCAGATCGAATTCCTGCTTGCGCCCCATCAGCGCGAAGCCTTCGGCGTAGGCCTGCATCATTCCGTACTCGATGCCGTTGTGGACCATCTTGGTGAAGTGGCCGGCACCGCTGGGACCGACCCGTCCCCAACCGGCGTCGGCGGCCGGCGCCAGCGTGGCGAACACCGGGTCGAGCCGGCTCACCGCCGCTTCGTCGCCGCCGATCATCAGGCTGTAGCCTTCCTTCAGGCCCCACACGCCGCCGCTGGTACCGCAATCGACGTAGCCGATGCCGTGCGCGGCCAGCTCGGCGGCGCGGCGCATCGAATCCTTGTAGTACGAGTTGCCGCCGTCCACGATCACGTCGCCCTTGCCCAGAAGCGGCAGCAGCACGGCCAGGGTGTCGTCGACGATCTTGCCGGCCGGCACCATCAGCCACACCGCGCGCGGCGCCGGCAACGCCGCGATCAGCGCCGCCATCGTCTCCACGGTCTCCACGCCGCGCTGCTGCGCCGCACTGCGCGCCGCCTCGCCCAGGTCGAAACCGACCACCCGGTGGCCGCCGCGCACCAGCCGTTCGGCCATGTTGGCGCCCATGCGGCCCAACCCTAAAAGTCCCAGATCCATGCGTCGTTCCTAGCTCGAAGTGAGGGCCATTAGGGTCGCACGAAGCGGCATCGGCGGCGTGACGCGCAGCTAAGGAATGCGCCCGGCCGAAGCGTCCTGCGCCGCTTGCGCACAGTCCTGCAACTGCTGGTCGCGCCAGCGCCGGTACAGGGTGGTATGCAGGTTGTGCAGGGCCAGGTCGATCGCGAACGGCGTGCGCGGATTGCGGTCCAGCAAGCGCGCCACGTGGTAGCCGATCGGCTTGACGCCCTTGGGGTGCACGTACACGTCGAAGCCGCGATAGAACGGGTCGTCGAGCAGCGCGTCGATCTGTGCCAGGACACTGCGTTGCGCCGGCGACAACGCCGCGCGCAGGACCGGGTCGCGCTCGAACAGCAGTTTCTCGAAGCGTTCGCGGCCGGGTCCGCGCAGCGCCTGCGCCAGTTCCCAGATGCGCCGGTTGCTGCGGTCGTAATGGGCGAAGCCGCCATGCGCGCGCAACGCCGCGGCCGCCTCGGCGCTGACCGCCACGACCACGAAGTTCTCGGCCTGGTTGTTGATGTCGTCCAGGTAGCGGCGTTCGAACACGTGGGCGATGAAGCCGGGCGCACCGAGGAAGGCGGCGCGGCCCAGTTGCGACGTCTTGGCCGCCTTGCCGTCGGCGAAGAACTCGCCGGCCTGTGCGCCGAGCAGGATGCTGTCGGTATCGTGCAGGGTGAGGAAGGTGCCGATCGACAGTTCCCCGGCGCTGAACGCGCGATCGAAACCGGCGTCGCCGTACAGTTCGCGCTGCGTGGCCAGCTGCGCGATCTGCCGGCCGACACCGCATTCCGAGCGCACCCGGCCGCTGTAGAACGCCTCGATCGCGCGCGCATTGCCCTGCACCGGGCGGTAGCCGCGGCCGAAACTGCGGAAGCGCTGCCAACCCTGCCGGCGCGCGCCGCCCGGGCCGAACCCGATCCAGCCCAGTTGCAGCGCGGAGAAGCGGTAGCCGGGGTTGTCCTGCAGACGCGCCGCCGCGCGCTCGGTGGCCGCGCCGAGCAGCAGGAAATAGCCGCAGTGCGTGGCCGGGGTCTCCAGCAGCGCGCGCAGGGCGTCGCGCCGTTGCGCTTGGCTCCACTGCGCCGGCAGCGCCGCCTGCAGGTCGCCGTGCGCCTGCGCATCGGCCAGCGAAGCGCGCGTACAGGGCGCGCCCGGCAGCAGCCGCGGCTGCGCGGCAGGCGTGCTGTCGATGCGCCAGCCGAGCTGGCGCAGCAGCGCGGCCAGGCAGTCGGCGCTGGCCTGGTCCGCCGGATCCGGCGGCGCCGCGAACGCGCCGCCCGTGGCCAGTGCCAGCGCCAGCAGCAGGCGCGCGGCGAAACGCCGTCGGCGCGGCGGTGGCTGGAGCGCAGTGAGGACAGTCATGGCGCGAGCATGGCAGATGCGGAACAGCAGACAGGGTAGAGGGGTCGGCGCGCCAGGGGCGCGGACGCGGAGCGTGCCGCGCGCGTCGTGCACGCACCGCGAAGCCGCGCGCCGCACCGTGCGCGAAGCGCGCCTGCGCGCGCGTTCACCCGGCTGCAATGCCGGCCCGCCCTACACTGCCGCTCCCCGCTCGCGGAAAACAGCGTCATGCATGTGCTCGTCACCGGCGGCACCGGATTCATCGGCCGCGCACTGTGCCCCGCCCTGCTCCAGGCCGGGCACCGGGTCAGCGTCCTGACCCGCGATGCGGCGCGCGCGGCGCGTGCGCTTCCGGGCGTACAGCCGCTGCAGGACCTTCACGACGCAGCGCCTGCGGACGCGGTGATCAATCTGGCCGGCGAGTCCTTGAGCGAGGGCCGTTGGAACGAGACCCGCAAACGCCGCTTCCGCACCTCGCGCATCGGCACCACCCGCGCGCTGATCGACTGGATCGCGCAGTTGGACGCAGCGCAACGCCCCGCCTGTCTGCTGTCCGGCTCGGCGATCGGCTACTACGGCGACCGCGGCAGCGACCTGCTCGACGAACGCAGCGCGGCCGGTGCGGATTTTTCCGCGCAGCTGTGCCGCGACTGGGAAGCCGAGGCGCTGCGCGCGCAGGCACTGGGCGTGCGGACCACGCTGGTGCGCACCGGGGTCGTGCTGGGCAACGATGGCGGTGCGCTGGCGCGGATGCTGCCGCCGTTTCGGCTCGGCCTGGGCGGACGCATGGGCGACGGCCGCCAATGGATGAGCTGGATCCATCGCGACGATCACGTCGGGCTGTTGCTGTGGCTGCTGCAGCACGGTGGCGACGGCGCCTACAACGCCACTGCGCCGACGCCGGTGACCAATGCGGATTTCGCCGCGCAGCTCGGCCGCACGCTGCACCGGCCGGCGCTGCTGCCGGCGCCGGCCACGGCGCTGCGCCTGGCCTTCGGTGAGATGGCCGACCTGCTGCTGGGCAGCCAGCGGGTGCTGCCGACGCGCGCGCAACAGGAAGGCTATGGGTTCCGCTATCCGGAACTAGGCGCCGCGCTGAGCGCCGCGGTCGGCTAGCGCGGCCATTGCGACGCTTTTGTAGGAGCGGCTTCAGCCGCGACCGGGCGTTACCGATCGCGGCTGAAGCCGCTCCTACAAAAGAGCGTGTCATGGGCCGTCAAGGGCGTGCGTTCGCCGCCTGGCTGCATTCATCCGCTCGCACACCGCCGTAGCACCCCAACAACGCAAAACGCCCCGGCGGAGGCTGTCCGCCGGGGCGTTGCTGTGTCCGAGTGCGCTGCGATGGCCGATCGCGGCGGCGGCTCAATAGCGCGTGCAGACGGTCTCGACCTGGCGGTTGCCGTTGGCCTGCTGGCGCTGGCCCTGGATGTAGCGCCCGGTGGCGCCACCGGCGACCGCGCCGCCGACCGTGGCCAGCTTCTTGCCGTTGCCCTTGCCGACCTGGTTGCCGAGCAGACCACCGATCGCGGCACCCGCCAAAGTGCCGCCGATGCGATTCGGGTCGGTGCTGTTCTTCTGCACCGCGACCTTCTTGCAGTGCACGCGGGTGCCGTCGTTGAAGCGGCGCCCGGCGTCTTCCGGCCCATAGTGGCGCTGCGCCTGCGCCAGCGGCGCGGCAGCAGTGGCGACGGCGAGGACGGTGAGACACAACGCGGATTTGAAAGTGTTCATGCTGCTTGCTCCTGGGTGGCGGAGCCGATGCGCTTGCACGCATCGCACTCCCGACAGGCGCCACCTTTGCATCGCCATTGCGAATGGATCGTGAAGCGAAATCCCTCTATTCAGCTTCCACAGCGGCGAGTGAACAACAGGCTCACCGTGGCGTGGTGGCGTCGCCGACGGCCGGCGCGACAGGCGCCACAGGCGTGACCGGCGCAGGTGCGGCATCGGCCGTCGTCGGTGTAGATGCTGCTGGTGCTGGTGCTGCTGGTGTCGGTGTTGGCGCTGGTGTGGATGCTGGCGGCATCGCGGCAGCAGGCTCGGCCTTGGGCTCTTCGGCAGGCGGCGGCTCGGCCGCGGCCGGCTTGGCCTTCGGCAGGTACTGCGCGATGCGCTCGAAGAAGCGCTTGTAGAAATCGCCGTCCTGCACCGTGCTGCTGGCCACGCGCACCAGCGAGTCGTCGCTGCTGCCGACCGGCAGCGACACCGAGCCGAGCACGCCAACGCCGACGCTGGCCGAAGTGGCGCTCTTCTTCAACGCATAGCGGTCCTGCAACGCGCTGACGAACACCCAGGACTCGTCCTGGCCGTGCGCCACGCACGACACGCGCAATTCCAGCTGCTCGTGCGAATCCTGGTTGGGCTGGAAGTTCTTGGTGCCTTCGACCGCATCGGCGGTGGCCTTGGCGACCACGTAACCCTGGCTCAGCAAGGCGCGCCGCGCCGATTCGCAGGCCTGCCCCGGCTGTACCGGATAGCTGCGCGAATAGGTGTTGTCGGAGTTGAAGGTCTCCTTCACCAGGTTGTCCTGCTTGCGGTTGAAGCAGCCGCTCAGGCCGATCGCGACCAGCACGAGCGCAGGAAGGGCGAGGACGTTGGAGGAAGCGGACATGGCCGTGGACCGAAAGGAAGGAACCGGCCAAGGATAGCCGCAAGCGTGTCGAGACGGCCTTGATGCCGCCGCCCGCGCTCATCCCACAGTTAGCGCATCCGCTGCCGGCTGCAGCGACAGGTCCACCCGTAGCAGGCCGCCGCCGCGGTCGCGGCGTTCGGCGCGCAGGTAGTGGTGGGCGTCGAGCACGGCCAGCGTCGGCGGCGACGCCAGCGGCTCGCCCCACAGGCTGAGCGCGAAGCCGCGCGCACGCAACCAGTCCAGCAGCCGCTGCAGCTGGCCGGGATCGCGCGGCAACAGCAGGTCCACGTCGCCGGGCAGGCGCGCGGCCGCGGCCGGGTCGGTGAGCCAGTCCGGGTAGCTGCCGTACAGCGCGTAGTCGAACCCGTCCTCGCGCAGCATAGTGAGCAGTTGCGCGGTGCCGGGCAGGTCGATCGGCTCGCGCCGTTTCTGGAAGATCAGCGCGTATTCGTGGCTGCGATCGCTGCGGGTGTCGCCAGGCGCCAGCGCCTGCGCGCTGTCGCGGGGGTAGCACAGCACGCGCTCGGCGCAGGGCACGAACAGGCTACCGAGCAGCCGCGCCAGGTCCCAGGCCTGCGGCACGCACACGCCGCCGATCTCCACGTTCTCCACCATCGCGATGCAAAAGCCACCGTCGCGCAGGCCGCGGCGCACCGCATGGAACACCGCACGCAAGCCGTGCAGATAGGCCGCGTAGTCGGCGCTGGCGTAGAGCTGGCCCGGCGTCGCCGCACCCGGCCAGTCGCAACCGAAGTACGGCACGTTGGTCAGGCACAGGTCGACCGGCGCCTCCAGCGCGAGCTGCGGCAGCGCGCCGACCCGCACCTGCGCGTGCAGCCCGAGCCGCTGCAGCCGCTCGCGCGCCAGCCCCGCGCGCGCCGCGTCGATCTCCAGCCCCAGCCCGCGCCGGCCCTCCAGTTCGGCGGCAAGCAAGGTGCTGCCGAAGCCGCAGAACGGATCCAGCACGCAACCGCCCGGCGCGCTGAACTGGCGCACGAACGGGCGCATCTGGCTGACCCAGCCGCAGTCCCGCGCGTCCAGTGGATCGCGCTGGCGCAAGTCCTCGGGCAGCCGGTGCTCGGGCGGGTCCGGCGGCGGCGTCCACCAGCTGCGGCTATCCATGTGCGGCCTGCCACAGCAGATCGCGGTCCGGCTGCCAGCCCGCGCACAGGCGGCCGTCGGCGAAGAACACCAGCTTGTAGATGTCGCCGCTGTCGTGGCACGTGTGCATCGCGGTGTAGTCGGAGCTCTCGAACACCACCTCCATGCCGTCGGCGCCGGCCATGCGCAGGTTCCAGAAGTAATAGCCTTCGGTGATCTGCAGCGGCCGCAGCGTGCGCCACCACGGCGTGGCCATGCACGCGGCCACGACCTGTTCCACGCTGACCCGGGCCTGCGCCAGGTAGCGCTGGGTGCCGGTGGCGCGATAGCCGTCGCCCAAGCGCGAGAACTCGCGGAAGATCACCGTGCGCGCGCCGCACTCCTGCGCCCAGCGCAGATAGCCGGCCACGCCGTCGGCATCGGCGATGCCGCCGTGCTGCAGGATGCACACCAGGCGTAGCGGCACCGCCTCGGCGATGCGCCGCGCGGTGGCGGCGAACACCTGCGCATCGGCGATCGCCTCGCCGTCGCGGAAGCGCATGATCGCGTCGTTGCCGGCCTGCTGCGGATGGTGCCGCGACAGTTCCACCCACGACAGCCCGAAGCGCTGCAAGGCCTGCAGCAGCGCATCGCCGCGGCCGCGGGCGAAACCGGCGCCGTTGCTGTACAGCACGCGCTGTTCGACCAGCAGTCCGTCGCGTTCGGCCGCGCCCAGCGTGTCCAGCAGTTGCAGGAACCAGGCTTCGTCGTCGGTCATCTCCAGCCCCGACAGCGACTGCGACAGCGGCAGCCCGGACAACTGCGCCAGGCCCTGGCGCAGCATCGCGAAATACTCCGGCGGCGGCCGCAGGCTGGCCGCCGCAGTGCCGCCGGCGTGCGGGCGCAGGGTTTCCGAACAGAAACGGCAGCGCGCCGAACACGGCCGCACCGACGCGTACGGGGTGAAGGTGATCGGCTGCGCGACGCGGTAGTCGCGGCCGCCGATGCGCTGCACGCGCCAGCGCGCGGCATCGTCGGCGGCCGGCACCCGCCACTCCAGGTGCGGCATGCCGGCGCGCAACGCGGCGAACAGCGGCGAGGCGCCGCTCAGCGGCGGCGCCAACTCCATGCGGGCGTCCATCGCCGCACCTACAGGCGTGCCGCGTTCGCGCGCTCGCGCACCTGCGCGAACGTCCAGTCGTGCAGCAGGCGGCCGTTCTCCCACACCGTGACCATCGCGTCGTCGTAGCCGGCGGGCCGCGCGACCGCGTCCAGCGACGCCGCGCTGGCCGGCACCGGTTCGGTGCGGTAGCCGCCGTACTCGCGATGGCGCAGCAGGCTCATGCGCCCGCGCTTGCTGAGCTTGCCCTTGTCGGTGACCGGATCCTTGTAGACGTCGATCCACTCGCCGTCCACGCGCGCGGCCGAGCACTTCAGCGCGAACTTCTGGGTGTCGCGGTCCAACCGCTGCAGCAGCGCGCCGCCCATGCCGAAGGCGACGTTGTCGGTGGCGTAGCCGGCGCTGGTGACGCGTTCCAGGATTGCGCGGATGCTGGTCGGGTTGACCCCGTCGCCCTGGATCACGCGCACATGGTTGAGCACCTTGTAGCCCTTGCCGTTGACGCTGTGGCCGAAGGCCTCGTCGAGCAGTTCCAGGCACTGGTGCACGACCGCGACCGGATCGCCGGAGTCGGGGCGGATCACCACAGTGGCGCCGGAGGCGATCACCTCCTCGCGCAGCGTGGTACCCCAATGCTCGCGGATCGCATGGAAGATGTCGTAGCTGTCGGACACCACCGCGACGATGCCGCCGGGCTTGCCGAACTGCCTGAGCATGTTGCGGTACGCATCCACCTCGCGCTCGCGGCCCCAGCTGGTGATGGTGCTGTGCTCGGCGGCGGGAATCGAGTAGCCGGCCATCGGCTCGTGGTAGTGCGCGCGCGCCAGCAGCAGCCCGGACACGGTGTCGGTGCCGAGGAAGTTGACCAGGTGCGATGCGCCGCCGATCGCCGCCGACTCCAGGCTGGACACGCCGCGCGCGCCGAAGTCGTGCAGCTTGAACGGCAGCTGCCCTTCCGGATCGTCGCTGGTGCGCTCCAGGAACTGGCGCAGGGTCTGCTTGGCGTGCCAGCTGACCGTGGCCACGGTGACCGGATACCAGATGCGCAGCAGCAGCGTTTCCAGATACGACGGCACCCAGTAGGCCTGCGCATCGGTGGACTCGATGGTCATCAGCGCGTTGTGGGTCGGCACCACGCTGCCCTCGGGCACGGCGCGGATGCGGATCGGCAACTGCCCGCCGAGGCGATCGACGATGTCGCGCCAGCCGGCCTCGTTGAACGGCTCGCCGTGCGCGGCGAACAGGTCGCGCGCCTCGTCGACGTCGGCATGGGTGATGGCGCGGCCCAGCGCCTCCTTGAGGATCGACTGCAGGCCGAAGAACACGGTGCGGTCGTAGACGCCGCCGCGCGATTCCACGTAGAAGAACGTGGCATCGGTGCCGGCCGGATATTGCAGCCAGTGGCTGGCCTTGTAGCTATCGGTGTTGAGCAGCAGGTTGTTCAGGCATTGCATGACGGGAAGCTCCTTCGCGTCGGGGAAAGCCAGCGGTCTGTCCGCCGGCCGGGGCAGGCCGCGGTCAACCGCGGCCCAGGAAGAATTCGAGCAGGTGCAGGTGGTCTTCGAACAGTTTCGGGCCCATGCCCAGCACTTCGCTGACCGGGATCCAGCGCGCCTTGTCGGCATCGTCGCCGCCGCGCACCTCGGGCAGTTCGCCGAAGGTGAACTCGAAGTGGAACGCATGGGTGATGGTGCGCCCGCGCAGGCTGCGCTCGGGATGGTCGAACACGTGGCGGTTCTTCAGCGAGCCCTTCAGCACCGGCACCGGGATCTTCAGCCGGGTTTCCTCGCGCAGCTCGCGCAGGCAGGCCTCGAAGATGCTCTCGTGCTGGCCGACGAAGCCGCCCGGCAACGCCCACAGACCCTTGCCCGGCGCGGCGCGGCGCCGCACCAGCAGCACGTGCCCGGAATGCACCACCACCGCGTCGGCGGTGACGAAGGTCGGCGGATACGGCGCCTCCTTCCAGGCCGCGCGGTACTGCTCGATGAACTGGTATTCGGCGAGCAGTTCCGCATACGACGGCGAGTTCTTGCGGAACGCCTCGAGCATGTCGAACACCGGCGCCGGCACGTTGCCGCGCAGCATCAGCAGCGCGCCGTGGAAATCGATGCTGCCGGCCTCGAACAGGTAACGGCGCAATTCGGTCGCCGACAGCGTCTCGGTATGCTGCACGTCGACCAGCGGCCACTGCGGGAATTCGCGCAGGTAATAGCTGCTGGCATCCTTGTCCATGCCGACCAGGCCGATGCGCGCCTCGGCGCCGCCGCCGTCGGCGCGCACCGCCTCGGCCACCGCCGACTGCACCGCGGCGATCCACTGGCTCTCGTTGTACAGGTGGTCGCGCAGCGGGCGCAGGATCAGGCGTTCGCCGGCGCCGTCGAGCGCGGCCTGGATCATCACGCTGCGTTCGGCCACGGTCCACGGATTGCGGATGGTGCGCGGGGTCTCGGCGGAGCCGATCAGGAAGATGAGTTTCTGCGAGCGCGCCAGTGCGTGGCGGGCAACGGCGGCGTGGCCGTTGTGGAAGGGCTCGAAGCGCCCGATGAACACAAGATAGTCGTACTCCATGAGCATCCCTCACGGTGATTGGGGTCGCCGCGGGTCTGTCCCTTGGCGTGGCGCAAATGCTACGCCGATGCGCGAAGGCGTCAAGTCTTGCGTGCGATCAGCGGTGCGCGGCGGGGCACTGTGCGTGCGATTCGTGCCGCATGCGTGGCGCAACCACTGCTGCGTTGTCGCCGAGTCACGGCACCGGCTGCGGACGGCGAAGGCAAGGGCAGCACCGTCGCGCAAGAAGTACGGCATTTTTCCCGGCGCCGCATTTGCCGCACGCGCAGGCAGCGTACGGCGCTGCGCTGCAGCGCGCGCAGCGCACACGATCGCGCTAGCCTTTTCGCACCCCGAACAGGAGCACGCGACCATGTCCCATCGCAGCCGTCTTGCCGGATTCATCATCGATTGCCAGGACACCGACGCCGAGGCCGGCGCACGCTTCTGGAGCGCGGCGCTCGGCTATCCGGCTGCGCCAAGCTACTCCGAACTCGGTGCCGAATACGCCGAACTGCAGGGCGCCCCGGCAGGACTGCACGTGGAAGTGCAGCGTGTCGACCATCCGTCGCGGGTACACCTGGACATCGAGAGCGACGACATCGACGCCGAGGTCGCGCGCCTGGAGCGCCTCGGCGCGCGCCGCATCGGCTTCGTCAAACGCTGGTGGGTGATGGAAGCGCCGACCGGACACCGTTTCTGCGTGGTCAAGATGGGCGATCCCGCCACCGGTGCGCAGCCCAACACCTGGGACTGACACGACCGGGAGTGCGCAGCGACACCGCGTTCCCGATCACGCATCGCCTGCGCCCGCAGCGGATCGCTGCAGATGTCGCACACGCCTGCGCCGGCACGCATGCCGTGCTGGTTCGCACGCTGTGCAAGCGCATCATCGCGTACCACCGGCATTGTGGCGTGGCGCGCCGGTTCCGTTGCAACAACGCAACATGTCTGGCGTAACGTGCAGATGCGAAACCTGCACGCCGGCGCTGGCCCATGCCGCGCCGTGCATGCCACCATTGCGCCCGCGCTTCCCGCTGTCATCCAAGAGATGTTTCCGATGCCGACTTCCTCGCCCTTTCCCCGCGCACGCGCCGTGGCGCTTGCGTTCGCCCTGTCGCTGTTCGCCCTCCTCGCCGCGCCGCTGGCGGGCGCCGCGCCCGCGCCGGCGCCGCTCAAGGTGATGAGCTTCAACGTGCGCGTGCCGGTCGACAAGGATGGCGACAAGCGCTGGGAGATCCGCCGCAGCGCGATGGCGGCGCTAATCCGCACGCAGCATCCGGACCTGTTCGGCACCCAGGAACTGGTCAAGCTGCAGGCCGACTACCTGGCCGCGCAGTTGCCCGACTACCGCTGGTTCGGCCGCAGCCGCGACGGCAGCGAGGACGGCGAGCGCATGGGCGTGTTCTACGACAGCCGCCGGCTGAAGCTGGTGGAATCGGGCGACTTCTGGCTGTCGGACACCCCGGCGGTGGTCGGCAGCATCAGTTGGGGCCACCCGCTGCCACGGATGGTCAACTGGGGGCTGTTCGAACGCATCGCCGACGGCCGCCGTTTCTATCTGTTCGACACCCACCTGCCGTATCGCGACGAGGACGAGGCGGCGCGCGCCAAGGGTGCCGCGCTGATCCTCGCGCGCCTGCAGGCCTTGCCGGCGGACGTGCCGGTGGTGCTCACCGGCGACTTCAACACCGCGCCGGACTCGCCCACCTATCGCACGCTGGTTCCCGCGCTGGCCGACGCGCGCGCGCAGGCGCCGCAGCCGCAAGGGCCGGAGGCGACCTTCCACGACTTCACCGGCCATCCCGACCGGCGCATCGACTGGATCCTGTCGCGCGGGCTGCGCGCCACCCGCTTCTCCACGCTGGACGCGCGGCCGCAGGGCCATTGGCCGTCGGACCACTTCCCGGTGATGGCCGAGTTCGCCTGGCCGCACTGAACCGCGCGATCGCACGGCGCGGCATCGGCCTATGCCGGCCGCCCCTCGTCCTCGGCGTGGGCGCACAGCCAATCCAGTAACTGACGCACCGCCTGCGCCGGCGCAGGCGCCGCCCGCCACACGATCGACAGCTGCCGCGCCGCCCACGCTTCGTGCAGCGGCACCGCGACCAGCTGCGCGCGCACGCTGACCCGGGCCAGCGCCGCCTGCGGCAGGATCGCCACGCCGGCGCCGCGCGCCAGCATCCGGCACAGCGGCTCGATGCCGTGCACGTGGGCGCGGATGCGCAACTGGCCGCCGGCACGCGCGGCCTGCGTGCGCAGGTGCCGCTGCAACGCACTGTCGTCGGCCAGGCCGAGGAACTCCGCCTGCCACAGCTGCGCCAGGCGCAGCTGCGGCGCTTGCGCCAATGGATGCGAGGCCGCCGCCACCAGCACCAGCCGGTCCTGCCGGAACGCCTGCGCGTGCAGGCCGGCCAGGTCGGCGTGGTCGGCGATCACCGCCAGGTCGGCGCGTTCCTCGCGCACCGCATCGGCGGCGGCGGTGCTGCCCAGCTCGCGCAAGGCCAAGTCGATGCGCGGATGCGCGACCAGGAACTCGGCCAGCAGTTCGGGCAGCCATTCGTACAGCGCCGCGGTATTGGCCAGCAGCCGCACCGTGGCCTGGTTGGCGCCGGCGTGTTCGCCCAGTTCGGCGCGCATCGCCTCGGCCTGGCGCAGTAGCTGCCGCGCATGCCGCAACAACGCCGCGCCGGCCGCGGTCAGGGTCACGCCGCGGCGGCCGCGCACGAACAGCGCCGTCCCCGCCTGCAGTTCCAGCGTGCGGATACGGGCGCTGGCCGCGGCCAGCGACAACGCGGCCCGTTCCGCGCCGGCGGTGATGCTGCCGGCCTCGGCCACCGCCGCGAACAGGCGCAAGTCGATGAAATCCAGATGCATCGCCACTCCAGCCTTCGTCGTTGCCGAAGTCTGCCTGAAGCGATCGCGCATTGTCCGGCGCCGCCGGACGCCCGATGCTGCAGGCATGCAATCGCTGATTCCACATCTGCTGCCGATCGCCGCGGTGTTCTGCCTGGCCGGCTTCGTCAAGGGCGTCGCCGGCACCGGCCTGCCGACGGTGGCGATGGGCCTGCTCGGACTGTGGCTGGCGCCGCCCGAGGCGGCCGCGCTGCTGGTGCTGCCGTCGCTGCTGACCAACCTGCAGCAGGCCTGGGGCGACGGTGCGGCGGTGCTGCTGCGCCGGTTGTGGCCGCTGCTGGCGACGATCGTGGTCGGCACCTGGCTCAGCGCCGGCATCCTGGTCGGTGCCGATCCGGCGCTGGCCCGCGGCGGGCTGGGCGCCCTGCTGGCGCTGTACGCCCTGCTCGGCCTGAGCCGCTGGCAGGGCCGGCTGCCGCCACGCCACGAACCCTGGGCCGGCCCGGCGGCCGGGCTGGCGACCGGGCTGCTGACCGGCGCCACCGGCGTGTTCGTGCTGCCGTCCCTGCCCTACCTGGTCGCGCTGGGCCTGCCGCGCGACACGCTGCTGCGCGCACTGGGCTACTGCTTCGGCACCGCCACCCTGGCGCTGGCCGCGGCGCTGGCCTGGCATGGCGCGTTCGCGCGCGCGGCGCTGGGGCCGTCGCTGCTGGCGCTGCTGCCGACCGTGGCGGGCATGTGGCTCGGCGCGCGGGTCCGCCAGCGCATCTCCGCCGAGGCGTTCCGTCGCGTGTTCTTCCTGACCTTGCTGGCGCTGGGCCTGCACCAGTTGTGGCAGGCGCTGGGCTAGGCACTTCGATCGAATCGATGTCCACCTGTCGAAGTGCCGGTGGCTTGGATCGCTGGTCGTGGCGGCGTTCTCGGGAAAGCTCGTCGCGACTGAAGTCGCTCCCACAAAAGGGCCGGTCGGCGCGACTGCGTCGCGGTGTTTCGGTTTCAGCCCATAGAGAGCGAATGCGGTGACGGATGTGGCGGCGCGGCGGGGCTCGGGTCGCGGCTGAAGCCGCTCCTACAGTGCACCCAGCGGGCGCGTCGCAGGTCCCTGCAGGAGCGGCTTCAGCCGCGACGAACGAAGCAGCGGACTTCCAAGCTCCGCTCGCTGTCGGGGCCGAAGTCCTCCTACAGCGCACTGCGCTTCCGTCGCGGGCCTTGAAGCCGTGCGCAGCGCGTCGCGCAGCGCAATCACGACGAACGCGGTGGCGCGCGCTCCAGCGGCGATGCGATCGGCGCCTGGAGCATTCGCCAGAGAGATCGGCGAATGCCGCGCTGGCCACCGCGGGATCGTTCGGCACTCAGGACGAACGCAGGCGGCTGCGCGCAGCCGCGCGAACGCACAACGAAAAAGTCGCCATCGCTAGGCGATGACGCGTCTGTTTCGCGCGGCGGTGGAGGCTGGGCTCAGTCGGCCCAGCGCCCCGGGCCGGTGGACTGCGGCAGCACCTGCACCGACAGCGGACGGTCCTTTTCCAGCAGGTTCAGCGCGTCGGCCAGGATCGCCGCCGACTCGCGCAGCAGCGGATCCGGGCGCTTGTCGACCAGCTTTTCGCGCGCGGCGTCCTTGACGATGTCGCGCTCGTTGCCGGTCAGGCCGTCGTCGCTGCTGTCGTCGGCGAGCGGGTCCAGCGGCAGGCCGAGCTGCTTGCGCATCTCCTGGCGCTGCTTGCGCTGCACGTCCTGCTTCTCGCGCTCGGCGCGGCGCTCGGCCTCGTTGAGCACCACGTACTTCTTCGCCGCTTCGGTGCGGAACTGCTGCACGTCCTCTTCCCACCACTGGAATTCCTTGTCGCTGGCGATGCGGCCGGCATGCAGCGTCTCCAGCCTCGGCAGCAGCGGCGCGAAATTGCCGTACTGGGTGTGCGGCACCGCGGCGATGCGGGTCCACGGCAGGGCGTTGTCGTAGGTGCTCTCGCCGAATTCGGTGGCGTCGACGCTGGCCGGGAACGCGATGTCCGGCACCACGCCTTTGTGCTGGGTGCTGCTGCCGCTGACCCGGAAGAACTGGGCGATGGTCAGCTTGACCTGGCCGAAGCGGTCGGTCTCGTTGGCCGGCCAGCGGTCCAGGTCGACGATGTTCTGCACCGTGCCCTTGCCGAAGCTGGTCTCGCCGATGATCAGGCCGCGGCCGTAGTCCTGGATGGCGCCGGCGAAGATCTCCGAGGCCGAGGCCGAGCCGCGGTTGATCAGCACCGCCAGCGGGCCGTCCCAGGCCACGCCCGGCTTGTCGTCGCTGTTGACGGTGACGCGGCCGCCGGATTCGCGCACCTGCACCACCGGGCCCTGCTCGATGAACAGCCCGGTGAGTTCGATCGCCTCGTCCAGCGAACCGCCGCCGTTGTTGCGCAGGTCCAGCACCACGCCATCGAGCTTGTCGGCCTTGAAGCCGGCCAGCAGCTTGGCCACGTCGCGGGTCGCCGAGGCGTAGTCGCTGGCGTTGCGGCGACGGCCCTCGAAGTCCTGGTAGAACGCCGGCAGCTTGATCACGCCGACGCGCCGCGCCGGTTCGCCGTCCTTGGCCGGCAGGCTGATGGTCTCGCCCTTGGCGGCCTGCTCGGCCAGGCGCACCTTCTGCCGGGTCAGCAGCAACTGGCGGTGCTTGCCGTCCACGCCGGTCTCGGCCGGGATGTATTCCAGCCGCACCTGGGTGTCCTTGTCGCCGCGGATCTTGGCCACGACGTCGTCGATGCGCCAGCCGATCACGTCCTCGACCTGGCCGGACTTGCCCTGGCCGACGCCGACGATGCGGTCGCCCGCCTTCAGCGTGCCGTCCACCGCGGCCGGGCCGCCGGGGATGACCTCGCGGATCACCACCATGTCGTCCTGCTTCTGCAGCTGCGCGCCGATGCCTTCCAGCGACAGCGACATCTGCTGGTTGAAGTTCTCGGCGGTGCGCGGGGTGAAGTAGTCGGTGTGCGGGTCGACGGTGTTGGTGTAGGCGTTCATGAAGAACTGGAACACGTCCTCGCTCTTCAGCTCCTTTACCGAATCGGCGAGGTTGGCGTAGCGCTTGTCCAGGGTCTTGCGGATGTCCTCGGGCTTCTTGCCGGCGAGCTTGAGCCGCAGCCAGTCGTTCATCACCGACTTGCGCCACAGCGCGTCCAGTTCCTGGTTGTCCTTGGGCCACGGCACGTCCTTGCGGTCGTACTCGAACTTCTCGCTGCCGTTGAAATCGAAGTCCTGCTTGAGCAGCTTGCGCGCGTAGCCGATGCGCTCGTCCACGCGCTGCCGGTACACGGCGAACACCTGGAACGCCGGCTCCAGCTGGCCGGAGGCGATATTGGCGCCGAGGTTGGCCTGGAACGGGGCGAACTTGTCGACGTCGGCCTGGGTGAAGAACTGCTTGCTGCCGTCCAGCGTCTCCAGGTACTTCTTGAAGACTTCCTTGGAGGTCGCCTCGTCGAGCGCGCGCGGCCGGTAGGCGTAGCGGCTGTCCGAAAGCAGCCCGTAGACCAGCTTGGCGGTGGTGGACTGGTCGGCGGTCGAGGCCGCGGGCAGCGCCGGCGCGTCGGTGCGGGCGAACAGCGCCAGCGGCGCGGTCAGCGCGAACGCCAGCAGGAAGACGGAAGCTTTGAATTTCATCTACGTACTCTCGGCACCAGGCCGTCAGGGGGGCTGCAGATCGCGTGAGACAACACGACAGTGCCGCAAGTTGCAGGCCGTGTCACCTTTCCTGAACCAGACTAGCGGCGGCCCGGTAGCGAAGTGTGAATGGCGCCGGTGCAGAGGCCGCGGGCCTGCGCAAAGGCCGGCGCAGCGGGCATGCGGCCAGCGCCAGGCCAAGCGCCGGACGCGGCGATCGAATGCGGAATCGGTGCCGCCGCGCCGCTCAGGCGGCGACGCCGGCGCCGGCGGCCTGGCGGTCGGCGTGGTAGGACGAGCGCACCATCGGCCCGGAGGCGACGTGGCTGAAGCCCAGCGCGTTGCCGTACTCCTCCAGCGCCTTGTACTCCTCCGGCGTCCAGTAGCGCATCACCGGGTGGTGGTGCGCGGTGGGCTGCAGGTACTGGCCGATGGTGATCATGTCCACGTCGTGCGCGCGCAGGTCGCGCAGCGTGGCCTGCACCTGCTCCATGGTCTCGCCCAGGCCGAGCATGATCCCGGACTTGGTGGCGATGGCCGGGTGCTGCGCCTTGAACTTCTGCAGCAGGGTCAGCGACCACTGGTAGTCGGCGCCGGGGCGCACGTTCGGGTACAGGTCCGGCACGGTCTCGATGTTGTGGTTGAACACGTCCGGCGGATTGGTCGCCAGGATCTCCAGCGCGCGGTCCATGCGGCCCTTGCCACGGAAGTCCGGGGTCAGGATCTCGATGCGGGTGGCCGGGGCCTTGGCGCGGATCGCGCCGATGCAGTCGGCGAAGTGCTGGGCGCCGCCGTCGCGCAGGTCGTCGCGGTCGACGCTGGTCACCACCACGTAGCGCAGGCCCATGTCGGCCACAGTCTGCGCCAGGCTGGCCGGCTCGCCGGCGTCCGGCGGCTTGGGCCGGCCGTGGGCGACGTCGCAGAACGAGCAGCGGCGGGTGCAGACCTCGCCGAGGATCATGAAGGTGGCGGTGCCGTGGCTGAAGCACTCGTGGATGTTCGGGCAGCTGGCTTCCTCGCAGACCGTGACCAGGCGATTCTCGCGCAGCTTGGCCTTGAGGTTCTGCACCGCG
Organism: Xanthomonas sp. 1678; assembly: GCF_031455575.1. Taxonomy (NCBI): domain Bacteria; kingdom Pseudomonadati; phylum Pseudomonadota; class Gammaproteobacteria; order Lysobacterales; family Lysobacteraceae; genus Xanthomonas; species Xanthomonas sp. 1678. The sequence continues at coordinate 387,113 of NZ_JAVDSZ010000002.1, read as the reverse complement.
TTGCCGGACGGGATCCGCACCCGGATCCACGACGGCTTGCGCAGCACCGGCGCGTCGGCGAACTGCACCGGCGAGCGGTTGATCTTGTCTCCGCCCAGTTGCTTGACGCCGGCCTGCAACGGCGCTGGCGCGCTGTCGCCGGAAAGGACCTGCAAGGGGATGGTGCGTGCGCTGGGCTGGGTCATGGCGTCGTCGGCGGGCAGGCGGTCAGGCCGCGTGCGTGAGCGTGAGGTCGGGCAAGGCGTCGAGCGGCTGCAGGGTCAGCCCGAACTGGCGCGCCAGTTGGGCCAGCAGCACCGGTTTGACGGCCTGCATGCCGGAGGGACCGCCCAAGTCTAGCACCGAGGTCACCTGCAGGCCCTGGTAGCCGCAGGGGTTGATCCGGTGGAACGGCTCCAGGTCCATCGCCACGTTGAACGACAGGCCGTGGAACGTGCAGCCGCGGCGCACGCGGATGCCGAGCGCGGCGACCTTGGCCGCGCCGACGTAGACCCCGGGCGCGCCGTCGCGGCGCTGGCCGAGGATGTTCCATTCGTCCAGCGTGTCGATGATCGCCTGCTCGATGCGGCACACGTAGTCGCGCACGCCGATCTTCAGCCGGCGCAGGTCCAGCAGCGGGTACACCACCAGCTGGCCGGGGCCGTGGTAGGTGACCTGGCCGCCGCGGTCCACGTGCAGCACCGGGATCTCGCCGGGCGCCAGCACGTGCTCGGGCTTGCCGGCCTGGCCGAGGGTGAACACCGGTTCGTGCTCGACCACCCACAGCTCGTCGGCGCTGGCCTCCTCGCGCGCATCGGTGAAGCGCTGCATCGCGCGCCACACCGGCGCATAGGGCTGGCGGCCGAGATCGCGGACCAGGCACGGCGGCAACGCCGGGGCCGGCTGCGGCGCCACTGCCGCGGCGCCGGCTACAGCGTCCACTTCACTTCCGGATGCTCGCGCAGCGCCAGGTGCGCGGCGTCGTACTGGGCGCGGTCGGCGGCGCGGAAGGCGATCCGCACCGACACGTACTTGCCGTTGGACGAATGCTTCCAGCTGATGCGCTCTTCCAGCACGTCCACGCCGGCCTTGGCCAGCAGACGAGGCAGTTCGGTCTCCAGCCCGGTGTTGGCGTTGCCCATCGCGCTGAGCTCGAAGACGCCGGGGAACTGAAAGCCGTGTTCGGGGTTGTCGGAGGTGATGTCCATGGCTGCATTATCGGGCCGGCGCCGGGCAAACCCAAGGCCGCGCGCCCGCTGCGCACGGGCATGCAGCGGCGGTCCCGCAGCGCCAGCATGCGGGCCGGGTTGGCAAGCGACGCCGGTGGGACGAAGCGATACGGCCACATGGCTTTCGCCCGGCCCGGACCGCGCCCTATGCTGCCGTTCAGCCTCTTCCGCGGACCGGCTTTCACGGCATCCGCGCAGCCGGCCCGCTAGCGTCGCGCCACACCCTCCCCCCCTTCCTCCGTACAGGGAACGTGCCATGCCGTCATCGCGCCTGCCTCTCGCTGCTGCTGTCGTTCTCGCCATCGCCTCGTTGCCTGCCGCTGCCGCCGATCGCTGCACCGGCAGCGCGTTGCAGGACACGCCGCCGACGGTGAACTTCCGGATCGACAACGACCTGTTCGGCGGCGCCGACCAGGACCAGGGCTATACCAACGGTTTCGGCGTGACCCTGGTCTCGCCGAACCTGGTCGACTTCACCGACGACCCCTGCCTGCCGCGGCTGGCGCGGGCGGTCAACCGCTACCTGGAGCGCCTGCACCCGGGTGAGTTCGAGCAGCAGAACATGGTCTTCAGTTTCGGCCAGGCCATCTTCACCCCGACCGACAAGACCCGCCGCGACCTGATCAGGGACGACCGCCCCTACGCCGCCGTGCTGGCGGTGAACTTCGGCTACAACGCGCGCAACCAGGACCGCCTGCGCACGACCCAGCTGACCCTGGGCATGGTCGGCCCGTCGGCGCAGGGCAAGCAGGTGCAGGATGCGGTGCACGACGCGCTCGGCGACGAGAAGTTCCTCGGCTGGGACAACCAGTTGCACGACGAACCGGTGTTCCGCCTGCTGCACGAACGCATGCGCCGCTGGCCTGGCGACGCGGCGGCCAACGCCGATGGCTGGGGCTGGGATGCGATCAGCCACTGGGGCGGCGCGCTCGGCACCCTGGAGACCCACGCCAACGCCGGCGCCGAAGTGCGCTTCGGCTGGAAGCTGCCGGACGACTTCGGCAGCTCGCCGCTGCGCCCGGCCGGCGAGAACACCGCCCCGCCCCGCTACGGCATGGGCCGCGGCTGGTCGGCGCACCTGTTCCTGACCAGCGACGCGCGCTGGGTGGTGCGCGACATCACCCTGGACGGCAACACCTTCCGCGACAGCCACAGCGTCAACAAACGCCCCTTCGTCGGCGAGGCGGGTTTCGGCCTGGCGGTGATGCGCGGCAACTGGAAGTTCGCCCTGGCGCGCTACTGGAGCACCCGCGAATTCGACCTGCAGAAACAGACGCCGGTGTTCGGCAGCTTCACGATCAGCCGGCGGCTTTGAAGGGCCGGGATTGGGGATTCGGGATTGGGGATTGAAAACCGCTCTCTGCTTCAACGAATCCCCAATCCCCCAATCCCGAATCCCCAAAGAAAAAGCCGGCGCAAGCCGGCTTTTTCTTCAACTCACTCCGCTTCCCACCACATCCAGAAGCTGTCCCACAGGCGTTTGAAGAAGCCCGCCTCCTCGACCGCCTTCAGCGCCACCAGCGGCGCCTGCGCGACCACCTTGCCGTCCAGCGAGACCTTCACCGTGCCGATCGCCTGGCCCTGCTTGATCGGCGCTTCCAGGGTCTTGGGCACATCGATCGACGGCTTCAGTTCGTTGTAGCGGCCGCGCGGCACGCCGACCAGCAGCGGCTGCGCCACGCCCAGCAGCACTTCCTTCTCGCTGCCCTTCCACACGCGCTGCTGCGCGACCTGCTTGCCCGGCTCGTACAGGCGGTGGGTCTCGAAGAAACGGAAGCCCCAGTTCAACAGCGCCAGGCTGTCCTCGGCGCGCTGCTTTTCGGAGCTGTCGCCCATCACCACCGCGATCAGGCGCTGGTCGCCGCGCTGCGCCGAGCTGAGCAGGCAGTAGCCGGCCTCGGAGGTGTGCCCGGTCTTGATGCCGTCCACGCTGGGGTCGCGCCACAGCAGCAGGTTGCGGTTCTGCTGGGTGATGTCGCCGACCTTGAACTCCTTGACCTTGTTGTAGGCGTAGGTCTCCGGATAGTCGCGCACCATCGCCCGGCCCAGCAGTGCCAGGTCGTAGGCGGTGGTGTGGTGGCCTTCGGCGGACAGGCCATGGGCGTTGACGAAGTGCGAGCCGGTCATGCCGAGCTTGGCCGCGTAGTTGTTCATCAGCGCGGCGAAGGCTTCCTCGCTGCCGGCGGTGTGTTCGGCCAGCGCGATCGCCGCGTCGTTGCCGGACTGGATCGCCATGCCCTTTTCCATGTCCTCCAGACGCGCGGTCTGGTTGACCGGGAAGCCGCTGTAGCTGCCGTCGGTGCCGGCGCCGCCCTCGCGCCAGGCGCGCTCGCTGAGCATGACCTGGTCGTCGCGCTTGATCTTGCCCAGCTTCAGTTCAGCGGCGACCACATAGGACGTCATCACCTTGGTGATGCTGGCCGGAGCCACCTGCACATGTTCGTTCTCGCCGGCCAGCACCTGGCCGGTGGCATAGTCCATCAGCACCCAGGACTTGGACACGGCCGGCTTGGGCGCCGGCGGGATCGCCACCGCGGCGGGCGCGGCGGCAGCGGCGGCAGGCTGTGCCGGCACCGGGCCGGGGGTCTGCGCGGAAACCAGGCCGACGGCGAAGGTGGCCACGGCGGCGACGGCGAAGCGGAATTTCATCTAAAACGACTCCTGGCGGGCCCGAGGGCCGATGGTAAACGAGGCATTGTAGGGCCACCCGGCGCCCGGCCAGGCGCTGCGGCGGCGCAGGCGGGAGTGGCGGTTAAGCCATCGGTGTCGGAGCGCGCCCGCAAGCCGTCGTCGTGACTGCGCGGCAGCGGCCGCCGCAGGCGTGCGCGCGGTGTTCGCGCGCTCAGTCCTTGACGATCTGCGGGCGCCCGAAGCCGAGGCCGGCGATGCGGCTGGCCAGCTCGGCGGCGCGGCCATGGTCCTCGGCCGCGACCCGCAGCCGCCACAGCGTGCGCCCGCCGGAGACGATGTCGCTGACGCTGGCGCCGACGATGCCGGCCGAGGCCAGCTGCGACAGCGCGCGGTTGGCGTTGTCGCGGCTGGCGAAGCTTGCCACCTGCAGCAGGATGCCGAGCGGGCCGCGCGCCGCGGCGGCATCGGCAACCGCGCGCGGCGTCGGTGTCGGCGTCGGCGTTGCAGCGGCGGCAACGGCACTGGGCGCCTGCGCGGCCGTGGCGGTGGCGCGCCGCGGTGCCGGCGTGGCGGCCACGGCCGTATCGGTCTTGGCCGATTTGTCGAGCTTGGCCGGCTTGCCGGTGGCCACGCGCACGCCGCGCGATTTCATCCAGTCGTCGAAATGGTCGGCGTTGGCCGCGGTGTCGGCATCGGCCTGCACCCGGTAGCGCCAGCGCTCGCCTTCCGGCATTGCGGCCGCGGCGGCCGCTGCATTGGCGGCGGAGGGCGCGGCCAGCGCCGCGCCGCGCGCCGGCGGCTTGGCCGCGGCCACGCTCGCCGACTTGGCCGGCAAGGCCTTGACCAGGTTGTCCATGTCGGTGGCGCGCCGCGCCGCGGCGGTCTGGGCGGCGCCCGCCACCGGCACCGCGCTGGCCAGCGCGGTGCCGGTGGCGACCTGCTTGCCGGCGCGGCGCGCCGCGAGCAGGTTGCCGTTGTCGGCCGGGGTCAACCCGCGCACTTCGACCCGGCCGGTGCCCTTGCCGGTGATGCCGAGCTTGACCGCCGCCGCGTAGCTCAGGTCGATGACCCGGCCATCGTGGAACGGGCCGCGGTCGTTGACCCGCACCACCACCGATTCGCCGTTGTCCAGGTTGGTGACCAGGGCGAAGCTCGGCAGCGGCAGCGTCTTGTGCGCGGCGGTGAACGCGTACATGTCGTAGACCTCGCGGTTGGAGGTCAGCCGGCCATGGAACTTGCTGCCGTAGTACGAGGCGGTGCCGCGTTCGACGTAGCTGTCCGGGTCGTCGATGATCTTGTACTCGCGGCCCAGCACCATGTACGGCGAACGGTTGCCGACCGGCGAACGCGGCTCGGCGGTGACCAGCGGTTCGGGGATGCAGGCGACGTTGGGCACGTAGTCGGGGGTCCTGTCGCTGACCCCCGGCGCGTACAGGCCGCCGGCGGTGTAGTTGCCGCGCGTGGACGGGTCTTCCTTGGCCGGCGCGTACGGCGAGGTGGACGGACAACCGGTGGCGACATGCGCCGGACCGCGGCCTTCCACCTTGACCCCCGGCGCCGCCGCGCCGCCTGCGGTCTTCTTCGGGGCGCTGCTGCAGGCGGCCAGCGCCAGCAGGGCGACGACGGGGACGATCCGGAGCAACGCGTTCGGGTTCATGCCGGGGGTAACTCCTTGCCGGCGATGGCCTGGGACAGTTGGAACACGGCCATCGCGTACATCTTGGAAATGTTGTATCGGGTGATCGCGTAGTAGTTCTGGAAGCCCAGCCAGTACTGCTTGCCGGCGCTGCCGTCGTCGAGCGCGATCGGCGTGGCGGTGGCGCCGGCCGGGACCGGTGCGTTGGTCTGGTAGCCGCGCGCGGCCAGGTCGGCCAGCGAATGGCTCGGGGTCCAGTCGGTCGGATTGAATTCCTCGGCGCCGGGACGCAGTGTGGCCGGCACCGCGACCAGGCCGTCGCGCACCCAGCCGCCCTTCTTGACGAAGTAGTTGGCGATCGAGGAGAACGCGTCGTCGTAGTCGGTGAACAGGTTGCGCTTGCCGTCGCCATCGCCGTCGACTGCGAACTGGCGATAGCTGGACGGCATGAACTGGCCCAGGCCCATCGCGCCGGCGTAGCTGCCGATCAGCTTGGTGACGTCCAGGCTCTCCTCGCGGCCGAGCGCGAACAGTTGGCCGAGTTCGTCGCGGAAAAACAGCTCGCGGCGCACTTCGCGCTCGAGCTTGGCCGGGTCGCCGCTGCGCGGATAGCGGAACGCCAGCGTGTACAGCGCATCGAGCACGCGATAGCTGCCGGCATTCTTGCCGTAGCTGGTCTCCACGCCGATGATCGCGACGATGATCTCGGCCGGCACGCCGGTCCGCGCCTGCACCCGCATCAACTCCTCGCGGTGCGTGGCCAGGAACGCGCGGCCGCCGTCGATGCGCGCCTGGCTGATGAACATCGGCCGGTATTCGTTCCACGGCTTGACCCGCTCGGCCGGGCGCGACATTGCCGCCACGATTGCATCCTTGAACTGCGCCTGCGCCAGCGTCGCCTCGATCTGCGCCGGGTCCAGGCCGTACTTGGCCGCGGTGTCGCGGACGAAGTTGGCGCGCGCGATCTCGAACGGCACCGGGGTCAGGTCGACCGGCGGCGCAGGCGCCGCTTCGGGCGCGGTGCCGGCCGGCAGCGCGGGCGGCGGCGCGGTTTGCGGCAGCGCACTGGCCTGCGGTGGCGGCGTCGGAGCCTTGGGCTGGGTCGCGCATGCGACCAGGCCAAGCGTGATCAGGCAAATCAGCGAGCGTCGAATCATGCCGGCAGGTTAACAGAGTCCAGATGAATTTCCACCAATAACGCCATGAAAAAAAAGAACTTTGCCCCGAGTCAAGCGCAGTTGGCGTATTCATGCCGGAGAGCCTTCGTGGATCATGGCACCGGCATCGGCACCGTCGCCGGCCGGGCACCGCAAACGCAAAGGCCGCCGGTGGTTGCCACCGACGGCCCGCAGTGCTGCGCGGCAGCGACGCTCAGAACGGCGCGTCGATATCCACCACATCGATCAGCTTGTGGTTGACGAACTCTTTGATGCCCAGTCCGATCAGCTCGCGGCCGTAGCCGGAGCGGCGCACCCCGCCGAACGGCAGGTCGGCCTTGACCATGGTCGGGTGGTTGACGAACACCATGCCGGTGGAGATGCGCTTGGCCACTTCGACGCCGCGTGCGGTGTCGGCGGTGAACACCGAGCCGCCCAGGCCGAATGGCGACTCGTTGGCGATGCGCACCGCATCGTCCTCGTCGGCGGCCTCGAACAGCATCGACACCGGGCCGAAGAACTCCTGGTAGTAGGCCGGGTTGTCCGGAGTCACATTGGTCAGGATGGTCGGCTGCACGAACGCGCCGTGTGCCGGCACCGGCGGCCCGACCTCGGTGGCGGTGGCGCCGTGTTCGACCGCCGCGGCGATCTGCAGCTTCAGTTCGTCGGCCGCGCCCTGCGAGGACAGTGGCGCCAGCGTGGTCGCCGCGTCCATCGGATCGCCGGCCCTGAGGGCGGCCACACCCTCCGTGTAGCGCTGCAGGAACCGCTCGTACAGCTCCTGCACGACGATCATGCGCTTGGACGACACGCACACCTGGCCGCCATTCCAATGGCGGCCGAACACCGCCCACTTCACCGTCTTGTCCAGCTCGGCATCGGCCAGCACTACGAAGGCATCGGCACCGCCCAATTCCATTGTCGATTTCTTCAGCGCCCTGGCCGCCTGCGCGGCGACGATGGCGCCGGCGCCCTCCGAGCCGGTCAGCGCCACGCCGTGCACGCGCGGGTCGTTGAGGATGGTCTCCACCTGCGAACGCGTGGCGTAGAGGTTGGCGAACGCGCCGGACGGCAGCCCCGCCGCGGCCATCAGCGTTTCGAACTTGGCCGCGCACTGCGGCACGTTGGACGCGTGCTTGAGCAACACCGTGTTGCCGGCCGACAGCTGCGGCGCGATGATCCGCGCGATCTGGTAGTACGGGAAGTTCCACGGCTCGATCGCCAGCAGCACGCCCAGCGGCTCGTGCACCACGATCGCCTCGCCCTCGGCCGGATCGGCCACCGGCAGTTTCTCCGGCGCCAGCAGGCGCTCGGCGTTGACCGCGTAGTACTCGAAGATGTCCGCCGACAAGGTCACCTCGGCTTCGGCCTCGCCGATCAGCTTGCCCATTTCCAGGGTCAGCAGTTGCGCGTAACCGCGCACGTCGGCGCGCAGCAACTGCGCCGCCGCGCGCATGACCTTGGCGCGCTCGGCGAAGGAGGCGCTCTTCCACTGCTGGAAGGCCGCATCGGCGGCGCCGATCGCGGCGAGCACCGCCTCGTCGGTCGCCTCGGGAAAGCTGGCGAGCAGTTCGCCGGTGTAGGGATTGCGGGTCGCATAAGCCATGGTCGTGTCCTCGTGGAAGGTCGGGAAGCGCCGGCGCGTCGTCGCGCCGGCACGGGAAGCGGTTCGGTCAGACGGCCAGTTCCTTGACCGCCTGCACCATGCGGTTGAGCACCGCGGCGGCGTCGCCGTAGACCATGTCGCAGTTGTCGCCGTAGAACAGCAGGTTCTCCACGCCGGCATAGCCCTTGCCCTGGCCGCGCTTGATCACGTAGACCTGGTGCGCCTGGTCGGCGTTGAGGATCGGCATGCCGTAGATCGGCGAGGCCTTGTCGGTGCGCGCGGCCGGGTTGACCACGTCGTTGGCGCCGATCACCAGCGCCACGTCGGTGCTGGCGAAGCTGTCGTTGATGTCTTCCATGTCGAAGATCAGGTCGTAGGGCACGCCGGCCTCGGCGAGCAGCACGTTCATGTGCCCGGGCATGCGTCCGGCGACCGGATGGATCGCGAACTTCACGTCCACGTCGGCGGCCTGCAGCAGCTTGACCAGTTCGTACAGCCGCGCCTGCGCCTGCGCGACCGCCAGGCCGTAGCCGGGCACGATGATCACGCTGGAGGCGTAGCGCATCGATACCGCCGCATCGCCGGCATCGACCGCGGTCATGCGACCCTGCACGTCGCCCTGCACCACCGCCGCGCCGTCGCCGAAATTGCTGAACAGCACGTTGGCCAGCGAGCGGTTCATCGCCTTGGCCATCAGCACGGTCAGCAGGGTGCCGGCCGAGCCGACCACCATGCCGGCGATCATCAGCGCCGGGTTCTGCAGCGCGAAGCCTTCCAGGCCCACCGCCAGCCCGGTGAAGGCGTTGTACAGCGAGATCACCACCGGCATGTCGGCGCCGCCGATCGGCAGCGTCATCAGGATGCCGAAGCCCAGTGCGGCGACGAAGAACGCCAGCGCCGCCCAGCCGCCGCCGATCTGCGCGACCACCAAGCCGCCGAGTACCAGCGCGCAGAGGAACACGCTGGCGTTGAACCCGCTCTGGCCCTTGAAGCGCCACGCCGTGTTGATGCGGCCATCGAGCTTGGCCCAGGCGATCACCGAACCGGACAACGAGATCGATCCGATCAGTGCGCCGAGCACGGTCACCGCCAGGTGCAGGCCGCTGTGCTGCGGCTGCCGCGAGGTCAGCGCGACGGCCGCGACCGCGGCCGCGGCGCCGCCGCCCATGCCGTTGTACAGCGCCACCATCTGCGGCATCGCGGTCACCGCGACCTTGCGCCCGCTGCGCCAGGCCCAGGCGCCGCCGAGCGCCAGCGCCAGCAGCGCCAGGGCCAGATTGGTCAGCGCATGCGGCTGCGCGCCCGGCTGCAGGTCGGCCAGATAGCCGAACGCGGCGGCGACGGCGACCAGCATGCCGATGCCGGCCAGCACGATGCCGCGCAGCGCAGTCACCGGCGAGGACATGTGCTTGAGGCCGAGAATGAACAACAGGGCGGCGGCGAACCCGCTCAGCTCCACCAGTAACTGCAGCATGACGCTATTCCTTTGGGGTGGCGGACGCGGAAGCGGATTTGGCGCTGGGCTTGAACATCGCCAGCATGCGGTCGGTGACCACGTAGCCGCCGGCGGCGTTGCCGGCGCCGAGCAGCACGCCGACGAAGCCGATCGCCTGGCCGGCGACGGTGTCGGCGTTGAACAGCGCGTGCATCGCGCCGACCACGACGATGCCGTGGATGAAGTTGGAACCGGACATCAGCGGCGTGTGCAGGATCGACGGCACCTTGCCGATCACTTCGTAGCCGGTGAACGCGGCGAGCATGAACACGTACAACGCGATCATCCAGCTCATCGACAGATCGAGATTCATCGCTCAGGACTCCTTGGCGGCGGGTGCAGGCGCAGGCGCGACGGCCTGCGGCGTGGGATGGCAGCGCTGGCCATCGCGGGTCAGCAAGGTACCGGCCACGACTTCGTCGTCGAAGTCCGGCGCCAGCGCGCCGTCGCGGACCAGCAGCTCGAGCAGGTTCAGCAGGTTCTTCGCGTACAGCTCGCTGGCGTGCTGGGCCAGCGCCGAGGGCACGTTGAACGGCGCGACGATGGTCACCGGCCCCACTTCGACGGTCTGCCCGGGCACGCTGCCCTCGCAGTTGCCGCCGCTGTCGGCGGCCAGGTCCACGATTACCGCGCCGGGTTTCATGCCATCGATCTGCGCGCGGTCGATCAGGATCGGCGCGATGCGTCCGGGCACGTTGGCGGTGGTGACGATCATGTCGGCCTGCTGGATGTGCTGGGTCAGCACCGCGGCGGCCTTGGCCCGTTCCTCTGCAGTGAGTTCGCGCGCATAGCCGCCCTCGCCGCGCGCGTCGATGCCGGTGTCGACGAACTTGGCGCCCACCGATTGCGCCTGTTCGCGCGTCTCCGGGCGCACGTCGTAGCCTTCGGTGATCGCGCCGAGCCGGTGCGCGGTGGCCAGCGCCTGCAGGCCGGCCACGCCCAGGCCCATCACCAGCACGCGCGCGGCGCGCAGCGAGCCGACCGCGGTGGTCATCATCGGCAGGATCCGCGGCAGATGCACCGCGCCCAGCAGCGGCGCGTAGTAACCGGCCAGCGCGGCCTGGCTGGACAGCACGTCCAGCGCCTGCGCGCGGCTGATCCGCGGCACGGTTTCCATCGCGAACGCGGTGATGCGGCGTTCGCACAGCAACTCCAGCAATCCCGGCGCCTTGGCCGGATACAGCATCGCGACCAGCACGCTGCCCGGACGCATCGCCGCCAGCGTCTGCAGCGACGGCGCCTGCACCGCCAGCACCAGGTCGGCGCCGGCGACGACGTCCTGCGCATCGTCGAGCACGGTGGCGCCGGCATAGGCCGCATCGGCGAAGCGCGAGGCCACACCGGCTCCCGCCTGCAGGCGCAGCTGCGCGCCCAGCTTCGCCAGTTTCGGCAGCACCGTCGGCACCATCGCCACGCGGCGCTCGCCGGTTTGCTGTTCCTTCACTACCGCTACGGTGAACGCCATGAGCCAGTGCCTGTCGGTAAGTACAGACACGGTGCGCGTGCGCGCCACCGCCGACATTGATTGCGATCAATTGCGGCCGACGTATTGGCCTGCGGTACAGGCGCTGGACGAGGCGGCGGCGGCGCCTGTCGGCGCTATCGGGCTGGCAACCGACCGACGCGAGCGACAGATCGGCTTGCCGCCGCACGCCGGCAGGCGATTTCAGAGTGAGGCGGTACGTGCATTGTTTGCCTTCGGCGTGGCGACGTCGACGGCGCGTTGATCGCGGCTCGGCGAACGCGCGCGCATCGCCGATCGCGGCGGATGCCACGCGGCGCGTCGGCCCATGCCCGGCAGGCAGCCGGGCACGGCTCTATTGAAGGGCGCCAGGCTGCGCGCGCAGCGCAACGGCCGGCACCGCGGCTGGGTGAGGATGGCCGGTGTCGACTGTCGCCATAGGATGGCGCGCGTCCTCTGCGAGTTGCTGCCAACGCGCGTCCACGATCGTCGCCAAGCCGGCCGGACGCTGGTCGAAATGGTGGCCGCCGTGCAGCGCGACGATCTGCGCGCCGCTGTCGCGCAGCTCCGGGCACAGCGTGTCCTTTTCCTGGTCGCCGTACACGCACAGCAGCTGCGCTGGGGCGATGCGCGCGATCTCCGGCAGCACCGGTTCGGCGTCGTCGGCATCGCCCAGGTCCAGCCAGTTGCGCACGCGGATCTGGAAATCGGCCTTGTGGTCGACGCCGAACAACGCCAGCAACCCGACCTGCGCGCGCTGCGCCGGCGGCAGCCGGTTGTACATGAACGGCAGCGCGGTGGCGCCGAAGGAATAGCCGACCAGCAGGATCTTTTGCGGGTGCCAGCGTTGCTGGTAGTAGGCGATGACCCGCCGCAGATCGGCGCTGGACTGCGCCGGCGGCTTGGCGTGCCAGAAATAGCGCAGGCTGTCCCAGCCCACCACCGCGATCCCGCGTTGCTGCAGGGCCTCGGCCATGCCCTTGTCGATATCGCGCCAGCCGCCGTCGCCGGACAGCACGATCGCCAGCGGTGCGCCCGGCGTGCGCACCGGCAGCTCGGTCAACGGCAGATCCTCGAGCGCGCCGCCGCTGACCGGCGCGTGCAGGTGCGCGGCCACGCGTGCGGCCAGCGCCGCGTCCGCTGCGGCGGCGGGTGCCGGCGCGATATCGACGAAGCCTTGCGCGGCGTTGGCTTGCGCGGTGCCGGCGCAGACCTCGGTCGGCGCCGGCGCCACGCCGATCGCGCCGCCCAGGGTCGCCGCCGGCGCGGCGCCGACGATGCGCTCGGCCAGCGTCGCCGCGCGTCCGCTGCCGGCCAGCATCGGCAGGAAATAGCGCTCCCCGTGCAGGTCGCGCTGCAGGCGCCGGCTCAGCTGCTCGGCATCGTGCCAGGCATGGCTGCAGCCGCGGCCTGCGCGTTGCAGCCGGGCCTGGTAGCGATCGCCGTTGACCGTCGCCACCAGCGCGCCGGTGGCGGCGATGCGCGCGGTCGCCGCCCGCCGCTGCGCCGGCGTGCCGCTGGCGAGCAGGATCACCATGCCCTGCACCGGCCCCGGCGGCCTGGTCAGGACGATGCGGCCATAGCCGCAGCAATGCACGATGCCGGGCGCGAAATAGGCACGCGCGACGGCATAGCCGGCCAGGCCCAGCAGCACGCTGCCCAGCAACCACAACCGCGGGAATTTCATCGACGCACATCCATGTCGGCACAGCCGAACGGGCAGGAATCACGGAAAGGACGAGCGAGGGACTACCGCACACGAACGGACGCAGGTGAGCGACACGGGCCAGGCCCGGATCGACGTTGCGCGGTGCTGGCTCCCTCGGTGGACGCGGGTCGGCCGGGCGGCGTCGACGCCGCGCATGGCTCACCCGGAACGGATCCTGCGCTCGCGACGGGCCGCAAGCAGCGGCACCGCGACGTGGCATCGACGCGGATTGTGCGCAGCGCCGACACACGCCGCAATCGGTTGCCACCTTGATGCTTGCTTGCGGTTAAGCCAGTGCGTGCCGGTCGAAGGCGCCGGCATTCGGGCAGGCCGCCCCCGCCGCGTTCGCGCCGGCGCGGATGGCCGGGCGCAGTCGCTAGTAGCCGTGCACCGGACGGTGCGCCTTGACCGCCATCACCAGGCCCAGGCCGGCCAGCAGCGACACCGCGGAGGTGCCGCCGTAGCTCATCAGCGGCATCGGTACCCCGACCACCGGCAGCAGCCCGGAGATCATGCCGCCGTTGACCAGTACGTAGACGAAGAACGCCAGCCCGGTGGCGCCGGCGAGCAGCCGCGAGAACGTGTCGCGCGCCTGCACGGCGATCCACAGGCAGCGCCCGATCACCACCAGGTACAGGGTCAGCACCGTGGCCACGCCGATCCAGCCGAATTCCTCGCTGAGCACGGAGAACGCGAAGTCGGTGGTCTGCTCGGGGATGAAGTTCAGGTGCGACTGCGAGCCCAGGCCCCAGCCCTTGCCGTGCAGGCCGCCGGAGCCGATCGCGATCTTGGACTGGATGATGTTCCAGCCCGCGCCGAGCGCATCGTTCTCCGGATTGAGGAACATCATGATCCGGTCCTTCTGGTACGGCCGCAGCAGCCACAGCCAGGCCACCGGCGCGGCCGCGGCGACGCCGCCCACCGCGATGCCCACCCACCACCACGGCAGCCCGGCCAGCAGCAGCACGAACCCGCCGCTGGCGGCGATCAGCACGCCGGTGCCGAAGTCCGGCTGCAGCATGATCAGCGCGGTCGGCAGGCCGATGATCACCGCGCTGACCAGCACCGTGGGCAGGCGCGGCGGCAGCGGCACGCGGTGCAGATACCAGGCCACCATCATCGGCATGCTGATCTTCAGCAGCTCGGCCGGCTGCAGGTAGAACACCTTCAGGTCCAGCCATTGCCGGCCGTACTTGCCGGTGCCCAGCGCGAACACCGCCAGCAGCGGCAGCATCGACAGCGCGTAGATCAGCGGCGTCCACGCGCGCAGGCGCAGCGCCGAGACCCGCGACAGGCCCCACATCGCCGCCGCGCCGATCGCGAAGCGGATGCCCTGCGCCAGCATCAGGTGGTTGCCGCCGGACTGGCCGCCGGCGCTCTTGAGCACCGCCAGGCCGATCACCATCAGCGCGCCCAGGGCCAGGCACAGCGGCCAGTCCAGGGTGCGGGCGAAGCGGCCGCCGAGATCGGCCAGCCAGCGCAGGAAATCCTTCATCGTTCGTCCGGAATCTCGTCGGGGATCGGCGGCGGCGCGGCCGGCACCGCCACGCTGGCGGCATCCACCGCGACCGGGCCGACCAGCACCGGCAGCTCGCCGGCGGCCAGCGCCACCGCGTCGGCGGCGGCGCGCGAGCCCGGATCCTCGGCGTAGTACAGCTCGCTGCCGAACGCGGTGGCGCCGCGCAGGCTGTCCAGCGGCTCGATGCCCGCGGGCAGGCGGCCGAGCAGCCAGGCATCGAAGATCTTGCGCGCGATCGGCGCGGCGGTGCTGGCGCCGTAGCCGCCGCCCTCCACCGCGATGGCCAGCGCGATGGTCGGCTGCTCGGCCGGGGCGAAGCCCTCGAACAGCGAGCGGTGGCGCAGGTGCATCGGCAGGCTGCGCGGATCCACCGCGGCGGTGCCCTTGCGGCTGACCACCTGCGCGGTGCCGGTCTTGCCGGCCATCTGGTACGGCGCGCTGACCGCGATCGCATGGCCGCTGCCGCCCGGACGCATGGTGTCCATCATCCCTTCGCGCACCGCCTGCAGGTTGCCGGGATTGTCGCTGATCGGCTTGCCCGTGCCGAGCGGCACCGGCGTCCATGGCTGGTCGAACGCGCCGCGCCGCGCCATCACCAGGTGCGGCGTGCGCAGCTGGCCGTCGGCGATGCCCGCCACCGCGCGCACCAGTTGCAGCGGCGTCACCTTCCAGTCGCCCTGGCCGATGGCGATGTTGACCGTGTCGCCGGGGTACCACGCTTCCTTGCGGCTCTTCGCCTTGTACGCCGGCGACGGCACGATGCCGCCGCTCTCGCCGATCAGGTCGATGCCGGTGGGCGCGCCGAAGCCGTAGCGGGTCATGTACTGGTCGACCTTGCCGATGCCCATGTCGATGGCCAGCTTGTAGTAGTAGGTGTTGACCGACTGCGAGATCGACTTGCGCAGGTCGGTCCAGCCGTGCCCGCCGCGGTGCGAGTCGCCCCAGCCGCGGCTGACCCCGGGCAGGTAGAACATGCCGGTGGACAGGATCTTGTCTTCCGGGCGGCGCGTGCCGCTGTCCAGCCCGGCCAGGCCCATGAACGGCTTGATGGTCGAGCCGGGCGCCACCCCGCCCAGCACCAGCCGGTTGAACTGCGGCCGCGACAGGTCGCTGTTGAGCGCCTGGAAATCGGCATGCGAGATGCCGTTGACGAACAGGTTGGGGTCGTAGGACGGCAGGCTGACCATCGCCAGGATCTCGCCGGTGCGCGGGTCGATCGCCACCGCCGAGCCCTGGAAGTCGCCGAACGCGGCGACCATCGCGCGCTGCAGGTCGGCGTCGATGGACAGGCGCAGGTCGGCGCCGGACTGCGCCGGCACCCGGCCGACGGTGCGGATCGCGCGGCCCTGCACGTTGGTCTCGACCTGCTCGTAGCCGACCTTGCCGCGCAGCGCCTCTTCGTAATAGCGCTCCAGCCCGGACTTGCCGATGTGGGTCAGCGCCGCGTTGCCCTCGCCCAGCGTCTCCAGGTCCTTCTCGTCGATGCGGCCGACGTAGCCGATGATGTGCGCGAACAGCTCGCCGTAGGGGTAGTGCCGGGTCAGGTACGGCTCCAGCTCCACGCCCGGGAAGCGCCAGCGGTCGACCGCGAAGCGCGCGCGCTCCTCCTCGCTGACCCGCAACTTCAGGGTGATCGGGCGGAAACTGCGGCTGGCCTTCCGCGCGGCCTGGAAGCGTTCGATGTCCTCCGGCGCCAGCGCGATCACCTTGCCCAGCTCGGCCAGCAGCGCGTCCATGTCCTCGACCTTGTCCGGGGTCACGTCGAGCCGGAACGCGGGCACGTTCTCGGCCAGCAGGCGGCCGTTGCGGTCGTAGATCATGCCGCGCCCCGGCACCACCGGCCGCGGCTTGATCCGGTTGGCGTCCGAGCGCGTGGCGTAGACGTCGTGGTCCAGCACCTGCAGCTTGAAGTACCAGGCGCCCAGCCCGACCAGCGCGACCAGCACGCCGAGGAAGCCCAGCGCCGCGCGGCGCCGGAACTGCTCGGCCTCGGCGTGCGGGTTCTTCTGCGTGCGGCGGGTGGTCAAGGCCACGCTACTTCTTGCTCCGCCGGCCCAGCCGCAGCGCGTCCAGCAGCACGAACAGCGGCGGCCACAGCGCCATGCCCAGCAGCGGCGCCCACCAATAGTTCCACGGCAACGGCGGCTCGCCCACCGCCAGGTGCACGGCCGCAGCGACGATGCGGTCGTTGACCAGCAGCCCGCCGATCGCCAGCGCCTGCTGCGACATCGGGAAGAAGCGGATGCGCGCGCGGAAGCGCTGCAGGATGAAGCCCAGGATCACCAGCCGCAGCGCCTGTTCGCCCAGCACTCCGCCGTACAGCAGGTCGGCGACCACGCCGATGGCGAAGGCGAAACCGAGCCCGACCGTGTCCGGCGTCTCGATCACCCAGTACGCCACCACCAGCGCCAGGAAATACGGGCGCAGCGGCTGCAGCACCAGCGGCAACGGCAGCAGGCCCAGCACCAGCGCCAGGACCACGCTGGCCGGGAGCACCCAGCCTTTGCTGCGGGGGCGGCTCATTGCTGCGTCTCCTGCGGAGACGCCGGGGTTGGGGATTCGGGATTCGGGATTGGGGAAGAGCGCGGCTCCTGCGCAGCCGCCGGGACCGGGGACCGGGGACCGGGGACCCGGTCAGGAGCGGAGGTCCGATCGGGTACCGAGCCGGCCGTCGGCGCAGCAGCGGGCGCAGAACCGTGCCCTTGAGCCGGTCCATGCGTCGCATTGCTGTCGCCGTTGCTGCTACCGGGTCCCCGGTCCCCGGTCCCTGGTCCCGATTCTCCCGGCTGCCCCGGTCCCGCTGCCGCGACCGAAGGTCGCAGCAGCAAAACGTCCCGCCCCCGGTCCAGCTTCGCCGCCGGCTTCAGGTCGCCGACCAGGAAGGCGTGGGTGTCGTCCGGGCGCAGCGCCGACACGGTGCCGACCGGGAAGCCGGCCGGGAAGCGGCCGCCCAGGCCGGAGGTGACGATCTCGTCGCCGACCTCGACCCCGGCGCTGAGCGGTACGTCGCGCAGCTGCAGGGTGTCGCCGCGGCCGTAGACGATCAGGCGCACGCCGTTGCGCGCCACGGTCACCGGCACCGCGTGGTCGGGGTCGGTCAGCAGCAGCACCGTGGAATGCAGCGGGGTCACCTCGATCACCTGGCCCATCAGACCGCCGGCGTCGATCACCGCCTGGCCGACGTGCACGCCGTCGCGGCCGCCGGCGTCGAGCACCAGGCGCTGCCGGGTCGGGTCCAGGTCGATGTCCAGGATCGGCGCCAGCTGCACGTCCAGGCCGCGGCGCTCGGCCACGCCGAGCAGCTCGCGCAGCTGCGCGTTGTCCAGCGCCGCGGTCTGCAGCCGGGTCAGGCGCGCCTTGGCGATCAGCAGCTCGTTGCGCAGCGCGCGGTTTTCCCTGACCAGTTGCGCATGGCTGGCGGCGTTCTCCTGCACCTGCGAGCCGAGCCGGCCCGGCAGCCCGGCCAGCGCCCACAGCGGCTGCACCAGCAGGTTGGTCTGGCTGCGCACCTGCTTCAGCCAGCCCGCCTGCGCATCGAGCACGATCAGCACCACCGCCAGGGCCAGGTACGCAAGCAGGCGCGGCGTGCTGGCGGCTTCGCCCGGGCGGGCAGTGACGGGGGGACCGGCGTAGGGAGGCACGGATCAGGGCCGGGAAGGGGGAATCGGGAAGGGGGAATCGGACAACAACAGCGCGATCCCGGCTCGATCGGGCCGGGGCGCAGGCACGGTGGCGGACGCGGAGCCAGCAATATCGGTGCGGATGGGGGGTTCGATTCCCCATTCCCCATTCCCGATTCCCGGCCTCACCATCACTCCGGCGCGAAGAACTCGTTGCCGTGCATGTCCACCAGCTCCAGCGCACGGCCGCCGCCGCGGGCCACGCAGGTCAGCGGGTCGTCGGCGACCTGCACGTGCAGGCCGGTCTCCTCGGAGATCAGCCGGTCCAGGTCGCGCAGCAGCGCGCCGCCGCCGGTCAGCACGATGCCGCGCTCGGCGACGTCGGCGCACAGTTCCGGCGGGGTCTGTTCCAGCGCCAGCTTGACCGCCGAGACGATGCCCGACAGCGGCTCGTGCAGCGCCTCGAGCACCTCGTTGGAGTTGATCTTGATCATCTTCGGCACGCCCTCGGCTAGGTTGCGGCCGGAGATCTCCATCTCCTGCACCTCTTCCTGCGGATAGGCGCAGCCGATCTGCAGCTTGATGCGCTCGGCGGTGGCCTCGCCGATCAGCATGCCGTGGTTGCGGCGCACGTAGTTGGTGATCGACTCGTCGAAGCGGTCGCCGCCGATGCGCACCGACTGCGAGTAGACGATGCCGTTCAGCGAGATCACCGCCACCTCGGTGGTGCCGCCGCCGATGTCGATGACCATCGAGCCGCGTGCCTCGGTGACCGGCATGCCGGCGCCGATCGCCGCGGCCATCGGTTCCTCGATCAGGTACACGTCGCGCGCACCGGCCTCTTCGGCCGATTCCTTGATCGCGCGGCGCTCGACCTGGGTCGAGCCGGCCGGCACGCACACCAGCACGCGCGGGCTCGGGCGCAGGAAGCGCGACTTGTGCACCTTCTTGATGAAGTGCTTCAGCATCGCCTCGGTGTAGGTGAAGTCGGCGATGACGCCGTCCTTCATCGGGCGGATGGTGGTGATGTGGCCCGGGGTGCGGCCGAGCATCTGCTTGGCCTCGGCGCCGACCGCGGCCACCGAACGGGTGCCGCCGATCGCCCGGTCCTGGCGCACCGCGACCACCGACGGTTCGTTCAGCACGATGCCCTGGCCACGCACGTAGATGAGGGTGTTGGCCGTGCCCAGATCGATGGACAGGTCGTTGGAGAACATGCCGCGGAGTTTCTTGAACATCGGGGGATTGGGTCCTGGGAGGCGCGTGCCGTCGCCGAATGGCGAAAAAATGGGCAGAAAACGAAGTCCGCTAGCCTAGCAACCCACCTGGGTGCGGGCAAGGAAAATTCTCGCTAAAACCGCGCCTTGCGCGCCCCTCGCGGGGGCGCCGTGCATCGTGCTTCTGGCCCTGCCCGGCCGCAGCCGTTACCCTTTGCGCCGCGGCGACCCCGCACGTCGCCCGCCTGAATGCGGGCTCATCCCTCCGCCAAGGCCTGCCCGATGTCCGTACTGATCTGTGGTTCCCTCGCTTTCGACACCATCATGGTGTTCCCGGACCAGTTCAAGAACCACATCCTGCCGGACAAGGTGCACATCCTGAACGTGTCGTTCCTGGTGCCGCGGATGCGCCGCGAGTTCGGCGGCTGCGCCGGCAACATCGCCTACAACCTGCACCTGCTGGGCGGCGACCCGATCCCGATGGGCACGGTGGGCCAGGACTTCGGCCCGTACCGCGAGCACTTCGAGACGCTCGGCATCGACCTGTCGCGGGTCAAGGTGATCGAGGACCTGTTCACCCCGCAGGCATTCATCACCACCGACCACGACAACAACCAGATCACCGCGTTCCATCCGGGCGCGATGATGCGCAGCTACGAGAACCATGTGCGCGACGTGCCGGGCGTGACCCTGGGCCTGGTCGGCCCGGACGGGCGCGAGGGCATGATCCAGAACGCCGAGGAATTCGCCGCCGCCGGCATCCCGTTCATCTTCGACCCCGGCCAGGCGATGCCGCTGTTCAGCGGCCCGGAACTGCGCACCTTCATCGAGCAGGCCGACTACGTGGTGGTCAACGACTACGAGTCCAACCTGCTGCAGGAGCGCACCGGCTGGAACGAGCAGGACATCGTCTCGCGGGTGCAGGCCTACATCACCACCCAGGGCCCGAAGGGCGCGCTGGTCTATACCCCCGAGAAGACCTACGACATCCCGCCGGCGCACGAGCGCCGCGTGGTCGACCCGACCGGCTGCGGCGACGCGTTCCGCGCCGGCCTGATCTTCGGTATCCAGCGCGGCTGCGACTGGCTGACGATCGGGCGGATGGGCAACCTGATGGGCGCGCTGAAGGTGGAGCACCCGGGCACCCAGAACCAGCGCTTCGATTTCGACGAGTTCAACGACCAGTTCAAGCAGCAGTTCGGGTATGCGTTGTAAGGCCGGGATTGGGGATTGGGGATTCGGGATTGGGGATCCGTTGAGAAGCCGGGATTGGGGATTGGGGATTCGTAAAAGCCGGTCCTGGCGCTTGATTTTCACTAGAACCGCGCATTTGCGCGGTTTTTTTGTTTGGATGGCCCGGACCGACCCGCCGCGGGCCACCCGCCCTTGCCAATCCCCAATCCCGAATCCCCAATCCCGGCTTTTGCTGCACTGCGGTTTGAGCATGGGACGGGTTTGTGCGTCACTGGCTGCCTGATCCGGGGTCGGATCGAGGGGCGCACGTGTCGGAGTTGACTGTAGCCAACCTCCTGCAGGCCGCAGCCAAGGCGTCGTCCGTCGCCGAGGCGGAGCCGGCATTGCTGGCGCGGATGCGCCATTTCCGCCAGATCGAACCGCTGCCGCCGGCACTGGCGCGGTCCTGGCAACGCTGCCTGGACGAGTACGGGCTGAACCCCGATGCCACGCCTTCGCCGATGGTCCACGACGGCAGCGGACTGCGCGAGCGCCAGCAACGGCTGGAGGAAGTGCTGCGCATCGCCAAGGTGGAAATGGAGAACCTCTACGAGCAGATCGCCGGCGGCGGCTACGCGGTGGTGGTCGCCGACGCCGAGGCCACCGTGCTGCACAGCGTGCAGGACCCGGCACTGCTGCGCGAGTTCCGCCAGACCGGGCTGTTCTGCGGCGCCAGCTGGGCCGAGCGCTACCAGGGCACCAACGGCATCGGCACCTGCGCGGTGGAACGCAGCGCGCTGGGCGTGCACCGCGGCGAGCACTACCTGGTCCGGCACCTGCCGCTGTCGTGCAGCGGCGCGCCGATCCTGGACCCGCACGGCGACCTGCTGGCGGTGCTGGACGCCTCCACCCCCGACGCGCGCGACACCAAGCTGGTGCAGCGCCATACCAGCGCGCTGGTGCGCATGTCGGCGGCGCAGATCGCGCGTTCGTATTTCCTGGAGCAGTACCGGCACGCGTGGATCCTGCGCTTCCACAGCCGCCCGGAATTCGCCGGCCTGCTGCACGAGGCGCTGATGGCGATCGGCGAGGACGGCCGCGTGCTCGCGGTCAACGAAGCGGCGCTGGAACAGCTCGGCAAGGGCGAGCGCGGCCTGCTGGTCGGGCGCGACATCTCGCAGGTGATGCAGCTGGACTTCGACACGGTGGAGCAGCGCGCGCGCAACGAGGCCAGCACGCTGTGGTCGATCCGCTGCGCCTGCCACGGGCGCCGCTTCTTCGCCCTGGCGCAGCCGCCGCGCCGCGACGCTGCCGCTGGGCGCGCGCACGCCGCCAGCGCCGACAGCGGCGAGGCCGCCTATGCGCGCGAGCACGTCGGCTCCGATCCGCGCATGCGCCATAACCTGGACAACGCGCTGAAGCTGGCGGCGCATCGCGTGTCGATCCTGCTGTGCGGCGCCACCGGCACCGGCAAGGAAGAATTCGCCAAGGCGGTGCACCGCAGCTCGCCGTGGGCGGCGCGGCCGTTCGTGGCGGTGAACTGCGCGGCGATCCCGGAAGCGCTGATCGAGAGCGAGCTGTTCGGCTACGCCCGCGGCGCCTTCACCGATGCCGCGCGCGAGGGCCGCCACGGCAAGCTGCTGCAGGCCAGCGGCGGCACCCTGTTCCTGGACGAGATCGGCGACATGCCGCTGCCGCTGCAGACGCGGCTGCTGCGCGTGCTGGAAGAACAGAGCGTGACCCCGCTGGGCAGCGACCGGGCGATGCCGCTGGAACTGCACGTGATCAGCGCCAGTCACCGCGACCTGGGGCAGATGGTGGCCGTCGGCGAGTTCCGCGAGGACCTGTACTACCGCCTCAACGGCGTGGTGCTGCACCTGCCGCCGTTGCGCGAACGCAGCGACAAGGCCGAACTGATCCGCACCCTGCTGCGCGAGGAGAGCGGCGAGCGCCACGTGCGGATCAGCGAGGACGCGCTGCACAAGCTGCTCAGCTACGCCTGGCCGGGCAACCTGCGGCAGCTGCGCAACGTGCTGCGCACCGCCGCGGTGCTGTGCGCCGACAGCATGATCCGCATCTCCAACCTGCCGCAGGAAATCGTCGACGCCGACAGCGGCCCGTGCCTGGTCAACGGCGACGCGGTCGCCGCCGACGACATGCCCGGCCGCGCCGCCCTGGACAGCGCCGAACGCAGCGTGCTGCAACAGCAATTGGAACGGCACCGCTGGAACGTCAGCCGCACCGCCGACGCGCTCGGCATCAGCCGCAACACCCTGTACCGCAAGCTGCGCAAGCATGGGTTGGCGACGGTCTGAGTTCCAAGCGCAACAGCCGATCGGTCATGCCATCCCTGTAGGAGCGGCTTCAGCCGCGACCCCGAAGTCGGATGCCCTCCGGCTTCGGGGTCGCGGCTGAAGCCGCTCCTACAGAAAAGCCGTCGCCCGAAGCAGGGATCAGAGCGCCGGCGCTGGGTGCGGCGATGTCCATCCGCCGTTTGCGACACCCTACCCGCACCGCTTTTTTGTAGGAGGGACTTCAGTCCCGACTGTCATCGAAGCCGGAGGCTGTCCGGCTTCGATGTCGCGACTGAAGTCGCTCCCACAACAGCCGTGGCATGACGATGCGCGTCCGCGGTCCGCGGAATCGCCCGCCCCGTCCTAGAGAACCGCCAGCGCAAGCCAACTTGGCATGGGCGATCAAAGAGCCGGCGCTCGCTGCGACGATGTCATCCGAACCGTTGGCGATCTCCATCCGCTCCGCTTTTTGTGGGAGGGACTTCAGTCCCGACGGCTACAGAAGGCGGGCGCATTCCGCTTCGATGTCGCGACTGAAGTCGCTCCCACAACAACAGTGGCATGAGGATGCGCGTCGCGGGAAGCGGAACCGCCCGCCCCTGCCTAGCACCACCATCGCAAGCCGCCACCAGTCCTGGCAATCAGGGAGCCGGCGCTCGGTACGGCAATGCCCATCCGCCGTTGGCGATATCCAACCGCACCGTTTTTTTGTGGGAGGGACTTCAGTCCCGACTGCCACCGAAGCCGGGTGTGCTGTCCGGCTTCGATGTCGCGGCTGAAGCCGCTCCTACAAAAAATCTGGCCTGGGGTCGCAGCCAGCGCGGCGGTTCACCGGTCGCGGCTTCACTCTCCTGCGCCACAGCGCCACAGCGCCGCGGCAGGCAGCGCGCGCGCGCCCGATCATGATGACCACGATGGTGGCGATCCTGGCCGCGGTACGCCGCCTAGAACCGCCAGCGCAAGCCCACCTGGTACTGGCGTGGTGCGCCGGGGGCGACGAAGCGCGAGGGGCCATCCTCGACCGCGGCGTCCTGCGGGCGCGCCAGCGCGCCGTCGGGGAACAGGTCCTCGGCGATCGCCGCATAGGTCTCGTAGCGGCGGTCGAACAGGTTATTGACCCGCAGGTACAGCGACAGGCCCTCGGCGATCTGCCAGGTCCCGTGTACGTCGATCAACGCGTAGCCGCCGGTGGACAGGTCGTGGCGCGCCGCATCCTCGCCGTCCTCGGCATTCTCGGCCAGGCCGTCCTCGTTGCCGCTGGCCACGCGCCGCGAGAACGCGCGCAGGTCCGCGCCCAGCGCCAGTTGCGCCAGCGCCTGCCATTCCAGGCCCAGCTTCAGCGTGTTGCGCGGCAGGCCGGCGATGCGCATGCCCGGATGCAGATCGATGGTGCGTTCGCCCGATTGCAGCTCGCCGTCGCTGCGGTAGGTCGCATCCAGGTAGCTGTAGCCGGCGAACCAGCGCAACGCGCCGCTGCTGGCGCGGTAGCTCAGGTCCGCGCCCTGGTAGCGGGTGCGGTCGACGTTGTCGAAGTAGCCCAGCTGGGTGTTCGGCGCGCGCAGGAACAGGATGTCGTCGCGGTTGTCGGCGCGGTACAGCGAGGCGTTGAAGGCCTGGTCCGGCGACGGGTTCCAGCGCAGTCCCACTTCGTAGGTGCGCGAGACGATCTGCTCCAGGCGCGGATCGGCCTGCAGCCCGGTCGGCAGCCGGCAGGGTCGTTCCGGATCGGCGCAGCCCAGTTCGATCGCAGTCGGCGCGCGGCTGTTCTGCGAGGCCGAGGCGAAGGCGGTGAAGCCGCCGCCCAGGCGCTGGGTGATGCCCAGAGACGGGTTGGCCTTGGCGAACACGAAGCGCTCGCGCGGCAGCGCGCCGTCCTCGGCGGTGGACAGCACGTTGCTGACCTCGACCCGGTTCCAGCGCAGCGCCGCGGTCACGTGCGTGGCCTCGGCGACTTCCCAGGTATCGGCGGCGAACACGCCCAGCGTGCTGCTGCGGCCGCTGACCCCGGAAAAGAATTCGCGCTCTTCGTCGGGATCGGCGGCGACGGAGCGGTCGTCCTGCACGAACCCCTCCTGCTCGTACTGCCGGTAACGCACCCGATTGCGGTCGTAGGTGGCGCCGACGCTGAGCGCATGCGCGCCGGCCTGGTGGCTGAAGTTCAGCGCCACGCCTTCGGCGCGCTGGCGCATCTGCGTGGTGTTGAGCACGCCGCTGTGCAGCGCGTCGGCCTCGGCGCGCGGCACCTCGCAGTCGTCGTCCAGCGGCGTGCCGTCGGCGGCGTAGCCGTCGGCGCATTCCTCGACGAATTCCTCGTAGTCCTCGTTGATGTCGCCGTTGACCGTGTTGCGGCGGCCTTCGCGGTAATACGCCAGCAGGTGCAGCGCGGTGTCCGCGTCGAAGCGATGGTCCATCTGCGCGGTCAGCAGCGTGTTGCGATTGCGGGTCAGGTCCGGCGAGGTGTAGACCGCCTCGCGGTCGGCTTCGTACAGCCCCGGCTCGACACCCTCGTCGGTGTAGCGGCCGCTGGGCAGCAGGCCGTTGCCGATCAGGCGGCTGCGCCCGTGCAGCAGCGACACGTCCCAGTCGGTGCGCTCGCCCTGCCGCCCCACTTTGCCGAACACGGTGCCCAGGCGGCCTTCGGAGGCGTCGCGCCAGCCGTCCTCGTCGAAGCCGGTGACCGCGACGAAGGCATGCAGGCCGTCGCCGCCGGCGTAGCCGTAGGAGGCATCCAGGCGCTTGCGCGCGCCGCTGCCGAACGACAGGTCCGCGCGCAGCCCGGGCGCGGTCAGGCCCGACTGGGTGGTGAACGCCAGCGCGCCGCCGAGCGTGTTCGGCCCGAACAGCGGATTGGAACCGGGCATCAGCGCGACGCTGCGGATCGCCGCCTCCGGCATCATGTCCCAGCTGACGATGTCGGCGAATGGCTCGTTCATGCGCACCCC
This sequence comes from Xanthomonas sp. 1678, assembly GCF_031455575.1. Classification (NCBI taxonomy): domain Bacteria; kingdom Pseudomonadati; phylum Pseudomonadota; class Gammaproteobacteria; order Lysobacterales; family Lysobacteraceae; genus Xanthomonas; species Xanthomonas sp. 1678. The sequence goes on along the minus strand of NZ_JAVDSZ010000002.1, from coordinate 361,445 downwards.
GTCCAGGTACACCGACACGCCCTGCGAGGCACCCGGCAGCGCGGAGGCGCGGAAGCCGCGGAAGGTGAGATCGGTCTGGAACGGACTGCCCTGCACTTCGTTGGTGTCCACGCCGTTCATCTGCCGCAGCATGAAATCGGTGAGGTTGCCGGCCTGGCTGCGCGCGATGTCGTCGGCGTTGGCGGTCTGCACCGTGTACGGCAGGTGGTCGGCGTCGATCAGCGTGCCGGGGATCGGCGTGGCGGTGACCTCGACCCGGTCCAGCGCGGTGATCTGCGCATCGCCGGCGTTGACCGTGGTCTGCGCGCCGGCCGGCGCAGTGGCCAGGGCGACCGCGGCGGCGACGGCCAATGCGAGCGCGCTCGCCTGCGGGGTGGTGCGTCCGTTGTGTCTGCGCATGCCTGCTCCTTGGTTTCAGTAAAGTACGACCGACTTGATGCCCCGGCCCTCGCGGATCGCATCGAAGGCGCGGTTGATGTCCTGCAGCGGCAGCGTCTCGCTGATCAGCTCGTCGATGCGGATCTCGCCGGCCAGGTAGCGCTCGACGTAGGCCGGCAGTTCGCTGCGACCCTTGACCCCGCCGAACGCGCTGCCGCGCCAGGCGCGGCCGGTGACCAGCTGCAGCGGCCGCGTGCTGATCTCCTGCGCGCTCGGCGCCACCCCCAGGATGATGCTCTCGCCCCAGCCCTTGTGGCAGCACTCCAGCGCCGCGCGCATCGCGCGCACGTCGCCCACGCATTCGAAACTGTGATCGGCGCCGCCGTCGGTGAGGTCGACGATCACCTGCTGCACCGGCGCGCCGAAATCCTTCGGGTCCAGGCAATCGGTGGCGCCCAGCGCGCGCGCCAGGTCAAACTTGTCGCGGTTGATGTCGACCACGATGATGCGCCCGGCGCGCGCCATCACCGCGCCCTGCACCACCGACAGACCGATGCCGCCGAGCCCGAACACCGCCACGCTGTCGCCGGGCCGCACGCGCGCGGTGTTGAGCACCGCGCCGATGCCGGTGGTGACCGTGCAGCCGAGCAGGCACACCTTGTCCAGCGGCGCGGACGGATGGATCTTGGCCACCGCGATTTCCGGCAGCACGGTGTACTCGGCGAAGGTGCTAGTGCCCATGTAGTGCAGGATCGGCCGCCCGCGATGCGAGAAGCGACTGCTGCCGTCGGGCATCAGCCCGCGGTCCTGGCTGGCGCGGATCGCCTGGCACAGGTTGGTGCGGCCGGAACGGCAGAACTTGCACACCCCGCATTCGGGCATGTACAGCGGGATCACGTGATCGCCGGGGCGCACGCTGCTCACGCCGATGCCGACTTCCTCGACCACGCCGGCGCCTTCCTGGCCCAGGATCACCGGGAACGCGGCATCGGGATCGGCGCCGGACAGGGTGCTGGCGTCGCTGTGGCACACGCCGCTGGCGACCATGCGCACCAGCACCTCGCCGGCCTTGGGCGGCTGCAGGTCCACTTCCTCGATGGCCAGCGGCTGGTTCGCCGCCCAGGCGACCGCGGCTCGCGTCTTCATTCAGCTCTCCCCGACATCCTGCTGCCGCGCCGCATGCGTCCCTCGCCTCACCGCGCGATGACCACACCCCAGGGCATCTCGCCCACTGCGATCTGCTTGATCTCCTTCATCGTCGTCGTGTCGATGACGCTCACGCTGTTGGAGCGGCCGTTGGCCACGTACAGCTTCTTGCCGTCGGCGGTGAGCGCCGGATTCCACGGCCGCTGCCCGACCGGGATCTCGGCCAGGGTGCTGCGCGCCGCCGGATCGATCACGCTGACCGTGCCGGCGCCGCCGTTGGACGCGTAGACGCGGCTGCCGTCGTGCGAGATGGTCACCCCGGCGGTGCGCTGCCCGGCCGGAATGCTGGCCACGCGCCGCCGCGCGACCAGGTCGACCACGTCGACCACGTGGGCCGACTCCTGCGCCACGTACACGGTGTTGCCGTCCGGCGCGAACGCCATGCCGCGCGGATGGCCGCTGGTGGCGATGACGCCGGTGGACTTGCCGGCCTTCAGGTCGATCACGTCGAGGTCGTCGGAGCCTTCGTTGCTGGTCAGCAACAGCGCGCCGTCGGGGCTGTACACGCAATGTTCCGGCGCCTGCCCCTGGGTGGCGATGCGCGCGCCGATCGCGAAACTGGCCGGATCGATCAGCATCACCTGGTTCTGCCCTTCCACGCACACCGCGAACTGGTCGCCGCTCGGCGACACGGCGATGCCCTCGGCGTTCTCGCCGATGTCCACGCTGCGCAGGATGCGGTCCTGCGCGGTATCCAGTTCCAGCAACCGGTGGCCCTGCGCGTCGATCACGTACAGGTGCCCTGCCGGCCCGGGCAGGATCTGCTGCAGGCGCTTGCCGAGCTGGCCCTGCGCGGACAGCGTGCGCAGCACCACGTCGGTGCCGGTGTCGATCACCGAGATGGTGCCGGCGCGCTGGTTCGGCACGTAGGCCAGCGCGGCCGCCGGCGGTGCGGGCGGCTTGGCCGCGGCGCTGTCGGCGGCGGGCGCCGGCGCGCGCTGGCAGGCCGCACCGGCCGACAGCAGCGCCAGCGCAGCGATGCCCAGCATGCGTCGTGCCGCTGACCTCATGGAGCCGCGCCCGCGGTCTTGTTGATCGAGTGGATGAAGGCCAGCAGCTTTTCGGTGTCGCCCTCTTTGAGCACCGGCGCGAACGGCGGCATCTGCCCGACCACCTTCTCATGGCCGACGCGGACCTTGCCGTGCGCGGTCATGCCGGCGGTGCCTTCGTCGATCAGCGCGCGCAGCGTGTCGTCGTCGTGGCCGTAGACCCACACGTCGTTGGTCAGCGGCGGGCACATGCCGCCGCCGCCGGTGCCGCCGTGGCAGGCGCTGCAGCCGGCCGACATGAAGATCTTCTTGCCTTCGGCGGCCAGCTCCGGCGTCACCTTCACCGGCGGGCCCTTCGGAATCGGGGTGACTGCCGCCGGCGGCGGGGTCGCGGCGGCGGCCGCCGGCGCAGCGGCCGGGGCGGTGTTGGACGCAGGTGCGGCCGCGGGGGCGGCCGACGCGGCGGCAGGCGCAGCGGCGGCGGGTGCGGAAGGCGGGGCATCCTTGCCGCAGGCGGCCAGGACCAGGCTCAACGCGAACAGGGACAGGGACAGGGACAGCAGCTTCGGCACGACGGAACGGCGGACGACGGCATTGCGCATGGGGAAAGAACCTTTGCGGGACGGACTGTGGGGACGTAAACGCCGCGGCTGCGGCGCGAGCAGGAAGAGCGTGGCGATCATTGCGTGCGTCGGTGTTCGGCCTCCGTCAGCAATTGCGCCAGCGACGCATCGCCGCGCTGCTGCGCCAGCGCCGCCGGGGTCTTGCCGTCGGCGTCGCGGGTCGCGGCATTGGCGCCGGCGGCGAGCAGGCGGCGGGTGGCGTCCTCGCGGCCGGCGGCGGCGGCCAGCATCAGCGGGGTGACGCCGGCGCGGTTGGCCCGGTCGGCCTCGGCGCCGCGCGCCAGCAGGGCGTCGAGCATCTTGGGGTCGTTGCGCGCCACCGCGAACATCACCGGGGTGAACCCGGCCGGGTTGCTGCGGCGCACGTTGGCGCCGGCGCCGAGCAAGGCCTGCACCAGTTCGACATCGGCGTAGGAGATCGCCAGGTCCAGCGCGGTCCAGCCGTCCTTGGACACCACGTCGACCTTGGCCCGGCGCGCCAGCAACTGTTCGGTGCTCTGCGCATCGTTGGACCAGGCCGCCTTCATCAACGGCGTCCACCCGTTGCCGTCGCGGGTCTCCACATTGGCGCCCGCGGCCAGCAACTCGCCGACCAGCGCCGGCGCCTGGTTGCGGATCGCCTGGTGCAGCGGCGGCTCGCCCAGCAGGTTGGGCCGGTCGGCGCTGGCGCCGTGGCGCAGCAACCACGCCACGCGCACGCCATCGCCGGCGTCCAGCGCATGCGCCAGTTCCTGATTGGGATCGGCGCCGTCGGCGATGCGCAGCTGCAGTTGCGCCAGCATCGCCGAGGAGGTCTGCGGGCTCGGTGCCGGGGCATCGGTGGCAGGCGTGGCGTAGCTGCCGTGCGAGCGCAGATCGCCGTTGACGACGCACTCGGCGCAGGCCACCAGCGGCACGTGGTACTCGCGCAGGATCGCGTCGATCTTGCCGGCGCTGCGTTGCATCGCCTCGTTCAGCGCGTCGCGCAGCGCCGCGTTCTTGCGCGACACCGCCCACGCCATCGAATACTCGAGCACTTCGTCGTCGATGACGTTCAGCGGCACTATGCCCAGGCCGCCGCGCGCGGCGTAGTAGCCAGCGACCGGGCCCCAGGATTCGGCGGCGTCGAGTTGCCCGCCGGCGACGCGTTCGGCCAGCTTGCCGGGATGCTCTTCCGGCGCCGTCGACGAATCGTAGAACAGGTACTGCACGTCGCCGGTCACGCCGTGGTCGTACAGCGCCTGCCGCGCCGGCGAACTCTGGAACACGCCGATCTTCAGTTTCTTCAGCGCCGGATCGTCCAGCGACGTCGGCTGCAGCGCCAGGCCCTTGCGGGTCACCAGCACATAGGTGGAGCGGTACAGCGGACGCGTGGGCAGGCCCATCTCGAAGTCGCTGTTCATGTCCATCAGCACGTCGCAACGCCCGGCGTTGATCGTGCTGCGCGCCAACCCACGTTGGTAGTAGGTGCGCCATTCGTATTGCAGGCGCCGGCCCATCGCCTCGGCGAGGACCTGCGCGATCTTGTTCTGGAAGCCTTCGCCTGCGCGATTGGACAACGGCATGTTGCCCGGATCGGCACAGACCCGCAGCACCGCCGCATCGGCGGCGATCGCGGTGGCGGGCGTTTCCGCCGCCGGCTTGGCGGCCGCGGTGGAGGCGGCCTCAGGAACGCGAGCCGTCGCGGACGACGGCTCGCGCGTGCAACCTGCGGCGACGAGTCCGAGGCTGCAAAGCAGCAACACGGCGCGCGCGCCCTGGTGCAGGTGCCGCGAGACGCGTGCCTTGCGGCACGCGTTCGCAGCATGGGCGCGTGGCCGCCGACTCATCGCGCGGTCTTGGCCGCGGCGGCCGGCGCTCCGCCCGCCGCCGCGGTGGCGGGAGCGGTCGGGGTGATGGTCTTGCCGGTGCCGTCGATGCGGAAGGTATGCACCATGCCGCCCAACGGGATCTTGTCGAAGCCGTTGCTGAAGGCCAGCCCGGCCGCGCCCAGCGCACCGTACGGATCGCCCGGGTCCAGGCCGCCGGCGATCGGCAGGCCGATCCAGCCGCCGATGCCGGAGAACACCGCCACGTACTGGTGGCCGTTGGCCTTGTAGGCGATCGGGTTGCCGATGATGCCGGAAGGCAACTTCATCTCCCACAGCTTCTTGCCGGTGTCCTTGTCCACCGCGCGGAACCAGCCGTCGAGCGTGCCGTAGAACACCAGCCCGCCGTCGGTGACCAGGGTGCCGCTCCACACCGGGAACTTCTCCTTGATCTCCCACTTGGACTTGCCGTTGACCACGTCAAACGCCTTGACGATGCCCAGCGCGCCGGGCTCGTTCGGCTTCATCATCACGTTGGCGAACACGTACGGCAGGCCCATCATGGTGTTGCCGCGCTCCTGCGGCTCCAGCTCCATGTGCCAGTTGTTGGTGCCGCAGAAGAACACCGCCGAATCGGCCGGATCCACCGAGCACGGCTGCTGGTCCTTGCCGCCCATCGCCGACGGGAACGCCTGCACCTTCTTGCCGCGTTCCAGCGGCGAATGCGCGGCGACCTTGATCGGACGCCCGGTCTTCATGTCGATGCTCTCGGCCCAGTTGGCCGGCACGAACTTGTGCGCGCGCAGCAGGGTGCCGTCGCGGCGGTCGAGCACGTAGGCGAAGCCGTTGCGGTCGAACTGCACCACCGAGGGGACCTGCTTGCCGTCGATGGTCAGGTCGACCAGGATCGGCTCGTTGATGCCGTCGTAGTCCCACTGGTCGAACGGCGTCTTCTGGTAGCCCCACACCGCCTCGCCGGTATCGATCTTGCGCGCGAACAGGGTCATCGACCACTTGTTGTCGTGTTCGCCGTTGTTGCACTCTTCCTGCGTGGTCTTGCCGCAGCGGTACGACGGGCTCCACAGGCCGGGATTGCCGGTGCCGTAATAGACCAGCTTCAGCTTCGGATCGTAGCTGTACCAGCCCCACGCCGCGCCTCCGCCACGCTTCCATTCCTCGTTGGGGAAGGTCTTGATGCCCAGGTCGCCGAGCTGGCCGTGCTGCGGATTGGCCTTGTTGAAGTCCGCGCCCAGGCAGATCGCCTTGTCGCTGCCGGCGGCGTCGCACGACCACACCTGCTTGCCGTCGGCCAGCGAATACGCGGCGACGCGGCCGAGCACACCGAACTCGTTGCCGCTGATACCGGCGACGACCTTGCCGTCGGCGATGATCGGCGCCATGGTGATGGTCTCGCCCTTGTCCGGGTGCGCCATCTTCTGCTTCCACACTTCCTTGCCGGTCTTGGCATCGAGCGCGATCACGTCGCCGCTGAGGCTGCCAAACACCAGCTTGCCGTCGGCATAGGACGCGCCGCGGTTGACCGTGTCGCAGCACGCCACCGCCACCGAGCGCTCGTCCTGCTGCGGGGTGTATTTCCACAGCACCTTGCCGCCGTCTTCCTGCGCCGCCAGGTCGATCGCGAACACGTTGTTCGGATACGCGCTGACCATGTACATGATGTTGCCGATCACCAGCGGCTGGCCTTCGTGGCCGCGGGTGGCGTCGGTCTTCATTTCCCACGACATCTTGAGGTTCTTGACGTTGTCGCGGTTGATCTCGGCCAGCGGGCTGTGCCGGGTCAGCGCGAAATCGCGACCGATGCCGCCCCAGTTATCGGGATTGCTGGCGTTGTTGGCGAACTCGGTGTCGGTGTCGGCCACGGCAGCGGGCGCGGCAGCGGCCGGTTGCTGTGCTGCGGGCGCGGCGGGCGCCGCAGCCTCTTCCTGCTTCTTGCAACCGGCCAGCACCAGCGCGGTGGCCAGCGCGAGCAGCGTCCAGGTGCGGGTACGACATGGATGACTGTGCATCGTTCTACTCCCCTCGTTGAAGTGCCGTGGCGCTTGCCGTCAAACGGCTGGCGCGGCGGGATGCGGAAACATCGAGAGAGACAGAGCAATCGACGTGCCATCGCTTTGCTGCACTGCGCCATCCTTGCGCCTCAAGCATCGGCTGTGGCGCCAGCGCAGGCGCACCCTTGCGCCATGGTCGCGCTGTATCGAGAACGGCACACTCTGTGCCAAGGGCTTGTATCGCCGTTGGCGCAGCCGGGAGCACAGCGCCCGCAAAGCGACAGCGACCGGCGCGACTGGAAGAAGCCAGGTCAGGCGCCGAACCGATCGGTGCCCGGGCTACCGGTGCGCATGGCGCGACGGCTACGTGCTGTCCGACGTGCCGTTCAACCAGCACAGCGGCCATGGCGGCAACAGCGAGTCCGAGTATCCAGCGCTGGAGGCGCAGTACCTGGCCGACCTCGGCCCACACTCGCAACCGCTGGCGGCGAGCCAGCATCCGTTCCGGTGGCGCACGTGCGCCGCTACACGCAACTGGTATTCAACATCAGCGCCTATGCACGGTACCGATGCGCCTCTGGCTCCATGCAGGATTTGAGCAACACTATTGCACCACGAGGATTGCTGGATCTGCAGCGTCGCAGAATCCCAGCGCAGGACGGCAACCGCCGCGTCCGCAGCCGCATGCTCTTGCTGTTGCTCTTGCTCTTGCTCTTGCTCTTGCTCTTGCTCTTGCTCTTGCTGTTGCTCTTGCTGTTGCTCTTGCTGTTGCTCTTGCTCTTGCTCTTGCTCTTGCTCTTGCTGTTGCTGTTGCTGTTGCTCTTGCTGTTGCTTTGGACTTTCGGGGTCCCTTACGCAGCGGCGAATAGGCCGGGAAAAACCCCGAAGGGGCGGCGCACATGGATGTGCGCCGTTCGCGGCAGGGGCAGGATGCCCCTTCCGCGAATCCCGGCCTATTCGCGGACCCGGAGCGCGCAGCGCGGAGGGCGCGGAGGCGGGGTGTGCTTTCTTTTGGTTACTTTTCTTTGCACAAGCAAAGAAAAGTAACTCGCCGTAAGGCGAAAAGCTTTTCTTTGCCTTTTGCTTTTGCCTCCCACTACGGCGGTGGTGGCAGTAGAACCAGAAGATTCAGAGATAGCGATTCGCCAAGCGACGCATGCGCACAGGAAACCGGATCTGCATGACAGAGGCAACAACCGCAACTGGCAAGCTTTCACTGTGTGGGAGTGACTTCAGTCCCGACGGGGCTTCACCGATAAAGCGTCGGGACTGAAGTCCCTCCCACAGAGAAGACGCCCTACGCGACAGCGTCCTGCCACCACGCCAGCAGTGCAGCGCAATCGGCGAAATGCAGATCGGCCAGCGCCGGCCACGGATTGTCCGGATGCAGCAGCACCGTCGTCGCCCCTGCGGCGCGGCCGCACTGCAGGTCGTACGCATGATCGCCGACCATCGCCAGCGTGTGCGGCGCCACACCCCAGTGCGCGGCCAACTGCTGCAGGCCGCCCGGATGCGGCTTGGGCGGCGCTTCGTCGCGGCCCAGGACGGCTACGTCCTCGAACAGGTGGTCGACCCCGATTTCCTGAAGGGTCAGGTGCGCCAGTTCCTGCGCGTTGCGGGTCAGCACCGCCAGTCGGCACCCGGCAGCGTGCAGCGCCTGCAGCAACGCCGGCGCGCCGGGTGCGGCGATCGCGGCAGTGGCCAGCGCGCGCTCGTGCTCCAGCAGCCAAGCGTGCTTGGACGCGCGCTGCGTGGCCGGCAATGCCTCCAGGTGCTGCAGGATGTCGGCTTGCGCCGGGATCTGCAGCTCGCGGCGTATCAGCGCGAAATCGTGCACGGCCAGCGTCAGCGTGCCGTCCATGTCGAACACCCAGTGCCGCACCTGGCGCAGCGCCGCGGCGTGCGCGGCGGCACCCTCGCCCATCGCGCTCAGTCCCATCCCGGCATCTGCGATCCGTCCAGGCCGCCGGTCTCGAACACCACGGTGCGGGTGCCGCCGGCCTTCACCGGGAATTCGATCTGCAGCACCGTGGTCTTGCGCGCCAGCTTCCACAGCGCCTTGTGGTCGGTGATGAACATCGCGATCGCCTCGTCGGTGTTCGGGCGCCACGCCGCGGCCGCGCGCGGCGACGCGTCGTCGGCCTTCAGCTGCACCTTGCAGCCGCCGGCGCAGCGGAAATCGCCGGCCTGCAGCACCAGGTAGGCGCTGCGCTTCCACTCCGGATGATCGCGGAACACCAGTTGCACCGGCTTGGGACCGCTGCCGTCCACGTCGACCTTGTCGCGGCTGTACAGCATCGCCGAGCGTTGCGTGCCCTTGCCGGCCGGCACCTGCGAATATTCCCAGGCGGCCTGCATGCGCCGCAGTTCGCGCGCCGCCTCGCCCTTGGCCTTGACCTCGGCATAGCCGGGTTGGATGCGCTCGGCCGCGTCCGAACCGGGATACTGCTCCAGCAGCGCCGCGCCATGGATCCGCGCCAGGTCCCAGTTGCCGGACTTCACCGCGGCGTCGTACTGCTTGGCCAGGTCGTCGGCGGCCTGTTGTTTGGCCTGCGCCTCGGCCGCGGCCTGCGCCTTGCGCTCGGCCTCGTGGTCGCCGCAACCGGCCAGGGCGACGGCGCACAGCGCGCCGAGCAGAATGCGTTTCATCGGGGGACTCCTCGTTGGATCAAGTCATCGATCGCCTGCGCGACCTCGGTCGGTTTCTCGACGATGGACATATGACCGCTGCCGTCGAGCAACACCTGCAGCGCCTGCGGCACGCGCTCGGCGTACAGCGCCAGCGCGCTTGCATCGATCACCGCATCCTGCACGCAGTTCAGCAGCAGCGCCGGCTGGCGGATCTGCGCCGCTTCGTCGAACGGCAGGAAGGCTTCGTCGCTGCGGCCGATCCGCGCCAGCACCTGCTGTTCGAAGTCGGCCTCGCTGCGCCGCCAGGCGACGATCGAGGACACCGCCCAGGACGGGATGCGCGGCTTGCTCGGCTCCAGCAGGAACACCGTGTCGATGTAGCGGCGCAGCGAGTCGGCGTCGTACACGGCGAACGGGTTGTCGCCGTCCAGCACCGCCTGGCCGAAGGCGTTGTCGGAAAAGCGCACGCCGGCGGCGTTGAGCAGGCCGACGCGGTCGAACAGCGCGGGATGGCGCGCGGCGGCGAGCGCGGCGATGCCGCCGCCCATCGAGTGCCCGACCAGCACGCAGTCGCTGCCCGCACGGCGCACGCATTGCGCGGCGAACGCGGCCACGCGCTCGGCCTGCGCGGCGAAGCCGTAGTCCTCGCCGTCGATGCGTTGGCTTTCGGCCCAGCCGGGCAGATCGGGAATGAACAGGTGATAGCGCGTGCCGAGCGCGCGCGCCAGCGGCAGCCAGTTCTCCTTGCTGCCGGTGAAGCCGTGCACCAGCAGCAGCGTCGGCGCGGCGGGATCGGCCGCGGCGCGGTGCAGATAGGTCCAGCGGTGCCCGGCGACCTGCGCCTGGTGGCGTTGCAGGCCGCTGCCGCTGCGCAGGCGCAGGCTTTCCAGGCGCACCAGCAGGAACGGCTTGCGGCGCACCGCGAACAGCGCGCACAGCAGCAACGCCAGCAGCACGGTCGCGGCGAGCGCCAGCAACAGCAGCAACACCATCATCAGCAACATGCAGGAGCCGGGAACCGTAAACGTGCCATGCGCCTACCTTCGCATGCGACCCGGCCTGCGCCAAGTCCTGCATGGGGCGGCCTGTTAGGCGGACTCCGGGCGTCTCCAACAAATGTGGGAGCGACTTCAGCCGCGACGGGCTTTACCGGTAAGCCGTCGCGACTGAAGTCGCTCCCACAAATGCTGCATCTATCGGCGCGCCGCCTCAGTGCGCGGCAGCGCCCTTGTCGGCCTTGGTCAGCATGTCTTCCACCGACACCGTGGTGATCGGGTGGTAGCCGGGCTTGGCCTGGGCGAAGACCTGCTTGGCGAAGGCCAGGCCGTCCGGGGTCTTCACCAGTTCGGCGTAGATCGGCAGGATCAGCTTGCGGCGGCCGACGCGGGCGATGAACTCGCCGGCGGCCGGACGCGCCTCGGCGTAGCCGCTGCGGATCGCCAGCGGATACCAGCGCATGGCGATCTCGCCGTTGGCGGTGCCGGTGAAATGATAGGCGGCGTCGAGTTGCTTGAGCTGCTCGGGCTTCAGCGTGGCGCCCAGGCCGCTGAGGAAGCGCGTCCACTCCTGCGTGCTCCAGGCGTCGGTGACCTGCTTGCCTGGCAGGGTGCCGCTGCCGGCCCAGGCGATGCGCGCGGTATCGACCATCGCGAAGTTGCGCGAACGCGCCTTCTGCGCGAACGCCGGGATGCCCGGCTCGTCCAGCCACGCGTGCAGTTCGGCCTCGCTGACCGCGTCGGGCTTCTTGGCCAGCAGGTTCTTCTTCAGGTACTCGACGAACTGGTCGGTGTTGGCGCTCTGGAACGCGTGGTCGTCGAACCAGCCGCGCAGGAACGGATCGAAGGTTGCGCGGCCGAAACGCTGCTCCAGGAACTGCAGGAACCAGGCGCCCTTGACGTAGGCGACCTGGCTCAGCGCATCGTCCGGATCGCGCTCGGTCAGCGCCGGCAGCGCCAGCGCCTGGTCGGCCGGGCTCATGTCCTTGACCTCGGCGAGCAGATCGGTCTGGTCGATCTCGCGCTCCATCTCCGCCGCTTCGGCGCCGTACAGCGCTTCGGTGATGCGCGCCTGCACGTAGGTGGTGAAGCCTTCGTTGAGCCAGATGTCCTTCCAGCTGGCGTTGGTCACCAGGTTGCCGGACCAACTGTGCGCCAGCTCGTGCGCGATCAGCGACACCAGCGACTTGTCGCCGACGATCACGGTCGGCGTGGCGAAGGTCAGGCGCGGATTCTCCATGCCGCCGAACGGGAACGACGGCGGCAGCACCAGCATGTCGTAGCGGCCCCAGCGGTAGGGGCCGTACAGCGTCTCGGCGGCGACGATCATCTTCTCGGTGTCCTCGAACTCCTTGACCGCCTTGTCGGCCATGGACGGTTCGGCCCAGATGCCCGAGCGCGCCGAGATCGGCTTGAACACCAGGTCGCCGGCGGCGATGGCCAGCAGGTAGGACGGGATCGGCTGCGGCATCTTGAACGTGTAGTCGCCGTCGCGCGCCGCCTTCGGATCGTTGTCGGCGCTCATCAGCACCATCACGTCCGGACGCGAGGTCACGTGCGCGCTGTAGGTGAAGCGCACGCTCGGCGTGTCCTGCAGCGGCACCCAGCTGCGCGCGTGGATCGCCTGCGACTGGCTGAACATGAAGGGCAGCTGCTTGCCCTCGGTCATCGACGGCTCCAGCCACTGCAGGCCCGAGGCGGTCGGCGCGGTGTGGTAGGCGATGGTGATCTTCTGCGGCTGGTTCGGCGCCTCGATGGTCAGCTTGCTGCCGTAGATCTTGTCGACCGGCGCCAGCGCGTACTGCAGCGGCGCCAGGTTGCCCTTGCCGTCGTCGCCCTGCACCTGCTCGATGGTCAGTTCGCGCGTATCCAGCAGCAACTGCTTGGCGCCCTTGTCCTTCCAGTCCAGCGTATAGGTGGCGGTGCCGCCGATCTGCTTGCTGTCGAAATCCAGCTTCAGGTCCAGCGCCAGGTCCTTGATCACGACCTTGCCCGGCTCGGCGTAGGAGCTTTCGTCGTGGCTGCGGTCGGCGGATTTCACGGCGGCGGGGGCGGGCTTGACGGCGGGAGCGGCGGCTTCGGTCGGCGCTTCGCGGGAACAACCGGTCGCGATGACCGCGGCCAGGGACAGCAACAGGAACGGGGAACGCATGGCGGACAGCACCGGTTCGGGGAAACCGGAAGTTTACCTTGAGTGCCGGGATTGGGGATTCGGGATTGGGGATTCGTAAAGAGCGCATTGCCCCGCTTTTACGAATCCCGAATCTCCAATCCCGAATCCCGGCCGTCAGATCTTGTAACCCGAATGGATCGCCACGATCCCGCCAGTCAGGTTCTTGTAGTGACTGCGCTCGAACCCGGCCTCGGCCATCATGCCCTTCAGCGCGTCCTGCGGCGGATGCTTGCGGATGCTCTCGGCCAGGTACTGGTAGCTGTCGGCGTCCTTGGCGAACAGCTGGCCCAGCCGCGGCAGGATCTTGAACGAATGGAAGTCGTAGATCGGCTTGAACCAGTCGGCGGTGACCGCGGAGAACTCCAGTACCCGTGCCTGCCCGCCGACCTTCAGCACCCGGTACATCTCGCGCAGCGCGGCGTCCTTGTCGGTGACGTTGCGCAGGCCAAAGGCGATGGTCACCAGGTCGAAGCTGCGGTCCGGGAACGGCAGCGCCTCGGCGTTGCACTGCACGTAGTCCAGGCCCGCGACCAGGCCGCGGTTGGTCAGCCGGTCGCGGCCCACCGACAGCATGCCGGCGTTGATGTCGCCCAGTACCACCGCGCCCTCGTCGCCGACCCGCTCCTTGAGCAGCGCGGCGATGTCGCCGGTGCCGCCGGCCAGGTCGAGCACGCGGTCGCCCGGCTTGACCTGCGCGGTGGCCACGAAATAGCGCTTCCAGGCCCGATGGATGCCCAGGCTCATCAGGTCGTTCATCAGGTCGTAGTTGCCGGCGACCGAGGTGAACACCTCGCCGACCAGCTTCTGCTTGTCCTTGGCATCGACGTCGCGGAAGCCGAAATGGGTGGTGCCGGTCTTGTAGGGAGATTCGCTCATGGCGGGATTATCGCACTGCTGGCGCCGCCGTGGCCCGCGGCGCTCTGTCGCAGCCGCCGCTGAGCCGGCCGATGGCCCGGCGCCACCGGCCCTGCCCCGCGATCTCACGACAGCGGCAGACCAGCGTCCGCGCCACGCACGGCGAGGCGCGCGCGGCCGCCGGGCGCGCTCCTCAGAACTTCAGCACCAGGCCGAAGTCCACGCCCTCGATGCCGTAGCCGCCGGCATCGCCCTGGCCGAGGTCGGCCGAGGTCTGCTCGTTGCTGTAGGCGATCGTGCAGGTGCCGCCGGCGTCGTTGTGGATGCGCGCGTAGTCGGCGTAGAGATAGGCCTTGGCCGACAGCGCGTGCTGGTAGCCCACGCCCCACTTGTCGCAGGTGTTGTCCACGTAGGACGAATCGCGCCGGCTCCATGCCGCCTTCCACAGCCCGTTGGCGCCCATCGGCGCGGTGAACCCCAGCAGATAGCCCTTGTGCTCGTGGTAGAAGCCCAGCGCGGCGACGTCGAACGGCTGCTGGATGTCGATGCGCTCGTAGAACCCGTACAGCTTGAGCGGACCGAAATCGTAGCTGGCGCCGAACAGATTGATCTTGAGCCGGGTCAGGCCGGGCACGTCCTCCCACCATTCTTCCTCGTGGTCGTAGCCGATGCTCAGCGGGCCCTTGTTGTAGGCCAGGATCACCGCATACAGCGGGCTGCGGCTGTCGCGGTCGCTGACCCCGAGCAGATTGGGCGTGTAGGCGACGGTGGCGTTGAAGCCTTGCCAGGTGGGCGTGACGTAGACCACTGCGTCCTTGGCCCGCGACACCACCACCTGCAGCGAACCGGCGCTGGCGACGGAGCGGCCCTTGAACGGATCGTACTGCTTGAGCACCGCGGCGCGCCCGCCGTCGACGGTGCCGCCGAGCAGCGTGCCCCATTTGCCGGTCGCGCCCAGCCAGGCATGGCGGGTGTAGAACGTATCGCCGCCGCTGCCGGCGTCCTCGTCGCCGGTCAGGTTGACGCCGACCTCGACCTCGCCGATCAGGCGGGTGCCGCCACCCAGCGCGTAGCCAAGCTTGAGGCCGACGTTGCTGCCGTCCGAGCCGGCCGCGCTCTGCAGGTCGTTGTCGGTGCCGGTATCGGCGACCGCGCCGTTACCGCCGCGGCGGCCGACGTAGCCGATGTCCAGCGTGCCGTACAGCGAAGCGCTGGCCGCGCCGTCGCTCCACTGCAGTCCCTGCGCCTTTTCCTGGTCCTGCGCCTGCGCGCCGGTCGCCATCCCTGCGGCCACGGCCAGCCCGCCAATCCCTTTCCACATCGTGGTGCGCATCGCGTGTCTCCTGTCGTCGGACAACAGCGTTTCTGCAGCAAGGCCTGCGCCGAGCCGGTGATGCGGGGGGTGGGGGTAGAGCGTTCATAGCCCTATTTGCGGGGTAAGTAAAGCCGGACGCGCGACGGCCGGCATGCCGATGCGGCAAGCACCGGGCCGGCGTGCGCGCAGGCGGCACCGCGCCTGGGCTGGCGGTGGTGACAGCCCGCGCCGCCATGCGCACTATGGCCCTCTCCCGCCACGGAACCCATTCGATGATCGCCACGCCCGACTACCGCGCCCTGCTCGACACCGCCATCGCCGAAGCCCGCCAAGGCCTGGCCGAAGGCGGCATCCCGATCGGCGCGGCGCTGTACCACAACGACGGCCGCCTGCTCGGCTGCGGCCACAACCGCCGCGTGCAGGAAGGCGACCCCTCCGTGCACGGCGAGACCGACGCGTTCCGCAAGGCCGGCCGCCAGCGCCGCTACAAGGACACCATCATGGTCACCACGCTGGCGCCGTGCTGGTACTGCAGCGGCCTGGTGCGCCAGTTCAACATCGGCACCGTGGTGGTCGGCGAATCGGTGACCTTCCAGGGCGGCATCGACTGGCTGCGCGACAGCGGGGTCGAGGTGATCGACCTGCACAGCCAGGAGTGCATCGACCTGCTCGGCGGCTACATCGCCGCCAACCCGGACGTGTGGAACGAGGACATCGGCGAGGACTGAGCGCGGCAGCGCCAGCTGCCGCCCCGCAGGCGCTGTGCGGCGATGCGCCGCGGCCCGACAGGCGGCGACAAGGGAAGGAATACGGCGAGGTGCGGCATGAAAAGGCACCTGGAAAGCGATGTTATATTATTTCAATATTGCCACGATCACACCGCATGTCTTCCGCCTCCCCCGCTTCCCTCGCTTCTCCCACGCCCTCCTCGCGCCTGGCCTCGATCGATCTGCTGCGCGGCACGGTGATGCTGCTGATGCTGCTCGACCATGTGCGCGAGACGTTCTACCTGCACCACCAGATCGGCGATCCGGTGGACGTGGAGCGCGCCGCGCCGGCGCTGTTCGTGGCGCGCGCGTTGGCGCACCTGTGCGCGCCGGTGTTCGTGTTCCTGACCGGGCTGTCGGCGTGGCTGTACGCGGCGCGGCAACCGCATGGCCGCGCCGCGGCGGCGACGTTCCTGCTCAAGCGCGGGCTGTTCCTGATCGTGCTGGAACTGACCCTGGTCAACTTCGCCTGGACCTTGGCCTTCCCGCCGCAGGTGCTGTACCTGCAGGTGATCTGGGCGATCGGGCTGAGCATGCTGGCGCTGGCGGCGTTGCTGTGGCTGCCGCGGCCGCTGCTGGCGCTGCTCGGCGCGGTGCTGGTGGCCGGGCACAACCTGCTCGATGGCGTGCACGTGGCCGGCGACGGCCCGTGGGCCGCGGCCTGGGCGGTGCTGCACGACCGCAGCTGGCTGCAACTGGGCGAACTGCGCCTGCGCACCTCGTATCCGCTGCTGCCATGGATCGGGGTGATCGCGCTGGGCTATGCGGCCGGCCCTTGGTACGGCGCCGCCGCCGCGCCGCCGCAACGGCAGCGGCGGCTGTTGGCCTGCGGAATCGGCGCGCTGGCGCTGTTCCATCTGCTGCGCTGGCACAACGGCTACGGCGATGCGCCGTGGCGCGAACACGCCGACCTCGCGCACACCGCGATGAGCTTCTTCAACGTGACCAAGTACCCGCCATCGCTGCTGTTCCTGCTGTTGACGCTGGGCGTGGGCCTGCTGTTGCTGCGCCTGTACGAGCACCCGCCGCTGGCCAGGGCGCTGGCGCCGCTGGCCACGATCGGCGCGGCGCCGATGTTCTTCTACCTGCTGCACCTGTACGTGCTGCGGCTGCTGTACCTGGCGGCGCTGGCGTCCTGGGGGCCGAACCACGGCACGCTGTTCGGCGTGGGCAGCGTCGCCGCGCTGTGGGTGATCGCCGCGGTGCTGGGGCTGGCGCTGTACTGGCCGGTCGCCGCGTTCGCGCGGCTGAAGGCGCGACGCCGCGACCTGGCCTGGCTGCGCTATCTGTAGCGGGGAACACGGCGCGGCGGCCAAAGATTCATCGCCGTGCAATGCCGGCATGCTCGACTGGTGTCCCTGTCCGCGCCTGGAGACCTGCGATGCCCACCCGCCTGCCGCGCCTGCTGCTGATCGGCCTGATCCTGGCCGCCACCGCCGGCTGCGCCACCGCCGCCAGCCAGCGCGACGCCTGGGTGGTGCAGCAGATCCGCGACTACAACCATCCCTATGCCACGCAGCAGGCCGAGCTGGACACCAAGATGGCGACGATGGCCGGCAGCGCCTACGCGTTCTATCGCGGCACCGACCATCTGTTCTACCAGGACATGAAGACCTTGCCGGCCTCGCTGTGGACCACGCCGCAGACCGGCTATACCTGGCTCGGCGGCGACACCCACATCGGCAACTTCGATGCCGCGCGCGACAGCAGCGGCAAGCCGGTGTTCCACGTCGCCGACTTCGACGAGGGCCATCTCGGCCAGTACGTGTGGGACCTGCGCCGGCTGGCGGCGAGCATGGTCCTGGCCGGGCGCGACAACGGCCTGTCCGACAGCGACATCGGTAGCGCGATCGACACGATGGTCGGCGCCTACCTGGACAAGATCGGCGCCTTCAAGGGCAGCGACGCCGAAAAGAGTTTCCAGCTCGGCAAGAGCAACACCAGCGGCGTGGTGGCCAAGGCCATCGACAGCGCCGACGGCAAGAGTCGCAGCAGCCTGCTGGCCAAATACACCGTGGTCGGCGGCGGCAGGCGCACGTTCCAGAACCTGGACAACCTGGTCGCGGTGGACAGCACGACGTCCGCGTCGGTCGCCAGCGCGATGAACGGCTATGTGGCCTCGATCGCGGCATCCAAGCGCTATGCCACGAGCTACTACGCGATCAAGGACGTGCGCCAGAAACTCGGCTCGGGCACCGGCAGCCTCGGCCGCCAGCGCCTGTACGTGCTGATCGAAGGCGCGAGCAGTTCGACCGGCGACGATGTGATCCTGGAATGGAAACAGGAAGCGGCCAGCGTGGTCGCCGTCGCCGCACCGTCGCAGATGCCGGCCTCCAGCTACGACGGTCACGAAGGCGAGCGCGTGGCGCGCACCGCCAAGGCGCAGACCCTGGATGCCGACGTGCTGATCGGCTACGCCAGCGTCGCCGGCGTGCCGTTCTACGTGCACGAGAAATCGCCGTTCCAGGAAGACCTGGACCCGGCCGCGCTGAGCAGCGCGGGCAAGCTGGCCACCGCCGCCACCTACCTGGGACAGGCGCTGGCCTCGGCGCACGCGCTGGCCGACCAGGACTACGATCCGGCGGTGGTGAGCTACAGCATCGACAAGCAGATCGACGCGGCGGCCAGCAGCAAGAGCGGGCTGAAGTCGGAACTGCTCCAGTTCGCGTTCGACTACGCCGCGCAGGTGCAGTTGGACTGGCAGGCGTTCTCGGCCGCGTATCAGGCGGGGACGCCGTTGTACTGAGCGCCGGATTCACCGCCATGAACCCTGTAGGAGCGGCTTCAGCCGCGACCGGGCGTTACCGGTAATGCCCGGTCGCGGCTGAAGCCGCTCCTACAGGTTTGCGGCGACCGGCGCCTGACGAGCATTCGTGCCGCGCACCCGCCGGTAGCGCGGCGGCACTGCCTGCCGCGCAAGCGTGCGTTCTTCCATATCCGGTTCGCAGATGGAACTTTTGGGGGAGCGACTGAAGTCGCTCCCACAAGGTGCTGGCTCGCCCGCTGTGTGCCGGTACGCAGCAGTCACAGCAAGCAACGCAGTTACAGGATGTAGCGGCTCAAATCCGGATCCTGCACCAGCTCGCCCAGGTGCGCGTTGACGTACGCCGCATCGACATTGACGCTCTGCCCGTCGCGGTCGGGGGCTTCGTAGCTCAGCGTATCGAGCAGGCGCTCGAGCACCGTATGCAGGCGCCGCGCACCGATGTTCTCCTGGCGTTCGTTGACCAGGAACGCGATCTCGGCGAGGCGGTCGATCGCATCGTCGGTGAAGCTCAGGGTCACCCCCTCGGTCAGCAGCAGCGCTTCGTACTGCTTGGTCAGCGCCGCCTTCGGCTCGGTGAGGATGCGGATGAAATCGTCCTTGGACAGCGCCGACAGCTCCACCCGGATCGGAAAGCGGCCCTGCAGTTCCGGGATCAGGTCGCTGGGCTTGGCCAGATGGAACGCGCCGGAGGCGATGAACAGGATGTGGTCGGTCTTGACCGTGCCGTACTTGGTGCTGACGTTGGAGCCTTCGACCAGCGGCAGCAGGTCGCGCTGCACGCCTTCGCGCGACACGTCGCCGCCGGAGGACCCGGCTTCGCCGCGCTTGGCGACCTTGTCGATCTCGTCGATGAACACGATGCCGTGCTGCTCGCAGGCCTCGATCGCCGCGGCGCGCACGTCTTCCTCGTTGACCAGCTTGCCGGCCTCCTCCTCGATCAGCAGCGGCCGCGCCGCCTTGATCGTCAGCTTGCGCGACTGCGATTTGCTGCCGCCCAGGTTGGAGAACATCTGCCGCAGCTGCTGGCCCATTTCCTCCATGCCCGGCGGGGTCATGATGTCCATGCTGACGTTGACCGCCACGTCCAGCTCGATCTCGCGCTCGTCCAGTTCGCCGGCGCGCAGCATGCGCCGGAACTTGCTGCGGGTGTCGTTGTCCTGCGCCGAGGGCTCGTTGCGCGCGGCCTCCGGATCGAAGCCGATGCCGGCGCTGCGGCGCGGCAGCAGCGCGTCGAGGATGCGGTCCTCGGCGCGGTCCTCGGCCTGGGTGCGCACGCGCACCTTGGCCTGCTCGCGGTACAGCTTGACCGCGGTGTCGGCCAGGTCGCGCACGATCTGCTCCACGTCCTTGCCGACGTAGCCGACCTCGGTGAAACGCGTCGCCTCGACCTTGACGAACGGCGCGTTGGCCAGTGTCGCCAGGCGCCGCGCGATCTCGGTCTTGCCGACGCCGGTGGGGCCGATCATCAGGATGTTCTTGGGCATCACTTCGTTGCGCAGCGCATCGGGCAGCTGCATGCGCCGCCAGCGGTTGCGCAGCGCGATCGCCACCGCGCGCTTGGCGTCGTGCTGGCCGACGATGTGACGGTCCAGTTCCTGCACGATCTCGCGCGGGGTCATGGTTGAGGTGTCGTGATTGGGCATTGGGGATTCGGGATTGGTAGAAGCGGAATGGGAACGATCGATGCGTGTCCGGACACAGGGAAAGGAGCGCTGTTGCGAATCCCCAATCCCGAATCCCGAATCACAGCTCTTCGACCACCACGTTGCGATTGGTGTAGATGCAGATGTCGCCGGCGATGTTGAGCGCTTCGACCGCGATGGTCTTGGCATCGAGCTCGGTGTGGCCGAGCAGCGCGCGCGCCGCCGACAGCGCGTAGGAACCGCCGGAGCCGATGGCGATGATGCCGTCCTCCGGCTCGATCACGTCGCCGGTGCCGCTGATGATCAGCGAGGTTTCCTTGTCGGCCACCGCCAGCAACGCCTCGAGCTTGCCGAGGCGGCGCTCGGTGCGCCAATCCTTGGCCAGTTCCACCGCCGCGCGGGTCAGCTGGCCGTGCTTCTCGAGCTTGGCCTCGAACAGTTCGAACAGGGTGAAGGCATCGGCGGCGGCGCCGGCGAAACCGGCCAGCACCTGGCCGTCGCGGCCGAGCCGGCGCACCTTGCGCGCATTGCCCTTCATCACGGTATGGCCCAGCGTCACCTGGCCATCGCCGGCCACCGCGACATGGCCGTTGCGGCGCACCGACAGGATCGTGGTGGCGTGGAAAACGTTGGGGTTCTGACTGGGGTCCATGCTGCCTCCTGAGCGATTCTTCAGGTGTGGGGGCACGTCGCCGCCCGTTCAAGCGTCCGCAGCTCGGCCGCTCGCGATCCTGGCGCGGCCCGGATGCTCGGGTTCCGGTTCGATGCCCCACAGCAGATGCCAATCCTCGCCCTGCATCTCGATCGGGTGCATGACCCGTCCCGAGCCGTTGCCGCAGGCCAGATCGTCCGCCGCGCAATAGCGGTCGCAGCCCCAGCAGATCCGCTCGGGATGCCCGGGTTTCAATGGAAATGGTCTGGCCATCGGACGCCTGTTCACTGCGCTGGAGCCGGCAGTGTGCGCAGCGCGGGCGCGATGCGCCTTGATCGAGGACAACCCGGGCAGCAGATCGCGCCCGCTCAGGGATCAGTCAGGACTTGCGCTTGGCGCGCGGATGCGCGGCGTCGTAGACCTTGGCCAGATGCTGGAAATCCAGGTGGGTGTAGATCTGCGTGGTGGCGATGTCGGCATGGCCGAGCAGCTCCTGCACGCCGCGCAGGTCGCCGGAGGATTCGAGGATGTGGCTGGCGAAACTGTGCCGCAGCATGTGCGGGTGCACGTGCTTGAACAGGCCCTGGCGCCCGGCCAGCTGCTTGATCCGGATCTGCACCGCGCGCGCGCCGATCGGCGCGCCGCCGCGGCCCGGGAACACCGGCGCCTCTGCGGCCGCCTTGGTCTCCGCCTGCCATTCCAGCAACGCCTTGCGCGCATGCGAACCGACCGGCACCAGCCGCTGGCGGTTGCCCTTGCCGAGCACGCGGACCAGGCCACTGGCGAAATCCAGATCGCGCCAGCGCAGCGCGCACAGCTCGCTCAGGCGCAGCCCGGAGGAATAGAACAACTCGAGCAGCGCGCGGTCGCGCAGGCCCAGCGGCACATCGGTCGGCACCTCGACCAGGCGCACCGCCTCGTCGGCGTCGAGCACCTGCGGCAGCTTGCGCGGCGCCTTCGGCGCACGCAGCGCGGCGGCCGGACTGGCCGCGATCTGGCCATGCTTGAGCAACCACGCGTAGAAACTGCGGCACGCCGACAGGCGCCGCTGCAGGCTCTTCGGCGACAGCCCGCGGCGGTGCTCGGCGGCGATGAAATGGCGCAACTGCTCGGCGCCGAGCGCGACGATGTCGCCGCCGGCATTGTCCGCGGCCCACGCCGCCAGCGCGGCCAGGTCGCGGCGGTACGCGTCCAGGGTGTGCGCGGACATGCGCCGTTCGACTTGCAGGTAGGCGAGGAAGGCAGACGCGGGACCGGGGACCGGGGACCGGGGACCCGGTGCAAGCGGGCCTTCGGCGCTGGTTGTGCAAGTGGTCTCGCCAATGCGAGATTGCGGCTTTTTCCCGGTCCCCGGTCCCCGGTCCCCGGTCCCGCGCTTCATCGCTGCAGCGCCACCGTCAGCGACTCGCCCATCATGCGCAGGAACAAGGTGCCCATGCCGGGATAGAAGCGGTTCGGGTCGCGGCTGCCGACCGCGAGCAGGCCCACGCCGGGCAACGGCAGCAGCGCGGTGGACTGCACGTCCTCGATGCGCTCGGCGTACAGCAGCGCCTGCTTCTCCGGCTGCAGGCGGCCGCAGATCGGCTCGCCGTCCTTCAGGCAGTCGCGGAACGGCGCCAGCCGCGGATCGTCCTGCGCCAGGATCTGCAGCCACGGCGCCTGCTCCAGCCCGGGCAGCGGGTGCAGCAGCACGATGCTGACCAGGTCGCCCTGGAAATCCTCCTGCAGCGAGGCGGCCATCGCGCGCACGCTGTCGGCGGCGCTGGTCTGGCGCATCAGCGCCAGGGTCAGCTGGTGGGTCCGCACCGCCAGGCGCTCGTTGACCTGGGCGTTGGCGGCCAGCTCGGACAGGCGCCGCGACAGCTCGCGGTTCTTGTCGCGCAGCACTTCCAGCTGGTAACTGGCCAGCGACGCGGTCGGACCGTCGTCGCGCGGCACCACCAGGGTCAGCGCCAGGTCGGGGAACTGTTTCAGGAACGCCGGGTGGCGGCGCAGCCATGCGGCGATCTCGTGCGCGCCGATCTTGTCCTGGGTCTCGCTCATCGGATCCACTCCCCATCGAAAACGAAGGCGGCCGGCCCGGACATCACCACCGGCGCCGCATCGTGCGGCCAGCGGATGCGCAGCTCGCCGCCGGGCAGCACCACGCGCACGTCGCGCTCCACGCGGCCGCGCTGGATCAGCACCGCCGCGGCCGCGCAGGCGCCGCTGCCGCAGGCCAGGGTCTCGCCGACGCCGCGCTCGTACACGCGCAGGCGCACATGGCCGCGGTCGATCACCTGGGCGAAGCCGACATTGACCGAATCGGGAAACGACGCGTGCTGCTGCAGCAACGGCCCCAGCCGTTCGACCGGCGCCGCGTCGACCAGGCCCACTTCCAGCACCGCATGCGGATTGCCCATCGACACCGCGCCGAAGCGCACGCTGCCGCCTTGCAATGGCAACACGTATTCCTCGCGCATGCGCGGGAAGCCGATCAGCGGCACGTCCTCCGGGGCGAAGCGCGGCACGCCCATCTCGACCGCGAACTGGCCGTCGTCGCCGCGCTCGATGCGATGCGAGGCGAACGGACTGTCGATGACGAACGCATCGCTGCCGGCGG
This sequence comes from Xanthomonas sp. 1678, assembly GCF_031455575.1. Taxonomy (NCBI): domain Bacteria; kingdom Pseudomonadati; phylum Pseudomonadota; class Gammaproteobacteria; order Lysobacterales; family Lysobacteraceae; genus Xanthomonas; species Xanthomonas sp. 1678. The sequence continues at coordinate 338,053 of NZ_JAVDSZ010000002.1, read as the reverse complement.
CGCCGTCGCGTACCAGCCAGGCGGCGACGCAGCGCGCGCCGTTGCCGCACTGCCCGGCCAGGCTGCCGTCGGTGTTCCAGATGCGGTAGCTGGCCACCGCGTCGGCGCTGCGCGGCGCCTCGATGGTCAGGAGTTGGTCGCAGCCGACGCCGAAATGGCGGTCGGCCAGGCGCACCGCCAGCGCGGCGTCCGGCGCCGGGGCGCCATCGCGCAGGTCGAGCACCACGAAATCGTTGCCCGCGCCCTGCATCTTGGAAAAGCGCAGGCGCGCCGCGGGAGTGGCCTCACTCATTCCCATCGGTGGGCGTGGTGGTGGTGTCGTCGACCGGCTGCTGCTGGCCATCGACCGGCTGCGCCTGGCCGGCGGGATCGGTCGTGGCCGGTGGCGTCGCGTCGGGCGCGGTGGCTGGCGCGGTTTCCACCGGGACCGGCTTCTGCGGCATCACCAGCGGGCCTTTGTTGCCGCACCCGGACAGCGCCAGCAAGGCGGCACCGAACAGGGCGATACGGATCGGATGACGGAACGATGTGCTCATGCGCCGAGTATAGCCAGAAGGGCCTGAATCGGCTGTGCCGCATGCGGCCGCCCGCCCGTCAGTCGCGCGGCGGCGGCTCCGGGCGCAGCCACAGCCACAGCGCCACGCAGCTCATGCAGCCGATCGCCAGCACCTGCACCCAGAGCCTGTGCACGAACAGCAGCAGCACCAGCGCGCACACCGCCATGGTCAGCGTCGCCATCCACTTGCCGCGGCGACTGACCGCGCCGTGCGTTTCCCAGTCGCGGATGCTGGGGCCGAAGCGCGGATCCTCCAGCAGCCGGCGGCGCAGCCGCTCGGAGCCGCGCGACGCGGCGTAGGCCGAGATCAGCACGAACACCGTGGTCGGCAAGCCCGGCACGAAGATGCCGACGATGCCCGTCGCCAGGCTGACATAGGCCAGCAGCCACCATGCCCAGCGGAAACGGGAGGGGGATTCCATTGGCGCATGATAAAGCCGCGACCGGATGGCGGCGGGACATGCGCCCTCGGCACCGCCCTCTTGCGCGGGCGAGTTGAGTCGCGAGCAGCGAAGCGACGTGCTTGCCAGCGTGATGCAGTCGGGACTGAAGTCCCTCCCACAGTGCCACTGGCCAGCGCTCGGCGTGGCAAGCCATTGTGGGAGCGACTTCAGTCGCGACGCGGAATCCGCCAGCCAGCGGCTGCGGAACCCGTCGCGGCTGAAGCCGCTCCTACAGCGCTACCGCGCGCTATAGACCGGGCCGACGCCGCACCAAGAAGCGCGCCGCTTTTCCGAGTCCCGAGTCCCGAGTCCCGGCCCCTACAGTGCACCCGGCCCGCTTCCTGTAGGAGCGGCTTCAGCCGCGACAGGGCGCCGGAGCCCGCCCTACTTCGCCGCGTGCTCCACGCCCAGCTGATCGAGCATGAACGCGTACGACTCGGCCTGCTCGCGATAGCGGCGGAAGCGCCCGGACTTGCCGCCGTGGCCGGCTTCCATGTTGACCCGGAACACGATCGGTCGGGTCCCGGTGTTGTCGTCGCGCAGCTTGGCCACCCATTTCGCCGGCTCCCAGTACTGCACCTGCGAATCCCACAGCCCGGTGCCGACGAACAGCGCCGGGTACGCCTGGCGCGCGACGTTGTCGTACGGCGAATAGCCGAGCATGTAGTCGTAGTACTTCTTCTTCTCCGGATTGCCCCACTCGTCGTATTCGTTGGTGGTCAGCGGAATGCTCGGGTCGAGCATGGTGGTGACCACGTCGACGAACGGCACCTGCGCCACCAGCACCCGGTAGTCCTGCGGCGCCATGTTCGCCACCGCGCCCATCAGCAGCCCGCCGGCGCTGCCGCCGGCCGCGGCGACACGGTCCGGTGCCGCATAGCCGAGCTTGACCAAGCCGCGGGTCACGTCGATGAAGTCGGTGAAGGTGTTCTTCTTGTTGAGCAGCTTGCCCTGGTCGTACCAGTCGCGGCCCATCTCCTGGCCGCCACGGATGTGCGCGATGGCGTAGACCACGCCGCGGTCGAGCAGGCTCACCACCGGCAGGTTGAAGTTGGGGTCGGTGGACATGCCGTAGCTGCCGTAGGCGTACTGGTACAACGCCGCGGTGCCGTCCTTCTTGAAGCCCTTCCTGTACACCAGCGACACCGGCACCTTGACCCCGTCGCGCGCGGTCACCCACACGCGTTCGGTCTGGTACTTGTCCGCGTCGTAGCCGATCACCGGCTGCTGCTTGAGCAGCTTGCGCTCGCCGGTGCGGGTGTTGAGTTCGTAGGTGGTGGCCGGGGTGGTCAGCGAGGTGTAGCTGTAGCGCAGCCACGGCGTGTCCGGCTCCGGATTGACCGACAGGCCCATCGAATAGGCCGGCTCGTCGGCCTTGACGTAGTCCTCCTTGCCATCGGCGAAGTGCAGGCGGATCCGCTCCAGGCCGTCGGACCGCTCGGCGATCGCGGTGAAGCCGTCGAACAGTTCGAAGCTGTCGATGAACACCTTCTCGTCGTAGGGCAGCCAGGTCTGCCACTGCGCGCGCGCGGTGGCGCCGTCGGGCGCGGTCATCAGCGCGTAGTTCTTGGCCTTCCAGTTGGTGCGGATCACCCAGCGCCCGTCGAAATGGTCGGCGCTGTACTCGATGTCGCGTTCGCGCGGCGCCAGCACGGTGAAGCGCTGCGGATCGGCGGCCGGCGCGTAGCGCTGCTCGGAGGACACCGTGCTTTCCACGCCGATGACGATGTACTTGTCGTCGCGGGTGCGGCCCAGGCCCATGTAGAAACTGTCGTCCTTCTCCTCGTAGACCAGCGCGTCCTGCGTGGCCGGCGTGCCCAGCACGTGCTTCCTGACGCGCACGGTGAGCAGCGTTTCCGGGTCGTTCTCGACGTAGAACAGGGTCTTGTTGTCGTCGGCCCAGACCAGGTCCGGCGACACGCCGGGCACGCGATCGGCGTAGACCTCACCGGTCTCCAGGTTCTTGAAGCGCACCACGTACTGGCGGCGGCCGACGTCGTCCTCGGTCCAGGCCAGGATGCGGTTGTCCTGGCTGACCACCGCGTCGCCGACGCTGAAATAGCCCTTGTCGGCGGCCATCGCGTTGACGTCGAGCAGGATCTGCTCCGGCGCGTCCATGCTGCCCTTGCGCCGCGCGTGCACCGGATAGTCCTTGCCGCTCTCGTAGCGCGTGTAGTACCAGTAGCCGCGCTCGCGGTACGGCACGCTGCTGTCGTCCTGCTTGATGCGGCCGACGATTTCGGTGTACAGCGTGTCCTCCAGCGGCTTGAGCGGCTTCAGCAGCTGATCGGCGTAGGCGTTTTCGGCGTTGAGATAGGCCAGCATCTGCGGGTTTTCGCGCTTGTCGTCGCGCAGCCAGTAATAGTCGTCCTGGCGGGTGGCGCCGAACGGCGCCTTGACCGTGTGCGGCTGCTTGGCCGGGTGCGGCGGCGTGGCATCGGTGGCGAGGGCGGAAGCGAAGGGCGCGGTCATGAGCAGGAGGAAGCTCGCTAGCAAGGGACGGGGATGCATCTAATGGGGCTCCGGCGGCGGCAACGCAACGAAGGACGCGCCGCCCGGGCCGGGAGGCGGCAGGCATGCGGCGGCGCATGGTGCCGAGCGAGTCTCCGCGCAACGCCGCATCCTGGCAAGCGCGCGCAACGATTTGTTGCCGCATGCTCCTCTATGATCGGGCCATGGCTTCCCTTCCGCCCCCCTCTTCCGCCGCGGCGCACGCGCCGCCCGCCTACAGCCAGCGCAGCCGCGACATCGAACCGTTCCACGTGATGGCGCTGCTGGCCCGCGCCAACGAACTGGAACATGCCGGCCACGACGTGATCCACTTGGAGATCGGCGAGCCGGACTTCACCACCGCCGCGCCGATCGTCGCCGCAGGCCAGGCCGCATTGGCCGCCGGCCACACCCGCTACACCGCCGCGCGCGGGCTGCCGGCGCTGCGCGAGGCGCTGGCCGGCTTCTATCGGCAACGCCACGACGTGGACCTGGACCCGGCGCGGATCATGATCACGCCCGGCGGATCCGGCGCGTTGCTGCTGGCCAGCGCGCTGCTGGTGGATCCGGGCAAGCGCTGGCTGCTGGCCGACCCCGGTTATCCATGCAACCGGCACTTCCTGCGCCTGGTCGAAGGCGCGGCGCACCTGGTGCCGGTCGGCCCGGACAGCCGCTACCAGCTGACCCCGGCCCTGCTGGACGCGCACTGGAACGCCGACAGCGTCGGCGCGCTGGTCGCCTCGCCGGCCAACCCGACCGGCACGCTGCTGGACCGCGCCGAACTGGCCGCACTGGCGCAGGCGCTACGCGCGCGCGGCGGCCACTTGGTGGTCGACGAGATCTACCACGGCCTCAGCTACGGCATCGACGCGCCCAGCGTGCTCGAGGTCGACGACGAGGCCTATGTGCTGAACAGCTTCTCCAAGTATTTCGGCATGACCGGCTGGCGCCTGGGCTGGCTGGTGGCGCCGCGCGCGGCGGTGCCGTCGCTGGAGAAGCTGGCGCAGAACCTGTACATCAGCGCGTCCAGCATCGCCCAGCATGCGGCGCTGGCCTGTTTCCGCCCCGACACGCTGCAGATCCTGGAGGCGCGCCGCGCCGAGTTCGGCCAACGCCGCGACTACCTGCTGCCGGCGCTGCGCGCGCTCGGCCTGCGCATCGAAGTGGAACCGCAGGGCGCGTTCTATCTCTACGCCGACGTCAGCGCGTTCACCGAAGACGCGCAGGCGTTCTGCGCGCATTTCCTGGAGACCGAGCACGTGGCATTCACCCCGGGCGTGGACTTCGGCCGGCACCGCGCACGCCAGCACGTACGCATCGCCTACACGCAGAGCCTGCCGCGGCTGCAGGAAGCGGTGGCACGGATCGCGCGCGGACTGGAGCGTTGGGATCGCCACGCTGGACCGTAAGCGCCTTCAGGCGCTGCCGATCGCAATGACCTCGCAGACCGAAACCAAGCCCAAGATCGCCAGCGACCACATCGCGTAGCCAACGCGGTTTTGGCTTGGCTTTAGCTGTGGCTTTAGCTGTGGCTGTGGCTGTGGCTGTGGCTGTGGCTGTGGCTTTCGATTGTCTTCGCCTTAAAGCGAGCCGAGCACCGCAGGCGCAAGCGGCCGAAGAGGCGCCCTTGTTTGAGCGAAGCGAGTTTGGGCGCCGTGCCGCTTGCGCCGAGGAGCACAGGGAACCGATGCGGCTTTATCGCATCGGCTCGCGTCGGCGACGGCGGTTTTGGTTACTTTTGCCAAGACAAAAGTGACTCGCGCCAAGGGCGCGAAAGCCTTTGCCGTTGCTCCGGCCCTTGCCGTTGCTCCAGCCTTTGCCGCTGCTCCGGCCCTGAAGTTACCCCGCCTTGCCAGAACTCCAAACGCCCGTACAAGGCGCACGGGCATCCGCTAAGACCGGCTGCTACAGCGCCTTCAATCCTTCAGCCGCTCCCACAGGAACCCGTACGCCAGCGCCTGCATATGCGCGGCCTGCGCGTTGTTGGCCGCACCGCCGTGGCCGCCTTCGATGTTCTCGTAGTAGGTCACGTCCTTGCCCGCATCGATCATCTTCGCCGCCATCTTGCGCGCATGGCCCGGGTGCACCCGGTCGTCGCGGGTGGAGGTCAGGAAGATCACCGGCGGATAGGTCTTCTTCGGGTCGAACAGGTGGTACGGCGAGAAGCTCTGGATGTACTTCCAGTCGTCGGTATCCGGATTGCCGTACTCGGCCATCCACGAGGCGCCGGCCAGCAGGTGGCTGTAGCGCTTCATGTCCAGCAGCGGCACCTGCACCACCACCGCGCCGAACAGCTGCGGGTACTGCACCAGCATGTTGCCGGCCATCAGCCCGCCGTTGCTGCCGCCCTGCACGCCCAGGTGCTTGGCCGAGGTGATCTTGCGCGCGGCCAGGTCCTGCGCCACCGCCGCCATGTCTTCGTAGGCCTTGTGCCGGTTCTGCTTCAGCGCCGCCTGGTGCCAGCGCGGGCCGTACTCGCCGCCGCCACGGATGTTGGCCAGCGCGTACACGCCGCCCTGGTCGAGCCAGGCGCGGCCGAGGCCGCCGGAGTAGAACGGGGTCATCGAGATCTCGAAGCCGCCATAGGCGTACAGCAGGGTCGGATTGCTGCCATCCAGCTTGAGCTGCTTCGGCCGGACCAGGAAGTACGGCACCTTGGTGCCGTCCTTGGACACCGCGAAGTGCTGCTCAATCGCGTCCTTGGACGCGTCGAAGAAGCTCGGCATCGCCTTCAGCGTCTCGATGCTCTGCGCGCCGCGCTGCACGTCGGCCAGCATCAGCGTGGTCGGGGTCAGGAAATCGGTGGAGGTCAGCCACACCTGGTCGTTCTCGTCGGCATCGACCGCCTCGACGCTGGTGCTGCCGAAGGCCAGGTCGCCGACCGGGAACGGCGCGCGCGCCCACTCGCCTTCGCCCGGGGTCAGCACCCACAGCCGGCTCTTGACGTCGTCGAGCACGTTCAGCACCAGGCGCGACTTGGTCCAGGCGAACGAGGCCAGCGAAGTGGTCTCGGTCGGGGTGAACACCACCTGGAACGCGCGCTTGCCGGCCATGAAGTCGTCGAACTTGGCCACCAGCAGCGCGCCGGCCGGATAGGTGGTGCCGTCCACGGTCCACGCATCGCGCAATTCCAGGGTCAGCCACTGCCGGTGCACGCGCTTGTTGGCCGAGTTGGGCACGTCGATCTTGGTCAGGCGGCCGTCGGCGCCCCGCAGGTACAGCTCATCGTTGTAGAAGGCCAGCGTGCGGCTGACGAAATCGCGCTCGTAGCCGGGCGTGTCGTCGTGCATCGCGGCGATGTACATGTCCTCCGGCTTGCCTTCGTAGACCGGCGTCGCGCTCTGCAGCGCCGTGCCGCGCTTCCACTGCTTGACCACCCGCGGGTAGCCGGAGCTGGTCATCGAACCGGCGCCGAAATCGGTGTAGAGGTAGACGGTGTCGGCGTCGATCCAGCCCAGGCCGCCCTTGGCCTCGGGACGGAAGAAGCCGTCCTTGACCCACTGCTTGCTGCCCAGGTCGAACTCGCGGGTGACGTCGGCGTCGGCGCCGCCGCGCGACAGCGCGATCAGGCAGCGGCGGTAGTCCGGGCGCAGGCAATCGGCGCCGTGCCACACCCAGTTCTCGCCCTCGGCCTTGTTCAGCGCGTCCAGGTCCAGCACCGTCTCCCATTTCGGCTCGGGCTTGCGGTACTCCTCCAGGGTGGTGCGCCGCCACAGACCACGCTCGTGCTCGCGGTCCTTCCACAGGTTGTAGTAGTACGGGCCGATCTTCTGCACCGCCGGGATCTTCGCGTCCGAATCCAGCACTTCGCGGATGCCGGCCTCGCGCGCCTGGAAGCCCGGCTGCGCGGTCAGCCGCGCCTCGGTCTTGGCGTTCTGCGCCTTGACCCAGTCCAGCGGCTTGGCGCCGGTGACGTCTTCGAGCCAGGCATAGGGATCTTGGGGCATTGCGGTTTCCTTCGCCGCGGCGGTCCCGGAGGCAATCAGTCCGGCAAGCAGGCAGGCATGGGCAAGAGAGGGCATGGGACAGGTCCAGGAGAACAGCCCCGAACCGTAGCATGCGGGGACGCGGCCCTCCCCTGCCGAAGGTCAGGCTGCGCGGGTGACCCGCCACGCCGGCGCGCGCCGCCGCGCCTGGACCCGCGGCCGCAGCCGCGCCAACCCCCGGCGCAACGGCCGCAGCGGCAGCGGGAAGCGGTGCAGCGCCCACCACGCGCTCAGCGGCATGCCCAGCAGCCACAGCGGCCGCCAGCCCAGCCATTCGCTGTAGCCGCGCGCGGCCGGCCACACCAGGACCAAGGCCAGCCCGGCGAGCAGCGCCTGCAGCACCAGGCGGCGCAGGCCGGGATGCGGCGCGCGGGCGGAACGGGACGAAGGGGCGATCGGCATGGCGGCGACTCCGGAACGGTGATGAGGCGCGCAGCGTGCCGCGCGCGCATCTCAACGGCTGCGACCCACTATTGACATGGCTTTCGCCCGATACTCACTAGCTTGTCCCTTCAAGCCTCCGGATTCCTGTCTTATGCGCCTGCTCTCCCTGTTCGCCTCCATGCTGCTGCTCGGCATGGCCGTCCCCCTGCCGGCGGCGCGGGCGACATCCCCAGAGGAGCATGCGCCCCAGCAGCCGCCGATCGACCTGAAGCGCTTCATGGGCCGCTGGTACGTGATCGCGCACGTGCCCTACTTCGCCGAGCGCGGCCATGTCGCCAGCAGCGACGAGTACACGCTCAAGGAGGACGGCAAGATCGCCGTGCGCTACCGGTACCGCGAGGGCTTCGACGCGCCGGTCAAGGAAATCACTTCGCGCGCCACGGTCAAAGAGGGCACCGGCGACCGCCGCTGGACCACCTGGCTGTTCGCCGTGGTGCCGACCAAGTACCGCATCCTCGAGGTCGCGCCGGACTATTCCTGGGCGCTGATCGACTATCCCGGCCGCGATCTGGCCTGGATATTCGCGCGCGAGCCGGACATGGACCACAAGCAATACCGCGAACTGGCGGGCAAGCTGGACCGCGACTACGGGATCAACGTCGACAAGCTCAAGCGCGTGCCGCAGCGCCGCGACCAGGTCGGCAGGCTCGGTTTCGAAGTGCCGAGCGAGCCCTGAGACGTGTCGCCGCTCCCCGAATAGGTTGCACCGCCATCGCCTGCCACTCAGCGAGGCGCCAGCCGACCTCCGTATGATCAGGCCGGTCCGTCCCCCAGACAGGTGCACCGCTTGGCCAGCGTTCTTTCCGAGACCCTCTGCGATTCGCCGCTCCCGCCCGCAGCGGACGCCACGCGCGGCCAGGTGTTCGCGCAGCACTGCCCCTCGCGCGCCGTGCTCAGCCATGTGACCAGCCGTTGGGGCGTGCTGGTGCTGGTGGCGCTGCGCAAGGGCACGCATCGCTTCGGCGACCTGCGCCGCAGCCTGGAAGGGGTCAGCGAGAAGATGCTGGCGCAGACCCTGCAGGCACTGGAAGCGGACGGGTTCGTGCAGCGCACCGCGCACCCGGTGGTGCCGCCGCACGTGGACTACGCGCTGACCCCGCTGGGCAAGGACGCGGCCACGCACGTGCACGCACTGGTGGACTGGATCGAGACCAACATCGGCACCATCCTGAGCAACGGCAACCGGCCGCCGGACACACTGTAGGAGCGGCTCTGGGTGGCCTTCGAGCCATCAGCCGCGACAGACGGTACCGTGGCTGATGCTGCCTGTCGCGGCTGAAGCCGCTCCTACAGTGGCAGCGACGCGCTAGTCGTCGCTGTAGTTGCTCAGCGCCAGCGACAGCAGCGCCTTGGCCTGTTCGCGCAGCGAGCGCGGCTCGACGATTTCCGCATCCGAGCCGTAATGCAGCACGTCCATCAACAGCTCGCGCGAGACGCTGTACGGCACCTTCAGTTCGTAGCGGCCGTCGGCCAGGAAGCGCCCCTGCTGCTTGGAATGCCAGTGCTCGTCGGCGACCCAGCGCGCCGCCTTGGGGCTGAACACGATCGTCGCCCAGCCCTTGGGCGCGCCGGAGAAGATCCCGTAGCTGGCCGCCAGTTGCGAATCCAGCTCCTCGTCGGCCACGTCCTGCGCCGGCTGGTCGAGCAGGCGCGCGTGGTTGATCCGGTCCACCGCGAAGCTGCGCACCGCGTCGCGGCCGTGGTCCCAGGCGTCCAGGTACCAGTTGTCGCGGTAGTGGGTGATGCGCTGCGGCGACACCGTGCGCTTGGTCGATTCGTCGGTGGAGCGGGCGCGGTAATCGAACGACAGCCGCTTGCGCTCCAGCACCGCCGAGGCGACGGTGCGGAAGCTGGCCTCGTCGAGCTTGCGGCCGCGGTGCGGGATCACCCGCACCCGCTCCACCGGCCAGTGGGTGGCCCCGGCCTGCGCCGCCAGCAGGCTCTCGATGCGCTGCTGCAGCGGCGCCAGCACCGAGGACAGCACCCCGCCGCCGGTGCGCGCCAGCAATTGCTGCGAGGCCAGCAGCGCGTACAGTTCCTCGGAACTGAGCCACAGCCCCGGCAGTTCGAAGCGGTCGCTCTCCCCGGACTCGTAGCGGAACCCGGCCTCGCCGTCGCCCTCGACCGGGGCCATCAGCGCGTCGCGCAGGAACGCCAGGTCGCGGTAGACGGTGGCGCGGGAGCAGCCCAGTTCGTCCTGCAGCCGCGCCACCGTCACCGGGTAGCGGGCGGACTTGAGCAGCCGGTGCAATGCGTTGATGCGTTCGTAGCGGTCCATGGCACCGATTATGTCTGAGTCCGTGGCGGAAATACGCCTGGCGGCCAGCCGCGCGCCCAAACCGCCGATGAAGCCGTGGCCGGGCGGCGGCCGGGGTGTCATGTGGATCCGGTATGATGAAATCGTTTCCATTTCGTTAGCCGAAGGCTGCGTCCCCAAACCCAGGAGAGAAGAGCCAATGCCCCGCCGCGCTGCCGTAGTAACCGCGATCACCTTGATGCTGCTGGGTACGTCCCCGGCCTGGGCCGCCGACGTGGCCGCGCCACCGGAACCGGGCAGTTCGCCGTGGAGCGGCTCCGGCGAGCTGGGCTTCGCCTCCTCGCGCGGCAACAGCTCCAACGAGAGCTTCAACGGCCGGCTCAAGGGCCAGTACCTGGACGGCGACTGGATCCACAGCATCGACCTGTTCGGGTTGCGCGCCAGCGCCGAGTACACCAACACCAACGACGACGGCAGCACCGAACGCGTGCGCCAGACCACCTCCAACCGCTATACCGGCAGCGCCGGCAGCGCGCTGCAGTTGGGCGAACACCGCCAGCTGACCGCCTCGCTGCGCTACGAGCGCGACGATTTCGCCACCTACGACCGTCTGGCCACGATCGGCATCGGCTACGGCACGCGGATCATGGACGGCGATCACAGGAGCCTGGACGTGCAGATCGGCCCCGGCGTGCGCCGCGCCCACGACGTGGAAGAGGATCGCACCGAGACCGGGCTGATCGGCCGCGGCCTGGTCGACTTCAAGTACGGCCTGACCGCCAACACCGAACTGGCCAACACCCTGCTGGTCGAATCGGGGTCGTACAACACCTTCGCGCAGAACGACCTGGGCATCTCGGTCAGCATGAATTCGCGGCTGGCGCTGAAGGCCGGCTGGCAGGCGCGCCACAACAGCGACGTCAGCGACGACAAGAAGAAGACCGATACGTTGACCACGATGAATGTGGTCTACAAGTTCAGGTAGGGCCGGGGCCGGGACTCGGGACTCGGGACTCGGGACAGCATGCGGCGCGGCCTCGCCGATCGGGGCTGCCGCTCTGGGTCATCCGACCCGGCCGTTTCGGCTGATGGTTTTTGGTTTTTGTAGGAGCGGCTTCAGCCGCGACGGGCGTTACCGGTAACGCCTGTCGCGGCTGAAGCCGCTCCTACAGGGTTCACTGCCCGCAGACGGGCTCGCTGCACGCATAGACCCAATTGTCCGGATGCAACGGGCGCCTGGGCCGGACCTCTCAGCCCGGTAGCGCGGCATCCAGCAGCTCGCGCGCGCCGGCGCCCAGCAGCGCCTCGGCCACCGCTTCGCCCAGCGCCTCCGGGTCCTGCGCGGTACGCTGCAGCTCGGCACGCACCAGGCGTCCGTCGGCGACGCCGCCGACCAAGCCCTGCAGCAGCAGGTCCTCGCCGCGCCATTGGGCGAAGGCGGCCACCGGCACATGGCAGCTGCCGTGCAGCGCGCGGTTCATCGCCCGCTCGGCCTCCACGCAGGTGCGGGTGGGCGCGTGGTCCAGTGCAGCGAACAGGTCCAGCGCGACCGAGGCGTCGCCGCGGCATTCCACCGCGATGGCGCCCTGCGCCGGCGCCGGCAGCCAGTCCGGCGCCTGCAGGCGTTGGGTGATGCGCGCCTCCAAGCCGAGCCGCTGCAGGCCGGCGCAGGCCAGCACGATCCCGTCGTAGCCGCCGTTGTCGAGCTTGGCCAGGCGCGTGTTGACGTTGCCGCGCAGATCCTGCAGCTGCAGGTCCGGGCGCCGCGCGCGCAGCTGCGCCTGTCGGCGCAGCGAGGAGGTGCCCACCCGCGCGCCCAGCGGCAGCGCGTCCAGCGACGCGTACAGGTTGGAAATCAGCGCATCGGCCGGGTCGGCGCGCGCCAGGATCGCCGGCAGCACGAACGGCGGATCCAGTTCCATCGGCACGTCCTTGAGCGAATGCACCGCGCAATCGGCCTCGCCGCGCAGCATCGCCAATTCCAGCTCCTTCAGGAACAGGCCCTTGCCGCCGATCGCCGCCAGCGAGCGGTCCAGCACCTCGTCGCCGCGGGTGCTCATCGGCACCAGCACCACCTCCAGCTGCGGATGCGCCTGGCGCAGGCAGGCGGCGACGTGTTCGCTCTGCCACAGGGCGAGCGGGCTTTTGCGGGTGGCGATGCGCAGGATCTTCATCGGCCCATTATCGCGGAAAGCGCCGCCATCCATCCCGGCCTTCGCAGCCGAATGCCCGCTCATCCGCTCCCGATTCCGAACCCCGCTTGCCGCAACCACTCCACCGGCCATCCCGAATCCCCACTTCCGGCCCCCTCACAGATAACGGATCTCCTGCCGCAACTGCGCCACACAGCGCCGGCTCACTTCCAGCGGCTGCTTGCCATGGCGCAGCACCGCATGCACCTGGCCCTCGCCCAGGCGTCGCAGCTCGACCAGTTCGTGGCGCGCGACCAGGCAGTTGCGGTGGATGCGCACGAAGCGCTCGGCGAATTCCTCCTCCAGCGACTTCAGCGATTCCTCGATCAGGTCCTCGCCGCGCGCATGGTGCACCACCACGTACTTTTCCTCGGCCTGCAGGTAGTGGATGTCGTCGACCGGGATCAAGCGCAGGCTGCCGCGCAGCCGCGCGCACAGGTGGGTGCGGCGCTGTTCCAGCGGCGTGGCGCCGACGCTGCCGCGACGACCGGCCATGAACGTGCGCGCGCGCTCCAACGCCGCCGCCAGCCGCTCGGCGCGCACCGGTTTCATCAGGTAGTCGATGGCCGCGGCCTCGAACGCGGACAGCGCGTGCGCATCGTAGGCGGTGCAGAACACCACCGCCGGACGCGGCTCGAAGCTGGCCAGGTGGCGCGCGGTCTCCAGCCCGTCGACGCCGGGCATGGCGATATCCAGCAGCACCAGATCCGGGCGCAATTCGGCGCAGGCGTGCAGCGCTTCCAGGCCATTGCCGGCCTCGGCCACCACCTCGACGCCGGCATGCTCGGCCAGCAGCGCGCGCAAGCGCTCGCGCGCCAGGGGTTCGTCGTCGGCGATCACCACCTTCACGTACGTCACCTCAGTGGGCTGGAGCGCGGTCTCGCCGCATAGTAGCCCCGCCGCCGCCGGGCCGTCATCCGCGCCTCAGCGGCAGGGGCTCGCCCCGGCGCCCCGCGCCGCTCGCCGTGGCCGCGCCTCAGCCGGCGGCGAAGCGCGCGCTCATCCAGTCGCGCAGATCGGCGATCTCCTCGGCGCAGACCTGGTGCGCCATCGGATAGCGCCGCCACTGCACCGGCATGCCCAGCGCCTGCAGCGCCTGCGCGGTCTGCTCGGCATAGGGTTGCGGGATCACCGGATCGCCCTGGCCGTGGGCCATGAACAGCGGCTGCGACAGCGCCGCCGGCGCATGCCAGCGGGCGACGTCGGCCACCTCCGGCAGATAGGTGGACAGCGCGATCAAGCCGGCCAGCGGCCGTTCGCGGCGCAGCCCGGCGGCCAGGGTGATGGCGCCGCCCTGCGAGAAACCGGCCAGCAGCAGGCGCTCGGCGGGCACGCCGCGTTCGTGCTCGCGCGCGATCAGTTCCTCGACCTGCGCGACCGAGGCGGCCACGCCGGCGCTGTCGGCGCGGTTGGAGAAATCGGGACTGACGATGTCGTACCAGGCGCGCATGCGCACGCCGTTGTTGATCGTCACCGCGCGCACCGGCGCGTGCGGGAACACGAAGCGCAGCGCCGGCCAGCCCGGCCGCAGCAGTTCCGGCACCAGCGGCGCGAAGTCGTTGCCGTCGGCACCGAGCCCGTGCAGCCACAAGACGGTCCAGGCCGGCGAGGCGGCGGTTTCGTGTTCCAGCGTTTCCAGCATGCGCGGCGTCCCCATCGAGATGCGGCGCATTATGCCTGCCGCATCGGCCGCCCGGGTCAGCCGGCGATGCGTCGCGCGGCCGCGGCGCGGCGCAATTCGCCGGCGCGCAGCAGCACCGCCGGCGGCTGCCGCTCTTCGGGAATGGCCAGGATGCGCAGCTGGCGCAGCCACAATCCGGCCGCGCGCGAGGAGCTCACCGCGACCACCGGGATCGCCAGCGCCATGCCGATCACCACCGGCGCCATCCACATCGCCAGCGACGGCGACACCACGTAGGCCATCGCGCCCATCAGCAGCCCGAACGCGCTGAGGCCGCCGTAGCTGCGCGCCAGCGCCAGCCACGACAGGCGGCCGTCGTCGCGCTGCTGCGCGTCCCAGCCCGAATCCTTGCCGGCCAGCACTTCGGCCACGCCGCGCGACTGCACGTACATCACCACCGGCGCCATCAGCGCCGCCAGCACGGTCTCCAGCAGCATGCTCAGCAGCGCGCGCAGCGCACCGCCGCAGCCGCGCCGCTCCTCGGGTTTGAGCAACATGGCGAAGTAGCCCAGCACCTTCGGCGCCAGCAGCACGAACATGGTCACCGCGAACACCCAGAACACCCGGGTCGAATCCTGCTGGTGCCAGTAGCGCGCCGGCGAGAACGGGGACACCACCGTGGCGACCAGGTCGAAGCCGTCGCTCTGCAGCGGGATGGCGATGCCGATCAGCATCAGCAAGCCCCACATCGGTGCGGTGAAGTAATGGCCGATGCCGATCATCATGTGCATGCGGCTGATCCAGTGCAGGCCGCGCGCGAAGACCACCTTGGAATGCTGCAGGTTGCCCTGGCACCAGCGGCGGTCGCGCACCAGCAGGTCGGTCAGCGTCGGCGGGCCTTCCTCGTAGCTGCCCTGCAGGTACGGCACCATGTGCGTGGCCCAGCCGCCGCGGCGCATCAGCGCGGCCTCGACGAAATCGTGGCTGAGCACGTGGCCGCCGAACGGCTTGCGCCCGGGCAGCGCCGGCAGGCCGGCCTGTTCGGCGAAGGCCTGGGTGCGGATCACCGCGTTGTGGCCCCAGTAGTTGCTCTCCGCGCCGTGCCACCAGGCCACGCCGTAGGCGATCACCGGGCCGTAGACGCGGCCGCCGAACTGCTGCATGCGCGCGAACAGGCTGTTGCCGTTGACCACTTCCGGCAAGGTCTGGATCAGGCCGACGTCGGGATGGTCTTCCATGCCCGCGACCAGGCGCACGATGGTTTCGCCGGTCATCAGGCTGTCCGCGTCCAGGATCAGCATCTGCGGATAGGCGCCGCCGAAACGGCGCACCCAGTCGGCGATGTTGCCGGCCTTGCGCTCGGCGTTGTCGGCGCGGCGCCGGTAGTAGATGCGGCCGTGGCCGCCGGTGCGCGCGACCAGGTCGGCGTAGACCTCTTCTTCCTCGGTCCCGACCGCGGCGCGCGTGGTGTCGCTGAGGATGAAGAAATCGAAGTGCGCGATCTGGCCGGTGGCCTCGACCGATTCGTAGATCGCCTGCAACCCGGCCATCAGCCGGTGCGGATCCTCGTTGTAGGTCGGCATCAGCAGCGCGGTGCGGCTGCGCACGCTCGGCAGCGGTGCGTCCGGATCGATGCCGAGCTTGCGCCCGCCGCCGAACACCAGGGTCACGAATCCGGCCAGCGCGCTGACGAACGAAAACGCGATCCACGCGAACAGCGGAATGAACAGCGCCATCAGGCAGGCTTCGAGCACGCTGACGCCGCCGATCAGCAGCACCTTGGCGATCAGCACGCTGGCGTAGGCGGTCATCAAGGCGGTGCTGCCGAACACGTACAGCCGCCGCCAGAACATGCCGACCGGCGTGGTGGGCAGGCGCTTGTTGCGCAGCTTGCCCTCGCGCAGGGTCTGCACCGGCATCGGCAATGGCGCCTCGGGCGGCAGCACCGCGTGGCCGGCATCGAGGGAAACGGCGTCGGGCAGGGTCGGTGGGGGGACGACCATGCTCATGCGTTCCGCCAGCCTCGTCGGGCAGCGCAGCGCCGCGATCCGGACCTGGCCGCAGCGTGTCCTGGCACCGCGAACGGCGCCGTGTTGCTGTGATTGCCACTCGTACCCACGTTCTCTCCTGTCGGGCGGGCAAAATACGGCCGCCACTGTAAACCTTAAATAGTAAGCTTTCGCGAAGATCGCCGAGAACGCGACCGCGGCGGCGCCTGCAGTCCGTTCAGCCATCCGCCGCGCTCACTTGCGTTTCACCGCGCGCGGAGAACATGGCAAGCGGTCCGCACAGGAGGCAGCGCAGATGCGCCAACCGTCCCAGGCAGCGGCGCCGGGCGTCCATCCGGCCGCCGCGCCACGCATCGATCGCATCGATCGCATCGATCGCATCGACAATATCGTTCCACCGGCGCAGGCGCGCTGCATGCCGCGCGGCAACGCTACGCGGCCGCGAAGGAGGATCCGATGAAGCCGCTGGATCTCATCGGCTGGGCGGCGACGCTGATCCTGGTGGCGACGCTGCTGCGGCAGATCCACAAGCAATGGCGCGCGCCCGACGTGCAGGCGGTGTCGGCCTGGCTGTTCGTCGGCCAGATCAGCGCCTCGCTGCTGTTCATCGTGTACAGCGCGGCCCTGCGCAACTACGTGTTCGTGGCGACCAACACGCTGGTGCTGCTGACCGCCGTGGCCGGGCAACTGCTGCAGACGCTGAAACGGCGGCGCCTGCGCGAACACCGTGAGCGGACGTCATGAGCCGGCCGGCCCTGCTGATCGTGGACATGGTCAGCCGCTTCGATTTCCCCGACGGCGCGCGCCTGGCCAAGGCGGCGCTACCGGTGGCCGAACGCATCGCGCAGCTGCGGACGCGCTTCCACCGCCGCGACTGGCCGGTGGTGTTCGCCAACGACAACTTCGCCGACTGGCAGACCGATTTCGAAGGCCTGTGGACGCTGTGCGCCGACCCGGCGCAGCGCGGCGCGCAGATCGCCAAGCTGCTGGCGCCGCAGCCGCAGGACTACTACGTGCTCAAGCCGAAGCATTCGGCGTTCCTGGATTCGGCGCTGCAGATCCTGTTG
Organism: Xanthomonas sp. 1678; assembly: GCF_031455575.1. Taxonomy (NCBI): domain Bacteria; kingdom Pseudomonadati; phylum Pseudomonadota; class Gammaproteobacteria; order Lysobacterales; family Lysobacteraceae; genus Xanthomonas; species Xanthomonas sp. 1678. The sequence continues at coordinate 320,988 of NZ_JAVDSZ010000002.1, read as the reverse complement.
TCGCGGCTGCAGGCCACGCGCCTGCTGGTCACCGGCGTGGCCACCGACGCCTGTGTGCTGGCCACCGCGATCGACGCGCGGATGCGCGATTTCCAGGTGCAGGTGCCGCCGTCGTGCTGCGCCACGTTCGGCGCGGCGCGCCAGCAGCGCGCGTTGCGGCTGCTGCACGACGCGTTCGCGGTCAGCGTGAGCGAGCGGCTGCCGGCACGCTGAGCCGGTGGCTCAGGTCGGTCAGGCCAGCGCCGGCAGCGTCGCGCCGTCGTCGCGCTCGCCCGGCGGCGCGGCGGCGACATACGGGAACGCCAGGGTGATGATGGTGCCGCGGCCCAGTTCGGAATCCACGTCGACGAAGCCGCCGGCCTGGCGCACCAGGCCGTAGACCTGGGCCAGGCCCAGGCCGGTGCCCTTGCCCTCGGGCTTGGTGGTGAAGTACGCCTCGAACAGCCGCGACTTGGTCTCCTCGGACATGCCCTCGCCCTGGTCGCTGACCGCCAGGGTCACGTAGCGGCCGGGCTGGCGCAGCGCCGCCGCCTCGTGCGTGGCCGGCACGTGCAGGGTGCCGCAGCGGATCGACACCACGTCGCCCGGCTGGCAGGCGTCGCGCGCGTTCAGGGCCAGGTTCATCACCGCCTGCTCGACCGAGCCGCGGTCGGCATAGGTCGTCGCGGCGCCGTCGGCGGTCGCCAGCTGCAGCTGCATTTCCCCGCCCAGCGCCTGCGCCAGCAGCGGCTGCATCTGCACGACCACCTCGCACAGGTCCAGCCACTCCGGCTTGACCGGGTGCGCGCGGGCGAAGCCGAGCAGGCGCCGGGTCATCCGCGCGCCATGCTGCAGCGCCTCGCCGGCGATGCCGAGCAGCTTGCGCTGGTCCGGCTGCAACCGCTGCGGATGTTCGGCGACCATGCTCACCGAGGTCATCGCGGTCTGCAGCATGTTGTTGAAGTCGTGGACGATGCCGGCGAGCATCTGCCCGATCGCCTCGCCCTTCTGCGCCTGGGTCATCGCCCGCTCGGCGACGCGCTGCGCGGCCAGGGCGATGTCCAGCTGCCCGCGCAGCTGGGTGCGTTCGGCCTGCAGCTGCTGCCGCCCCAGCGCCTCGCTGACCGCCGGCGGCGGCGCGGCGGCGGCCTGCGGCAAGTCGCCGAGGGTACGCAGGGCCTGCTCGATCTGGCGGTGTTCGGTGATGTCGCGGCTGATCACCAGCACGCTTTCCACTTCGGCCTGCGCGTTGGTCAGCGGGCTGGCCAGCACGTGCCACCAGCGCGGGCGGCCATCCAGGGTCGGGCGCTGCGCCCAGAATTCGTATTGTTCGTTGCGCAGCGCCGTGGCGAGCGCGGTTTCCGCGAGCGGCCGCATCTCCTCCGGCCACAGTCCTACCCATTCGTGGCCGACGATGCGCTTGGGCTCCGCCGCGCCCAGCAGGCCCAGGCCATGCGTGTTGATCGAACGCACGACGCCATCGCGGCCGATCTCCTTGATGCAGTCGTGCGAGAGTTCGACGATCTGTCGATAGCGGGCGTGAGTGGGCAAGCGACGTCTCGCGATTGGGAGGCCGAGGATATGGGCATCATCGTGGCGTCACCAGCGCTTCACCCCTCAGTGGTGAAGCTGCGGACAACGAAGCCGATGGCATCAGCATTATGCGCGGGACTTGCGCCCTCACCACAATTCTTTTGGTGGAGGACGACCAGACGATCCGGGAATTGGCTGCGATGATGCTCGACGCCGATGGCTATCGCGTGCTGAGCGCCGGCACCGCGAACGAGGCGCTCCAACTGCTCGAGCAGCATCCCGACGTGGACCTGATCTTCAGCGACGTGCAGATGCCCGGCTGCGACGGCGTGACCATGGTGCGCGAACTGCGCCGGCGCGCGGTCACCATCCCCGCCCTGCTCACCTCCGGCATGAAGAACCCCGAGACCGCGACGCTGCCCGCGCATACCGGCTTCCTGTCCAAGCCGTACAGCCATTCCGGCCTGCTGGCGGCGCTGCAGCGCCTGCAGCCGGCCCACTAGGCGGCGCGCGGCTCGTTCAGCCGAACACCAGCCTGCCGTACTGCGCCGAACGGATCGCCGCCAACCGTTCGGCGACGAAGTGCTCGCCGGCACGGACATCGCCGAAGTAGACGCCGTCGAATGCATGCCGGCCGAGGACCGCGCCGTCGTCGGACGAGATCCGGATCTGCGGCAGCAGCACCCCATCCGGCCCCGCGGCGAGGACGGCGTCCAACACGAAGCCATCGAGTTCGCGACGCATGCGTTGATCAGGTAGGTTCATGCCGGCATTGCAGCACAGCCCGGATGAAGCCCCCGCTACCCGCGCATTCACGCCGGCCGGCGCGAGCGGCCGCGGCACGGAAAACGAAGCTAAACGATTCATTGGTGTCTGCCCGTGTCACCGCCTGCGATCGGCGAGTCACTATGCGGTAGCGGCCCGGCTGTAGCGTAGACAACACGCGCACTTCACGCCCCTTTTATCGCCGAATTCGTAGATTGCTGAAGAAGCGCTGACCCGCTTGTCCGCTGTACCTCATTCCATCTTTGGTTTTACGCCGCGCGCCTGTGAAGGCCTGCGGCGGCAGTTGCTTTCCGTGTCCCCGTCTCCCCCTCTTCGACGGAACTGCCATGTCGCCCCCTACGCTCGCCGATTTGCCCGATAGACAACGCGATACCCATCCGGTCCTGCGCGCCCCCCGGCGCCGGCATCGCGACGCGCGCGGCCGCTTCATCCGCGCCGCCGAGGTCACCGTCAAGCTGCAGCCGGCCGCGCGCCGCGCCAGCCTGTTCGTGACCTCGGAGATGGCCGACTTCATCAAGGCCGGCGGGCTCGGCGACGTGGCCGCGGCGTTGCCGCGCGCGCTGCGCGGCAGCTGCGACATCCGCGTGTTGATTCCGGGCTATCCGGCGGTGCTGCGTAAGACCGGCCCGCTGCAGATCGTCGGCCAGATCGCGGCCCATGCCGGCCTGCCGGCCTGCGCGCTGGGCCGCGCGGACCGCCCCGACGGCCTGTGCGTGTACGTGCTGCTGTGCCCGCAGCTGTTCGAGCGCCAGGGTTCGCCGTACGTGTCCAGCGAGGGCCGCGACTGGGAAGACAACGCGCTGCGCTTCGCCACGCTGTCGCACGCCGCCGCGCAGATCGCCGGCGGCCGCGCCGGGCTGGACTGGAGCCCGGACCTGCTGCACCTCAACGACTGGCCGTGCGCGCTGGCCGCCGCCTACGTGCGCTGGTCCGGCGGCCGCACACCGTGCCTGCTGACCATCCACAACCTGGCCTACCAGGGCCTGTTCCCATATTCGATGGCCGCGGCCCTGGGCATTCCGAACGAGGGCCTGCAGGACCTGGAGTTCTACGGGCAGATGTCGTTCCTGCGCGCCGGCATCGTCCACGCCGAGCACGTCAACACGGTCAGCGTCAGCTACGCCGCGCAGATCACCGGCCCGGCGCAGGGCTGCGGCCTGGACTCGCTGTTGGCCCGGCGTGCCGCCAGCGGCCGCCTTAGCGGCATCGTCAACGGCATCGACGCCAGCTGGGACCCGCGCACCGACGACCACCTGCACGCCCATTTCGGCATCGACCAGTTCCAGGGCAAGCGCGAGAACGCCGCCCATGTGCGCCGTGCGTTCGGCCTGATCGACAGCGACGGGCCGCTGTTCGCGGTGGTGTCGCGGCTGGTGCACCAGAAGGGCCTGGACCTGATCTGCGAGGTGGCGCCGCAGATCGTCGCCGCCGGCGGCCAGATCGTGGTGATCGGCGGCGGCGAGCCGCAGATCGAGCAGGCGGTGGCGGCACTGGCGCGGCGCTTCCCCGGCCAGGTCGGCGCCCACATCGGCTTCGAGGAACGCCTGGCGCGGCGCATGTTCGCCGGCTCGGACTTCCTGCTGATGCCGTCGCGCTTCGAGCCGTGCGGGCTGAGCCAGATGTACGCGCAGCGCTTCGGCAGCCTGCCGATCGCGCACGCCACCGGCGGTCTGATCGATACCGTGGACGACGGGGTGACCGGCTTCCTGTTCGAGGACCCGTCCGCCGACGGCCTGCGCCGCTGCCTGCAGCGCGCGTTCCGCACCTTCCGCCTGCCGCGCCTGCTGCAGGCGATGCGCCGCGCGGCGATGCTGCGGCCCAGCGGCTGGGACCTGGCCGGCCGCAAGTACATGGCCCTGTACGACCGCACTGCGGCTCCGACGTCGGCGACGGCGGTGGCATGAGCGAGCGGGAACGGTCGGCGGACACGACGCCGGTGTGGGACGCGCCGCTGGAAGCAGCGGACGACGAGCAGGAACGGCTGGCGCTGCAGGCGCTGGCGTACGGCGAGGCGGTGGACGCGTTCGCCTGGCTGGGTCCGCACGCGGCCGCAGACGGCACGGTGCGGGTGCGCGCGCTGGTGCCGGGCGCCGACGCGCTCGGCCTGCTCGACGGTTCCGGCAAGCTGGTGGCGCGGATGCGCGCGCATCCGCAGGCCGAGGGCCTGTTCGAAGGCGAATTGAAGACCGCGATGCCGTACCGGCTGCGCATCGTGTGGCCGGACGCGGTGCAGGAAAGCGACGACCCGTACGCGTTCGGCCCGGTGCTGGATGCGGCGTGGCTGCAGGGCATGGCCGCCGGCGACGGCGCCGCACTGCGCACCGCGCTGGGCGCGCACCATACCCGCGTCGGCACGGTGGACGGGGTGCGCTTCGCGGTGTGGGCGCCGCAGGCGCGCCGGGTCGCGCTGGTCGGCGACTTCAACGGCTGGGATGGGCGCCGCCACCCGATGCGGCTGCGCCGCGAGGCTGGGGTCTGGGAGTTGTTCGTGCCCGGGCTGCGCGGCGGCGAGCACTACCAGTACGAGATCCTGGCCGCCGACGGCACGCCGCTGCCGCGCAAGGCCGACCCGGTCGCGCGGCACAGCACGCGCGCGCCGGACACCGCCTCGGTGGTGCCGAGCCCCGCCGGCTTCGCCTGGCACGACGCGGACTGGCTGGCGCAGCGCCAGGCGCGCGCCGGCGCCGCGCAGCCGATGAGCATCTACGAACTGCACGCCGGCTCCTGGCGCCACGACGCGCAGGGCCAGCCGCTGCAGTGGGATGCGCTGGCCGCGCAACTGATCCCGTACGTGCAGGAGCTGGGCTTCACCCATATCGAGCTGCTGCCGATCACCGAATATCCGTTCGGCGGCTCCTGGGGCTACCAGCCGCTGGGCCTGTACGCGCCGACCGCGCGGCACGGCGACGCCGACGGCTTCGCGCGCTTCGTCGATGCCTGCCACCAGGCCGGGATCGGCGTGATCCTGGACTGGGTCGGCGCGCATTTCCCCGACGACGCGCACGGCCTGCAGCGCTTCGACGGCACCGCGCTGTACGAGCACGCCGATCCGCGCGAAGGCGTGCACCGCGAGTGGAACACCCTGATCTACAACTACGGCCGCGCCGAAGTCGTCGCCTACCTGATCGGCAGCGCGCTGGAGTGGATCGAGCGCTTCCACGTCGACGGCCTGCGCGTGGATGCGGTGGCGGCGATGCTGTACCGCGACTACGGCCGCAACGAGGGCGAGTGGGTGCCCAACGCCGAAGGCGGGCGCGAGAACCTGGAGGCGATCGCGTTCCTGCGCCAGCTCAACGCCGAGATCGCGCAGCGCTTCCCCGGGGTGCGGGTGATGGCCGAGGAATCCACCGCCTGGCCGGGCGTGACCGCGCCGCTGGACCAGGGCGGGCTGGGTTTCAGCCACAAGTGGAACATGGGCTGGATGCACGACACGCTGAGCTACATGCGGCGCGACCCGGTCCAGCGCCCGCACCACCACAGCGAGATGACCTTCGGCCTGGTGTACGCGTTCTCCGAGCACTTCGTGCTGCCGCTGTCGCACGACGAAGTGGCGCCCGGCAAGGGCTCGCTGCTGGCGAAGATGCCCGGCGACAGCTGGCAGCGCTTCGCCAACCTGCGCGCCTACCTGGCGTTCATGTGGGCGCACCCGGGACGCAAGCTGCTGTTCATGGGCGGCGAGTTCGGGCAATGGCAGGAATGGGACCACGACCGCGCGCTGGACTGGGCGCAGGCGCAACGCCCCGAGCATCGCGGCGTGGCGCGGCTGGTCGGCGACCTCAATAGGCAGCTGCGCGCGCTGCCGGCGCTGTACCGCAGCGATCGCGTGCCTGAGGGCTTTGAATGGAGCGTGGCCGACGACCACCGCAACAGCGTGTTCGCCTTCGTGCGCCACGATCGCGACGGCGGCGCGCCGCCGCTGCTGGCGGTGAGCAACTTCACCCCGAGCGTGCACCACGGCTACTGCCTCGGCGTGCCGCGCAGCGGGCAGTGGCGCGAAATCCTCAACAGCGACAGCGGCTACTACGGCGGTTCCAACCAGGGTAACGGCGGCGTCCTGCGCACCGTGGCGCAGCCGATGCACGGGCACGCGCAATCGCTGGCGCTGACCCTGCCGCCGCTGTCCACCCTCTGGTTGCAAGCGGAGCACTGACGTGAACATCGCAACGAACGCATCATCGACCGGCTCCGCTGCAGCGGCGCCGCCCGCCGCGCTGCGCCAGGGCGCCTGGCCGACCGCGACCGGCGAAGTCGTGTTCGCGCTGTGGGCGCCGGACGCCACCGCCGTGGAGCTGGTGTTCGACGACGGCAGCCGACAAGCGCTGGCCGCCGCCGCGGGCGGCTACTTCACCGCCACCCTCGCCTGCCCCGCCGGCACCCGCTACCGCTACGCGATCGACGGCGGCGAGCCGGTGCCCGATCCGGCCTCGCGCTGGCAGCCCGACGGCGTGCATGGCGCCAGCGCGGTGCTGGCCAGCGACGGTTACCGCTGGAAGCACGGCGACTGGCGCGGCCGGCCGTGGGCGGAAACGGTGTTCTACGAGCTGCACGTCGGCGCCTGCGGCGGCTACGCCGGGCTGCGCGCGCAATTGCAGACGCTGGCGGCGCTGGGCGTCACCGCGATCGAGCTGATGCCGCTGGCCGCGTTCCCCGGCCGCCACAACTGGGGCTACGACGGCGTGCTGCCGTATGCGCCAGCCGCCGCCTACGGCCATCCGGACGAACTCAAGGCGCTGATCGACGAGGCGCACGGGCTGGGCCTGAGCGTGTTCCTGGACGTGGTCTACAACCACTTCGGCCCGGACGGCAACTACCTGGGCCAGTACGCCTCGCCGTTCTTCCGCGAAGACGCGCCGACCCCGTGGGGCGCGGCGATCGACTTCCGGCTGGCGCCGGTGCAGCGCTACTTCATCGACAACGCGCTGATGTGGCTGCACGAGTACCGCTTCGACGGCCTGCGCCTGGACGCGGTGCACGCGATCGTGCCCAACGCATTCCTGGACACCTTGCGCGAGGCGATCATGGCCAGCGTGCCGGCCGGGCGCCACGTGCACCTGGTGCTGGAGAACGAGGCCAACCAGGCCGGCGTGCTGGAGCGCGGCTACAGCGCGCAATGGGACGACGATTTCCACAACAGCCTGCACGTGCTGCTGACCGGCGAGGACGAGGGCTACTACGCCGGCTTCGCCGATGCGCCGGCGCAGCACCTGGCGCGGGTGCTGGGCGAAGGCTTCGCCTACCAGGGCCAGGCCGACCACCGCGGGCATGCGCGCGGCGAACCGAGCGCGCAGCTGCCGCCGCATAAGTTCGTGATCTTCGCGCAGAACCACGACCAGATCGGCAACCGCGCGCGCGGCGACCGGCTGATCACCCAGGTCTCCGAACCGGCGCTGCGCGCGGCGCTGGCGCTGACCGCGCTGACGCCGATGATCCCGCTGTTCTTCATGGGCGAACCGTGGGGCAGCCGCACCCCGTTCCTGTTCTTTACCGATTTCGCGCCGCCGCTGGACGAAGCGGTGCGCGAAGGCCGGCGCCGCGAGTTCGCGCATTTCGCCGCGTTCGCCGATCCGCAGCAGCGCGCGACCATTCCCGACCCGAACGCGCCGAGCACGTTCCAGGCGTCCATTCCCGACATCAGCGATGCCACCCACGGCGACGGCGCGCGCTGGCGCGACTGGTTCGTAGCGCTGATGGCCCTGCGCCGCCAGCACCTGGTGCCGCCGCTGGCGCAGGCACGCGCGCTGGGCGCCCGCACGCTGGGGCCGAAGGCGGTCGCCGCAGGCTGGAGGCTGGGCGACGGCGAGTGGCACGTGGCCGCGAACTTCGGACAGGCGCCGGTGGCGCTGGACCTGCCCGGCGCCACCGTGCATGCCGAAAACGCCGGCGACGATCCGGCGCAGCTGCCGCCCAACGCCTTCGTCGCGCGCTACCGTCCCGGTTCCACACCGTGACCGCACGCTGTCGCGACGCCATCGCGACAGCGTCCCCGGCAAGCTGGCCGTTCCGTTGGTCGCCGACCGACGCGCAGGCCTTGCCGTGCGCGGCACCGGCGACGGCGGGTGCACGTCCTCCCTCCATCACTGCCGCGGCTCCGACTTGCCCATGACCGACACCCCCCTGCACACCCTGGCCTCCGCCGCCGGCCTGCTGGTCGACTGGATCGACGCGTCCGACACGCCGCGCAGCGTCGGCCCGGACACGCTGCGCAGCGTGCTCGGCGCGCTCGGCCTGGACGCGCGCGACGATGCCGCCTGCCGCGACAGCCTGCGCCGACTGCAGGCCAGCGCCACCGCCGCACCGTTGCTGACCGCCGACGTCGGCACGCCGATCGATGCCGGCGGCACGCCCGGCGCGGCGTACCGGCTCGAACACGAAGACGGCAGCCAGCGCGACGGCCGCTTCGATGCGCAGGGCCGCGTCGCGGCGCTGGACACGCACGGCTACTGGACTCTGCAGCACGGCGACCGGCACACCACGCTGGCGCTGGCGCCGGCGCGCTGCTACGGCGTCGCCGAGGCGGTCGACGAAGACGCGCCGCGGCGCTGGGGCCTGTCGCTGCAGGTGTATTCGGCGCAAGGCCCACGCGACGCCGGCATCGGCGACGCGGACGGCGTCGCCGCCTGGGCCGATCGCATCGCCGCGGCCGGTGGCGATGCGATCGCGCTGAGCCCGGTGCACGCGGCGCGGCCGGTCGGCAGCCACTACAGCCCGTATTCGCCCGGCGACCGCCGCTTCCTCGACCCGTTGCAGGCCGCCCCGGCGCGCGTGCTCGGCGCCGCCGCGGCGCAGCGCGCCCTGCAGGCGGCCGGGCTGGAGCAGGCCTTCGCCGAGGCGCAGGCGCGCCCACTGATCGACTGGCCGGCCTCGGCCGCGGCGAAGTGGCAGTGGCTGCGCCAGCTGCATGCCGACTTCGCCCAGGCCGACGCCGCCTTGCATGCGGATTTCGCCGCATTCGAGCAAGAACGCGGCGCCGCCTTGCGCGACTACGCCGCATTCGCCGCACGCGATTTCGGCGATGCCGATCCGGCCCTGCACCGCTTCGCGCAATGGCTGGCCGCGCGCAGCTGGGCCGGCGTGCAGCGACAGGCGCGCGAGGCCGGCATGGGCATCGGCCTGATCGCCGACCTGGCGGTGGGCTTCGATCCCGGCGGCGCCGAAGCCGCGGCCTGGCCGCAGGCGGTGTTGGCCGGGCTGGAACTGGGCGCACCGCCGGACGCGTTCAACGGCGACGGCCAAGCCTGGGGCATCGGCGGCTACTCGCCGACCGGGCTGCGTGCCACCGGCTACGCGCCGTTCCTCGAGCTGCTGCGCGCGGTGCTGCGCGACCGCGGTGGCGTGCGCATCGATCACATCCTCGGCCTGCTGCGGCTGTGGACGATTCCGCGCGGCGCCAGTTCCGCCGACGGCGTGTACCTGCGTTATCCGCTGCACGACCTGCTGCGCCTGCTGGCGCTGGAATCGTGGCGGCACCGCGCGATCGTGATCGGCGAAGACCTGGGCGTGGTGCCGGACGGCATCCGCGCCGAGTTGTCGCAGCGCGGGGTGATGGGCATCGACGTGCTGCTGTTCACCCGCGACGCCAAGGGCGCCTTCCTGCCGCCGGCGCGCTGGCGCGGCGATGCGATCGCCACCACCACCACCCACGACCTGCCGACCCTGCGCGGTTGGCGCCGCGGCGAGGACATCGACTGGCGCCGGCGCCTGCAGCTGTCCGATGCCACGCAGCAACGCGCCGACCACCTGACCCGCGCCGCCGACGTCGCCAGCATGGACGGCACGGTCGCCGCGGCGCTGCCGCAGGCGCAGGCGCGCGACCCGGAACTGGACGCGCTGCGCTTCGTCGCCGCCACGCCCTCGCCGCTGGCGCTGCTGCCGGCCGAGGACGCGCTGGGGCTGGACCAGCAACCCAATCTGCCGGGCACCGTCGACGGCCATCCGAACTGGCGCCGGCGCCTGCCGCCGCCGGACGCGACGGACGCCAGCGCGCTGCTCGACGCCCGCCTGGACGCGTTCGCGCAAGCCCGCCGCAGCGCCTCCGCCGCGCAAGGAACCGACCGATGAGCCTGATCCCGCTGCGCGCCACCGCCCGCCTGCAATTGCACGCCGGGTTCACCCTGCTCGACGCCGCCGCGCAGGTGCCGTACTACGCCGGCCTGGGCATCAGCCACCTGTACCTGTCGCCGATCGGCACCGCGGTGCCGGGCTCCACGCATGGCTACGACGTCACCGATCCGCGCCAGGTCAACCCCGAACTCGGCGGCGAGCCGGCGCTGCTGGAGCTGTCCGAGCGCGTGCGCGCGCACGGCATGGGCCTGATCCTGGACATCGTGCCCAACCACATGGCCGCGCACGCGGCCAACCCGTGGTGGTGGGACGTGCTCAAGCACGGCCGGCAGAGCCGCCACGCCGGCTGGTTCGACATCGACTGGCGCGCGCCCGGGCGCGACGGCAAGCTGTGGCTGCCGGTGCTGGACCGGCCGTACGCGCAGGCGCTGAGCGAAGGCGTGTTGCAGCTGCGGGTCGACGAAGACGGCGAGGCGCGACTAGAGCACCACGACCAGCGCTTCCCGATCCGCCTGGAAGGTCCGGTCGCGCAGGATCCGCCGGCCACGCGCCAGGCCTGGGCGGCCCGGCTCAACGATGCCGCGCGGCTCGGCGACGACACCCTGCATCGCTTGATCGAGCGCCAGTGCTACCGCCTGGCGTGGTGGCGGGTCGGCAACGACATGCTCAACTACCGCCGCTTCTTCGACATCACCTCGCTGACCGCGCTGCGCGTGGAGCAGAGCGAGGTGTTCGCCGCGGTGCACGAGCTGCCGCTGCGGCTGGTCGCCGACGGCCACCTGGACGGCGTGCGCGTGGACCATGTCGACGGCCTGGCCGATCCCACCGGCTACGTGCAGCGGCTGCGTGCGCAACTGGACCGCGCCGGGCGCCGTCGCGGCATCGGCGCCGGCGGCATCGCGTTGTACATCGAGAAGATCCTGGCGCCGCAGGAGACCCTGCGCGCCGACTGGCCGTGCGACGGCAGCACCGGCTACGACTTCATGGACCAGGTCGCCGGGGTGCTGCACGACCCGGCCGGCGCCGCGCCGCTGACCGCACTGTGGCGCCGATACAGCGGCCGCAGCGGCGATTTCGGCCAGGAACAGCGCGCCGCGCGCGACGAGATCCTGCAGGGTTCGCTGCAGACCGAGTTCGTGCGCACCGTGCAGGCGCTGGCCGCCACCGCGCATCTGGAACCGGCGACCCGCGAGTTCAGCCCGCAGATGCTGGCGCAGGGCCTGATGGCGCTGCTGCGGCAGTTCGAGGTGTACCGCACCTACGCCGGCCCCGATGGCCTGGACGAAGCCGATGCGGCGCGCCTGGCGCATGCCGCGCAGCGCGCGCGCGCCGGCGCCGAGCCGCGGGTGGTCGCGGCGATCGACGCGATCGAACGCTGGAGCCGCGACGGTCGCGGCACCGGCAAGGCGCAGATCGCACTGCGGCGCATCGTGCGCCGGCGCATCGAGCAGCTGTCGGCACCGCTCAACGCCAAGTCGGTCGAGGACACCGCGTTCTACCGCCATGGCGTGCTGCTGTCGCGCAACGAGGTCGGCAGCGATCCGGACGTGTTCGCGCTGGCGCCGGACGCGTTCCATGCCGCCAACGCGGCGCGTGCGCAGCGGCATCCGCGCGCGCTGCTGGCCACCGCCACCCACGACCACAAGCGCGGCGAAGATGTGCGCATGCGCCTGGCCGCGCTCAGCGCGCAGGCGCCGTGGTGGGACGCACAGGTCGCGCGCTTCCAGTCGCTGGCCGCCGACCTGCTGCCGGCGGACAGCGCCGCGCCGCTGCCCGGCGACGTGCTGATGCTGTGGCAGATGCTGGTCGCCGCCTGGCCGCTGGAACTGGCCGCCGACGATGCCGCCGGCCTGCGCGACTACGCCGAGCGCATCGCCGCCTGGCAGCTGAAGGCCGCACGCGAGGCCAAGCTGCGCACCTACTGGACCTGGCCGGACGAGGCCTACGAAACCGGCGCGCGCGCGTTCCTGGACGCGGCGCTGCTGGCGCCGGCCGGCGCGCCGCTGCGCGAGGCGCTGGCGCAGGCCGCGGCGGCGCTGGCCCCGGCCGGCGCGCTCAACAGCCTGGTGCAGACCACGCTGCGCCTGACCGTGCCCGGCGTGCCCGATCTGTACCAGGGCAGCGAAGGCTGGGACCTGTCGCTGGTCGATCCGGACAACCGCCGCCCGGTCGACTACGCGCTGCGCCAGGCCTGGCTGCGCGACGCCACCGCGCCGGCCGACCTGCTGCGCGACTGGCACAGCGGCCACATCAAGGCCTGGCTGAGCGCGCAGCTGCTGCAGCTGCGCGCCGCCCATCCGGCGTTGTTCGCGCACGGCGACTATCGCCCGCTGTACGCGCAAGGCGCGCACGCCGACCACGTGCTCGGCTTCCTGCGCGAGCACGCCGGCCAGACCCTGGCGGTGCTGGTGCCGCGCCTGACCGCGGCGCGGCAGGCGCTGGATCCGGCCGCGCCGCTGCGCGCGCCGCAGGACTGGCATAACACCGTTCTGACACTGCCCGCGGCACAGTACCGGCATGTGTTGAGCGGGCGCACGCTCGCGGCATCGGCCACCACGCCGGTGTCCGAGCTGCTCGCCGACTTCCCGGTCGCCGTACTGGCCACCTTCCCCTGACAAGACCGCCATGGACGCAGACACACGCAAGCGCCGCATCGAACAACTCGCACACGAAATCTGGGAGGCCGAGGGCCGGCCCGACGGCCGCGCCGCCCGCCACTGGGCCATGGCCGAACGCCTGGTCGACGCCGAAGCCCACGCCCCTGCGCAAGACCACTCGCTTTCTCCGGCCGGCAACGGCCCCGCCACGTCGTAAGGATTCCGCATGCCGCTTCGCAAGCTCGCCCGCCGCTCCCGCATCCGCGAAGGCCGCTCGTATCCGCTGGGCGCCACCTGGGACGGCCTGGGCGTCAATTTCGCGTTGTATTCGAGCAACGCCACCAAGGTCGAGCTGTGCCTGTTCGACGAGCGCGGCCGCGAGGTCGAGCGCATCGTCCTGCCCGAGTACACCGACGAGATCTGGCACGGCTACCTGCCCGATGCGCGGCCCGGCCAGCTGTACGGCTACCGCGTGTACGGCCCGTACGCGCCCGACGCCGGACACCGCTTCAATCCCAACAAACTGCTGCTCGACCCCTACGCCAAGCAGCTGGTCGGCGAGCTGAAATGGGCCCCGGCCCTGTTCGGCTACACCATCGGCCACAAGGACGCGGACCTGAGCTTCGACCGCCGCGACAGCGCCGCCTACGTGCCCAAGTGCGCGGTGATCGATCCGGCCTTCACCTGGGGCAAGGACCAGCGCCTGCAAACGCCGTGGGACCGCACGGTGATCTACGAGACCCACGTGCGCGGCACCACCATGCGCCATCCGTCGGTGCCCGAGGCCTGGCGCGGCACCTTCTCCGGGCTCAAGGTCGACGAGGTGGTGGAACACATCAAGCGGCTCGGCATGACCGCGGTGGAACTGCTGCCGGTGCACGCCTTCGTCGACGACGAATACCTGCTCAAGCAGGGCCTGCGCAACTACTGGGGCTACAACACCATCGGCTTCTTCGCGCCGCAGCCGCGCTACATGGCCACGCGCACCGTGGCCGAGTTCAAGCAGATGGTGGCGCGATTGCACCATGCCGGGCTGGAAGTGATCCTGGACGTGGTCTACAACCACACTGCCGAAGGCAACGAACTGGGGCCGACGCTGTCGTTCAAGGGCATCGACAACGCCAGCTACTACCGCCTGGCGCAGGATCGCCGCTTCTACATCAACGACACCGGCACCGGCAACACCTTCGACCTGACCAACGCCGGCGCGCTGCGCATGGTCAACGACTCGCTGCGTTACTGGGTGTCGGAGATGCACGTGGACGGGTTCCGCTTCGACCTGGCCACCATCCTCGGCCGCGAGCACCACGGCTTCGATCCCAAGGGCGGCTTCCTCGACGCCTGCCGCCAGGATCCGCTGCTGAGCCAGGTCAAGCTGATCGCCGAACCGTGGGACGTGGGTCCCGGCGGCTACCAGGTCGGCGGCTTCCCGCCTGGCTGGTCGGAATGGAACGACAAGTTCCGCGACAACGTGCGCGCGTTCTGGCGCGGCGACGAAGGCCAGCTGGCCGAACTGGCCACGCGCCTGACCGGCTCGGCCGACCTGTTCAACCACCGCGGTCGCCGCCCCACCGCCTCGGTCAACTTCGTCACCGCCCACGACGGCTTCACCCTGCACGACCTGGTCAGCTACGAGCACAAGCACAACGACGCCAACGGCGAGGAAAACCGCGACGGTTCGGACAACAACATCTCCGCCAACTACGGCGTGGAGGGCGAGACCGACGACGAGCAGATCAACGCGCTGCGCCAGCGGCAGATGCGCAACATCCTGGCCACGCTGCTGCTGTCGCAGGGCACGCCGATGCTGCTGGCCGGCGACGAGTTCGGGCGCAGCAAGGGCGGCAACAACAACACCTACTGCCAGGACAACGAACTGACCTGGCTGAACTGGGACAGCGACGAGCGCGCGCAGCGGCTGACCGCGTTCGTGGCGCGCCTGACCCACCTGCGCGCGCACTACCCGTTGCTGCATCGCGCGCGCTTCTTCGACGGCGTCTACGACGAAGAGTTGGGCATCAAGGATGTGAGCTGGCTGGCGCCGGACGGCGAGGAGATGACCGAGGCGTCCTGGCACGACCCGCATGCGCGGGCGATGATGATGCGCCTGGACGGCCGGGCGCCGTCCAGCGGCCTGCGCCAGGCCGCGTCGAACGTGACCTTGCTGATGATCGTCAACGGTGCCGTCGAGGACGTGACCTTCACCCTGCCGCTGGTCGAGGGCGAGCATTGGCGCGTGCTGATCGACACCGCCGAGCGCGAGCACGAGCACGGCCTGCCGGGCGGCTCGCAATGGCACGGCATCGGCCGTTCGCTGACCCTGCTGGCGGCCGAGCGCGACAGCAAGGCCGCCGCGGCCCAGCACCAGAACGCGGCGCCGTCGCCGACGCCGGCGGCCTGAGCGCGGCGCAGGAAAGCGCGGCCGCTTAGAGCGGCCTTGCCGATCGCGCAATGCGGCTGGCGTCGCTCCACACAGCGCGTGTGGAGCGATGCCGGTGGTTTCGGGCCCAGTCGGTTACGGGATGCGAGAATTCAGATCGCGTGCGTCGCGGATGCGGTCGCCCTTGATCTGCAAGGGCCTCGTGAGTTGTGTCGGCGTTGGTGATGTCTAGCGTGATCGGCTCGACAGGCAAGCCGTCGGTGCTCGTTTGTCGGCGGCGGCTCAGGTACATGCGGGATCGCGGCCGAACACAAGCTGCTGCTGGCCCCAGTGCAATCGCAAGCGTTGCAACCATGCCTACGAACTTGCGTCCGCTGGGTAGCCTTACCCGACACCTGTGGGTCTCAGCACGCAGCGTGGCGACGCCGGCCTCGGCGAGCTGGCGGACCGTTTCATGGCCGATGCCGCGGATGGCGCGCCAGTGGCGCGGGCAGCTGCCGCGAGGCGCTCATTTCAGGATCTCACCGGCAAGTCGGCGATAGCGCCGGGTCCGGCAGGTGGATGGCATGGCGAATCCGACGCCCCGTCGGTTCGGATATTCGCTCCTACGCCGCCAGCTTCATTCGCGTACGTAATAGGTCACGGAGTTGGCCTCCGGGATCGACAGCGAGATGCCTCGCACCTTTCCCCACGCATCGCGCCGGAACTCGAACACGAACGCGTACATCCCCGCCAGAACGAATTGTGCCGGTCCAAGGACGTGCAACGGCTGCGGCGCGTCCTGGCCTGGCAACAGCACTTCCACCTTGTCGCCCGCGACCTTCACCTGCAGGGAGTCGTGGTCGAAGCTGTCGGCCGAGGCACGGCGCAGGTCCATCGGCACACTGGTGTCCAGCCGGTAACGGCCGGCATAGTCCGGCGGAGGCGGCAGCCGCGGGGCCACGCCGCGGATCAGTGGATGCGCGCCCTGGCCGATCGCATCCGCCAACGCGTTGCGGATCTCGAAGGACAGTTCCGTGCCGTTGCTTCCGTTGGTGAGGATCACGAAGCCGTCGCCGGTTTCCGGATACCCCTCGAAAAACGCACGGTAACTGTCGTTGGCGCCCATGTGGAAGAAGTGGCGTCCCGGACCGGCGCCACCCAGACGCGGCCCCAGCCCGAAAGGCCCCGGGGAGACCTCGGTCATCATCGCCGTCGCCAACGGCTGCGGCAGAAAATCGCCTCGGCCCTGGTAGCTGTCGATCAACCCACCGACCAGCCGCCCGAGATCGTTTGCCGTCGTCCACAAGCCCGATGCTCCGGCCTCGGCGAAGCTTTCCCAGCCGCGCGGCAAGGCCGTCGGTGCGCCGCTCGCGTCATGCGCCTCGGCGATGTTGCCGCGTTCGGCCGAGAGCGGACTTTCGAAGGTGCTGCGGCGCATCCCCAGCGGAGCGAACACCCGGTCCTGGGCCACGTGCTGAAGCGGGTGGCCGGTCGCATCTTCGATGACGGCCTGTTCCACGGTGACGCCGCCGCCGGAATAGTCATTGACCTGTCCTGGCGGGTGCTTGAACGCGACCGCTTCGCCGTTGGCCGGTGTCTGCCCGTCGAGCACCTGCACGAGGGTCGGCAGCGGAGCCTCGGGGCGATAGTCCGCGAAACCGTGCACGCCCAGGCCGGAGGTATGCGACATCAGCATTCGCAGGCTGACGTTCGGGCGGGGAACGTCCGCGGAGGTCGGCAGCTTCCAGCGCTTGAGGTAGTCGCCGACGTTCCGGTCCAGATCGAGTTCGCCGTGCGCGATCAAGCGCAAGGCGGTGGTCGCGGTGGCGACCTTGCTGATCGAACCGACCGAAAACAGCGTGTCGCCGTCGACCTTGTCCTGCGTATGCGCTTGCCGCACGCCGTAGCCCGACACCGCTACCACTTCGCCATGTTTCAGTATCGCCACGGCGACGCCGGGCACCTTGTAGTGGCGCATGCGTTCGTCGATCGACCATCGTGGCAAAGCCTGGCCGGGCGCGAGCACGCTCGGGCGCAGCCCGTGGTCCAGCACGGCGAGCGGATCCTGCGCGGGTGCCGACTGCGCTTGCGCGGTCGCTGCGGCGGCGAGTGCGAGGACCAGCAGCCAACGGCGGCGCGACGGGCTTGCCCAAGGTGCCGGACGCTGGGTCGTTGTGGCATCCGACGTGCTTTTCATTGCATCTCCTTCGACCCCGGGAGGGTCGGGCAGTCGGGTAGCGGCAGCGCCCCTTCGGCATCGTCGCATGTTGCCGCAGGAAAATCGCGGCGCGCCATCTGCGCAGGAAGGCAAAGGCCTGGCGGCATCCCAAGGTTTGCGGGCGACCGCGACGGCCCGGGCGACATTGGCGAACAAGGTGTTTCTAACGCTTGCGTCAGCGGCTCACCCATGTCGGATATCGCGATGGCTTCGGAGCATCGGTCCGGCGCGTTACATGACGCTGCAACGCCTTTCGCTTCGTTCGTCGCGGCTGAAGCCGCTCCTACAGGGGGATCGAGGCGCACTGCACGCATGCACTGTAGGAACAGCTTCAGCCGCGACCGTATGTATCCGCAGCCGGCGCCATCGGGATTCAGGATGTCACGATGGTTCCGGGCCGACTTCGAGGCGTGATGCGATGACGAGGATTCGACTTCCCTCGTCGCGACTGATGACACTCCCACAAGGGATCACGCGGTCGCCCGCAGTGCGTGTGACTGCGCGAACTGCTGCACTTGCGCCTCGCCCACCGCGCCACCGATCAGGATCACGCCTGGGACGCCGATGCCCAGGCCTTCGACGTCCACGGCCAGGTGGTCGAGCGTGGTCAGCAGTTGCGCCTGCTGCGGCAGGCTCGCCGACTGCACCACCGCCGCCGGCGTGTCGCCGGGCAGGTGCCGCAGCAAGGCGGCGCTGAGCGCGGCGATGCGGCCCATGCCCATGTAGATCGCCAGCGTGGTGCGAGTGGCGCACAGTGCGGCCCAGTCCGGCTCGCCATGGTCCTGGGTGTGCGCGGTGACGAAGGTGATGCCGTGGCAGTGGTCGCGATGGGTCAGCGACATGCCCAGCCCGGCCGCCGCGGCGAACCCGGCGCTGACGCCGTTGACGATGCGCACCGCCACGCCAGACGCGCGCAGGAACGCGATCTCCTCGCCGGCGCGGCCGAACAACAGCGCCTCGCCGCCTTTGGCGCGCACCACGTTGGCGCCCTGCAGCGCATAGCGCCGCATCAGCCGGCAGATGAAATCCTGCGGCGTGGAGCGGCAGCCGCCGCGCTTGCCGACCCGGATCACCCGCGCCTGCGGCGCGAACTGCACGATGTCCGGGTTGACCAGGTCGTCGAGCAGCAGCACCTGCGCCGCGGCCAACGCCTTGACCGCCTTCAGCGTCAGCAGCTCCAGGTCGCCGGGACCGGCCGACAGCAACACCACTTCGCCGCTACCACGCACGCCGGACATGCTTGCATCGTTCATCGCAGACTCCACCCAGGAAGAAGGAACCACACCCAAGACATCGCACCCGCCTGCGCTCCGCCGCGCGCATCCGCGCCGTGTTTCCCCTGCGCCCGCCACGCGCGCCGTCGCCGCGCCCTACCGGCGACGCCGCGTGGGCCGCGAGCGCACGCGGCGTTCGTCGCTGCATCCCCAGCGGACACCAGGGCTGCGCGCGAGCCCCGACCACTCATGCGCAACGGGTCGTCGCGCACCGCAGCAGCTGCGGCGTGTGCGAAGCGGGATGATCTCGCCAGCGCCGGCACCACTGCGGCGTCCGCCCGCTGCACCTGCGACTCGTCACCAGCGCATCGCTTCGCCTTGCCGAGTAGAACGCAAGGTGGATGCCTACAGCGTTTCCTGCGCACTCCGTGGCCGGCACAAGGGCAACCTGCAAGCCGCAGCCGCTCATGCGCTTGCCGCCGTCGTGCACAGTCGCAGCACCTGCGGCATGCACCAGCCACACACGCTGCCGCAGCCCAGCCACACGCGGGTCTCTGCGAGCGCCGCGCCGCACGCGGCTTCGGCGCGAATCGCCTACCTGCAAGTCGCAGCCGCTCATGCGCTTGCCGCCGTCGCGCACAGTCGCAGCACCTGCGGCATGCACGAGCCGCACACGCTGCCGCAGCCCAGCCGCGCGCGGATCTCGGCCGGCGCCGCGCCGCGCGCGGCTTCGCTGCGGATCGCCGATTCGCGGACCTGCGTGCATTGGCACACCACCGGATCGCGTGCGCTGCCGCGGGCCTGCGCGAAGGCCGTCAGCCGCGCGCCGTACCAGACCTCGCCGCTCAGCGCGCGCTCCAGCAGCCCTTCGCCGCCGGCATCGCGCTGTGCGCCGGCCAACAGCAGGCCGTCGAGGTGGCTGGCCGGCGCGGCGCCGCGCCAGGCCACGCGCTTGAGCAGGCCGCGGCGCGCGTCGCGGTATTCGAGGATGTCGGCGTCGCCGCCGGCCAAGGCCAGCGCCGCGGCCAGCGCCTCCAGTTGCGCGGCGGCCGGCGCCTGCTCGGCGGCGGCGCGCAATACCAGCCAGGCCTGCTCCTGCTCGCCGCTCTCGGCCTGCAGGCTCAGCGCGGCATAGCCGAAGTCGCGCAGCCACGGTTGCGCAGCGGCCTGCAGCGCGAGCACGTCGCCGCGCCGCGCCAGCAGCAGGTGCCAGCCGAACTCGGCCTTCTCCACGCGCACCGCGGCATGCTTGAGCTCGGGCTGCTGCGAGCGCGCATCCACCGTACCCAGGCTGAGTTCGTTGATGCCGCCGTTGTCCAGGAACTGCGCATTCCAGTGCATCGCCGCGAACACGTCGCCGGAGCGC
The DNA here is from genome assembly GCF_031455575.1 of Xanthomonas sp. 1678. Taxonomy (NCBI): domain Bacteria; kingdom Pseudomonadati; phylum Pseudomonadota; class Gammaproteobacteria; order Lysobacterales; family Lysobacteraceae; genus Xanthomonas; species Xanthomonas sp. 1678. The sequence continues at coordinate 300,872 of NZ_JAVDSZ010000002.1, read as the reverse complement.
ATCTCTTCGCACGGCTCCAGCGGCAGCACTACGCTGCCGCGCTTGCTCACGACACGCACCAGATCGCCGGCGGCCAGCCCGCGCCGCGCCGCGTCCTGCGGATGCATGCGCAGGCCCGGCTGCGGACTGTGCGCGAACAGCCCCGGCACCCTGCCGCTGCGCGACATGCCGTGCCACTGGTCGCGCAGGCGTCCGCTCAGCAGGCGCAGCGGGAAGCGCGCGGAGGTCGGCTCGGCCACCGGCTTGTACGGCGTGGGATGGAAGCGCGCGCGGCCGTCGGCGGTGGCGAACACGCCGTCGGTGTAGCGTCGCGCCTGGCCGCGCGCGGCGCCGGCCGGCAGCGGCCATTGCTGCGGGCCTTGCGTCTCCAGCCGCGCGTAGTCGAGTCCGCCGATATCCAGGTCGCGGCCGACGCTCAGCGCGCGATGCTCGTCGAACACCGCCGAGGTATCGGTGAAGCCGAAACGCGAGCCGGCGGCAGGCGCGTCCAGCCGCGCTTCCAGCCGCCGCGCCACTTCGTTGGCGATCCACCAGTCCGGTTTGGCCGCACCCGGCGCCGGCAGCGCCTGGCGCACGCGCGAGATGCGGCGCTCGGAATTGGTCACCGTGCCGTCCTTCTCGCCCCAGCTCGCCGCCGGCAGCAGCACGTCGGCGAACGGCACCGTATCGGTCTGCACGAAAGCGTCCTGCACGATCACCAGTTCGGCCTGGCGCAACGCATCGCGCACCTGCGCGATGTCCGGCATCGAGTGCACGGGATTGGTGCAGGCGATCCACACCGCCTTGACCTCGCCGCGGCGCAGCGCATCGAACAGCGCCACCGCCGGCAGGCCGGGACGCGCCGACAGCCGCTCGGCCGGCAGCTGCCACAGCCGCTCCAGTTCGGCGCGATCGGTGGCGCTGGCGATCTCGCGGTGCGCGGCCAGCATCGTCGCCATGCCGCCGACCTCGCGCCCGCCCATCGCGTTCGGCTGTCCGGTCAGCGAGAACGGGCCGGCGCCGGGCTTGCCGATCTGCGCGGTGGCCAGGTGCAGGTGGATCAGCGCCAGGTTCTTGTCGGTGCCGTGCGCGGACTGGTTCAGGCCCATGCAATACAGCGACAGCGCCGGCGCGTCGCGGCCGAACCATTCCGCCGCCTGCACCAGGTCGGCGACCGGGATGCCGCAGATGTCGGCGGCCATCGCCGGGGTGTACTCGCGCAATGTCTGCCGCAGTTCGGCGAAACCCTGCGTGTGTGCGGCGATGAACGCGCGATCGATGCGGTCTTCCCAGATCAGGTGATGCAGCATGCCGTTGAACAGCGCCACGTCGGTGCCGGGCTGGATCGGCAGGTGCAGGTCGGCCATCGCCGCGGTGTCGGTGCGGCGCGGGTCGACCACGATCCAGCGCACGTCCGCATCGCGCGCGCGCGCCTCCTCGAGCCGGCGGAACAGCACCGGGTGCGCATAGGCCATGTTGCTGCCGGCCAGCAGCACGGTCCTGGCCAGTTCCAGATCCTCGTAGCAGGTCGGCGGGCCGTCCGCGCCCAGCGCCATCTTGTAGCCGGTGACCGCGCTGGACATGCACAGCCGCGAATTGGTGTCGATGTTGTTGGTGCCGATCAGGCCCTTGGCCAGCTTGTTGAAGACGTAGTAGTCCTCGGTCAGCAATTGCCCGGACAGGTAGAACGCCACCGCGTCCGGCCCGTGCCGTTCGACGATGCCGGCCAGGCGCTCGGCCACGCTGTCCAGCGCCACCGCCCAGTCCACCGCACGGCGTGGTGCGTCGCGGTGCGTGCGCAGTTCCGGCTGCAGCGCGCGGCCATGCAGGCTGCGCACGGTCTGCGGCAGCGTGCGGCCCTTGCTGCACAGCCGGCCGTAGTTGGCCGGGTGTTCCGGGTCGCCCTCGATGCCGACGATGCGCGCGGCGCCGTCGGCGGCGTGCTCGGTCTCGATCAGCACGCCGCAGCCGACCCCGCAGTAGCAGCAGGTGGAACGGGTCAGCGTGCGCCGCGCCGCGGTGTCCGCGACCGCGCTGGCCGCGGGCACGTGCGCGCCGTCCATCACGCGGCGCCCTGCAACGACAGCCACACCTCGCCGTCGTCCACCCGCACCGGATAGCGGCGCGCGCAGCCCACGTCCGGCGCACAGGCCTGGCCGCTGTCCAGGGCGATGTTCCAGTTGTGCAACGGGCAGGTGACGCTGTCGCCGGCGACGATGCCCTGCGACAGCGGCCCGCCCTTGTGCGGACAGCGGTCGACCAACGCGAACACGCGGTCGCCGGCGGTGCGGAACAGCGCGATCGGGTCGGTGCCGGCGATCTGCAGCACGCGCGCGCCGAGCGCGGGGATGTCGTCGATGCGGCAGATGCGGATCCAGTGGCGGGCGCTGGCGTCGGCGGCACTGCTGTCGGACTCGATGAGGTCGGAAGCGGCTGCGTGCATCGTTCAGTCCTCCACCAGCGCCAGCGGCGCGGCCACGCGCAGCGGCTGGAACTCGCGCTGCTTGGCCCCGGCGATGCGCTCGGCCCACGGATCGGGCAGGCCTTCCAGCGCGTACAGCAGGCGCTCGTACAGCGCGCGGCGGTTGCCCGCGTCCTCGATCACACGCTGGCGGATGTAGTCCATGCCCACGCGCTCGATGTAGTGCACGGTGCGGTCCAGGTAGTAGGCCTCTTCGCGGTACAGCTGCAGGAATGCGCCGGTGTACTCCTTCACCTCCTCGGCGGTCTTGACCTTGACCAGGAACTTGGCGACCTCGGTCTTCATGCCGCCGTTGCCGCCGATGTGCAGCTCCCAACCCGACTCCACCGCGATGATGCCCACGTCCTTGATCCCGGACTCGGCGCAGTTGCGCGGGCAGCCGGACACCGCCAGCTTCACCTTGTGCGGGCTCCACATGTTGGCCAGCATGGTCTCCAGGTCGATGCCCATCTGCGTGCTGTTCTGCGTGCCGAAGCGGCAGAACTCGCTGCCCACGCAGGTCTTCACCGTGCGGATCGACTTGCCGTAGGCATGCCCGGAATTCATCCCCAGGTCCTTCCACACGCCCACCAGGTCTTCCTTGCGGATGCCGAGCAGATCGATGCGCTGGCCGCCGGTGACCTTGACCATCGGCACCGCGTACTTGTCGGCCACGTCGGCGATGCGGCGCAGTTCCGAGGCGTTGGTCACCCCGCCCTTCATCTGCGGGATCACCGAGAAGGTGCCGTCCTTCTGGATGTTGGCGTGGGCGCGCTCGTTGATGAAGCGCGACTGCGGATCGTCCACCGCCTCGCGCGGCCAGGTCGACAGCAGGTAGTAGTTGATCGCCGGACGACACGTCGCGCAGCCATTGGGACTGCGCCACTGCAGCTGCGCATACACCGCGCCATGCGTGAGCAGCTTGCCCTCGCGGATCGCCTGGCGCACCTCGCCGTGGCTGAGGTCGGTGCAGCCGCACACCGCCTTGGTCTTGGGCGTCTGCTGGAAGTTGGAGCCCAGGCAGTTCATCAGGATCTGCTCGACCAGGCCGGTGCACGAGCCGCAGGAACTGGCCGCCTTGGTCTGCTTCTTGACCTCGTCGACGGTGAACAAGCCTTGCGCGTTGATCGCCTTGACGATGGTGCCCTTGCACACGCCGTTGCAGCCGCACACCTCGTCGCTGTCGCGCATCGCGCTGGCACGGTCCTGGCCGGCGGTGCCGGCGTCGCCGAGCGCGCTCTCGCCGAACATCAGCCGCTCGCGGCGCTCGCCGATCGGGCTGGCGTCCTTGAGCAGCTGGAAATACCAGGCGCCGTCGTTGGTGTCGCCGTACAGGCAGGCGCCGACCAGCTTGTCGTCCTTCAGCACCAGCTTCTTGTAGACGCCGCCGGCCGGGTCGGACAGCACGATCTCCTCGCTGCCGTCCCCGCCCATGAAATCGCCGGCCGAGAACAGGTCGATGCCGGTGACCTTGAGCTTGGTCGAGGCCACCGAGCCGCGGTAGATGCCGATGCCGAACCCGGCCAGGTGGTTGGCGCAGATCTTGGCCTGCTCGAACAGCGGCGCGACCAGCCCGTAGGCGATGCCGCGGTGGCTGGCGCATTCGCCGACCGCGTACACGCGCGGGTCGAAGGTCTGCAGCGTGTCGTTGACCACGATGCCGCGCGTGCAGTGGATGCCGGCGGCCTGCGCCAGCGCGATGTTGGGGCGGATGCCGGCGGCCATCACCACCAGGTCGGCCGGCACCTCGCTGCCGTCGGAGAACTTCACCGCCACCACTTCGCCAGCGGCGTTGCCGACCAGTTCGGTGGTGGAGGTGCCGAGGCGGAAGTCCAGGCCGCGTTCGCTGAGCGAGCGCTGCAGCAGCTGCCCGGCGACCGGATCGAGCTGGCGCTCCAGCAGCCAGTCGGCCAGGTGCACCACGGTCACCTGCATGCCGCGCTGCTTGAGCCCATTGGCCGCCTCCAGGCCGAGCAGGCCGCCGCCGATCACCACCGCGTGGCGCTTGCGCGTGGCGGTGTCGATCATGGTCTGCGTGTCGTGCATGTCGCGGTAGCCGATCACGCCCTTCAGCTCCTTGCCCGGCACCGGCAGCACGATCGGCAGCGAGCCGGTGGCCAGCAGCAGGCGATCGTACGGCGCCTCGGTGCCATCGGCGGCGATCACCTTGCGCTTGACCCGGTCGATGCGGGTCACTTCCTTGCCCACGTGCAGGCGGATGCCGTGCTCCGCATACCAGGCCAGCGGATTGAGCACGATCTCGTCGAACCGTTGTTCGCCGGCCAGCACCGGCGAGAGCAGGATGCGGTTGTAGTTCGGATGCGGCTCGGCGCCGAACACGGTGATGTCGTACATCCCCGGCATCAGCTTGAGCAGTTCTTCCACGGTGCGGATGCCGGCCATGCCGTTGCCCACCACCACCAGTCTTGGCTTGTTCATTCGCGTCTCGCTTCGGTGGAGAGGATCAGACCCGCGCCGCGCCGGCCGCGGCCCACTGGCTGCGCCAGTGCTGCTTGACGTTGGACAGCAGGCCCCAGGCCAGCAGCGCGCAGCCGGCGAACAGCCACAGCCCCAACGCATAGCTGCCGGTGTGCTGCTTGACGATGCCCAGCCCCGCGGCGAGCAGGAACCCGCCGATGCCGCCGGCCATGCCGATCAACCCGGTCATCAGCCCGATGTCGCGACCGAACCGCTGCGGCACCAGCTGGAACACCGCGCCGTTGCCGGTGCCCAGGCACAGCAGGGTCAGCACGAACAGCGCCACCGTCGCCGCCGGACCGCCGACCCCGACCGCCGCGGCGGCCACCAGCAGCGCCACCAGCAGATAGATCGACAGCAGCGTGCGCGTGCCGCCGATGCGGTCGGCCAGCGCACCGCCCAGCGGACGCATCACCGAACCGGCCAGCACGCACGCCGCGGTGGCCCAGCCGGCGAGCTTGGGAGAGAAGTCGAACTGATCGTGGAAGTAGCCGGGCAAGGCGCTGGCGAACCCGGCGAAACCCCCGAAGGTGATCGCGTAGAACAGCATGAACCACCACGAATCGCGGTTGCCGACCAGCACCCGCGCGTAGTCGCCCAGGTGCTTGCGCGGCACCTCCACCGGCGCGTCCTTGGCGAACGCCGCGAACACCAGCAAGGTCAGCGCCAGCGGAATGCAGGCCAGCCCGAACACCGCTTGGTAGCCGAACGCCGTGGCCAGCACCGGCGCGAACAGCGCCGCGAACACCGTGCCGGAATTGCCGGCGCCGGCGATGCCCATCGCCGTGCCCTGGTGCTGCGGCGGATACCAGCGCGACGCCAGCGGCAGCGCCACCGCGAACGAGGCCCCGGCCACGCCCAGCATCGACCCCAGCAACAGCACCTGCGCGAAGCTGTGCACGCCCAACTGCCACGCCGCCAGCAGCGCCACGATCACCAGCACCTGCGCCAGCATGCCTGCGCGCTTGGCGCCGATCACGTCGGCGAGCATGCCCAGGAACAGCCGCAACACCGCCCCGCACAGGATCGGCACCGCCACCATCAACGCGCGTTGCTGCGTATCCAGCGACAGCGCCGCGGCGATCTGCACCTGCAACGGCCCGAGCAGGTACCAGACCATGAAGCTCAGGTCGAAATACAGGAACGCCGACAACAGCGTGGGCGTATGCCCGGATTGCCAGAACGATCGATTCATCCGCGCCATCTCCGAGAAACGTTGGGCCGCAGCGCTGCACACCACCCGCAGCACGCGGTAGTCGAGGGGAGGGAAAAACGAAAACGGCGCCGTCCGGTTCGCACCGGAAGACGCCGTTGTCTGGGCAGGCGGACCGCCGTTGGCCCGCCTGCCGAATCGAATTGGTGCGGACACCCCGTTGCGTCCGCGCTGGAGCTATCGCAATCGGCGTGCCAAGTCGCCTCGGCGCCGGTACAGCGGAAGAATCGCCATAAAATTCAAGGCACTGGCGGATCCACCGGCAACCTGCAACCCGCTTGCGCAGCCACCGCGGCGAGCCTCAACGAACACAAGTGGTGCGCGGCGCACCTTTATTGTGCGCCGCGGCAACTGCGGCGATGCCGGCAGCGCGCTTCATTGGATGCCTGCTGACGGCAAAGGCGCTTGCGGCCACCGCCAAGACACAACCACTTCACACTCGACCCTTACCGGCATCACTTGAGCGTCCCAAGCTTGTGGCTTTCTGCTTCAGGGGGATTGCCCGCATGCCTTTCAAGAACCCGCGGTCCATGCTTCTCGTCTGCATCGTCCTGCTTGGCGGGTGCGGCAGTCGTACACCGCATCGCCCACCAGACCTGCAACTGCTGGCGACGGACGTCCATGTCGCCGTTGCCGAGCATGCGCTGGTCCTGCCATTCGTCGCACTGGAAGATCATGCGTCAGGAGGGATGTCGTTCTCCCTCGACCGGGCAGCCGACCGGGAGCGTGCGACCGAGCGGCGCGTCGCCTTCCTTCGCGACACGCGCGACGATCGACACCCGCTCGAACTAGACCTGGTATCAGTCGCGGTGTACCCATACGGTGAGACCGACCTTGCCAGTGCGGGTCAGCTGTGTCCCACGTTTTCGCGCCAGTGGGCCAGATCCATGTGTACTGACACGTCGTATGTGGTGCGACGCGCGCTTCCTCCCAAACGCTTCAAGCTGGTCGATCTCGCCCAGCTTCGGCTCGACGATCCCCGCGGGCCAGCGAACTGCCTCCGCGATCGGAAGCGCAACGCGTTACCGTCCATTCCTGGGCGCGCCGTACTCGTCTGTCCCGCGCTGGTTTTTGGCGGCGACGAGGACGGGTTTCATATCGCGGTCGTCCGGATAGACGGCGATCTGGGTGCAATGTGGACCGTATGGCGGAATGGGCAAGGCGGCGAGTCGGCTGAAGCGATGGCCACGCGGGAAGGCAACGCCATCGCACTGTTCGTCGACTCGGCCCTTGGGAAGGTCGAGAATCACCCGAAGCTCGTGCAGGGCATGAGCACGCTGCAGCGCCCCCAGCGGTGACGCCTCATCTGCCACGTTCATCGTCCGCTTTCGGTCGGAAACGGACATCCGCAGACGATCGCAGCATCTGCGCCCACACCGCGCCGCGGACGCGATGCGACCTCAGGCGTACGCTCGCGCAAGCGGCATGACACGTCGATCCGGCAGCAGCCAGCTACGGCGCGCTTCGATCTACATACGGCCGCGACTGCAAGATCACCACCTCGTCGCCGACCACGGCCCATTCGATGTCCTGGTCCGCGCCGCCCAGCGCCTGCTTGGTGGAGGCGCCGACCTTGGCCAGCCGCGCGATGAGCGCGTCGGTCAGCACCTGGCGCGAGCCGGTGATGGGCACTTCGCGGACGCCGCCAGCGGCGTTGGCCACGAGCTGGGTGTCTTCCGCCGAGCGGCTCAGCACCTGCACCGCCTTGGACCAGGTCGAATACATCACCTGTTCGGCCTGGCGCTTGCCTTCCACCACGCGGATGCCGAGCCCGCGCTTGGCCGAGATGTAGGTGATGTGGCGGCGGGCGGCGTCGAACGGGTCGCGGGTGATCATCACCCCCGAGCTGTCCGACGGCGCGGCCAGCTGCACCAGCACCGCCATCGCTACCGCGTCCTGGCCCAGCCCCGCCGCCGTGCGCGCTTCGTAGGCCTCGAAGTTGTAGACCGACGCCCACACCGTCTGCACGGCCTTGGCCAGGGCATCGGCGCGGGTCACGTTGGGGACGGTGGTGTACAGGCCGGCACCACTGAAGCCCGGCAGATCCTCGGAGTTGGACGAGCTGCGCACGAACACCGCACCGCCCTGCAGTTGGCTCCGCCATTGCGCGTCCAGCGCGCGCACGAAGGCGGGATCGGGCGCGGCGTCGGCAATCTCGGCGCGCAGCGCTGCCAGCGTGTCGCGGCGGATGTTGGAGTCGGTCCCGAACCCTGGGCGGCGCTGCAGTTCCTGCAGACGCTGCGGAATCCGCAGCCGTTGCATCATCGCCTGATAGTGCGAGAACGGGATGCAGAAGCCGTCCGGCACGCGCGCGGCAGGCGGCAGCGCCGCCTTCAGCGTGCCGAGGTTGGCCGCCTTCACCCCGCAGTGGCTGCTGTCGCGCGCACGCAGCGCCGCCAGGGGCTTGAGCGCGACCACCGTCAGGTCCGGGCGCGGCAGGTTGCGCGCCGCCGGGCGGGCGGCCGTGGCCGATGGCGTCCGTGGCGGACGCGCCAGTGGCGTCACCCGGTAGTCGTTGTGGGTGACCTCCAGCGCCACCCAGCGTCCGTCGTACTGGCGCAGGGCGTTCTGGGCATCGCGCACGTAGACATTGGGAATGCCCCACCCCTTGGCCAGCAGGTTGACGTGGGACAGCAGGGTGGACGGGCGCTGCGTCACCAGGCCCGCGACCGGCGCCAAGGCGATGGGCACTTCGTCCAGGACCGGGATGTCGCGCGGCGACAGCGTGCGCAGCTGTTCCTCCGAGCGCACGATGCGCAGCCGTCCTTCGGCGCGGCCCGTGTTCAACGGCAGGAACCGCTGCTCGCGCAGCAGCACCTCCTGGCTGACGTAGGCCAGTCCCATGGAACTGGCCAGCTGCTCGTGCTGGGTGGAGTTGGTCTTGAAGCGGATCGGGTCGCGGAACGAGGCGCGCACCACGTCGTCGGTCTGCCGCAGCAACGCAGCGGTGAGCTTGTCGCCTTCCCAGAACTCGTAGGTGTAGCCCGGCAGATCCCGCTGCCAGCTCAGCGTACCGAACAGGAATCGCCGCTGCGGGTCGCGGTACTGCGCGTTGAGCGTCGCCTTGTCCATGGCGCGCACCAGCCGCTGGCGCTGCACGAACTCCTCGTGCAGCGCGTGACGGGGCGTGTTGATGTAGTAGATGCGCGCCGCATGCTGCCGGTCGATCACGAAGATCAGATGCGGCATCTCCAGCGCGGTCCCGGCGTTGTAGACCCGTGCGAGCTGCATGAACTGCGCACGGCTGTCGATGCGCGACAGATAGTCCGGCCCCTGCGTCGGCTGCACCGCGGCGTTGCTGCCCTGGCGGTATTCGTAGGGCGAAGGTTTGCGCGCAGTCTGCGCCAGCGCAGGCGCGGCGCACCACACCAGCAGCGCCAGCATGGCAACCCACGCGCACAGGCGCTGGCGACGGGGAAGGCGCGTACGGGCTCGGTCCATGATGCCGGTGCGGGAGAGTTGAGAGGGCGGATCATAAGCCAGTCCAGGTGGCTTTGGATGCCCTGGAGGCAAGGCCGGCGCGCGGCAGGGGAGCCATCGGGTTTGGACAACCATCGCGGCAAACAGTGACCGCGGCATCCAGCGATCACCGGCCGCCACGCGAGTAGCCGCCTGCGAACCTTGGCGAATGTTCGCTTTCGACCAGGAACGGACACGGCAAGCGCCCCTTCTTCGTCGGTGCGGTCTCCGTCAGCCACCTTTCCCGCTTCACACTCGCCCATCTACCTCCGCGCCGCGTCCGCGACGTTGACGAACACCGGATTGGAGTAGAACCATAGATCGTCCCAGGGATCTTCGCCGCGTTCGTCCACCAGCGCCTCGACGGCTCCAGTGCTGTTGCCCCGCGCTCGTACGAATGCCCCGCGCGAAGGCACCGGCAGTGACCAACGTGCCACGATCCAGTCGCCCTCACGCACCCACGTCGCCACGCCAAAGCCACGCCGCTGCATCTGCAGGGTGCCGTCCTCCCCCCTCCCGCCCACGATCAGTTCGATGTGCTTCAGCGCCGGGCGCAGCCCCTTCGCGTTGGCACGCGTCGGCTGCCGTACCCGCACTTCCACCTGCATCGTCTGTGTAACGGACAGCGTTACCGTGTCCCCCGGGGTCCCGGTGACATCACCACCCGCCACCCGAAGCTCCAGGGCGTCGATCAAGTCACCCGTCACCGTGAAGATGCGGCCGTACCGCAGTGCATCCAGGATGTCCCCGGCGTCCGGCCGTGCCCATGCATAGGTCTTGCTGTACTCACCGGGGTCATAGTCGCGTCCACCGTCGCGCAGGTTCACATGCGAGTCGGAGTTGGCCGTGATCCAGAATCGAATGCCGTCCGCCAGCATCTGGTCCCAGATGCCGCCCACCTGCGCGGTCATCTGATCGTAGCCACCCAAGGTGGGGGCGTCCGCATTGCGGTACAGGCCGCGCTCGGTGCGGATGGCCTGATGCCCCGGTGCGCCTTCCATGCCCACCAGCACGTTCGGCGCGGCCGCATGCCAACCCCGGAGCTCCTCGGGCGTGACCGCCCCCCATTCGCCCATGCCGGTCGCCGTGCGCGACGGGTGATTGATGAACATCAGCGGCGCAGGACGCAGATCCCGCAGATAGGCCAGTGCCGCCTGCATCTGCTGTTCGGTATCGCGGCTGCCCTGCAGAGGCTCGCTGCGGCTGAAGTCGCGTTCTGCGGTGACCAGCTGGTCCAGCTCCCCCGGGCCTGGCGCGATGATCAGCGAGGCGTGCTCCCCCGCCGGCACATCGAATTCCATGCCATTGAACTGGATCACTTCCGGCACGTCGGCTCGTGCCTGTACAAGTGCCGGGTAGGCGTGATCGCGCATGACCGCAGAGTGGCCGGGGCCACCATGATCGGTGTGCACCATCCAGCGCAGGCCGAAGGCTTTGGCCTGCGCCGCGTTGCGGCTGCGGCTGTAGGGCGAATCTCCACCGCGCACCGGCGTGGGCGGCGTCGTGCTGCTGTCCCAGTCCACGCTCCATTCGCTGTGCACGTGGTGGTCGCCAGCCAGCCACTGACGGCCGGCATCGGCTGGAGCCGTGGCGGGAGCGGACACCGCCGGAGCCGACACTGCGAGCAGCGCCAGCATTAGGCATTTCTTCATGACGTGATCTCTGAAAAGCGTACGGACGACGTACGGATCCTTTCCGATCCGCACGCCGCCCGCAGCTGAACCATCCCTTAGAAGTCCGCGCGCACGCCCAGGCTGATGCGACGGCCCGAGGTCTCGTCCATGGTCGGGAAGGAGGGATCCATGGTGTAGCCGCTGGTCCGCTCGTTGGTGAGGTTGATGCCCTTCAGGCTGATCTTGATGTAGTCGGTGATGCGGTAGCCGATCGAGACATCCATCTGGCCATAGGCATCGCGCCAGATCGGGTACAGGTTGTAGCCGATCGATTCGACGTACTCGTCCTTGTGGTTGTAGGACACGCGGGCGTCGAAGCGCTCGCTCTCGTAGTACGCGGTGAGGTTCCAGGTCTTCTCCGACAGACCCGGCATCGGCGTGCGGATGCCCAGGTCGGACTCACCGGCCAGCGAGCTGTCCAGCATGGTGTAGTTGGCATTGATGCCGAAGCCATCCAGCCAGGGCGTGACCATGTTCAGCGGCAACTGCGCCACCAGCTCGATGCCGTCGACCTCGTAGGCCCCTTTGGCATTGACCGGCTGGTACACGTCGAAGTCGTAGATGCCGTTGAGGCTGCCGTTGGCGTTGTACACCGCCACGTCCTCGACCACGCCGGTCAGCGAATTGATCACCACGCCATCGATGTTCTTGCGGAAGTAGCTGGCGGCGAACAGGGCGCCGTTGTCCAGATACTTTTCCACGCCGATTTCCCACTGCTTGGCGTAGGTCGGCTTGAGCGCCGGATTACCGTCGGTGAAGCGGTAGGAGCTCCAGCTGGCGGTACGCTTGTAGGCGATGTCGGTCAGCGCTGGGCGCATCATCACCTTGGACGCGGCAGCACGCAGCAGCAGGCCGGGCGAGAGTTCGGCGGTCATGTTGAAGCTGGGCAGCAGGTCGTCGTAGCTGCCGTCCTTCGACACCGGGGTATCGGTGTAGCCGGTGCTGCCGTTGGGACGCTGGATCGGGTGATAACCGAACGAATCGACCTGCGTATCCACGTAGCGCGCGCCGGCGTTGACGCTGAACGGCACGCTGCCGATGTCGAAGGCGAAATCGGTCATGGCGTAGAGGCTCATCACCTTCTCGTCGACCTGGTAGTACTGGCCCGGGTCGAAGGGGGTGTAGAAGCCATCGTAGCGGAACGCACTGCGGGCGTACTCGTTGGAAATCTGCTGCCAGTTCAGCCCTTTGTTGGAGTAGCTGCCGCCCGGGACGATGTCGTCGATGGACTGCAGCGGACTGTCGGCCATCGTGCGGGTATTGACCCAGGCGGCGCTGCCGGCGGTCGGGCCGGTGATCTTCAGCTCCCCGTACTGGCGCTGCTTGGAGCGATCGGTGTAACGCGCGCCGAACTTGACCGTGTGCAGCGCCGGCAGGAAGGCCATATCCAGCAGACGGGTGACATTGACCTGGCCGGCGTACTTGTCGTCCTGCACCTTCTCCAGCGTGGTCTCATACGCTTCGAACAGGTACCGGCCCGGGGCGTTGTACATGTCGAAGCTGCCCGCCGCGGCAGTGGGGATCGTTTCACCGCTGCGTCCGGTCCAGCGGGTGCGCGAGGGCGCATAGGCCACGTGCTTGAGGTTGGAGAAATCCGAGGTCTTCTCCGCACCGGAATAGCCCACCAGCGCATCCACGTACCAGCTGTCGCCCTTCCAGTCCATCGCCAGACTGTACTGGCTGTAGTCGGTCTTGTTGATCCGTTCCTTGCTCAGCATCTCGTGCTGGGTCGCGGTGTAGGACACATCGCGCAACACCACCATGCCGTATTCGGACAGCGTGGTGGCGTCGTACTCGTGGATGGTGTCGAAGGTGCTGCGGCTGGAGGCCGAATAGGCCGCCGCGTCGTACTCGTCCTCGGTGCTGTCGTAGCCACCCACCATCGCGTCGAAGGTCAGGCTGAAGTTGTTGCTCGGCTTGTACTGCAGCGAACCGGTCGCGCCCCACTTGTCCTGCTCGTTGAGGTAGACGCGGTCGCCAACCTTGTCCTGGAATACCACCAGGTTGGTCTGGTCGGCGTCATTGCGGTTGCTGATGTTGACACCCGCGTCGCGCAGCAGCACGGCCTGTGCCTGGGTGCCGCGGGTGCCCGAGGCGGTCAGGAAGCGCGAGGACGGGCGGAAGTTGATGCCCGAAGTCGAGTCGGTGCGGTTGGTGCGCTTGGACTGCGAGTACGACACAAGCGCACCCCAGTCGCCCCAGGTATCGGCGGCGAGGAAGGCCAAGCGCGGGTCCACCTCCTCCGAGATGCTGTTGTGCGCGCCCTCGGCGGAGAACACCAGCTTGCGTTCGTCGTAGTCGAACGGGCGTGCGGTGGAGATCTTCACCGAGCCGGCAATGCCGCCCTCTTCGTCCGCGGCCGTGGGGGACTTCTGCACGGTGACCTGCTGGATGATCTCCGAGGCGAACATGTCGAACTCCACGTCACGCCCACCACTGCCCGAGGCCGTCGCCAGGTCGTTGATCGAAACGTGGGTGTACTCCGAAGGCAGGCCACGCACATTGACCTTGGTGCCCAGGCCCTTGCTGCGTTCGATGGTCACGCCCGGGACGCGCTGCAGGGCTTCGGCGAGGTTCTGCTCGGGAAAGTCGGCCACGTCGGTTGCGACGATCGAGTCGGAAAAGCCCACGGTGGTTCGCTTGATGTCCACGGCCTGTTCCAGGCTGCGGCTGTAGCTGCCAGTCACATGGATGGTTTCCAGGTTGGCGGCTTCCGCAACGGGGGCATCCACGCCGTCCTGGGCCGAAGCCGTGGCCGCCACCACCGCCGTACCCGCTGCTGCCAGCGCGGAGGTCGGGGCCGGCGAGGCACCGTCCTGCGCTTCGATGGTGACCGTGGTGGCATTGAGATAGCGGTAGCGCAGCCCGGTGCCGGCCAGCAGGCGGCTGAGCGCGGCATCCGCGCTCAGCCCGGCGGGCACGCCCGGCGTGCGCGGGTTGCCCGCACTCTGTGCGTTGTAGACGAACTGCAGGCCGGTCTGGCGCGACAAGGCATTGAGCGCCATGTCCAGCGGCTGCGAGGCGATGGCCTCGCTGGCCACGCGGACCGGTTCTGCGGCGTTGGCACCCGCCGTGGCGGTGGCCTGCAGTGCAAGGGCGATGGAAAGGAACAGTGTGCGGCGCATCGTGGGATCCAGTGAGGAAATGGCGGTGGTCGCGGAACGGGTTTGTTCCTGCTTTCCCCAACTACGAGGGCGCAGCGCACTGATCGGGCACCACGTTTTCGATGAATTTTTTCTTACAGCGGCGGCGGCGCGGCGCGCATCCGCACGTGGATACCGTCCGCCCTGCGCTGCGTGACCAGCGTCGGCTGCTGGTCAAGGAACGCGCGCAGCGACGCCACGTCATCCGCACGCAGGTTGCCGGTGAGGCGCAGCGCGCCGGCGTCGTCGCTCACGTGCAGGCGCAGCGTGTTGCGTCGGTTGAAGCGGTCGGCCACGTCCCGCAGCGGCTCGTCGCGGAACACCACCCGGCCCTTCCACCATGCGGTCATGCTGGCGGCGTCCTCCTCGCTCACCCGCACCTGCTGGTCGCGGTAGTCGACCTGCGCCGCCTGCCCCGCACCCAGGTTGGCCAGCATGCGTCCGCGTCCGCCATCGCCGCGCACGTGCACGCGTCCCTCGCTCACGCCGATGCGGGCCTGCTCACGCAGCAGCGAGACATCGAACGTGGTGCCGATGTCGGTCACCTGCAGGCCTGCGGCGTGTACCGCGAAGGGGCGGCGGTCCCTGCCCACCGTGAAGCTGGCCTGGCCGCGTTCGAGCTCGACGCGTCGCCCCAGCAGCGTCATGCGTACCGATATCTCGCTTTCCGCATCCAGGTGCACCACGGTGTTGTCCGCCAGGGTGATCTGTCGCGGTGCGCCATGCGCGGCCACGTAGTGCGCGGTGCGAGGCCAGGCCACGGTGGTGAACACCCCCACGCCCAGCAGCAGCGCCGCCGCGGCCGCGATGCGTGGCAGTCCTCGCATAGGGCGGGCCATCCGCGCTGTCGGCGCAGCGGCCGGACGCGGTGAAAGACGCACCACGTTATGGTCGTTGCCGGCGGGCGCGGGGGCCTGCAGCAGCGTATCCACGTCGACGGGCATGGCGCGGAGCGCTTCCCCGAGCGCACCGGCCACCTCGCTGATGGCCATGTACTCGCGCAGATGTTCGGGCGAGACCAGCAGCCACTGCATGAAGGCGCGCTGCTGCGAAGGGCTCAGCTCGCCCTCGCGCTGCAGGGCGTGCCAGTGCGCGGCGGCATGGGTCAGCGCCGACGGATGTTCAACGGCCATGCTCAGGGCCTCCCTGCCGGTTCGGCCATCGCCCGGCGGCACACCGAAAGCCCGCGCACCACGTGCTTTTTCACCATGTGCGGCGACACGCCCATGCGCTCGGCGATCTGCTTGTAGCTCAATCCATCGCGGTACTGCATGACCAGGACGGCCCGCGTGTGCTCCGGAAGGGTGGCCAGCAACGTCTGCAGGCGCTGGCGGCGCTGTTCGCGTTCGGCGGCATCTTCCACGCATTCCCCGCTGGCCAGGCTCTGGCCCAGGTCCTCGATCTCTTCGATGGGCAGCGTCGACCAGCGACGGCGCGCGGCCTGCTCGCGCGCCAGGTTCTGCGCGACGGTGAACAGGTAGGCTTCCGGATTGGCGATCGGCTCGCCGTTGCCTTCATGCGCACGCAGCAGGCGTAGATAGGTTTCCTGCACCAGGTCCTCGGCATCCTGCCGCGCGCCGCGCCGCACGAAGAAGCCGCGCAGCAGCTGCGCGTGGTCCTCGAACATGCGCGCCAGGCGCCGTCTTGCCTGCTCGGCCACCTGTGTCGCCTTTCCCCCTGAAGTGCGCCGCAAGGTAGGCATCCCAGATGACGAGCGCATGACGGTTGCAGCCCGGCTACGGCCTCGCATCTTCAGTTGAACGGTAGGTGGGCTACGCTCAGGTGAGTTCTAGCGTGCGCAGACGCGAGCCAGGCGTTGTAGCCCCTCCCAGTCCATGACCTGCAATCTGCACGGGCTGCTGGTCACGTTGGGCTTCGTGCTACCTGGCGCACTGCCCACCTGGCTTGTAAATCGCGCCGAGAACCGCGCGACACTCGGATGATCGTCGTACTTGGTGCGATGGATCCCTTTGTCGCCCATGAAGCGCAACGAGCATGCATCCAAGCCCGCGATGATCTTTTACAAGACCCCGGGCGGATCTCAGCTGCATTCTGCAATTCCCCCTTCCACCGGGGCGATGCCAGTGCGCTTCTGTCCGCCACCGACCAGACGCGGCCATTCGCCACTTCCCGATGCGCCAGGCCTAACCGCGTTGCTCAGCCCGGGTGCCGCCGTGGACGATCGGCCGCTGCGGCTCGCAGTGCAGCATCAGCCTGCGCACCGCCGCATCGACGGCCATGAACCTGTGCCTCTGCATGAGATAGCTTCCGCCGAGCAGCACTGCGACGATCAACACCGCGGCGGGCTTCACGGCAATGGCCGGGACCAGCGTCGCGGCGGCGAACAGCGCCGACCAATTGCACAAGCCGAGCACGCGGATCTCGCTGCGCCGCCGGTCGATCACGATCAGCCCGCGCATGATCGGCGGGTATCGCCAGCCGAAGTGGAGACCGACGCTTTCGCGGAACGCCCAGCTCCGTGCGGACAGCGGGCGGAACGCCAGTGTGGGCCACTTCTCCATCGCGACTTCGCCTTCCAGCCGATCGAAAGGAAAGCGCAGCAACGCCGCGGTCGGCACCGCGATGCGACGACTGAACACCGGAATCCCCCACGACCAATAGGTCCGGCTCCATAGAACCAGCAGCAAGCCCTCGATCAGCACCAGGGCAATGAGTGCATTGGCCATTCGTCATCCATTGGCGAGCGTGTGCGTCGAGCCGCGTTGCGGGGCGAAGTCGACTGCAGCGAGCGTACCGCGCAGCTCCTCTCCCATGCGACATGGACAGAAGTATCCAGTATCACCTGAGCGGCAACATCACCGTCACATCGTGGATGGGCGAGGCGGTGAAGCCATGCTTGAGAGGCTCCTCGCGGCTTCATCATCACGCGGCCAGCGGCTCCGAGACACCGCATGGACTACGCTGGGAATGCCGAAGCTGCATCATTGCAGTTCGTGCAGGCGCTAGGCAGGCACGCGTCCAGCATCCCAATCCGGTAATCCGTCCTCGCGCTCGTCGCGCGCCGGGACCGCGATCCCCAACTGCGCAGCGGCAGCGCGATACGTTTCCAATCGATGCACCCGCGCCACGATCTGCGCATCGTCCAGCGCATCTTGCGCGGCCTCGCGCGCCGGCAACCACCCCCAACGCCGGAACTGCTGCAGGAACCAGCGTCCATCCGACAGCCACGGCATGTTCGCCAGGCCACCGGCATGGAAGCGCAGCCCCTGCGGGTCGGCGCCCGCATCGGCGGCGCCACCGGGCAACAAGCATGCGGCGATGCGCTCGGCCGGCAATCCGATCACCTCCGGCTCCGCCAGCCACGCCACCGCGTCGCGGCGGTGCGCGGCATCGTCGAGCCAGCGGCAGGCCTCCAACAGTGTCGCGGTCAATGCGGTCGCCAGTTCCGGCTGCAGCGCGGCGAAGGCGCGGCGGCAGGCCAGCACTTTTTCCGGATGCCCGGGCCATAGCTGGCCGCTGCGGATCACGCGCCGGCCCACGCCCATCGCCTCGGCCTGCGCCGCCCACGGTTCGCCGGCGCAGTAGCCGTCCAGTTCGCCGCGCGCCAGCGCGCCGGGCATCTGCGGCGGCGGCAGGGTCACCGCCTGGATGCCGCCGAGCGGGTCCACGCCCTGCGCCGCCAGCCAGTAGTACAGCCACATCGCATGCGTGCCGGTGGGGAAGGTCTGCGCGAACACCGGCGGGCGCCCCAGCGCGGCCAAGGCCTCGCGCAGCGGCGTGCCGCGCGCGAGCGCGTCGGCCAGCGCCGGCGCCAAGGTGATGGCCTGGCCGTTCTGGTTGAGGGTGAGCAGGATCGCCATGTCCGCTTGCGGGCCGCCGATGCCGCATTCCACGCCGTAGACCAGCCCGGCCAGCGCATGCGCCGCGTCCAGTTCGCCGGACAGCAGTTTGTCGCGCACCGCCGCCCACGAGGCCTGCCGCTGCAGCTCCAGGCGCAGGCCGTGGCGGCTGTCCAGGCCCAGCCGCACCGCGACGATCAGCGGCGCGCAATCGATCAGCGGCAGGTAGCCCAGGCGCAGGGTGCGCGGTTCGGGGTGCAGTGGTGCGCTCATCGCTTCCTCATCCCAGCAGGTCGGCCATCGCGAGGATGCGCTGGGCGACGTCGGCCAGCTTCAGTCCCTGCTTCATCGCCTGCTGCCGCAGCGCGGCGTAGGCCTCGTTCTCGCTCATTCCGCGCTTGTCCATCAGCAGGCGCTTGGCGCGGTCGATCTGTTCGCGGTCGCGCAGCTTGCCCTGCACTTCGTCCAGCTGCCGGCGCATGCCCGCTTCCTGTTCGAAGCGCGCCAGCGCCACCTGCACGATTGGCGCCAGCCGCGCCGGCGCCAGGCCATCGACCACATAGGTGGTGACGCCGGCGCTGACCGCGGCGCGGATCAGTTGGTCGTCGCCGTCGGCGGAGAACATCACCACAGGGCGCGGCGCCTGGCGGTGGATCAGCGCCAGTTGCTCGAGGGTGTCGCGCGAGGGCGAATCGACGTCGATGATGACCACGTCCGGCTGCTGGGTGGACACCGCCTTGAGCAGCGCCGGCGCCGCGGCGACCTCGTCCAACACCTCGTAGCCGGCGTCGAGCAGCGCCTGGCGCAGCTGCCCGATCGGCTTTTCGGTATCGTTGACCAGCAGGACGCGCAGCATTCGGGCCTGGCTAACGGAAGTTGGCTGAGCCGCATGGTGCCATGCAACACGCGTCCGCAGCGAGCCGTCCCCCACCCCGCAGGAGTCCGCATGCCGCTGTATCCCTTGTTCGCCGACCTGGCCGGGCGCCGCGTGCTGGTGGTCGGCGGCGGCGAGGTGGCGATGCGCAAGATCGAGGCGCTGCTGCACGCCGGCGCGCAGGTGCTGGTGTACGCGCACGCGCTCAACGCCACGGTGGCGCAGTGGCTGGCGCACGGCCGCCTGCAGCGGGTCGATGGCGCGTTCGATGCGCAGTGGCTGGACGACGCCTGGCTGGTGGTCGCGGCCACCGACGACAACGCCTTCAACCGCGAACTCGCCGCCCAGGCCGGGCGGCGCCGCAAGCTGGTCAACGTGGTCGACGATGCCGAGCTGTCCACGTTCCAGGTGCCGGCGATCATCGACCGCGATCCGCTGCTGGTGGCGATCTCCTCCAGCGGTGCGGCGCCGATGCTGGCGCGGCGCCTGCGCGAGCGCTGGGAGACCGAGCTGGACCATTCCTACGCGCAGCTGGCGCAGCTGTTCGCGCGCCACCGCGAGGCGATCCGCGCGCGCCTGCCGCAGCTGGCGCAGCGCCGGCGCTGGTTCGAACAGGTGCTGGAAGGCCCGGTGCAGGTGCTGCTGCAGAGCGGGCAGACCCAGGCCGCCGAGCAGGCCTTCCACGATGCCTTGCAGCGCAGCGGGGAGGACGCGCCGCGCCGCGGCAGCGTGTGGCTGGTCGGCACCGGCAACGGCGATCCCGGTGCGCTGACGCTGAAGGCGCTGCGCGCATTGAACCAGGCCGACCTGTTGCTGTGCGATCCCGCGGTGGCTGCCGCGGTGCTGAGCCTGGCGCGCCGCGATGCGACGCGGCAGCCGCTGCCGGCCGACGCCGACGCGCACCTGGCGTTGCTGGTCGAGCAGGTGCAGGCCGGGCAGCGCGTGGTCAGCCTGAAACCGGGCGATGCATTCCGGCAGGCGCCGCACGCGCAGTTGGCTACGCGACTGGCCGCGGCCGGGATCGCCTGCGACGTGGTGGCGGGCGTGACGGCGGACTGATTCAGCGCGGCGCGGGGCGATCGCGGCGGCGGGTCATGCCGGCGCTGGCGCTGCCGCAACGTCCGCCGCCGGCACCCCGGCCACCTGCAGCAACTGCTTGCGGAAGCCCACCCACAGCGCCAGCGACAGCAGCGAGATGCCGCCGAGCAGCAGGAACGCGGTGCGGTAGCCGAAGTCCTGCGCGATCCAGCCGCCCAGCGCCGGGCTCAGCGCCGCGCCGATGCCTTGCACGGTCATCACCGCGCCCTGGCCGACGTTGACCCGGCCGGTGCCCTGCAGCAGCCGCGCCACCAGCGCCGGCACCACCACGCTCTGCAGGCCGGCGCCGATCCCGTCGAGGATCTGCACCGGGAACACGCCCCAGCTGTGGATCAGGCTGGCCGCGATCAGGCCGCGCAGCGGCAGCGCCAGGAAGGTCAGCAGCATCACCCACCAGTGCCCGCGCACGCGGATCAGGCGCATCGCCAGCAGCGAGGCCACCACCATCGTCGCCTGCGCGACGATGATCGTGGTGGCGGTCAGCGCGCTGGGATTGCCCTTGTGCGCGGCGACCACGGCCATGCCGTACAGCGGCAGCATCGCCGCATTGCCCAGATGGAACAGCGCCAGCGCCGTCGCCAGCACCAGCAGCGGCTTGCAGGTCAGCAGCACCGACCAGCCGCTGGCGTGGTCCGCGCCGTGCACGCCGGCATCGGCCAGGCCGCGCGCGGCACGATGGTCGATCGCATCGCGCGGGATCAGCAGCACCGAGGCGATCGCCAGCACGCCGAAGCAACCGGTCAGCGCGAACACCGCGCCGAAGCCGAATTTCCAGCCGAGCACGCCGGCAAGCGCCGCCGCAACCACGTTGCCGGCGTGGCTGCCGACCTGGTTGCGCGCGATCTGATGATCGAACCCGGCCTGCCGCACCAGCCCCAGGGTGATGCCCGACAGCGCCGGACCCAGCGCCGCGGCGGCGAGCGCGGTCATCACCTGCGCGGTCACCACACCGGCGAAGCTCGGCGCCCACCACAGCAGCGCCGAGGCCAGCAGGATCAGCGTGCAACCGACCACCACGATGCTGCGCTTGCGCCGGGTCGCATCGACCAGCGCGCCGCCGGGCGTGGTCGCGAGCATGCCCGCGATGCCGCCCACGCTCATCACCGAGCCGATCGCCGCCACCGACCAGCCCTTGGATTGCAGGAACACGCTCAGGAACGGGCCGAGCCCGTCCTGCACGTCGGCCAAGGTGAAGTTCAGCGCTTCCAGCGCACGCGTGCCGCGCGGGCGGACGCCGGGCACTGCGGCCGGCAGCGCGCTCATCGCCGCACCGCGCTGCGAGCGGAAAGGAGCGGCAAAGCCGAACGATGTGCGCAGTGGAAACGTGGCATGCGATGTCCTGGAAGTGCCGCCGCGAGGGCCAAGGAGGACTCGAAAACTTGCGCGACGCAGGCGGGCGCATTGCTGCGGCCGCGCTTGCGCTATCCGGTTCAGCGCCAGGATTCGGGCTGGAGAAACACACGATGGCGCTCTGACGCGCCTGCGACGGCCGCGACGAATTCGAGAACGTTGCGCGATGCAGGCGGTCGCGTCGCCGCGACCGCCGCTGCGCTGCGCGGTTCAGTGCTTGGATTTGGGTTTTGGCTTGGGCTTGTCGGCATCGTGCGGCTTGGGCGGATGCGGCTTGGGCGCGATCGGCTGCAATGCCGCCGGCGTGGCGCCGACCGCCTGCGCGTGGATCACCGTGCCATGCGGCAACACCAGTGCGTGGCCTTCCACCGCCAGCGGCTGGCCCACGGCCAGCCAGTTCGCCAGCGCGTCGGCGGCGTGCGGGGGGAACCGCACGATGCAGTCGTCGTCGAGCAGCGCGCCGTGCACCTGTCCGTGCGGGCCGTGCAGCAGGCGCGCGACGACGCCGCTGTGCCGGGTCTTCGCCGGCTTCTCGTGCTTTTCCGGTTTCCTGGCCGGCGTGTGCTCGGCATGTGGCCCATGCGGCCCGCGGTCGGCGATGCGCTTGCCGCCGTCGGGATCGATCGCCAGCGCGACCAGCATGTCCGCGCCATAGGGTTTGAGCCCGCGCACGCCGAGCGCGGCGCCGGGCTTGAGCGTCTTCAGCAGCTGCGCCGACAGGTGCGGCGCGGTGTGCACCTCGGTGCCATCGTCGAGCAGCAGGCCATCAACCTCGGCCTTGGGGTTGAGCAGGAAACGGGCGAGCGTGCCGCGGGTTTCCGGCAGGAAATCGGGATCGACCCAATGCATGGCGTTACTCCAATGAAGGAAGGTGGGGACCGGCGTCGCGCCGGTGGCGGCGCCCGCCGCGAGGCAGCGGGCGCCGCAATCGCATGACCAAGCGCAGGCGATCAGCGCGGCGCCGGCAGTGGCACCGGCGGCACTGCCGGCGCGGCGGGACCGGCCGGCGGTGGCGCGGCCGGCGGCACCGGCGGTGCGGGCGGCGCGAACAGGGTGCGCTGCGTGGCGCGATCGCGGCCGAGCTGGGTCGCTTCCAGCGAGCGCCCCGCCGCGGTGGCCACGCCGAAGCCGCTGACGCTCAGCGGCGCACCGACGCGCAGCAGCGTGGCGTATTGCATGGCCACGTGCGGCGGCATCCGCACCACGGTGCCGTCGCTGAGCAGCACGCCGGCGGTCTCGCCGCGCGGGCCGTAGACCAGGCGCTCGATACGGCCTTCGGCCTGCATCGGATTCAACGCAGGCGGGGTCGGCGGCGCCGGCGGCGCGGCCAGCGGGTTCGGCGGACGGTCCACCACCTGCTTGCCGCTGCGCCGCGCGCCGATCGCACTGGCCTGCAGCAACGGCAGCGTGCCCAGGCGATAGCCCTGCACGGTCACCGCATCGCCGCTGCGCACCGCGGCCTGCAGTTCGGCCGACAGATGCGGCGGAAAGCCGACCTGGGTGCCGTCGCGCAGCCACAGCCCGTCGACGTCGCCATTGGGATTGAGCATGAAACGCTCGACCGTGCCCTCGACGCGTACCGGCGCGGCCGCGACCGGCGCGGCAGGCGGCGGTGGCGGTGCGGGCGCCGCAGGCGGGGCCGGCGGCGGCGCAGCGGCGGCCGTGAGGGGCGCCGGCACCTGCGCGGCGGCAGTGGCGGCGGCAATGGCCAGCGAGAAAGCGAGTGCGCTGCGACGGATCATCGGAAGTCTCCAGGGCGGCAAGGGGTGGCCGCCTGTGGAGGTAGCAACGCAGCATCCGTGCCAAGTCCCAACTAATTGATCCTCAAGGAATCGCGCTTGCGAACGGGAACGCTGGGTGTCTGCGCTTCATCCACTGGCGTCCGCTTTACGGACAGGTGTGGTGTCTGGAATCGGACGCTTATGGGTTGGTGTTTCGTTCGCTTGTTGGTGGGACTGCGCTTGGTGAGTGGCGCTTGGCTTGACAGGCTTGCGGAGGGTGTCTGTCGCGGCTGAAGCCGCTCCTACATGGGTGTGGCTGCTGTGGCTTGGGTCGGGCGTCTGGCCGCGTTGGGCTTGGGCGTACCTGGGCGTAAGTGGTGCGGCGTCGTTGCCAGGAGACGGAGGCGCGTTCGCTTCGTCGCGACGCGAGTGCGGTGCGCTCTCGCGGCGGCGTGCTAGCCCAGCCCGTAGTCGTCGAGCTTGCGGTACAGCAGCTGGCGGTGGATGCCGAGCCGGCGCGCGGCTTCGGCACGGTTGCCCTGCGCCTGCGCCAGCGCGGCCTGGATCATCCGCTTCTCCAGTTGCGCCACCGCGTCGGGCAGGGTCAGCGCCGGCGCATCCGCGGCGACCGCATCGCCGGCGCCATCGCCTGCCAACACCTCGTCCAGGTCCTGCGCCTCGATCGTCGGCATGCGCACCAGCACCTGGCAGCGCTGCATCGCGTTGCGCAGCTCGCGCACGTTGCCCGGCCATGGATACGCGCGCAGCCGCGCCTGCGCCGCCGCCGACAGCGTGCGCGCCGCGCTGGCGCCGTCCTCGAGGAAATGCTGTGCCAGCAGCACGATGTCGTCGCCGCGCTCGCGCAGGGGCGGCAGTTCGATCGGCACCACGTTGAGCCGGTAGCGCAGGTCGCTGCGGAAGCGGCCGTCGGCGACCAGCTGCGCCAGTTCGCGGTGGGTCGCGGCGACCACGCGCACGTCCACCTTCTGCGCGCCGCGCCCGCCCAATGGCGACACTTCGCCTTCCTGCAGGAAGCGCAGCAGCTTGGCCTGCATCGGCAGCGGCATGTCGCCGATCTCGTCCAGGAACAGGGTGCCGCCGTCGGCCTCGCGGATCAGCCCGGGACGATCGGCGACGGCGCCGGAGAACGCGCCCTTGCGGTAGCCGAACAGTTCGCTCTCCATCAGTTCGGTCGGGATCGCCGCGCAGTTGACCGCGACGAAGGAGCCCGCCCGCGCGCTGGCGTGATGCAGCGCGCGCGCCACCAGTTCCTTGCCGGTGCCGGTCTCGCCGCTGATCAGCACCGGCAGGTCCGAGGCCGCGGCCAGGCCGATGCGCTTGTGCACGGTGCGCATCGCCGCGCTGTGCCCGAGCAGCGCGCCGGCGTCCTCGGCCGGCGCCTGCGGCGCCGCCGCGCCACCGGCGTGCGTCTGCAGCGCGCGTTCCACCACCGCGACGATGTCGGCGCGCCCCACCGGCTTGACCAGGTGGTCGAACGCGCCGAGTTTCATCGCCTCGATGGTGTTGCTGCTGGACGCGTAGGCGGTGAGCATCACCAGCGGCACCGCGGCGGCCTGCGCGTGCGCCTGGCGCGCGCGCATCAGCGCGATGCCGTCCATGCCGGGCATGCGGAAATCGACGAAGGCCAGGTCGATGCCGCCTTCGCGCAATCGCGCCAGTCCCGCTTCGCCATCGGCGGCGGCGAGCACCTCGTGGCCGAACGAGCGCAGCGTGGCCTGCAGCGTACTCAGGAAGGCGGTGTCGTCGTCGACGATCAGGATGCGCGCCATGGCAGTTCCAGGATGAAGGAGGTGATGCCGTCGTGGTGCGCGTAGTGCGCCTGGCCGCCGTGCGCGCGGGCGATCTCGCGCACCAGCGCCAGGCCCAGGCCGTTGCCGTCGCTGCGGCCGCTGGCGAAGGGTTCGAACAGGTGCGCGGCGACCGGCGCGGGCACCGGTTCGCCGCGATTGGCCACCGTCAGCCGCAGCAGGTCGGCATCGGCCTCGACCGTCAGCGTCACCGCGGTGCCGGGCGTGGCGTGCTGCAGCGCGTTGCGCAGCAGGTTGTGCAAGGCGCGCGCGGCCTGCTGCGGATCCAGCGTCCACTGCGCCGGCGCCGCCGCCAGTTGCAACGCGATCGGCGCCGCCAGCGGCGCCCATTCGGCCGGATCGAGCAGGTCCTGCAGCCAGGGCTGCAAGGCCACGGTCTGGCGCTGCAGGCGGATCGGCTGGACCATGCCGAGCAGGCTTTCCACCACCCCGTCCAGGCGCTGGATCTGCGCCAGCATCAGCTGCGCCTGCGCCTCGTCGAAGCCGCCCTCGCCCGCGGCGATCTGGTTTTCGAGCGCAAGGCGCAAGGTCGCGATCGGGTTGCGGATCTCATGGGCGACGGTCGCGGTCATGCGTCCGAGCGCGGCCAGCCGCTCGTGCCGCGACAGTTCCTCGCCGAGCCGGCGCGCCTCGGCCAGGGCCTGTGCGCTGCGTTGCGCGTAATCGGTAACCGCCGCGCCCAGGCGGTCCAGCTCCGGCGCGCCGGTGGCCGGTATCGACGGCACCTCCGCCGGCGTCGCCAGCGCCTGCTGGATGCGTTGCAGGCGCTGGCTCCAGCGCCGTACCACCCAGCCCAGGGCCACCGCCGACACCACCGCCAGCGCCAGGATCAGCGCCATGCCCACCGCCAGCGGACGTCCGGCCGAGGCCTCGCCGGTCGCGGCGACCCGGGTCATGGTCCACGCCGCGCTGTCGCGATCCAGCGGACAGGCCGCGATCAGCAGCGTCTCGCGCTGGCCGTCGCGGCGGTAGTGCGCCGGTTGGCGGTCGGCCACGCTGCGTTGCGCGGTGGCGACGATGACGTTCTGTTCGGCGGTCGGTACGTCGGTCTTGTGTTCGCTGCCGTCGTAGGTGGGATAGGCGTAGGCGAGGAAGCCGCGCTGCCGCTCCCAGACCCCGCCTTCCACGCCCGCGGCGTCGGCCAGCACCAGTTGCAGCACCACCGCGGCCAGGCCGGCGCCGTCGCTGCCGCGCGCCGCCGCGCTGGCGCCGTTGTAGCGCTGCACGATGCGCGTGCAGTCGCCCTGCAGCCGCGCCTGCGCCTCGCCCACGCGCACGCCCTCGCTGTGCCGGTACAGGCCGAACAGCACCACCGCCATGCCCACGCACGCGGCGAGGATGACGATCCAGATCAGCAGCAGTTGCCGCAGCAGCGAACGGGGCATGGTCCACCGGGGGCGCGAAAGTCGGAACGATAGCAGCCCGCGCCACGCCGCCGCGCTGTGCGGGCGCGCTGCCGCCGTCCGCCGCTCAGCGCAGGTTGGTCTTGACCAGTTCGACGACCTCGTCGCCGCGCCCGCTCATCACCGCGCGCAGCAGATACAGGCCCATGCCCTTGGCCTGCTCGAGCTTGATCGCCGGCGGGATCACCAGTTCCTGGGTCGCCACGCGTACATCGACCAGCACCGGCCCGGGATGCGCGAAGGCCTGGCGCAGCGCCGGCTCCAGCTGCGCCGAGTCGTCCACGCGCAGGCCGAGGATGCCCATCGCGTTGCTCATCGCCGCGAAGTCCGGGTTGCTCAGGTCGGTACCGGTGTCCAGGTAGCCGGCCGACTTCATCTCCATCGCGACGAAGCCGAGCGAGCCGTTGTTGTAGACCACCACCTTCACCGGCAGGCCCAGCTGCGCCAGGGTGATGAAGTCGCCCATCAGCATGGTGAAGCCGCCGTCGCCGGACAGCGAGATCACCTGCCGCCGCGGGAACTGCGCCTGCGCGCCCAGCGCCTGCGGCATCGCGTTGGCCATCGAGCCGTGATTGAACGAGCCGAGCAGGCGGCGCTTGCCGTTCATGGTCAGGTAGCGCGCCGCCCACACCGTCGGCGTGCCGACGTCGCAGCTGAAGATCGCATCCTCGTCGGCCAGTGCATCGATCATCCGGGTCACGAACTGCGGGTGCAGCGGCTCGCCGGGCGCGGCCGCCACGGCCAGGTCGTCAAGGCCTGCGCGCGCCTTGCGATAGTGCGCCAGCGACTTGTCCAGGAAGCCGCGCTGTTCGCGCCGCTGCAGTTTCGGCAGCAGCGCGGCGATGGTCTCGCGCACGTCGGCGGCAATGCCCAGCTGCAGCGGCGTGCGCCGGCCCAGCGCGGACGGGTCGCGGTCGACCTGCACGATGGCCGCGTCCTTCGGATAGAACTGGCGGTACGGGAAATCGGTGCCGAGCATCAGCAGCGTGTCGCAGTTGAGCATGGCCTGGTAGCCGGAACTGAAACCGATCAGCCCGGTCATACCGACGTCGAACGGATTGTCCCATCCCACGTGTTCCTTGCCGCGCAGCGCGTGCACGATCGGCGCACCGAGCAGGTCGGCCAGCGCCACCAGTTCGTCGTGCGCGCCGGCGCAGCCGCTGCCGCACAGCAGCGTGGTCGCCTCGCTCGCCTGCAGCAGCTCGGCCAGGCGCTCCACATCGGCGTCGGCCGGCAGGATCCGCGGCGGCGCCAGCGCCGGCCAGGCGGTCGACGTGCCCTTGGGCACTTCCTGCAGCGCCACGTCGCCGGGAATCACCACCACCGCCACGCCCTGTTTCAGGATCGCGGTGCGCATCGCCCGGTGCAGCACCTCCGGCATCTGCGCCGGATTGGTGACCAGCTCGACGTAGTGGCTGCATTCGCGGAACAGTTCCTGCGGATGGGTTTCCTGGAAATAGCCCAGGCCGATCTCCGAGGACGGGATATGCGCGGCGATCGCCAGCACCGGCTGGTGGCTGCGGTGGCAGTCGAACAGGCCGTTGATCAGGTGCAGGTTGCCCGGGCCGCAGCTGCCGGCGCAGACCGCGAGCTTGCCGCTCAGCGCCGCCTCGGCGCCGGCGGCGAACGCGGCCACCTCCTCGTGGCGCACGTGCATCCATTCGATGCTGTCCATCTGCCGCAACGCGTCGGTGAGCCCGTTGAGGCTGTCGCCGGTGACCCCCCAGATGCGCTCGACCCCCGCGCTGTGCAGGGTTTCGGCGAGCAGGCGGGCCATGGTCGGCTTGGACATGATCATCTCCACGAAAGAAGCGGAGATGCTGGCACGCGATCCGTTACACGCGCGTGCTCCCGACACGCCCGACCGGCGCGTGCAGGCCGGCGTCGGACCAGCCGCGGCCGCGCTTAGCCCTTGTCGCGATCCTCGGCACGCTCGTCGCGGCCGCCGTCCTCGCCGCTGGCGTCCTCGTGGTAGCCGCCGGTCGCCGGCTTGCCGTGCGCGCCGCCGGCGTGCTCGCCGGTGGCGGCATAGGTGCCGGCCTGGCCGAAGTTCGGTTGGGTGCGGCCGCTGCGGTCGGCGCCCGGATCGTCGGCGTCGTTGTCCGGCACGCCCTGCGCGTCCTGCCGCGGGGTGGTGCGCGACGGCACGTCGCGTCCGCGCCCGCGCGGCACGCCACTGTCCTCTGAAACGTCGGCGGTACCGCCGCGGTAGCCGGCCTGGCGGATATCGTGATCGCCCAGCGGGCGGGAATCATGGTCGCTCATGAAGGTCTCCTCGATGATCGGATGCCGTGCCGCGGAGGGAGGCGGCGTGCGACCAAGCCTAGGCATGCACGCGTTAGCGACGGCACAAGGCGCGATGAAGACGGCGCGAGCGCGGGTTACGCTCCATGACGTCATCGCCGACGCGGTGGGCAGCATCTTTGCATGCCCTATCGTGCATCCCGATCCGTGGACGCCTACGCACGCAGAAGACCCATGCACGGCGCGGTCGCATGCCTTCCACGCCGTGCTAACCGGCGGTCGCAGACGATCTGGATTCGTCATCCCGCAGGAGCCGAACATGAGTGGCCTACTTTGGAAACTGGCGGTCGCCGGGACCGTTGTCGCAGCGGCCAGGGCATACCGTCGTCGCAGCACCGCGCAGAAACCCGCGGCGTTTTCGCAAGACGGCGCATACCGTGCCGTGCCGGACGACGGAGCGTTCACGCCGCCGCACGGCGACGTGGTTTCCGCCACCGACGAGCAGCGTGGCGGAGAGAGCGCGGCCGGCCTGTATACCGGACCGGCGCTGACGTAAGGCAGGAGCCAGCACACGTTCGTCCATCGAGCGAGCGGTGCCTCTTCAACGCGTGGATCCAGGGCATGTGCGCGCGTCCGATTGGCGGAATCGGAGCCCACATGCCCGCTTTGCCGTTGCGGCACGCAAGATGCCTTGCGTTCGCCACGACGCAGTCAGTCGCCGTCAGGATCGTCCGGGCCTTTCGCACCGACAGGGTCGCGGCGATTCGAGCCACGCGAGCGCAACGCCTCTCCCGCCTTTTGCGCCAACGCCTCGTACTGCTTGCGGATCTCTTCCAGCCGCTTCTCGTCCAGTTCTTCCAGATCGAGCAGTTCGTCGTTCGCCTTCGCGCTCACCCGGATCAGCTCGTCGAGCTTGATCTGCATCGCCGCGGTATCGGCGTTTTGCGTGTGCTGGATCAGGAACACCATCAGGAAGGTGATGATGGTGGTGCCGGTGTTGATCACCAGCTGCCAGGTGTCGTTGAAGCCGAACACCGGGCCGCTGGCGCCCCACAGCACCACGATGCCCAGCGCAATGCAGAACGTCCACGGCGTGCCGGCCGCATACGATGCCTTCTTGGCGACGGTGTTGAACAGGTTGGCTGGTTTCATCGCGGACCTCGCGCAGTCGAAGGGACCGACGCACCAGGCGTGAATGCGCGGGCAGCCAGGATGATCCGCAGCGCCGCGTGGATGAAGCGTCAATGATCCTGAATCCTGCAGCGGCGCATGAAAAAGGCGGGGAGTCCCCGCCTTTGGTTGCACGTCCTGCGCGTTGCGCTCAGCCGGTCTGTTGCGCGGCCTGCTGCCGCACTTGGCGCACCGGCCGCGGGCGGCTCGGGAAGGCGTGGCGCACGATCCGCCACATCACCTGGCCGAACTGGCGCGGCAGCGAGCCGGTGTTGTAATGCTGGCCGTAGCGCGCGCAGATCGCCTTCACTTCCACCGCCAGGGCCGCGTAGCGGTTGGCCGGGATGTCCGGGTAGAAGTGGTGCTCGATCTGGTGGCTCAGGTTGCCCGACAGCACGTTCAGCAGCTTGCCGCCGGCCAGGTTGGAGGAACCGCGCAGCTGGCGCAGATACCAGTGGCCGCGCGACTCGCCCTTGATCGACTCTTTCGGGAACGTCTCCGCGTCGGCGGTGAAGTGGCCGCAGAAGATGATCACGAAGGTCCAGATGCTGCGCAGCACGTTGGCGGCCAGGTTGCCCAGCAGCACCGGCAGGAAGAACGGGCCGGCCAGCGCCGGGAAGATCACGTAGTCCTTCAGGATCTGCCGGCCCATCTTGCGCCCGACCGGCAGGAAGGTGCGGCGCAGCTCGCCGCGCTTCATCTTGCCGGCGAACCAGCGGCCCAGGCGCAGGTCCTGGATCGCCACGCCCCATTCGAACAGCAGCGCGAACACCACCGCGATGAACGGCTGCGCCAGGTAGAACGGGCGCCAGCGCTGCTCGGGGAAGATCCGCAGCAGGCCGTAGCCGATGTCGTCGTCCATGCCGCGCACGTTGGTATAGGTGTGGTGCTTGAAGTTGTGCGTCTTGCGCCAGTTGTCGCCGGTGGCGACGATGTCCCACTCGTAGGTGTTGCCGTTGAGCTGCGCATCGCCCATCCAGTCGTACTGGCCGTGCATGACGTTGTGGCCCAGCTCCATGTTCTCCAGGATCTTGGACAGGGTCAGCAGCGCCACGCCGGCGATCCACGCCGGCCACAACACGCTGTGCACGAACGCGCCCAGGAACAGCAGCGCGCGCCCGGCCAGGCCGGTGTAGCGCACCGCGGCGACGATGCGGCGGATGTAGCGCGCGTCGGCTTCGCCCAGAGTGGCCACGGTGCGCACGCGCAGCGCATCGAGTTCGTCGCCGAAGGCCTGCAGGTCGGCCGGGGTGAGTGCGCGGTTGCGGGGAGCAGCCATGGGGAAGTCCTTCAAAGGTCCAGGATCAGGTCGCTGCTGGCGCTGTTGATGCACAGCTTCAGCATCGAACCCGGTTCGGTGGCGTGCGCGCCGGTGAGCAGGTCGCGGGTCGCGCCGGACTGCTTGCCGCAGGCGCAGCTGTTGCAGATGCCCATGCGGCAGCCGTGCTTCGGGCGCAGGCCTTCGGCTTCCAGCGCGCTGAGCAGCGATTGCCCGCGCGGCAGTTGCAGCACGCGGCCGCTGCGCGCCAGCGTCACCGCGACCGTGCCGTGTTCGGCATCGGCCAGCGGCGGTGCGCTGAACGCCTCGGCCTGGAAGCGCGCGACGCCGCTTTCCAGGCGCGCACGTGCGGCCTGCACGAAACCGCCCGGACCGCAGGCCAGCACCTGCGCCTGCTCCAGCCCGGCCAGGTGCGCCAGCGACAGCGTGTCCACGCGCGGCGCCGGCGCAGCGCCTTCGCCGGTGACCGCCAGTTGCAGGCGGAACCGCGGGTGCGCGGCGGCCAGCGCCTGCAGTTCGTCGACGAAGCACAACTGGTCGCTGCGCCGCGCCCAGTAGATCAGGTCCACGTCGGCCGGCATGCCGGCGTCGGCCAGTTGGCGCAGCAGCGCGCGCATCGGGGTGATGCCGCTGCCGGCGGCCAGGAGCAACCAGCGTCCCTGCGGCGCGGCGGGCAGCACCATGTCGCCGAACGCCTGGCCCAGTTCGAACACCTCGCCGATTCGCGCGCCGTCGGCCAGGTACTGGCTGACGCGGCCGCCGTCGATCGCCTTGACCGTGATCGCCAGGCGCCCGCCCGGCAGCGGCGTGGGGCTGTAGCTGCGGGTCAGGCGGCGCCCGTCGATCTCCACGCCCAGCTGCACGTGCTGGCCGGCGCGCAGGCCGCGCCAGTGGCGGTTGGCCTTGAGGATCAGGGTCACCGCGTCGCTGCTGGCGCGCTCGCGCTGCAGCAGCCGCGCGCGCGGGCGCTGCCAGGTCCATAGCGGATGGATCCGCGTGGACCAGAAATCGAACACCTCCGGCTGCACCCAGGCGCGCAGGGCGCGGGTGGCGGAGCGGGCGGAGGCAGGACGGCGGGCAGCGTTCATGGGTCCACTATACAGGCGCAGATACAGATGTCTATACAGTTGTATATTCAGGAAGGCGCTATGATTCCTCTCTTGTCTCGCCCAGCCCGTCCATGACTTCCACGCCCCTGCCCCTGCCCGAGGACGCGCTGCCCGCGCGCAAGAGCGCGATTTCGCGCGAAGACCTGCTGGCGGCGGCATTGAAGCTGATCGGGCCGCACCGCAGCGTGTCCACGCTGAGCCTGCGCGAGGTGACCCGCGAAGCCGGCATCGCCCCGAACAGCTTCTACCGCCAGTTCCGCGACATGGACGAACTGGCGGTGGCGCTGATCGACCTGGCCGGCAGTTCGCTGCGCACCATCATCGGTCAGGCGCGGCAGCGCGCGGCCGGCAGCAACCGCAGCGTCATCCTCAGCTCGGTGGAAACCTTCATGGAGCAGCTGCGCGCCGACGACAAGCTGCTGCACGTGCTGCTGCGCGAAGGCACGGTCGGCTCGGATGCGTTCAAGCGCGCGGTGGATCGCGAGCTGAACTACTTCGAGGAAGAGCTGCGCGTGGACCTGATCCGCCTGGCCGCGCTCGACGGCACGCCGCTGCACGAACCGGCGCTGGTGTCCAAGGCGATCACCCGGCTGGTGTTCGCGATGGGCGCCACCGCGATGGACCTGCCGCCGGAGAAGGACCCGGAACTGGTGCGGCAGATCAGCGCGATGCTGCGCATGATCATCCTCGGCTCGCGCACGATCGCCGCGTCGGCGTAATTGCTTCCCGCGCCGGTGCATGGCCTCGACGCCATCGCGCCCTGAACTGTTTATTCGCTGTCTACATATCCGTCCATAACCCGCCTTCCGCCTCGATCGGCAAGGCGTAGCACTGGGCGGAACACCTCGACGCGTTCCTGCCGGGCCCACCGCCAATAGCATCGCCCCGCTTTTACGGGCGGTTGCCGGACGAGTGAGGACAACGCCACGCGCGTTGCGTGGCCGAAGGTATACAGTGGGGACACATAATCCGCAGGTACGCGCAAGGCAATGGAGAACCCCGCGCTATCTGCGACGGTCGCCGCGCTCGCACGACAGGCAGCGAACGGCGCGGAGGCGTCGACGATCGCGGCGTCCATCACCTCGACGTGGCGGCAGATCGAACAGGCACTGACACCGATCCTCGGCGCGCGCGGCGTGGCCGCGCTGTTCAAACGCGCCCTGTTCCTGACCAAGGACCGCTTCCCGTGGCTGGAAGAGGCCTTTATCGCGACCGAGGCGTCCAGCGAACACGGCGCGCTCGACAGCTTCGGCCTGGTGCTGGGCCAGCAAAGCGCCGCCACCGCGGCCGCAGGCGGCGGCACATTCCTTTCGACCTTTCACGGCGTGCTAGTCAGCATGATCGGCGCAACCCTCACCGAACGGCTGTTGCAGTCGGTGTGGGTCACCTCTTCCAGCGGACCTCCCGCGCAGGGCACCTCCCCATGAGCAGCAAAGTCGCCATTCATTGCCTGCGGACCGGCGTCCCCGGACTCGACAAGGTATTGGGTGGAGGATTGCCCGAATTCTCGTTCAACCTGATCGCCGGGCCGCCCGGCTGCGGCAAGACCACGCTCGCGCACCAGATGATGTTCGCGCTGGCCACGCCCGAGCGTCCGGCGCTGTACTTCACCGTGCTCGGCGAGCCGCCACTGAAGATGCTGCGCTACCAGCAGCAGTTCGACTTCTTCGATGCGACAGCGATCAACGCCACGATCCACTTCGTCAACCTCTCCGAGGAAACCCTGGCCGGCGATCTGGACCGGGTGCTGGCGCGCATGGTCGCCGAAGTGGAAGCGCACGGCCCAGCGCTGGTGTTCGTCGATTCGTTCCGCTCGGTGGCACTGGCCAGCACCGCCGACGGCAACCTGCACAACAACCTGCAACGCTTCATCCAGCAGTTGGGCATGCTGATGAGCAGCTGGCAGGCGACCACGTTTCTGATCGGCGAATACTTCTTGGAATCCGATCCCAATCCGGTGTTCACCGTGGCCGACGGGCTGATCTGGTTGCGGCAGAGCGTGCAGCGCAACTCGATGGTGCGCAAGATGGAGGTCATGAAGATGCGCGGCAGCCCGTCGCTGCCGGGGCTGCATACGTTCCGCATCGACCATTCCGGCATGCGGGTGTTCGCGCCGGTGCCGGTGCTGCCACTAGGCGCACCATCGCCGCGCACCGGCGCGCGCTTGCCGATGGGCGTGCCGGAGCTGGATGCGATGCTCGGCGGCGGCCTGCCGCAAGGCTATTCGCTGCTGGTCGCAGGCCCCTCCGGCTCCGGCAAGACCTTGCTCGCCGCGGCGTTCCTCGCCGAAGGCGCGCGTTGTGGCGACAACGGCGTGCTGGTCGTCTTCGAGCAGCAGCCGCAGCGCTCGCGCACGCCTGCGCTGGCGGCATTGATCGCCAGCGGCCAGGTCGGCGTGGTGGACAGCCGTGCGCCGGATCTGTCGATCGACGAGATCCTGCAGTTGCTGGTCGCGGAAATCGACCGGCTCGGCGCCACCCGCGTGGTGATCGATTCGCTGTCGGCATTCGAGCTGGCGTTGGCGCCGACGTTTCGCGAAGACTTTCGCGAATCGCTGTCGCGCATGGTGGTGGCCTTGGCCGCGACCGGCGTCACCGTACTGATGACCTCCGAGCTGGAAGACCGCTACACCGACTTGCGCTTCAGTCCCTACGGCACCGCCTTCATGACCGATGCGATCATCGTGCAGCGCTACATCGAGGTGGACAGCCGGCTGCGCCGGGTCATGGCCGTGGTCAAGGTCCGCGCGAGCGCGCACTCGGACGCGCTGCGGGAATTCCATATCGACGACAGCGGCATTCGCATCGGCGCAGCGTTGCCGCAGCAGGAAGGCCTGCTAGGCGGCCGGCCGATGCGCAAGTCCGGCGCACACGACACCCTCGACACGAGCTGACCGCGTATGCAGACGCCCTCCGACCAGCACGCGATCGACGCGGCCCGGCTCGAGCTCTCGCACCTGCGCCGCCAGTCGCTGGTCGCGCGGCTGGAGCTCGACCGGTTGCAAGCGGACCTGAGTACGCTGAAAGAGCATGCGCCGCTCGGCCTTGCGACCGATCTGCAGGCGGCCAACGAACGGCTGGTGTTCTCCACGCTACGCGCCCAGGCGCAGGTGGCGAGCTACGAAACGGCGCTGCAGGACGCCACGCGCCATGCCAAGCGCGACGCGTTGACCGGCTTGCCGAACCGCGAACTGCTGTTCGAACGGCTCAATCTGGCCATCACCACGGCGCACGCGCAGCACAGCCGGATCGCCGTGCTGTTCCTGGATCTGAACGAATTCAAGCAGGTCAACGATCTGCTCGGCCACGCGACCGGCGACAGGTTCCTGCGCCTGGCCGCCGAGCGCATCGACGGCATCGTCGACGCGCATGTCACGGTGGCGCGCTATGGCGGCGACGAGTTCGTCGTGGTATTGACCGGACTGAGCACCAACGCCTACGCCGCCGCGACAGCGACGGCGCTGATCGAAGCCTTCGAACGGCCGGCGGTCGCCGGCGAGGACGCGCTGCGGCTGGGGGTGAGCATCGGCATCAGCCTATATCCGGACGATGCCGACAACGCGGAGGCCCTGCTGTCACATTCGGACGACGCAATGTATTGCGCCAAGCGCCTGTCGACGGCCCGCTTCGAATTCTACGATCCGCGCCGCGTCGCCGAACTGCATGCGCACCGCAACGCCTTGGGCGCGAAAGCGCGCGCGATCGGCGCAACGACGGCACCAGATGCGGGCGAGAGCGAACAGCAGGCGCAGTTGCGCCAGGCCAACCAACACCTGGTGCTGGCGGCACTGAGCGCGCAGGAATTGCAGGCCGGCGCCGAGAAGGCCTACCAGCGGCAGGGCGAGTTCCTGGCCTTCGTGGCGCACGAGCTGCGCAATCCGCTGACGCCGATCCGCATCGCTGGCTCGATGCTGACCACCCTGGCGCCCGCCGAGCTGCTGCACATGCAGCAGATCATCGAACACGAGGTCTCGCACATGGCCCGCCTAGTCGGCGACCTGTTGGACGTTTCGCGGGTCCGCACCGGCAAGCTGCGCCTGATCAAGCAAGCGATGGATCTGTGCGAGATCATCCTAGAGGCGGTCAATGCCTGCCGCCCGGCGATCGACGCGCGCCAGCAGACCTTGGCGTTGACCATGCCCGAGCATGCGCTGTGGATGCACGGCGACCGCGTGCGCCTGTCGCAGGTGGCGCGCAACCTGCTCGACAACGCCTGCAAATACACTCCCGAGCACGGCCGACTGACGCTGACGCTGCAGCAGATCGAGGGCCAGGCGCAGTTGATCGTCTCCGATACCGGCATCGGCATCTCCGCGCAGGCCTTGCCATTGGTGTTCGAACCGTTCGTGCAGGACACGCATGCGATCGGCTTCCACAGCGGCGGCATGGGCATCGGTCTGACCGTGGTGCGTGAAATCGTGACCGCGCACGGCGGCAGCGTGGTCGCCAGCAGCGCAGGGGTGGACGGCGGCAGCACGTTCAGCGTGTCGCTGCCGGTGTAACCGCGCCTGGCGAAGCCCGCTGCGGCACGCTTTTTGGCGTCGCCGCACACGCGATGACGACATGGCCTTGGCCGATCCTTTACCCGGCCACGTGCAAGCTTGCGCACTCCCCCGACGCAGGACATCGCCATGCCGGTTCCGAACTATCCCTACCCACCCTTCAAGCCGCAGCAGCAGTCGTTTCCCGGCCTGACCGACAAGATGGACCCGAAGCCCGATCACGGCGAGGACAGCTACGTCGGCCATGGCCTGCTGCAGGGCAAGCGCACGCTGATCACCGGCGGCGACAGCGGCATCGGCGCCGCGGTGGCGATCGCCTACGCGCGCGAAGGCGCCGACGTCGCCATCGCCTATCTGCCCAGCGAGCAACACGACGCCGAGCGGATCGGCCAACTGCTCGAGACCGCCGGCGTGCGCGTGCTGCTGCAGCCCTGCGACATCAGCGACCGCGCGCAGGCGCAAGCGCTGATCGAGACCGTGACCGGCACCTTCGGCGGGCTCGACGTGCTGGTCAACAACGCCGCCTACCAGCGCTATTTCCAGAGCTTCGACGAGATCACCCTGGATGAATGGGAAAAGACCTTCGCCACCAATGTGCACGCAGCCTTCAACCTGGTGCGGCTGGCGGTGCCGCACATGCCCGAGGGCGGGTCGATCATCAACACCGCCTCGGTCAACTCCAAGAAGCCCACGCCCAACATCCTCCCCTACTCCACCACCAAGGGCGCGGTGGCGAACATGACCATCGGCCTGGCCGGGCTGCTCGCGGACAAGAAGATCCGGGTCAACGCCGTGCTGCCGGGCCCGATCTGGACGCCGTTCATCCCGGCCGGCATGGCGGCCGAGGAAGTGAAGGAATTCGGCTCGCAGACCGCGTTCGGCCGGCCCGGACAGCCGGTGGAACTGGCGTCGACCTACGTGCTGCTCGCCTCCGACACGTCCAGCTACACCTCCGGCGCCCTGATCACCATCGCGGGCGGCGCGGCGACGCTGTAGAGCGCGGGACTCGGGACTCGGGGCTAGAACGCGGGGCATTGAACAAACAGCACATGGGCAGGCGGCGTCGGATTTTCTGCGCCGCCCCGCTCGCGAAGCCCTACCGGAGTTCTGTCCTTCAAGTTTCGAGTCCTCGGCCCGAGTCCCGGCCAGCGCTCAACAACAGCCGACATCGAAGTTTCGGCGCCGCCAAGCCCCGAGGCTCTACCGACTCCCGTTCTTCGAGTCCCGAGTCCCGGGTCCCGAGTCCCGGCTGAGCAAGCCCGGCACCTGCGCCGCGATCTCGCGCGCCAGCGGCCCCAGCGGGCCGATCCGGCGTGCCAGCAGTGCGCCGGCACGCGCATGCAGATGCACGCCCCATACCGCCGCCTGCGTGCTGTCGGCGCCGCGCGCCTGCAAGCCGCAGATGATGCCGGCGAGCACGTCGCCGGAGCCGGAGGTGCCCAGGCAGGGGCTGCCGCCGCGGTGCACCCAGTGCGTTCCGTCCGGCGCGGCGATCACCGTGGTCGCCGACTTCAGCACCACGATCGCGCCGCTGTGCCGCGCGTAGTCCAGCGCGATCGCGGTCGGATCGGCGGCGATGCGTTCGATCGCGATGCCGCTCAGCGCGGCCATTTCGCCATGATGCGGGGTCAGCACGATGCGGCCGGGATCGGCCATGCCGCGCGTCTCCACCAGCGCGCCGGCGTCCAGCACCACGCCGCAGCCGGTGGTCGCGAGCAGTTGCGCGATGCGCGCGCGCAGTGCCGGCTTGCCGCGCATGCCGGGGCCGATCAGCAGCGCATCGGTGCGGGCGACGTCGCGCTGCAGCGCCGCACCCTCCAGGCGCAGTTCGCCGTCGACGGCGACCGGCAATCCCACCACCCGCGCCTCGGGCAAGGCGATCGCCATCGCCATGGCCACCGGCCGCGCGGTGGCGACCTGCAGCTTGCCGGCGCCGGCGCGCAGGGCCGCCTCCGCCGCCAACAACGCCGCGCCGGGAATCTCGCAGCTGCCGCCGATCACCAGCACGCGCCCGCGCTGTTCCTTGCCGGTGACGCCGGCGGCGCTCGGCAACGGCCAGCGCCGCAGCAGTGCCGCCGTCACCGCGATCGCGCGCGTGCGGGTCATCGCGGCCCGCCCGGCTGGTCGGACGCGGTGGTCACCGGCACCTCGAACGGCACCGCATTGGCCTGGACCAGGCCGAAGCGCGGCGCGCCCTCGCTGTCGCCGATGGCGTACTCAGTGACGCTGCAGTTGGGCACGTCGCCGCCGCGGTCGATATCCAGGATCGCGGTTTCGTCCAGGCGTTCGAGCAGGTAGCGCATGCAGTTGACGATGACCTGGTGGGCCACGATCAGCACGCGCTCACCGGCATGGTCGCGGCGCAGTTCCTCGACCACGCTGCGCAGGCGCAGGATCACGTCGCACCAGCTCTCGCCGCCGGGCGGCCGGAAATAGAACTTGCCGACCGAGGCGCGCTGTTCGGCCAGTTCCGGAAAGCGGCTGGCGATGCCGTGCCGGGTGTAGCGGTCGAGGATGCCGAATTCCTTCTCGCGCAGGCGCTCGTCCAGCGCCGCGGCCGCCGGCGGCAGCCGCAGCGCCTCGCCGATCGCCGCGCAGGTCTGTTGCGCACGCAGGAACGGCGAGGTCAGCAGGATGCTGGGCCGCTGTTGCGCCGGCAGCGCCGCGAACCAGCGCCCCAGTTGCTGCGATTGCTGCAGGCCCAGGTCGGACAACGGCGTGTCGGCGTCGCGGGTGGCGATGTCGATCAGGTCCTGTCCGGATTCCTCGGCCAGGTCGCGGGCGACGTTGCCCGCGCTCTGTCCGTGCCGCACCAGCCACAGGCGCTGCGGCCAGTCGGCGTGATCGAGTTTGGGCACATGGGTCTCCTGTGAGGGTGGGCCGCACGAGCCTGGCGTGGCGGCCGTGAACGCGCGGTCGCCACGCAGACGATGACGCGCGCATTCAGCGTTGAAGAAAGTCGCGCTCCTCGCAAAGCGTTCACCCTTCATTGAATCCGCACTAACGCCAGGCGGTCTAGCTTGGCTTCCACGGGGACAAGACAGCGAGTGCGCAACGCCACGATGGCGGAGCGCCGAAGTTGGAACCCGCACTTCCTTTGGAGAAACATTCATGACGCGAAGCAATACCGAGCGCCTGCTGAAATGGCTGCAGGACGCCTATGCGATGGAGCAGGAGGCGAACACGATGCTGACCGCCACCGCCGGCCGCCTGGAGCACTATCCCGAACTCAAGGCGCGCATCGAGCAGCACATCACCGAGACCCGCGGCCAGTCCGAACAGGTGAAGCGCTGCATCGAACTGCTCGACGGCTCCATCCCCGCCATCAAGGGCGCGGTCGCCAGCGTGATGGCCACCGTGCACGCCGCCGGCAACTCGATGATGAGCGACGAAGTGGCCAAGAGCCTGGGCATCAGCTACGCCTTCGAACACATGGAAGTCGCCAGCTATCGCGCGCTGGTCATTGCCGCCAAGGAGGCAGACCAACCGCAGATCGCCGAGATCTGCGCTGCCATCCTCGACCAGGAAATCGCCATGGCCGAGTGGCTGATCGAACACCAGGAGGCCACGATCCTGGCCTTCCTGAAACGCGAACGGACCGAAGGCCAGACGGCCAAGCACTAGCCCCTGCCGAACACGCGTCCGCGCACTTCCCGCTCCACCCACCTACCAACCACGGAGATCCATCGACATGGCCATCAAGACCATCGACGAACTGTTCCTGCACGAGCTTTCCGACATCTACAGCGCCGAGAAGCAGCTGACCAAGGCGCTGCCGAAACTGGCCCGCGCCTCGACCAACCCCGCCCTGCGCGCCGCCTTCGAGACCCACCTGGAGGAAACCCAGGGCCAGATCGAGCGCCTCGACAAGATTGTGGAGATCCTCGACCTGCGCCTGAAGCGCATCAAGTGCGCGGCGATGGAAGGCCTGGTGGAGGAAGGCAAGGAAGTGATCGAGTCGATCGAAGCCGGCCCGGTGCGCGACGCCGCGCTGATCGGCGGCGCGCAGAAGGTCGAGCACTACGAGATCGCGTCCTACGGCACGCTGGCGGCGATGGCCAAGCAACTCGGCAAGACCGATGCGCTGAAGCTGCTGCTGGAAACGCTGGAAGAAGAGAAGTCCACCGACGAGAAGCTGACCCTGCTCGCCGAGCAGGGCGGCAACGAAGCAGCCGCGCAGAAGCGCAAGGCGGCCTAAACCGCCCGATCGCGGCGCCGGCACCCGGCGCCGCGGTTTCTTTCCCAGACGCCCCATGCGTCACGACGCCTGCACTGGTCCGTTGTGGCTTTGCCCTGGGCGCACTCCAGGAGATTCCCCATGTTCATGCACAACAAGCGGCTGATGTACACGGTCCGCGTGGCGCAGCCGGATCCGGCGCTGGCCTCGCTGATGCTCGAGCAGTTCGGCGGGCCGCAAGGCGAGCTGGCCGCCGCCATGCGCTATTTCACCCAGGCCATCGGTGAGGTCGACCCGGGTCGCAAGGACCTGCTCTACGACATCGCCACCGAGGAACTCAGCCACCTGGAGATCATCGGCTCGATCATCGCCATGCTCAACCAGGGGCCCAAGGCGGTGCTTTCCGAAGGCATGGCCGAGGCGGAAGACATGCGCAATCTCACCATGAACAACAGCACCAGCCAGACTCAGCAGATCCTGTATGGCGGCGGGCCGGCGCTGGTGAATTCCAGCGGCGTGCCGTGGACATCGGCCTATGTCGATTCGATCGGCGAACCGACCGCCGACCTGCGCTCCAACATCGCCGCCGAGGCGCGCGCCAAGATCGTCTACGAGCGGCTGATCAACGTCACCGACGATCCGGGCATCGTCGATGCGCTGAAGTTCCTGATGACCCGCGAGGTGGCGCACCAGAAGTCGTTCGAGAAGGCGCTGTACGCGATCGAGCCGAACTTCCCGCCGGGCAAGCTGCCGGGCGATCCGGCGTTCACCGACAAGTTCTACGACATGTCGCAGGGCGAAGGCGACTTGAACGGTCCGTGGAACAGCGGCAGCCAGTGGGAGAAGGTCTCCGACCGCAATCGCCAGGCCGCGGTGGACGGCGGCAGCGGCGTGCCCAGCGTCGGCCTCAGTCCCGCCGAGGAGAGCGCGCTGCAGGCGCTGGCGGCGCGCACGATGTCGCAGCCGGACAGCGATCCGACCACCGGCGCCGATCTTGGCGCAGGCCCCGGCGCCGGCTCCACCAAGGGCAACATCACGCTGCAACCGTAACCGCAGCACCCGCAGCGGCGAACGCGTTTCGCCGCTGCACGTTTCGTCGCGTCAGGCGCGGCGCGGGCCATTGCGCCGCGCCCGCGCGCGCAGGCACGACAACGTTTCCGCCAGCGCCGGCAGCACGGTCATCGCCAACGCCGGCACCAGCACAGCGATCCACAGCGGCACTGGCAACGTCGGAGCGCGCCACGCCAGTTCCCAGCCGGCCTGCAGGGCCGCGCTCCCCTCATGCGTGGCGACCCATGCCAGTCCGATCCACGGCGCCATGTCCAGCACGCTGTGCACGTGCTGCTCCAGCGGTCCGATGGCGCGCACGCCGTAGGCCACGCGGGTGTCCCAGTAGCCGACCAGGGCATGCACGACCACCAGCAGCGCCATCGCCGACAGCTGCGCCAGGCCAGGCTGCAGACTCAGCCACGCGAGCACGGCCAGGCCCACGCACAGCAACTGCAGATGGTGCAGCAGCGACTCGCGCAGCCCGGAGGTGTGCGGCAGATCGCTGCGCCGGTGCAGCAGGAAAT
Organism: Xanthomonas sp. 1678; assembly: GCF_031455575.1. Lineage (NCBI taxonomy): Bacteria > Pseudomonadati > Pseudomonadota > Gammaproteobacteria > Lysobacterales > Lysobacteraceae > Xanthomonas > Xanthomonas sp. 1678. The sequence continues at coordinate 258,337 of NZ_JAVDSZ010000002.1, read as the reverse complement.
CGCCCAGTCCGGCGCTCAGCCACAGCAGGTACGCGAGGTAGGCGAAGGGCGCGATCGTCTGCATGGACCATCCTCCCGAATGGCGGCCCGGTCAGCTCCCGGTCTGCGTGTGCGGCGCAGGCACTGGCTTGGACTGCGGCGAGTCCTTCTGCCGCAGCCAGATGGTCAGCACCACCAGCGAGAACACCGCCAGGAACTCGCTCTGCCAGTTCTGCATCGACTCGAACCAGAACTGCGCGCTGCCCAGATGCTCGAGGAAGGAAATCGTCGGCAGCCGCTGCATCGCGCGCTCGGCCAACTCGTGCCGCCAGCTGCCCAGCGCGTGCAGCACGAAGCTGGTCAGGAACAGCAGGCCGAACGCCAGCGCCAGCGAGTGCTCGTACAGCTTCAGCCAGATGCCGCCGGCGCGTACCGGCCATGGCGTGGTGCCGGGCGCGATGGTTTCGTCTTCCTCGTCCGGCGGCAATGGCCGCGATTCCGCCGAGCCCCACTGGCGCAGCTTCACCGTGAGCAGCACGTACATGCCCATCTGCAGGAATTCGCTTTCCCAGTTCTCGAACAGCGCGCCGACGAAATGGCCGCTGCGCAGGTATTCCCAGAACATCAGCGGCGCCAGGCCCTGCTGGCGCAGTTCGTCGTTGTACGCGTGCTGGCCGCTGAGCGCCTGGCCGCCGATGAACAGCAGGGTCAGGCCCAACAACACCAGCGACAAGCCATTGCGTTTAAAGAACATGCCTGGACGTCTCCTCCTGCACCGCACCCGCGGCGGTCGCCTGGGTCGGCGGCGACTATGCCCGCGGCTGCGGGAAGACAGGATGAAGAAGAAGCTGGCGCAGCGCAGGCATCGGGCAGCCCGGCGCCATGCCGCGATGCGCTGCGCAGCAGCGGCGCATGCCCGGCGCTTCTTCACCTGCGCTTGTCCACCCCGCGCACTAAGGTGGTGGCGTGCGCAACGCGAGGAACCGATGAGACGCTTCGTCCAGGCCTTCGGCATCGAGGACGACCTGCCCGCGCGGCTGGACCCGTCGCTGCGCGAGGCGCTGGCGGCATATCCGGACCACTACAACCTGGGCAAGGGCGACGTCGCGTCCGCGATCCTGTGCCGCGACGGCACGCCGCAGGTGGAGCGCCTGCAATGGGGCATCGTGCCGCGCTGGTCGAAGACCCCGGACACGCCCTACACCACCGTCACCGCGCGGCTGGAACGCGCCGCGCGCAGCCGCATCTTCGCCGCGCCGTGGAAGAGCCAGCATTGCGTGATCCCCTTGTCCGGCTATTACAAATGGGACCGCAGCCGCAAACCCGCGCAGCCCTATTACATCCACCACGCCGACGGCGAGGTGCTGCTGGCGGCGGGGCTGTGGGAACGCTGGGAACGCGGCGAACCGGCGCTGCTCAGCTTCAGCATGCTGACCCACGCCAATGCCGCCATTCCCGCGCCGCTGACCGCGGACGGGCCGATCTTCCTGGACGGCGACCGCTGGCGCAGCTGGCTGCGCGGACCACGGCTGTTTCCTGCCGCGTTCCTGGCCCGGGCGCCGCAACCGGCGCTGCTGGCCTATCCGGTGTCCGCGGCCTACCAGCGCCGCGAGCGCAACGACTACACCTTGCTGGAACCGGTGGACGCCGATGCGGCCCGGCTCGGCGATGCTGCCGACGCGGGCGCGGATGAGGACGAAGACGACGAAGACGAGTGACACGTCCCTCGGCGCGATCGCGCCGCGTGCGCGAACGTCACCAATCGAAACCGGCGACGAACATCTTCTGGTCGGCCGCGCCGCGAGCGCAGCCGGCCGAGGTGATCACATGGCCGGCCTCCAGCTTGCCGCCGATCTCGCGCACGGCCTGCGCTTCGCGGATGCAGTCCGGCCCCACGCTGCCGCGCAGCGGCGGTCGCGGATCCGCGCGTATGTGCTCCACCAGGACGATGCGGCTGCCGCGATTGAACGACTCGATGCGCACCTTGCCGTGGCGGTCCGGACTGAACCCGCACGGTGCCGGGATCGCCAGCGCCAGCAGTTCGGTCTCGCCACGCAGCAGTGCGCAGTGGCCGCCGCGCTCGCCCAACTGCACCTCGCCAGCGCCGAACGCAACCTGGGTGAGCAGCGGCGCGGCCGCGGATGCGAGCGGGTCCTGCGCGGCGGCGATGGAACTGGCCACGGCGAGCACGGCAGCGAGCACGGCACGAAGGTGCATCAGGCGAGTCCTTGCTTGATCGGGGGGCGGCACAGTGTGGCAGATGCGACCGCGGAGCGGCCTCGTGCACCTCGCAGCTGGATCGCCCAACGCAAACGCCTGGACTGCAGAGGACCGCTGCCGCCGTTCCTGCAGTGCACCCGGACCGGCCTGGCGCCAACCGTGTGGGAGCGACTTCAGTCGCGACGGGCGCTACCGGGAAGGCCCGTCGCGACTGAAGTCGCTCCCACACGTGGCGTCGCCTTGCTCGGGTTGCGCTGGATCGCCTTGCGTCGCGCGCGGCGTGGCATGACGCCGCGGCCGCCGACCGCGGCCAGCGCAGAAACGACGACGCCGATGCGCTAAGGCATCGGCGTCGTTGCCGGCAATGGCGCCCGTTGCCGGCGCCCTACCGCAGGCTCAGAACTCTTCCCACTCCGAGCTTTCCGCAAATGCGCCGCCGGCCTTGCTGCGCGCGAGCGGGCGCGCCGCCGGTGCCGGCGTCTTCTTCAGCGGCGCGCGCGCGGCGGCCACCGCGCGGACCGGCGCCTGCACGGCCACCGGCCGCGGCGCGGTCACGGCGACCGGCTGGGCACCGCCGGCGAGGCGGAACACCGCCACCGCGCGGGTCAGGTCCGAGGCCTGGTCTTCCAGGCTCTTCGCCGCCGCGGTGGCTTCCTCCACCAGCGCCGCGTTCTGCTGGGTGGTCTCGTCCAGCTGCATCACCGTCTTGCTGACCTGCTCGATGCCCGAGCTCTGCTCGGCGCTGGCCGCGGAGATCTCGGCCATGATGTCGGTGACCCGCTTCACCGAGGTCACCACCTCGGCCATGGTGGTGCCGGCACGCGCGACCAGGGTCGACCCCTGCTCCACTTCCTGCACCGAGTCGGAGATCAGCGTCTTGATCTCCTTGGCCGCCGCCGCCGAGCGCTGCGCCAGCGAGCGCACTTCCGAGGCGACCACGGCGAAGCCGCGGCCCTGCTCGCCGGCGCGCGCGGCTTCCACCGCCGCATTCAACGCCAGGATGTTGGTCTGGAAGGCGATGCCGTCGATGACCCCGATGATGTCGGCGATGCGCGCCGAGGCGGCGCTGATCGAGGCCATCGTGGTGACCACGTCCTCGACCACGCGGCCGCCGCTCTCGGCCACTTCGCCGGCGCCCAGCACCAGCTGGTTGGCCTGGCGCGCGCTGTCGGCGTTCTGCTTGACCGTGGAGGTCAGCTCTTCCATCGACGCGGCGGTCTCTTCCAGGCTCGCCGCCTGCTGCTCGGTGCGCACCGACAGATCGCTGTTGCCGCTGGCGATCTCGCCGGCGGCGGTGTTGATCGATTCGGCCGAGCGCTGGATGCCCTGCACGATCGAGGTCAATTGCTCTGCGGTGCGGTTGGCGGCCTCGGCCAGCTGGCCGAACGCGCCCTCGTAGCTGGCGTCCACGCGCTGCGACAGGTCGCCGTCGGCGATCGCGCCCATGATCCGGCCGACGTCGGCCAGGCCGCTTTCGGCCTGCAGCATCAAGCGGTTCAGCGCTTCCACCATTTCCTTGAACGCGAACTGGTAGCGCGACTCGTCGCCGCGCGCGGAGAAGTCGCCGCGCGCCGCCGCGTCGGCCAGGCGCGCGATGTCGCCGTTGATCGCCGACAGGTTGGTCTTCACCGCGTCCAGCGCCTGGTGCAGCGCGGCGCGCTGGCCGGGCAGGCGGCGCATGTCGCGGCGCAGGTCGCCGCGGCCGTATTCGCCCATGATCGTCATCGCTTCGATGATCGCGTCCAGGTGTTCGAACAGGGCGGTGTTCATGCCGCGTGCCAGGGTGCCGTAGTCGCCGGGGAAATCCTCCGGCATGCGGTGGCTGATGTCCTCGCCCTGCTGCAGCCGCACCAGCGTCTGCATCTCGCCGTTGAAGCGCTGCAACTGGGTCTGCATCTGCTGCATGCTGGTCATCAGCTGCCCGGTCTCGTCGCGCGACTCCACCTTGATCGCGTTGTCGAAGCGGCCCGAGGCGATGGCCTCGGCGGTGCGGGTGGCGGCGCGCAGCGGGGTGACGATGGCGCTGGCGATCAGCCAGCACAGCCCGACCACCAGGCCGACCAGGCCGGCGCCGATCACGGTCAGGATCTTGGTGAAGCCCAGCGCCTCGACCTGGATGTCCTCGGCATAGACGCCCATCACCAGCACCCAGTTCCACTGCGGGTACAGCTTGGCGTAGCTGATCTTCGGCAGCTGCTCTTTCTTGCCCGGCTTGGCCGCGCTGTAGTAGCTGAAGCCGTCGCCGCTGGTCACCGCGGTGCGGATGTCGCGGTACACGTATTCACCGGCATCGCTCTTGTAGCCGCTCATGTCGGTGCCGACCTTGCGCTTGGGATGCATGACGATGCGCATCTGCGGGTCGAGCATGAAGAAGTAGTCCACGCCGCCGTTGGTCTTCATGTCGGCCAGCGCGGCCTTCGCCGCCTCCTGCGCCTGCGGCTCGCTGAGCTCGCCGCGCTTGGCCTTGGCGGCGTAGTGCTCGATCACGCTGATGCCCATGTCGACCTGCGTCTTCACGCTCTGCTTGCGCGCGGCGACCAGGTCCAGGTACTGCAGGCGCGCGGCGGCGACCGCGAGCAGGACCACGCCGATGGCGAGCAGGGTGCACAGCACGACGAACTTGCGCGACATCGGCAGGTTGGCGATGCGGCGACGCAGGAAATGGATGGGATTCATGACGATCCTGATGGCGATGCGGTGAGGTATATCCACTGATATCGGCCACAGGCATTTCAAACTTGACGCCTGGTCGGCTGCCAGGCTGAAGCGTTGTGATCGGGCGCACCGTTTTGTGCGCTCGCTCACTTTTCAGGCGGCGTCTGCGAGCGTCACCTGTCCCTACAGGACAGGCTGCGGCGCGGGTTGGCGCTCGCGTCGGCGCTCAGCCGCGTCTTCGTCGGCATCGCCCTGCCATACCAGGCGATGGAAATCGAAGCCGGCCTGCAGGCGCGGCTTGACCACGTCGAAGTACGGCGAGACGTCGAAATCGCGCGGCAAGTACAGGCTGTGATGGCGGTTGTGCAGGATCTCCGCGTCCTGCGCGTCGGGCGTCGGCGCATGGCCGATTCCCGGCAGGATCGGATAGCGGATGGCGCCGAAGGCCTGCGCCAGCAGGGTCGAGCAGATCGCCTTGGTCGGCTCGCCGCTGCCCAGTTCCAGGAAACGGCGCTTCACCGACGAGGGCAGCGGCGGCGTACGGATCAGGTAGCGCGCCAGGTCGAAGATGTTCTTCAGGTCGTAGCTGTTGCCGACCCGGCTGACCATGTAGTCGACCAGTGTCGCGATCTCCTCGGCGCGCAGCCCCACCGGCCGGCAGATGCGCGTGTGCAGGCCGGCGAACTCGCGCAGGCCGACCAGGCGCACGCCGACGTTGATGTCCACGTCGCAGAAGGTCGGCGCGTCCGCGTCCGCCGCCGGCCCCAGGTGATCGCCGATGTACAGCGCGGCATGCGACCAGGTGGACTGGCTGAGGTACTTGATCGCGGTCGAGAAGCGGCTGTTGCCTTCCACCAGCAGCACGTCGCCCTTGCGCAGCGCCGCCTGCAGCAGCTGCGGCGGGCTGGTCGGCAGTTCCGAACGGTGCCGCCGCGGCTTGGACAGGAACTTGGCCAGGTGGCGCCCCAGCAGGCGTGGCAATGACAGCATGCGCGTGACCTCATGGACGGCCCGACCCGGGCGGCGAAGCGACTTCGCTTCTCCATGATGGCGGCGGCGGTGGGAGATTCTTGAGCGTAGCCGTGGTCGTGCTGCGGCTTGTGGCCCATCTGAGCGTTATGGGCGGCGCGATGCCTTCCCTTCTCCCATCGGGAGAAGGTGCCCCGAAGGGGCGGATGAGGGTACGGGCGAAGCCTGGTGCAGCCGAACATGCGAGGGCTTCGCCCCCGTACCCTCACCCCAACCCCTCTCCCGGGGGGAGAGGGGCTTTAACGCGTGCGGTCAGTCGCCGCGGCCGACCACCAGGCGCACTTCGACGCGGCGGTTCGGCAGCAGGCACTCCAGCAGCGCGGCGCGCGGCTTGACGCCGGCGCACTGCTGCACCTGCTGGCTGTCGCCGCGGTACTCGTAGCGGATGCGGTCGGCGGGAATGCCGCGGCCGATCAGCAGCTCGCGCACGGTGCGCGCACGGCGCTCGGACAGGCCCTGGTTGTAGTCGTGGCCGCGGCCGTCCATGCGGTCGGCATGGCCGACCAGCTCCACCTTCTGCAAGGTCAGCTTCTCTTCGGCGATGCGCGCCAGGGCGCGGTCCAGGCTTTCCAGCGAGTGGGTGCGGATGTCCTTGTAGCCGTCGCGGTCGAACTCGAACAGCACGTTGGCCACCAGCGGGATCGGCGCCGCGGCCGGCGCGTCCGGCCGCTCCGGTCCGCCGCACTGCCGCGCCAGCGCCTCGGCGTCGTTGACCATGTCCTCGGCGATCTGGATGTAGGGCTTGGCATGGCGCCATTGCTGCTGGTTGAACTCGTTGCCGGCGTGCACCAGCTCGACCTCGCCGCAGGCCGCCGCCTGCTGCGCGCAGCTGAAGCCGGCAGTGCCGTGCAGCGCGCGCAGGCGCTGCCACAGGTCGTCGCGCAGGTACTTGGCGTCGTTGACCAGCGGGGTCTCGGTGGGGATCGTGGTGGCGCCCTGCTCCATCAGCTGCACCAGCTTCTCCGATTCGCTGAGCGCGCCCTGCGGGAACGCGCTGCGGTCGTTGCGGGTGTACTCGTGGAAGGACACGTCGAGCCAGCACTGCGCCTTGGACAGGGCGTAGTCGCGCACCGGACGGCCGCCATCGTTGAGCGCCTGGATGCGGTCCTGCACGGACTGGTAGCCGTGCAGGTCGGCGGCGATGGCCTCGTCGCTGATGCGTTGCTGCTGCGGCAGCAACTGGGTCTGCGCGTTGCCGGCGGCACAGGCGCCGAGCAGCAAGGCGGCGGCGACGGTGCGGGACAGGACGAAGCGGGAGTGGGTCGTGGTCATCATGGATTCCTCAGCGCGCCGGGTCGCGGTAACGGACCGGATCCCGGCGGAACAGGTCTTCGTCGAATTTGAAGCGCAGGCGCAGGAACGCGCCCTGCTGCGTGTACTCGTAGCCGGACAGGTCGCGGTCGGCCTCGTAGCCGGACCAGTTGTAGCCAGCCGACAGCCACAGGTTCTGGCGCAGCAGCCGTCCCACTTCCAGGCCGTAGGCGTACTGGTTGGAACCCAGCTGGCCGCGGAAGGTGGAGCCGAGCACGCCGATGTCCCAGTTCTCGGTGATGTCGTAGACGACGCGTGCGGACACCAGCACCGCATGGAAGCGGCTGTCCACGCGGCCGCCGTCGGCATAGGCGAAGCGGTCCTGCTGCCACTTGCCGGCCACGCGCCCGGTCAGCCACCACGGCCGCGACGGATGCCAGTCGGCATGGGTGGAGACGATGTGCGCGCGGCTGCTGATGTCCTGGCTGCTGCCGTCCACCGCCTGCCCGTCGAGCAGGGTCAGCCCGCTCTCGTCGCGCTCCAGCTTGTACTCGTAGCGGGCCAGCGCGTTGATCCGGTTGGTGTCGGTATCGCGGTAGGCCACGCCCAGCTGGAAGCGGTTCTGCAGTACGTCGCCGCGCGCGGCGTAGTTGGTCTGCAGCAGGTAGTTGCGGCCGAGCAGGGTCCAGTCGCGGCTGAGCTTGCGCGCCAGCATGAACTGCACCAGCGTGGTGTCGAAGGCCTCGTCGGTCTCGGTCTCGGCGACGTCGCCGCTGATGCGGTGTTCCACCCGCACCGAGCCGCGCCACAGCGGGTTGGCGCTGTAGTCCAGCGCCAGCGCCAGGCCGGTGGCATCGCCGGTGTTGCCGTCGTAGATCTTCACGTGCTCGGCGGAGCTGCTCAGGCGCAGGCCTTCGCGCACGTCCCAGGTGTTGCGGATGCCGGAGGCGGCCTGCACGTCGCGGCCGCTGATCGCATCGCGCATGCGGTACTCGGAGAACGCCTGGGTGTCGCGCACGTAGCTGCTGTCGATACCGAACACCAGCGCATCGGCCTCGCGGTCGACGGTGGTGATGCCGTAGGCGCTGGTCAGGCCAGTCTGCTTCTCGTAGCGGCCGTACAGGCGGCTGCGTTCCAGCACCTGGTAGTCGACGCCGGCGGCGACGCGGTTGCGGTCCTCGCCGGACACGCTCTGCTCGTACTCGGCGCCCAGCGACAGCTTGGCGCCGATGCGGTAGCCGGCGCCGATGCGGGCGCTGTCCGATTCCAGGCGGGTGCCGATCGGCAGGTCGCTGGCGGTGCCGGTGACGGCGCTGCTGGAACCGATCACCGGCAGGCCGGTCAGCGGATCCAGCGGCTGCTGGCCGTAGCCGAGCGCGCCGCCGCCGGAGCCGGTGGCGAAGCCGCCGGTGAGGCCGCCGCTGTTGCCGTAGCCAGTGTCGGTGGACCACGGCGAGTACGCGCCGACCGTCTCGCGGATCGAGCGCAGGCCGAAGTCCAGGGTCAGCTTCTCGGTGGCGCCCACGCGCACGCCAGCGCCGCCGGCGTCGCGCTTGCCGCCGTCCGGATTGCGGTCCTCGCTGCGCAGGCCTTCGACATACAGGTCCACGCGCTCGGTCAGGTGGTACTCGACCTTGGCGTTGTACTCGCCGCGCCCGCCGAACAGCGGCGAGGCCGGGTTGTTGAACGCCGGATCGGTGCGCGCGGCGAACAGGTTGGCGTCGAGCTTGGTGCCGTCGTGGCCGAACTCCACCCGCCAGGCGTCGCCTTCGACGCGGCCGCTGAGATCCTGCAGGCCCGGGGTGGCGATCTGGTTGATCGAGTTGGTGTTGATCTCGCTCTGGGTGCGCGCGAACTCCGCCACCAGCGCGGTGTTGGGCCCGAAGCGGTAACCGGCGTTGACGCTGCCCATGCGGAATTCGGCGAACGGGTTGCGGTCGTCCACCACCGCCGCGCCGACTTCCAGCGCATCGGTCAGCCGCAGCTGGCCGTCGGCGCCGTACACCCAGAAGCGCTCGGTGCCCTGGTCCAGTTCGTAGGTGATGCGCAGCGAGACCGGATTGAGGTTGCTGTCGTACGCGGACAGGAACTGGTTGAGCAGGATGCGCCCGGAGAACGGCTCGAAGCTGTAGTCCACCAACCGCGACAGCGGCTGCACCGAGACGATCCGCGAGGGCTGGTTGCGGTCGCGCACGACCACTTCCACCCGCTCGCTGCCTTCCAGCACGGCGTTGTTGCGCAGCGCGTACGGGCCGCTGCCCTGGCTGGCGAACTCCTCGATCACCTGGCGCAGCGAGTCCTGGATGGCGAACACGTTGGTGCGCACGCGCTCGTTCTCGTAGTGCCAGCCCAGGCCGGTGGCGGTGCGGTTGTAGGTGCCCAGGCTGCGCTGCGGCATGCTGCTGCGCGCGCCGATGCCGGTCGCGGTGGCCAGCGTGTCGCCGGTCTGGAAATCGCCGTACAGCAGGTAGCTGCGGCGGTTGTCCACGCGCACGTACAGGCGCTCGGCCGAGCGCGCATCGAAGCCGCGCAGCGAGGAGTCGCCGTACACCGGGTAGTACTCTTCCGGCTGGATGTCGCGCAGCAGACGCCCGCGCACTTGCTTGTCCGAATCGTAGGCGGCGGTGAGCAGGTACTCGCCCTTGATCCGGCCCTTGACGAAGAACGCGGTGCGCGCCGAGGCGTTGGCCTTGCCGTTGTTGAACTGCTTCTCCCAGCGGCGGATGTCGCGCTCGAACACGTCGTCGTGGTCGACCGGGGCGATCAGCCCGCTGTTGTCGCGGCGGCGGAAATTGACCACGCCTTCGATCAGGCCGGTGGCGATCATCTCGCGCATTTCCGGCACGAAGCCGATGGTGCCCTCGGCGCTGTGGGCGCCGGCGGTGACCCGCAGCACCACGTCCTGCGGTTGGTCCGGTGCCAGCAGGTCGAACTCGGCCACGCCGTCGCGCACCGGCAACTGTACGCCCGGCGTGACCTTGTCGGAGTCGGCCGCGCCCGGCCCCAGCTCGTCGGTGCGCGAGCCCGGCAGCAGGATGCGCCCGCCGGTGTGCTCGATGGTGGCGAAGTGCTCGCCCTGCAACGGCTTGCCGGCGTCGTCGAGCAGGCGCACGGTCACGTGCACCGGGGTCTGGCCGTCGGCCGGCGCGCCATCGCGATCGACCTCGACCTGCACCTGGTCCATGCCCTGCGCGGCGCGCGCGTCGAGCGAACCCGAACGCGGCGGCGCCAGGGTCTGGGCGGCGGCGTCAGCGCTGCCCGGCGTGCGCGGGTACAGCGTGCCGGCCTCGCCCAGCACCGGGGTGAAGCGGCTGCTGCCGACGGTCTGCTGGGCCATGGCCGGCAGCGTCGCCAGGGCGCACGCCAGCAGGGTCAGCCGCGGCAGGCGGCGCGTCGTGACGGGCCGGCTCATGGCTGCACCTCCGCAGGAACGGTGACATCGGGCGGTGGCGTACCGCGTGGCTTGACGATCGGCGACTGCGCCGCCGAGTCGGTGGCCTGCTGCGGGGCGCGCGTCGGCTTGCTGCTGAAGCGCAGCGGCGCGTTGCCGGTTTCGGTCTCCGGCGCGCGCACCTCGCCCTGCGTACGCCGCGCCTTGACCTGCTCCAGCACCGGGTTGGAACAGCTGCCTTCGATGAAGTCGGCGCGATGCAGCTCGCCGTTCTTGAGGTCGATGAACAGGCTGTCGGCGTCGCCCAGGTTGCGGTTGCTGCTGGTGGTCAGGCGCGCACCCTGCGGCAGCGTGCTGGCGTCGACCTTCAGCGTGTGGCTCTGCGGCGGCAGGCCGCAGTAGCTGTACTTGCCTTCCGAATCGCTGATCACCCAGGTGCCGTCCTCGAAGTACAGGCGCACGCCGGGAATGCCGATCTCCTCGCGGTCCTGCACATGGTTGACGTTGCAATCCACGAATACCTTGCCGAGCACACAGCCCTCCTCGGTGAACACGCCGCCGGTGACGCGCACGCGGTACTGCGCCTGGTTGGACGGCAGCGCGCCGGAACGCGGCTGCAGCGAGACCGGGTCGAGACAGCCGCCGGCGATCGAGCAGCCGTGCGCCTGGGCGCGGTTGATGCCGTCGCCCTGCTGCGCGCCGACGCCGATGCGCACGCGGTAGGTCAGCGCGATCTGCTGGCCGACCTGGATCGGACCGGCGCTGAAGCCCAGCGTCGGACCGGGCTTGCCCAGCGGTTCGGGCACGGCCACACCGTTGGCACGCGCGGTGCCGTCGATGTAGGTGAAGCCGCGCGGCAGGCGGTCGACCACGTTGACCATCTGCAGCGGGCTGCCGGCGGTCTGGCGGATGGTGATGGTGTATTGCACGGTGTCGCCCACTTCGGCGGTCTGGCGATCGCCGGTCTTGGTGATGGCCAGGCCGGTGGCTACCGCGGTATCGAGCGGAATGTGGTTGTGCACGATGCCGGCGGTGGCCGACCCGGCGAACAGCCGCAGGTAGTACTGGGTCGCGGTGCCGACCGGACCGGTCGGCGCCAGCGCGTTGGGCTGCACCTGGTAGTTGCTGCCCACCGCGCCGGGCGGCGACAGCGAGTTGCCTTCGGCCGGGATCAGCGTGGAGACGAACACGTAGCCGCCCGGCGGGGTCACCGTCAGCTGGAATTCGCAGCGCGCCGGCGCCGCCGGGCCGAACAGGAACTGGTAGTAGCCATCGTTGCCGACGGTCATCGACACCGCGTTACCTTCGATGCGGTAGCCGCCGGCCTGGGTGTTGAGCAGGCTGGTGGCCGGGTCGTAGCCGGCGCAGACGCCGACCGGGGCCAGGGTGACGATCGCACCGGGCACCGGATCGCGGGTGACCGCGTCGTAGACCACGCCCGACGGATCCACCGGCAGGCTCTGCTGCGGCAGGTTCTCGCCGGCCTTGAGCACCACTTCCAGCTGGCTGATGCCGCCGTCGCTGACCCGGCACGAGCTGGTGCTGCCGTTGCTGATCGCCGCGTCGGCGGCGCACGGGGCGGCGGCGCCGGAAGCGGTCTCGCCGCTGACCGGGAACGCCCAGATCACCCCGGAGCTCGGATCGCGGAAGCGGATGTGCCACTTCTGTCCGGGGATCACGTCGCCGAAGCGGTAGCTGCCGTCGGCGGCGCTGAGCGTGGTCTTGACCACCTGGCCACTGGTCGGATCGACCAGTTCGACGATCCAGTTCGGCAGGCGGCGATCGCCGCCGTCGAGCAGGGTGTCGTCGTTGCCGACGTCGAACCAGACCGTGCCCGTCACCGAGGCCGCCAGCTGCACCTGCGTCGGCAGGCGGCAGGCGTTCTGGGTGATCGCCGGATCGCACACCGGCAACTGGGTCACGTCGCCGTCGAACGCGCCGCGCTCGGTCGGGGTCGGGCTGTGCGCGGCATCTTCGCCGCCGCCCTGCACCAGCACCGCATTGTTGACCGGGTTGCCGGTCGCCGCCGCGGCACCGACCGCGACCTGCACCTGGATGCGGTCGCTGGCGGTCTGCCCGGGCGCGATCAGCGTGCTGGCGTCGCAGCTGAAGCGGTCGGCACCGACCGCGCCGGCGCAGGTCCAGCCGCTGCCGGTGGGCAGGGCCGCCAGGGTCACGCCCGGCGGCAGGCGGTCCTGCACCTGGTACACGCCGGCGGTCGGACGCGGACCGATGTTGCGCACGCTGATGGTGTAGGTGGCGGTGTTGTTGACGGTGAACTTGACCGGGTCGGCGATCTTGCTGACGACCAGGTCCGGGGTGTTGGCGATCTCGCCGAAGTTGTTGTCGATCGACTGCGCGCCCGGGGCCAGGACCACCGCGGAAATCGCCGACGGCACGGTCTCGCGCGGGGTCGCCACGCCGCGGGTGGCGCCGCCGACGGTGCCGGCGGTGGTGATGCCGTTGCGGGTGTCGGCCGGCTGGTCCGGTTCGGTCACCGTGTAGGTGCCCGGACGCAGGTTCTCGAAGCGGTAGCGGCCCTGCGCGTCGGTCTGCACGGTCAGCTGCACCGCCGCGCCGAGGTCGTCGGTGCCGGTCAGCACCACGCGCACGTTGCCGATGCCGGTCTCGTCGCTGCCGACCACGCCGTTGTCGTCGTTGTCGTAGTACACGCGGCCGGACAGCGAGGCCGCCTGCACTTCGCCGAAGTCGTAGTGCTGGCCCAACTGGTTGGCGCCGAGCACGATGGTGGCGATCGCCGACGGCGTGGTGACCACGTCGGTGGCGGTACCGCCCTTGTCGCCGGGCACGGTCTTGCCGTTGAGGGTGCCGGTCGGCTGGGTCGGCTCGGTCACCGTGTAGGTGCCCGGCAGCAGGCCGATGAAGCTGTAGTTGCCGGTCGCATCGGTCTTGGTGGTCAGATTGACCGCCTGGCCGTTCTGGTCGGTGCCGGTCAGCACCACGTCCACGTCGGCCAGGCCGGTCTCGGTCGGGTCGATCACGCCGTCATTGTCGTCGTCGCGCCACACCTGTCCCTGGATCGCGCTGCCGCTGGGGTTCTCGCCGAAGTTGAACTCGGTGCCGTCCAGGCCTGCGCCCAGCTGGATCTGCGAGATGCGGTCGGTGGTGGCCGCATCCGGACCGCCCGGGGCGGCCACCGCGGTGCCGGCCACGCAGCTGCCCGGCGTGCACGCCGCGCCGCCGATCTGGCCGGGATTGATCGCGCTGGGACGGTTGCTGTACTGCCCGGCCGGCAGCGGCTCGCGCACGCTGTAGGTCAGGGTCGGATCCAGATCGTCGAAGCGGTAGGCGCCGTTGCCGTCGGTGCTGGTGGTGGCCAGCACGGCGCCGGTGGTGGCGTCGAGCAGTTCCACGGTGGCGCCGGCGATCGCCGGGTCGCCGCCGTCGCGCACGTTGTTGAAGTTCAGGTCGGCGTAGACCCGGCCGGACAGGCTGGGGCGACGCACTTCCGGGAAGTCGTAGCGCACCGCCGCGTCGGTCGCGCCGACCGGAACGGTGGTGTAGCTGGAGTTGGGACTGCCGGCGGCATAGGTGCCGCCCAGCGACGGCGCGCTGGCGCCGGCGACCGGCGGATCCACCGGCCCGTTGCGATAGCCGGTGGGCTGGGTCTGGGTCAGCGTGTAGCCGCCCGCGCCGGCCGCCGACAGGTTGTCGAAGCTATAGGTGCCGTCGGCCGCGGTGGTGGTGCTGCGGTTGACCGTGTTGCCATAGGCATCGGTGCCGGTCAGCACGATGGTGACGCCGGCGATGCCGGGCTCGCCGTTCTGGCGCACGCCGCCATTGCCGCCCGCGCGGTCGCGGTCCTCGAACACGGTGCCGGCCAGCGACGCCCGGGTGACCAGGATCGGCACGGTGGACGTGTTGTTCGGCGGAACGCGATCGACCTGCTCGGTGGTGATGGTCGCGGTGTTGTTGATCGCCGACGCGCCCGGATAGGTATCCCAGCGCACCGGCACCACGATGCGCAGCTTGCCGCCGACGGTGACGTCGCCGAGGTTGCAGGTCAGCGTGGCCGAGGCCTGGGTGCAGCTGCCGGTGCCGTTGGGCACTTCGCCGCCGCCGCCGCCCGGGATCGGGCCCTTCTTCTGCCAGGTCACCTGGCCGACGACCACCAGCCCGGCGGGCAGCGTGTCGCTGACCACGGTGCCGGTGCCGTTGAGCGGACTGGTGCCGCTGCGGTCGCGCGACAGGCTCGCGCCGGGACCGTTGTTGATGCCGTCGATGACGTAGAAGAACGGCTGGCGCAGGCCCACCGAGGTGGCGTTGGCCGGCAGCGCCGCATCCGGATCGGCATCGGGCGCAGTGGTGATCACGTGCTTGCTCACGCCCACATCGGCGGAGGCGCGGATCGTGGTTTCCTGGCTGGCGTCGTTGTTGGCGGTGTTGCTGTCGGCCTCGGCGGACGTGGCCTGGGCCAGGTTGCTGACCGTGTCGCCGGCCGCGCCCGGCGGGGTGTCGTAGCGGTAGCGCAGGTACAGCGTGCTGGTCTGCCCGGAGGCGACCACGCCGGCGACGTTGTTGCTGAAGCCGATGCCAGGCATCAGGCAGTTCAGCACCTGCACCGCGCCCACGGTCGGGTTGCTGCCGGAGGTCACCGAACAGGCGGCCGGGTCGAAGGTGCCGGTGGGCGTGGCCGAGGCGCCGATGAAGGTGACGGTGCGGCCGGACGGCGGAGTGAAGCTGTCGCCCAGGCGCACGTCGGTGGCGACCGACGGGCCGTTGTTGCGGATCGTGATCCGGTAGGTGATCAGGTTCGCGGTGGGGTTGGTCTCGTCGTAGCCGAGCGGATCCACGCCGCCGGTGAAGCCGGTGTCGACCTTGTTGGTGATCAGGTCGACCTGGCCGGCCTCGAACGGCAGCTGCGCGCTCTTGCTGTCGTCGCTGGTGTCGGTGTTGAAGTCGTAGGTGTTGCCGTCGCCATCGGTGCCCGCGGTCGCATCGCCGGTGCCGTCGCCATCGATGTCCACCACGAAGTCGGCGATGTTGTCGAACTGGCGGCCGGTGTTGCCGCTGTTGACGTTGGGCCGGATCACCACCTGCAGGGTTTCGGTCTGCTCGTTGGTGAGCGAGGGCAGCGCCGGGCACTGCACGGTGACCTGCGCCGGCGCGCCGGTCGGGTTGGCGTAGGAGGTGCCGCCGGCGTCGACGGTGACCGTCACTCCGGCGCCAGCGGTGGCGGTACAGGCGCGGGTGCCGGCACCGGTGCGCTGCGCGGACACCAGCACGAAGCCGGAATCGTTGGCCGGCAGGGTGAACACGTCGCGGAAGATCACCCCGGGTACCGTCGACGGGCCACGGTTGATGTAGGACATCACATAGGTGGTGTTGACGCCGGCGCGGCCGGGCGTGCCCGAGGAAATGGTCTTGGCGGTGGTGGCGACGTTGGCCACGCGCGCGATGCGGATCCAGTCCGAGGCCTGGTTGTTGTTGCCGTTGAGCTCGCCCACCGAACCGGCCACGGCCGCATCGATGCCGACCCCGGCGGTGTTGCAGAACGCGCCGCTGATGGCGGTGCCGCCGCAGGTGCCGGCGGCCTGGTTGAAGCTGTCGAACAGCGCGCGCTGGACCTGGATGACGATCTGCGCGGTGGCGCCGTTGGCCAGCGCGGTGGTGCCGGAGCGGCAGACCACCGAGGCGCCGTTGATGGCGCAGTTCCAGCCGGCCGGGGTGGTGGTCACGGTGATCTGAGTGCGGCCGTTGACGAAGCCGGGCACGGTGTCGTTGACCACCACGCCGGTGGTGCTGTCCGGGCCGTTGTTGGTCACGGTCAGGGTGTAGCTGAGCGTGTCCTGGTTGGCCGCCAGCACGTTGTCGGCGGCGCCGACGCCATTGGTCTGCTTGGCGATGGCCAGGTCGGCGCGCTCGTCGGTGGTGCGGGTGCCCGCGCCGGAGCAGTCGTTGTCGGTTTCCGGGTCGCGGTCGATGCCGTTGCCGGTCAGCGGTTCGATCGAGCCGCCGGAGCCGCCGGTACAGGCGTTGTTGAGCAGGTTGGCCGAGGAGCTGCGCGCACGCGTCAGCAGCTGCAGGGTCGGCGCCTGCGCACCCACCGCCAACGGCAGCGAACCGGCGCCGAGGTCGCAGGTCACGTGCTGCACGCTGGAGCCGCTGTAGGCCTGGTCTACGGAACAGGTCCACGCGCCGCTGGCGAACGGCACGCCCGGCTGCGCCACGCTGCCGTCCGGCTGCAACAGCTCTTCGCCGGTGGCCAGCGTATCCACCGTCTGCACCTGGCCGGTGGCCGGGCGCGGACCCATGTTGCGCACGACGATGGTGCTGGTCATGCGGCTGTCCAGATCGCTGCCGATGCCGCTCCACACCGGCACCAGCGCCGGGGTCTTGGTCTTCTGCATCGACAGGTCGGCACCGTCGGCGAGCACGGTGAAGGTGGTGCTGCCGGTGTTGTCGGCGCTGTTCGCGTCCGGGGTGTCGGAGCTGGCAGTGGCGCTGTTGGTGACGTCGCCGCTGCTGTTGGTGCCGGACGCCGGCACCGTGCTCTCGATGGTGAAATCGGCCACGGCGCCGACCGCCAGGCTGCCGTTCAACGCGCAGGTGCGGGTGGCGTTGCCATTGCTGTTGGTGCAGGTCCAGCCGGCCGGCACGGTGCCGCCGGTGGCCAGGAAACCGGTGGGCAGGTTGTCCACGAAGCGCGGATTGAGCGCGGCGCTCGGGCCCTGGTTGCGGACCTGGATGTTGAAGGTGACCGGCTGGCCGGAGATCGCCGGCGAGGGGTTGACGCTCTTGCTCAGCGCCAGGTCGGCGCCGGCGTTGACCGTGGTGGTCACGCTGCCGGTGTTGTTGTCGGGCAGCGGATCCGGCGTGGAGCCGGCCTCCACGCGCGCGGTGTTGACGATGTTGCCGCTGGCCGCGGTGACGCGGGCGCGGAAGGTGAAGCTGCTGCTGCCGCCGTTGGCCAGCGCACCGGCGTGGGTGGCGGTCATGCTGCCGCTGTTGAAGGTCCAGCCGCTGCCGCTGAAGCTGTTGGCCACGTACTGCACCGCGGCCGGCAGCGTGTCGACCACGGTGAAGCCGGCCGAGGCGCTGGGCCCGGCGTTGCGCACGGTGACGGTATAGGTGACCTCGGCGCCGGCGACGACCGGGTTCGGCGTGGCGGTCTTCTCCACGCTCAGGTCGCCCGCCGATTCCAGCGTGGTCGCTTCCAGGCGGCGGTTGTTGGCGGCGTTGCTGTCGCCGGCGAAGAACGCGTCGCCATCGAGCAGCGAGGCGATCGGCGTGCTCGCCGCCGGCAGGCCGGGTTCAACGCCGATCGCGCCGCGGATCTCGATCGTGCCCGGGGCCAGGCCGACCGTGCTCACCGGCAACTGGAAAGTCACCGGCGCGCCGTTGGAAGAGAAGGTGCCGACCAGGGTGCCGACCCGGCACTCGATGCGCTGCGGGTTGCCGGCGGCGACGCTGCAGGTGGCCGGCAGCGGTGCGCCGGCCTGGGCGCCGGCGGGCAGATCGAAGATCACCACCGCGTTGTTGACCGTATCGGCGGCGCTGTTCTCGACGGTGACGCTGTAGACCACGGTGCCGCCGGCCGGCGTCGGATCGTAGCCGGTGTCGGACAGGTTGGTGATCTGCAGGTCCGCGGCCGCCGCCAGCGCAGGCGCGGCCAGCAGCAACACGGCCATCATCAGCCGCAGGCTTCGCCCCGGCAACGCCGGAACGCGGTGGTCGCCGCAGGCGACACGCGCCCACGCCCGCAATGCAGCCATGCGGCTGCCGCGCATCAGATAAGTCATGTGCCTCTCTCTCCCCAAGCATCCAAACCGGACCCACGAACCGGCGCCCCAGGCCTAAGCCGTGCGGGGCGCGCTGCGATCGGGATCGGAACCCACTCCGAAAGCGCAGGCTGGGCCTGCCGGTGTGGTGGCGCGGATTCTGCGCAGGCCGGTGCAGGCAGTCAGTAGCAGCGGTTCGCGTTCGCTCTCACTTCCTCACGCGCGCAACGAGACGGATGCCGCAACCGCAATGGGACGCCCTCGTTATTGGGCTGTGACGAAAGAATGGACGCCGGCGCAGCCGGCGAAACCCGCCAATCTGTCTACCGATCGCGCAAGCATCGGATCCGCGGCCCATGCGCGAATGCGGGACATCCGGGAGACATCCTGGGGACATTGCGCGATTGGAGAGGCGAATCGGCCGTGCCGGCGTGCGGGTGGTCATGCGCGGGCGGCGCGGCGGGCGGCCGCCGGTCCGAGGCGCGAAGCCGCCCGGACGCCGAACACGGCACTTCGAAGGGATACGCTCGGGCGCACCAGGCCGCGGCGGCTCGGCTCCCTGCGGAAGACAGCCCCCGGCCTTACCGGCCGCACACGCGCCAGGCACAGCACGACCTATCCCGACCGGGTCGGCTGGGCTACGCCGCCTCGCCCAGCAGATACCCCTGCCCGCGCACGGCGCGCAGCGGCAGCGTCGCCGCGGTCGCGGCCGTCACCCGTGCGCGCAGCCGGTGTACCAGCACCTCCAGGCGGTGCGGATCGAAATCCCACGGCGCATCGGTGACCGCGGCGATCAGCGTGTCGCGGTCGACCGGCGCGCCGCGTTGCGCGAACAGCACCTTCAGCAGTCCACGCTCGGCCTCGGTCAGCGCCAGCGTCCGCGCGCCCGGCGCGAACAGCGTCCAGCCGTCGTCGCTCAGCCGCCAGTCCTGCACGGCCGGCGCCGCGGACGGTGCCGCAGGCTGCAGGCGCCGGCGCAGGTTGGCCAGCGCCGCGATCAGCAGTTCCACGTCCAGCGGCTTGACCAGGTACAGGTCCGCGCCCTGCATCAGGCCGCGGGTCATGTCGGTGTTCGCGCCGCGGCCGGTCAGCATCACGATGCCCGCCTGCGGCACGATCTGCCGCAGATAGCGCGCCACCGAATAGCCGTCTTCGCCCGGCAGCCCGACGTCCAGCACCACCAGATCGCAGACATCGCCCAGCAGGTGCCGGTACAACGCCTCGGCGCTGCCGAAGCCGAGCACCTGGGCACCTTCGTGGCGTAGTTCGTCGACGACGATCGCGCGCAGTTCGGGGTCGTCCTCGACCACCGCGATCCGCACCCCGGCCAGCACCAGCCCCGGCGACGCCGTCATCGCCGGCACGTCCCTGACGGCGCCAGCCACGCATACGCGGCGCCCTGCAAACGGCAAGCACACGCCACGCGCTAGCCCTCCACGCCTTTCGCGCCCGCCAGCGCGGGCGGCTGCGCCTGCCCATGCGGGAAGCTCAGCACGAACGCGGCACCGGCACCGGTCTCGGCGTCGACCCAGATGCGCGCGCCATGCCGCTGCATCAGCCCGTTGGCCATCGCCAGGCCGAGCCCGGTGCCATGGCCGACCGGCTTGGTGGTGAAGAACGGCTCGAAGATCTTTTCGCGCAGGGCCGCGGGAATGCCCGGGCCGGTATCGCGGCACTGCAGCCAGGCTTCGCCGCCGACGCGCCGGCCGTGCAGGGTCACGGTGCCGCCGTGTTCCATCGCATCGTCGGCATTGGCGACCAGGTTAAGCAGGATCAACTCCAGCTGCTGCCGGTCGAAATGCACCTGCAGCCCGGGCGGCACCTGCACCTCCAGCGCGATGCCGGGCTTGAGCGCCTGCTTCAGCAGCGGCCGCAACGTCGCCACCAGTTCGCCGAGATCCAGCGTCTCGGCCTGGGTCTCGTCCTGGCGGCTGAAGCTGAGCAACTTCGCGCTGAGCGCGGTGGCGCGCCTGGCCGCCGACTCGACCCCGTCGAACGCCGCGGCGATCGCCGGCGCGTCGCCGGCGCGGCGTCCCTGGCGCACGTAGCCCAGCACCAGGCTCAGCAGATGGTTGAAATCGTGGTTGAGGCCGGAGGCGAGCCGCGCCACCGCCTCCACCTTCTTGGCGTTCACCAGCTGGTCTTCGATCCGCTGCCGCTCCTCCACTTCGCGCCGCAGCGTGTCGTGCGCGAGACCGAGTTGCTCGGCGCGTACCTGCACCTCGCGCAGGCTCTGCCGCAACGCGGCCGAGGTGCGGTCCAGCACCACCGCGATCAGCAGGAAGATGACGCCGCTGATGACCGCATCGCCGATGACGTCCTGCGGCTCACCGTTGCCGATGTCCACATAGGTCCCGAGCGCGAACGACAGCGCGACGGCGGCGAACATCGTCCACAGCGCCGGCCGCCCCACCGCCAGCGCGGCGATCGCCATCGGCACCACCAGCACCGGCTGCTCGAAGCGTTGCCCACCGAATCCGCTGGCGGCATGGCTGGCCAGGACCGAGACCGCGAACACGCCCAACATCTGGTAGGCGGCCCAGCGGAAGCGGCCGAAACGGATCAGCACCACGCCCAGCAGCGCGACCGCACTGAACAGCGCGCTCAACGCCAGACTGGTCAATTCGCCGGGACGCCACGCCACCGGCACCGCGATCGCGCGATACAGCCACGCAGCGACAGGCAGGGTCCCGAACAGCAACAGCACCACCTGGAACATCGGCGCATTGCGCAGATCCACCGGGTCGGCGATCGGCACCGCACGCAGCCATCTGGCCGGGCCGTGCAGCACTCGTTTGAACGTCCCACCGCCTTGCATCAGCACCGCCAACAACTCCTCCCCTCGCACCCCTGCATGCCCAGTATGCGACGATTGCGTAGCGGACGCATCTTCGCGCTCATCGCGCGCGCGCGATCGCCGTCATCTTGGCGACATGCGGCCGCATGCAGGCGCACGCGGCATGTCGCGGCGCAGGGCATGGTAACGGTATTGCGCAGCGCCAGCGGCCGGTGTGCGGCAACGCGCAGACGCATTTTCTGCCGTTGCGACACGGCGACGTCGTGCGCTCGCCGCTCGGCCATGCGGCGCTGCCGGCACGACATCTCTTTCAGCTGATCAGCACCCTCGGCAGCGCCGCCTTCGCTGCATTGCCGCGCTTGGTGCCCTTCGCCATGACCACCGAACGCCGACGTCCATCGGTGCCCATGACTTGTTGCACGCGGCAGGCGCGCAGCGTTGGGTTGCAATCGGGCTCCTGCTGCAGGAGCCCGCCATGTCCCTTCGCCATCTTGCGCTGTGCGCGCTGCTGGGCCTGAGCGGCGCCGCCGCGGCGGCCGACGACGAAGCAGCGGTGCGCGCCGCCGATGCGCGCTACTGGCAGGCCTACAACGCCTGCGACATGCGCACGATGGGCGAACTGCTCACCGACGACGTGGAGTTCTACCACGACAAGACCGGCCTGACCGCATCGAAGGCGGCGGTGCTGCGATCCTTGCGCGATGGCCCCTGCGCCGACCCGGCGATGCACCTGCGTCGCGACGCGGCCGCCGGCGACGTGCAGTTCCATCCGCTGGCCGGCGGCTTCGCGCTGCTGGCGGGCACGCATCGCTTCCACTTGCAGCGCAACGGTGAGCCCGAGCGTCTGGACGGGCAGGCCGAATTCACCAATCTCTGGCAGTCGGTGGACGGACATTGGCGCATGCGCCGCATCTACAGCTACGCGCACGCCGCGGCGGCGTACGTGCCGCCCACCACGCAGCTGCGCCTGGCACCCGAGGTCCTGGCCGGCTACGCCGGCGACTATCGCGGCGCGCGCGTGGGCGACATCCGCGTCGCCGTGGAAGGCGACCACCTGAAGCTCAGCGCCGGCGCACTGGTGGTGACCCTGCACGCCGAATCGCCGACCCGCTTCTTTGCCATGGAACGCGACCTGCGCTTCGTGTTCGCGCCGGCGGCGGACACGGGCACACGCCGGTTGACCGTGTACGAGAACGGCGCCGTGGTCGAGACCGCGCAGGCGCGGTGACGCAGCCGCAGTAGCGCCGGGGCGCCGCTGCGCGAAGTCCAGCATCCGTTGACGACAACGAGATCGCCGCGCAGGCGTTGCAGGCACGCGCCGCCTTCGCCCGTCGCGGCCGTCATGGCCGATGCAGCACTGACACCTCGATGAAGTCGGCCGAGCTTCTTTTCAGGTAGACCTGATACGTGCCGTGTCCGGCAACCGGCACATCGAAATTGTCGCCCGGCGACAGCCCTGCCCGCTCGACCGGCGCACCCTCGCGTGGCGTCGCCCGCAACCGCGTCCCCGCGCCGTCCTCGCCGCGCGTCGCGTTGGTCACCGTCAGCGCGCCATCCCAGAGGACGCGGCTGTCGCCCGGCAACAAGCCGAACGCGATCAATGGCGAACTGGGCGCCGGCTTGCAAGCGGCGGCCTGCGCTTCGGCTAGGCGCCGTTCCAGCGGCTTGACCTCCACGTACTGCACGAACCCGTAGGTGCCGCCGACCAGCACCAGCACCGCCGACACCTCGGCGGCGGCGCGCTTGAACGACAACGTCTGCCACCATTTCTGCGCAGGTGGTTGCGGCGCCTGTCGGTTGGTTCGGGCCATACGCCACGCTATCGGCGCCGCGCGGGGTTGTCTGCCAGCAACGCTTGCGCTGCCGATCGCGGAGCCGTTCGTCTACATGGCGATCCGCCACAGCGCGCACGCCGCTCGAAGCATTGGAATCGCACCGATCTCACATGGTGCCGCCGCCACGGCGAATCCAAGACGCGGCTCCAGCTACTTCGACAGGGCGCTACGTCTTGCGCCACGCACAGGGCAATGCAGCCGGGATTGGAGATTGGGAACTCGATCCTGCGGCGCACGCTCGGCCGCCTGGAACCAGGCGCGGACCATGTCGCCGATCGCGCCGCGCACGACCACACGCCACCGATGCTGCGCCGCAACTTGACGCGGCGAGAGCGCTTGGCGAACCTTGGCGTGTACTTTCGAAATAATTTTCGCAATCCGAAACACGCTTGTCAAGCGACACCATCCGGCCGGTTCGGCAAGCTTGCGACGTACGACGGCCACCAGGAATGTGCAGATGACCAAGACGATCTCCCCAGGCGCGCTGGACCCCGCCGCCGCCGACGGCGACGAGGCCGCGGCGGACAAGAAGCTGCGCAGCACCGTGCAATCGCTGGCCAAGGGCTTCCGGGTGCTCGAGGCGTTTTCCTCCGAGCACGAGGAACTGTCGCTGAGCCAGATCGCGGCGCTGGCCAAGCTCGACCCGGGCACCACGTTCCGCATGCTCAACACGCTGGTCGAACTCGGCTACGTGAGCCGCATTCCCGAAAGCCGCCGCTTCCGGCTGACGCTGAAGGTGCTCGACCTCGGCTTCCACGCCATCGCCCGCCGCGACCTGCGCAGCGTGGTGCGCCCGTTGCTGCGCGCGCTGGTCAGCGACGTCAACGAAGCGGCCAGCTTCGCCGTGCTGCAGGGCCCGGACGTGCTCTACATCGAACGGGTCCGCGCCGGCATCACCCGGCTGGGCGTGGACATCCGCATCGGCACCACCGTGCCCAGCACCCGCACCGCGATCGGCCTGGCCATGCTCGCGCACCTGTCGCCAGAGGAAGTGACCCGGGTGACGGGGGTGAACGTGCACGCGCCGCACGCGCCGGAGATCGCCGCCATGCTCGGCACCTTCGAACGCATCCGCCGCGACCGCCACGTGATCCTCGACTCGATGCTGACCGAGGGACTGCGCGTGCTGGCGGTGCCGGTGCTGGATGCCGACGACTATCCGCTCGGCGCGATCAGCGTCGCCGCACCGTCGGTGCGCACCAGCCATGACGAACTGCTACGCACCGCCCTGCAACCCACCCTGCTCGCGGCCAAGGACATCGCCTTCGCGATCCAGGCCAGCGGGAGTATCGCCGTGACCGCACCCAGCACCTGACCGCCCGGGCGCCCCGCCCGGTTCCCCTGCAATCCGACCGCTTCGTGGACGCTCCGGCGCCCGCGCCGGGTTCTTCTTGTCCTGTGAGAGGCAGCAACGATGCTCATGCCCACCACCGCCGCCCCCGCCACTGCCGCACGTTCGCTGCCGCCCGCCGAGGCGCAGGCGCAGATCGGCGCCCGGCTCGAACGCCTTCCCGTCACCCGCCAGGTGTGGTGGGCACGCAACATCGTCGGCGCCGCCACCTTCTTCGACGGCTACACGGTGATCGCCATCGCCTACGCGATGCCGGTGCTGGCCAAGGAGTGGCAGCTGACGCCGGCGCAGATCGGCATGATCCTGTCGGCCGGCTACCTCGGCCAACTGCTCGGCGCGGTGTTCTTCGGCTGGCTGGCCGAGCGCGTCGGCCGCCTGCACGTGCTGCTGTTCACCATCCTGCTGTTCGTGTCGATGGACGTGGCCTGCCTGTTCGCCGGCAGCGCCGCGGCGATGATGGCGTTCCGCTTCATCCAGGGCATCGGCACCGGCGGCGAAGTGCCGGTGGCCAGCGCCTACATCAACGAACTGATCGGCTCCAAGAAGCGCGGCCGCTTCTTCCTGCTGTACGAGGTGATGTTCCTGCTGGGCCTGGTCGCCGCCGGCGGCATCGGCTACTTCCTGGTGCCGGCCTACGGCTGGAAGGCGATGTTCATGGTCGGGTTGATCCCGGCGGTGGTGATGATCCCGCTGCGCTTCTTCATGTTCGAGTCGCCGCGCTGGCTGGCCTCCAAGGGCCGCTACGACAAGGCCGATGCGATCGTGTCCGAACTGGAGCGCAGCGCCGAGCGCCGCCATGGCCCGCTGCCGGCGCCGGTGTTCGACCGCAACGCGCTGCCCAAGGCGCAACGTTCGGACTGGCGCGAACTGTTCGGCAGCGTCTACCTCAAGCGCACGCTGGTGATCTGGTGCCTGTGGTTCTGCTCCTACCTGGTGGCCAACGGCATCATCACCTGGCTGCCGACGCTGTATCGCCAGCATTTCGGGTTGCCGCTGCAGCAGAGCATCGCCTACGGCTTCCTCACCTCGCTGGCCGGCGTCGCCGCCGCGGTGGTGTGCGCGCTGTCGATCGACAAGGTCGGACGCAAGCGCTGGTACGTCATCGCCTTCGCCGCGGGCAGCGTTCCGCTGCTGGCGCTGGCGATGCTGGGCGGCACCTCGGCGCTGCAGGTGCTGGTGTTCGCGGCGCTGGCCTATGCCGCGGTGCAGACCATCACCTTCTCGCTGTACCTGTATTCGGCCGAGCTCTACCCCACCCGCATCCGCGCCATCGGCACCGGCCTGGGCAGCGCCTGGCTGCGCCTGGGTTCGGCCAGCGGCCCGCTGGTGGTCGGCGCGGTCATCGCCGGCATCGGCCTGCGCTACGTGTTCGTCGCCTTCGCCGTCGTGCTGCTGGCCGGCGCGGCGGTGACGCTGCTGTGCGCGCTGGAAACCAAGGGCCGATCGCTGGAAGAACTCTCGCCCTGAGCGCATCGGCTGCAGTACCCGCCCACACCGCACGCATCCCTCCGGAGGCCCGTTTACTAGCGCCTCCACGCACCACCCCCACGTCGGACGCTGCGTTCGACTCCATCCCCCGTTGATCCGAAACAAGAGGAAAAAACCCCATGAGCAACATCGACCTGAAAGGCCTGGTTCCCGCGCCCGTCACCCCGTTCACCCGCGACGGCGCCGTCGACTATCCCGCGATCAAGCGCATCGGCAAGTGGCTGGGCGGCATCGAGGGCGTCAAGGGCCTGACCGTGCTCGGCCACGCCGGCGAAGGCACGTTCCTGGAGCGCGACGAGCAGGCCAAGGTGATCGAGGCGTTCCGCGATGCGGTCGACGCCCGCATCCCGATCATCGCCGGCATCACCCTGGAAGGCACCCGCGTCGCCGCCGACGAAGCCAAGCGCGCGGTCGCCGCCGGCGCCTCGGCCGGCCTGATCTATCCCTCGCACGGCTGGCTGCGCTTCGGCTACCAGAAGGGCGCGCCGCAGGACCGCTACAAGGCCATCCACGAGGCCAGCGGCCTGCCGATGATCCTGTTCCAGTACCCGGACGTGACCAAGGCCACCTACGACCTGGACACGCTGCTGGAGATCGCCGCGCTGCCGGGGGTGATCGCGATGAAGAACGGCGTGCGCAACATGAAGCGCTGGGACACCGAGATCCCGGTGTTCCGCAAGGAGCGTCCGAACGTGCCGGTGCTGACCTGCCACGACGAATACCTGCTGCACACCATGTTCGACGTGGACGGTGCGCTGGTGGGCTACGGCTGCATCGCGCCGGAGCCGCTGATCGAGATGATCGCCGCCGGCAAGGCCAAGGACTACGCCAAGGCGCGCGCCCTGCACGACCGCCTGCTGCCGGTGACCAAGAGCGTCTATCACCGCGGTTCGCACATGGAAGGCTCGGTCGCGCTGAAGTGGGCGCTGGCCGCGCGCGGCCTGCTCGACCACGCCACGGTGCGTTCGCCGCTGCTGCCGCTGGCCGAAGGCGCCGACAAGGAAATCGCCGACGCGATGGCCGCCGCCGGCCTCGGCAAGGTGGCCTGACCCAGGCAGTCCGATCCAGTCCGATGGGCCGCGCCGCCGCGCGGCCCATCCGTGGCGACGATGGCGCGCGCTTCGGCGCCGCGCAACGTACGTGCCGCCGCGACTTTGCCGGTCCTCCCACGAGCCTGCGCAATGCCGTGTCCGCTTAGCGACGGACGCGACGCTGTCCTGCGGCTCCACGACCGGACGCTGTCTTCCCTTCGCGCACCGCCGCGACACCGCGCCCCTGCCGCGCACGTCCGCCGCGTGCATCGCCTCGTCCGTGGAGCGTCCCATGTCCCGATCGCGTTCTTTCGTTCCATTTCTCACGCTGGCGGCCTCGGCCACGCTGTCCGCCAGCGCCGCTGCTGCCGATACCGACAGTTGGCTGGGCGAACACGGCATCGCGCCGCGTTTCGTCTGGTCCAACGACTATGCGCGCAACGCCAGCGGCGGGCTGGCGCGCGGCGATCGCAACGCCGGCGGCGTGGTCGCCGGTGCCGACCTGGATCTGGAACGCCTGTTCGGCATTCCCGGCGCCACCGTGCACGCGACCGGCGCCTGGTACTACGGCGACAGCCTGTCGCAGCGCCAGATCGGCAACGCGGTCAAGGTGCAGGGCTACTGGTATCCGCAACAACAGGCGCAACTGGCGCAGTTCACCTGGGAGCAGGCGTTCGCCGGTGGCCGCTGGCAGCTGGTTGCCGGGCGCATGAACACCACCTGGCAGTTCGCCCGCAGCCGCTACGGTTGCCGCTTCGTCGGCGCCTCGGATTGCCCGTTCCAGCTGAGCCAGGCCGATGGCGGCTTCGTCGGTTTTCCCTACGTCAACTGGGGCGCGAAGCTGCGCTACAAGCCCGATGCGCGCTACGTCTCGGTCGGCGCGTTCGAACTCAATCCGCAACGCAAGAACAGCAACGGCTTGGACTGGAGCACCGCCGACAGCAACGGCGTGCTCGGCACGCTGGAGGTCGGCTACGAACCCGATCCGGCGCGCGGCCAGGGCGCGCCGCGCTACGTGGCCGGCGTCTGGTACAACTCGGCCGACTACGCCGACCTGCGCTACAACCGGACCGGCGGATTGCGCGGCCTGTCCGGCGGACCGGCGCGCATGTACGACGGCGGGCGCTGGGGCGCCTACCTGATGGGCGAACGCGCGCTCTACCGGCCGCAGGGCATGGCCAGCAAACGCATGCTGGTCGCGTTCGGCAACATCGCCGCGCCGCTGGATGCGCGCCAGGTGTACGACCTGCAGCTCACCGCCGGCCTGTACTACGCCGGCCCGTTCGACTCGCGCCCGAACGACGGATTCGGCGCCATCGCCAACTACTACCGCTTCAGCGCCGACCAGCAGGGCTACATGAACGACCTGCTGCGCAAGCGCGGCGCCGCGCCGGGGATCTCGCGCAACGAGACGATCCTCGAACTCAACTACAGCTATCGCGTCGCACAGTTGCCGCTGTCCCTGGTCCCGAACGTGCAGTACATCGTCAATCCCGACATCCTCGGCAACACCGCCGCACGCCGCGCGCCGGACAACGCGCTGGTGATCGGCCTGCGGGTGATGGTCAACATCGGCGGATTGGGCACCCCGAAGTGAAGCGCCTGCGGGCTTGAGCGAAGAAGGCGGCGCAAGCAGCGACACGGGACCGATCGCCATGTCTTCGCCACGCGCCGGCAACGGCGCGCATTGGTCTGCGCGCAGGCGCAGCCCCGCTGCAGTCCGTAGCAGCAAACGAACTACCCGCTGAACGGCCACCTTGAAGAACACCGCGGCCGGCATTAAATGTACATCTGAACATTTATGCGGACGCACACCCGGACATGAGCGCCAAGCCACCCCCGCGCCCCCGCGGCCGCCCGACCAGAGACCGGGCCGACGGCCGCCAGGCGCTGCTGTCGGCGGCGACCGGCATCTTTGCCCGGTATGGCTTCGACCGCGCCGACATCCGCACCATCGCCGCGGCCGCAGGAGTGAGCCCGAACCTGGTGCGCGTGCATTTCGGCAGCAAGGCGCAGCTGTGGAGCGCCTGCGTGGAGCAGCTCTCGCATGCCCTGCGGCCCCGGCTTGCAGCGATGGCGCAACTGACCGAACACGACGGGCGCGCGCTGCTGCAGCGGCTGACCGACGCGATCCTGATCATGGCCGCCTTCTACGAGACCAACCCGGCAGTGCGCGACTTCGTCGCGCGCGTGGTCTCCGAAAGCCCCGAGCGGGCCGCCGTGGTCACCGAGCAGTTGCTGCGCCCTGCCTACGCGGCCGGGCATGCACTGGTGCTTGCAGGAATCGAGGCCGGCATCGTGAAGGCGACGCATCCGGCGCTGTTCTTCGTGCTGCTGAACAGCATGCTGAGCCAGCCGCCCGAGTTCCCGCAGCTGCTGGCGCGGCTGGCCCCGGAAATCGGCGCCGCCACGGCGCGGACGCGGCTGGTCGAGACCGTCCTCGCCACCCTGCTGCATCCCCCGCACAGCGATGCCGGCGCCCCGCCGCTCGCCACGCTGCGCTCCCCACAGGAAGGCACCCCATGACCGACGCAATCCCGCAACCGCGCTCGCTGCCGCTGCTCGGCAATTTCCACCACCTCGATGGCGATGCCCCCGTGCAGAGCCTGATGCGCCTGGCCAAGGTGCACGGCCCGATCTTCCGCCTGAACAGCGGTCCGCTGTCGCTGACCGTGCTGAGCGGGCAGCGCCTGGTGGACGAGGTCTGCGACGAAACCCGCTTCGCCAAGAAGTTGCACCGCCCGCTCGAAGCGCTGCGCGACCTCGGCGGCGACGGCCTGTTCACCGCCTACAACGACGAACCCAACTGGGCCAAGGCGCACCGGCTGCTGATGCCGGCGTTCGGCCCGATCGGGGTGCGTTCGATGTTCGAGCGCATGGAGGACATCGCCGAACAGATGCTGCAGCGCTGGGAACGGTTCGGGCCGGACGCGGCGATCGACGTGGCCGACAACATGACCCGGCTGACGCTGGACACGATCGCGCTGTGCGCCTTCGATTACCGCTTCAACAGCTTCTACCAGAACGAGATGCACCCCTTCGTCGCGGCGATGGTGGGCGCGTTGGCCGAGGCCGGAGCGCGCGCGCGCCGCCCCGACCTCGCCAATCGCCTGCTGGCACCCGGCCGGCGCCGTTACGAGGCCGACCTGGCGATGATCCGCAGCGTCGCCGACACCTTGATCGCCGAGCGCAGGGCCGACCCGGACGCGGCCTCGCGCGACGATCTGCTCAACCTGATGCTGTACGGACGCGACCAGGCGAGCGGCGAAGCGCTGTCGGACGAGAACATCCGCTATCAGCTGGTGACCTTCCTGATCGCCGGCCACGAGACCACCAGCGGGCTGCTGTCGTTCGCGCTGTATCTGCTGCTGCGCAATCCGGCAGCGCTGGCGCGCGCGCGCCAGGCGGTGGACACCGCGCTGGGCACGCAGCCGCCGCAGGTCGAGGACCTGGCCAAGCTGCGCTACATCGAGCAGATCCTGCAGGAAACCCTGCGGCTGTGGCCCACCGCGCCGGCGTTCGCGGTCGCGGCGCGCGAAGCGACCACGCTGGCCGGCCGCTATGCGATCGCGCCGCAGGACACCCTGCTCGTGCTGATTCCCGGCCTGCATCGCGACCCGGCCGTGTGGGAGGACCCGGAAGCGTTCCGGCCGGAGCGCTTCGCGCCCGAGGCGGCCGAGCGGCTCCCGCCCAATGCCTGGAAACCGTTCGGCAACGGCGCGCGCGCCTGCATCGGGCGCGGCTTCGCGATGCAGGAGGCGCAGCTGGTGCTGAGCATGATCCTGCAGCGCTTCGACCTGGACCAGGTCGATCCGAACTATCAGCTCGAGGTGGCGGAAACGCTGACCTTGAAACCGGACGGTTTCCGCATCCGCGCGCGCCGGCGCGACGCCGTCGCCCTGCGCCGCCGCAGCGCGGTGCCGTCCGCGCCGCAGAAACCCCTGGCGCCGGCGGCGACGCCGGCAGCCGACGGCACCGCACCGGGCACGCCGCTGCTGGTGCTGTACGGCGGCAATTCCGGCTCCTGCGAAGCGTTCGCGCAGCGCATCGGCGGCGACGCGGCGGCGCAAGGCTATGCGCCAGTGGTGGCGCCGCTGGACGACTACACCGGCCACTTGCCCCGCGACGGCGCAGTGGTGGTGGTCGCCTCCTCTTACGAAGGCCAGCCGCCGGACAACGCGCGCCGCTTCGTGGACTGGATCGAGACGCTGCCCGCCGGCGAACTGGCCGGCGTGCGCTACACCGTGTTCGGGTGCGGCAACCGGCAGTGGGCGCGCACCTACCAGGCGATTCCGAAGCGGATCGATGCCGCATTCGAAGCGGCCGGCGCCGCGCGCTTCAAGCCCCGCGGCGAAACCGATGCCGGCGGCGATTTCTTCGGCGGTTTCGACGCCTGGTACGCCGGATTGTGGCCCGACCTCGGCCAGGCGCTGGGGAAGGCGACCACGGCGCAGACCGCGCACGCGCTGCAGGTGGACATCGTTCCCTCCACGCGCCTGGGCGCGTTGCGGCTCACCGAGCTCGACCAGGGCCGCATCGTCGAGAACCGCGAACTGGTCGACATGGCCGCGCCGTTCGCGCGCTCCAAGCGCCACATCGAGATCGCCCTGCCCGAGGGCATGCGCTACCGCACCGGCGACTATCTCGCGGTGCTGCCGCGCAACCCCGCCGCGCAGGTCGAGCGCGTGCTGCGGCGCTTCGGCCTGGCCAGCGATACCCAGGTGCTCATCGGCAAGCGGCCCGGCGCCGCGTCCGCCCTGCCCAGCGGCTATCCGGTGGCGCTGGCCGAGGTGCTCACCGACTACGTGGAACTGGCGCAACCGGCGACCCGCGCGCAGGTGGCGCAACTGGCCGCCACCACGCGCTGCCCGCCCGATCGCGACGCGCTGCAGGCACTGGCCGCCGAGCCGGCCTACGCCGACGAGGTCCTCGCCAAGAAGACCAGCCTGCTCGATCTGCTGGAACGCTTCCCGGCCTGCGAGCTGTCGCTGGGCGCCTTCCTCGACGCGCTGCCCGCGTTGCGCGCACGCCAATATTCCATTTCTTCCTCGCCGCTGCGCGACCCTGCGCAGTGTTCGCTGACCGTGGCCGTGCTCGACGCGCCGGCACTGTCCGGGATCGGGCGCCGCCGCGGCGTGGCTTCCACCTACCTGGCCGGCCTGGGCGAAGGCGCGCCGGTCTCGGTCGCGGTGCGGCCGTCGCAGGCCAGCTTCCACCCGCCGGAGGATCCGGCCACGCCGATCATCCTGGTCTGCGCCGGCAGCGGCATCGCGCCGTTCCACGGCTTCCTGCAGGAGCGCGCGATCCAGAAAGCGGGCGGCCGCGACGTCGGCGAGGCGTTGCTGTTCTTCGGCATCGATCATCCCGACGTCGACTATCTGTACAGGGAGGAACTGCAGCGCTGGCGCGACATGGGCGTGGTCGATGTGCGCCCGGCCTTCTCGCAAGCGCCGCAGGATGGCGTGGCCTATGTCCAGCACCGCCTGTGGCAGGACCGCGCGCAGGTGTCCGCGCTGTTCCGGCAAGGCGCCACCGTCTTCGTCTGCGGCGACGGCGAACGCATGGCACCGGCGGTACGCGATACCTTCGTGCGGATCTATCGCGAGAGCATGGACGTCAGCGCCGAGGAGGCCAACGCCTGGGCCGACCGCATCGAACGCGAACACGGCCGCTATGTGGCGGATATTTTCTCGTGACGGCTGCCGCGCCACGGACGGCGCAGCAGGCAGGCGACACAGGCGCGTCGCTGCGAGCGACGATCCGGCGCGGCGCCCGCAACGCATCGTGAGCGCTGCGCGCTCGGGTCCGATCGCAACACGCACGTCGCACAGCCCGGCGCCCACGGCATGGCCGATTCGCCGCCGCGTCGCGCAGGTTACTTCCTCAACGAGGCATCGTCGCCGGCCTTGGTCGCGGCCGCGTCCTTGGCCGGGCGGTTGCGATTGTTCTTGGCCCGGGTGATCAGGTAGAAGGCCGCGCCGACGAACAAAATGAACAGTCCGGCGACCCATGGCATCAGCGTGGTGTCCATGCAAAGCTCCGTGGTTGTGCGATGTGCAACGACACCACATCACAGGTGAAGAGCCCGCTAGCCCGGCCCCGCATCGGCGCTCGCCAGGCCCAGCCGCGTGCGCCGACCGCAACGCGCGCACGCGTTCCGGCTCGACCCGCAGCGCCAGCAGCGACGTAGAATCCGCCGTGCAACACGAGCGCACCGGATTGCGTTGCGTCGAACTGCACATGCCATTGCTGCACACGCGCCATGCACCTGCTCAGTTCTGGCACCTTGCGCACCGCTGTCTCTTTCTACCCAGGAGAGTCCAGATGATCAGCAAGAACACGATTTGCCTCTGGTTCGACGGCACCGCGCTGGAGGCCGCCACGTTCTATGCGCAGACGTTCCCCGACAGCGCGGTGCACGCGGTGCATCACGCCCCCGGCGACTACCCCTCCGGCAAGCAGGGCGACGTGCTGACGGTCCAGTTCAGCGTGCTGGGCATCCCCTGCCTGGGCCTCAACGGCGGCCCGGCGTTCAAGCACAGCGAAGCGTTCTCGTTCCAGGTGGCCACCGACGACCAGGCCGAGACCGACCGCCTGTGGAACGCGATCGTCGGCAACGGCGGCCAGGAAAGCGCCTGCGGCTGGTGCAAGGACAAATGGGGTCTGTCGTGGCAGATCACCCCGCGCGCCCTGACCGATACGATCGCCGACCCGGATCCGGCAGTGGCCAAGCGCGCGTTCGAGGCGATGATGGGCATGACCAGGATCGACATCGCCGCGATCGAGGCCGCGCGACGCGGCTGAGGCGCGCCTCGTCGAGCCCCCTGTGGGAGCGACTTCAGTCGCGACGAGGGGCAGCAGGAAACTGCGCAGATCCGTGCCGGCAGCAGTCCCTGTTCCAGCGGCGGAACGACGCCTTCGACCAGCGTCTTGAGCAGGCACGCGCAACAGCATTACGCCCGAGCACAAACGACAAGACCCCACCGGAGCGGGGCCTCGTCCTGGGCGTCGATGCTGGCGGGACTTCAGAACTCCTGCCAGTCGCCGGCGTTG
The DNA here is from genome assembly GCF_031455575.1 of Xanthomonas sp. 1678. Classification (NCBI taxonomy): domain Bacteria; kingdom Pseudomonadati; phylum Pseudomonadota; class Gammaproteobacteria; order Lysobacterales; family Lysobacteraceae; genus Xanthomonas; species Xanthomonas sp. 1678. The sequence continues at coordinate 224,515 of NZ_JAVDSZ010000002.1, read as the reverse complement.
GCCGCGACCGCTTCGCGGATCGGCTCGCGGGCCGGTGCGCGGCGTGCCGGGGCCGCGGCCTTGGCCTTGGCCGGTGCACCCACCGGAAGCGCCGCCGCAGCCGCGCGCGGCGCGACCGCCGGCGCCAGCACCGCGGCGTGCGCGTCCAGCTTGAACAGCGCCACCGCATCGTTGAGGTGGCCGGTCTGCTCTTCCATCGAGCGCGCCGCCGCGGTGGCTTCTTCCACCAGCGCGGCGTTCTGCTGGGTGGCTTCGTCCATCTGGGTGACGGTCTGGTTGACCTGTTCGATGCCGGCGGACTGCTCCTGCGAGGCCGCGGCGATCTCGGCCATGATGTCGGTCACGCGCTGCACCGAGGCGACGATCTCGCCCATGGTGTCGCCGGCCTGGTTGACCAGCTGCGAACCCACCGCGACCTTGCCGACCGACTCGTCGATCAGGCCCTTGATTTCCTTGGCGGCACTGGCCGAGCGCTGCGCCAGGGTGCGCACTTCCGAGGCGACCACGGCGAAGCCGCGGCCCTGCTCGCCGGCACGCGCCGCTTCCACCGCCGCGTTCAACGCAAGGATGTTGGTCTGGAAGGCGATGCCGTCGATCACCGTGATGATGTCGGCGATGCGGCGCGAGGAGGCGTCGATCTCGTGCATGGTGGTGACCACGCGGCCGACCACCTCGCCGCCCTGCGAGGCGACCGAGGCCGCGCCGATCGCCAGCTGGTTGGCTTGGCGCGCGTGTTCGGCGTTCTGCTTCACGGTGGAGGTGAGCTCCTCCATCGACGCGGCGGTTTCTTCCAGATTGGCGGCCTGCTGCTCGGTGCGCCGCGACAGGTCGTCGTTGCCCGAGGCGATCTCGCCGGCGGCGGTGCTGATGCTGGAAGACGCCTGCTGGATGCGGCCGACGATCTGGGTCAACTGCGCGACGGTGCTGTTGGCGTCGTCGCGCATGCCGGCGAACACGCCGTGGAAGTCGCCGTGCATGCGTGCGGTCAGGTCGCCGTTGGCGATCGCCCGCAGCAGCTGCGAGACCTGGCCCAGGTTGCCGTCGGCGACCTGCATCATGGTGTTGAGGTGTTCGATCATCACCCGGAAGTCGTGATCGAAGCGCAGCGCGTCGCCGCGCTGGCTGAAATCGCCGACCGCCGCGGCCTGCGCCAGCGACTGGATCTGGGTGTTGATCGCCAGCAGGCTGGCCTTGGCCGCATCCATCGACTCGTGCAGGATCGCGCGGCTGCCGGGCAGGCGCCGCGCATCCTGCGACAGGTCGCCGGCGGCGTACTGGTTGAGCACCGCGATGGCGTCCTTGATCGCGTCCAGGTGTTCGAAGATCACCGTGTTGATGCCGACCGCGAGCTGGCCGTACACGCCCGGGAAATCTTCCGGGATGCGGTGGCCGATGTCCGGGCCGGCGTGCATCTCGACCATCTGCTGGGTCTCGCCGGAGAACCGGCGCAGCATCACCGTCATGTCGCGGGTCGCGGCCAGCATCTTGCCGGCCTCATCGGCGCTGGTGGCCTGGATGTTCACCGACAGGTCGCCGCGCGCCACCGACTGGATCGCATGCACCGCCTTACCCAACGGGCCGGTGACCGCGCGCGAGATCACCACCGCCAGCGCGGCGGCGATCAGCGACAGCAGCAGCATGCAGGCGACGATGGCGATCACGCTGGCGCGATGCGTGGCGTCGGCCTTGACGATCTTCGCCTGCATCTGCGCGGCGCTGTAGGCGCCCAGTTCCTTGAGCGACTCGAACAGCTTGCGCCGCGCCGGCCGCGACTTGTCGTCGGAGATCTGCTGCGCCAGCACGCCATCGCCGGCGGCGATGGCCGCGCGCATCTCGGCATTGGCGCCGAAGTACCCGTTCACGTTGGCCTCGACATTGCGGTACAGCCCCTGCTCCTTGTCGTCGGCGGGCAGCGCCGCATAGGCGGTCAGCTCTTCGCGCACCAGCTTGGTGGTCGCGTCCATGCGCTTGTTGTAGTCGGCGACCTTGTCGGGCTTGGCCAGCATGGTCAGCTGCGACAGCTCGAAGGTGCGGAACTCGCCGAGCTGCGCGCGCACTTCGCCCAGGTGCTGCACCGACGGAATCTCGTTGCCGGCCATCGCCGCCAGTTCGGTATGCGCGCCGCCCAGGCGGACCAGGGCGAAGGTGCCGAGCATGATCGTCATCAGCGTCGTCAGGGTGAACCCCACCGCCAGCTTGCGGGCGATAGGCAGATCGTGGAACCACTTCATGAGTGCAACTCCAGGCAAGAGTGTCCGGGCTGTCGCTGGTGGACGGCCGGCGGCATCCAATTCCGCTATGCACGAGGGATTGGGGCGTTATCTGGAGAGGTAACGGCGCCCATGGCGCAAACCTGAGAGCGCCATCCCGGTTTCTTGCTGAACAGCTCAGGGAACCGCCGAAACCGGGGAACGTGCGCACCCGCCGCTTGACGGCAAGACCGCGAGCTGATTTAAATGACCCACGGGTCATATAAACGAGGTGCGGCATGAGCGAGGTGCTGATCGTGGGCGCGGGCCCCACCGGGCTCACGCTGGCGTTATGGCTGACCCGGCAGGGCGTCGCTGTACGCCTCATCGACAAGAGCGCCGGTCCGGGCGAGACCTCGCGCGCCATGGCGGTGCAGGCACGCACCCTGGAGCTCTACCGGCAGGTGGGGATCGCCGAGGCCGTCGTCGCCGCCGGCCACCGCACCCCGGCCATGAACATCTGGGCCCGCGGCAAGCGCCGCGCGCGGATCGCGCTGCGCGATTCGGCCACGGGCCTGTCGCCCTACCCGTTCGTGCTGGTGTACCCGCAGGACCAGCACGAGCGCCTGTTGCTCGCGCAGCTCGCGTCGCTGGGCGTGGCGGTCGAGCGCGACACCGAACTCGTCGCCTTCGAGGACCACGGCGATCGCGTCGCCGCGCGCCTGCGCCTGCCCGACGGCAGCGAGCAGGCCGCCGACGTGCGCTATCTGGCGGCCTGCGACGGCGCGCGCTCGACCGTGCGCCACCGGCTCGGCGTCGATTTCGAAGGCGGCACCTACCGGCAGGTGTTCTACGTCGCCGATGTCGAACTGAGCGGCCTGCAGTCGACCGACGAAGCGCACATCGCCCTGGGCAACGGCGACTTCATCCTGGTGCTGGCCTATAGCGCGACAGGGAACTACCGGCTCATCGGCACCGTGCGCGACGCGCGTGCCGATCGCGCCGAGCAGCTGAGTTTCGCCGACGTCAGCGACGACGCCATCCGCAACCTCGGCGTCACCATCGACCGGGTCAACTGGTTCTCCACCTACCGCGTGCACCACCGCGTCGCCGAGACGTTCCGCCAGGGCCGCGCGTTCCTGCTCGGCGATGCGGCGCATGTCCACAGCCCGGTCGGCGGCCAGGGCATGAACACCGGCATCCTCGATGCCATCAACCTTTCCTGGAAGCTCGCCGACGTGCTCAAGGGCCGCGCGTCCGATGCCGTGCTCGACAGCTACGCGGCCGAGCGCCAGGCCTTCGCCCGCACCCTGGTCAACACCACCGACCGCGCCTTCACCCTGGTCACCGCCGCCGGCAGCGTCGCCAGCTTCATCAGGACCTACGTCGCCCCGGCCCTGGCCAGCCTGGCCTACCGCAGCCGCAACCTCAGCGAGCTGATGTTCCGCACCGTCTCGCAGACCATGCTGCACTATCGCGACAGCCCGTTGAGCGCCGGCAAGGCCGGCGATGTCGCCGGCGGCGATCGCCTGCCATGGGTGCAGACGCGCGACGCCGACAACTACGCGCCGCTGCCGCAGATCGGTTGGCAGCTGCACGTCTACGGCAGCGCGCGGCCCGAACTGCAGGCCTGGTGCGGCGCGCGCGATATCGCCCTGCGCGTGTTCGCATGGCGACCCGAGCACCAGCGCGCCGGCTTCGCGCAGGACGCGGCCTATCTGCTGCGGCCCGACGGCTACGTCGCCTGCGCCGCGCCCGACGCCTCGCTCGCGGCGCTGGACGGGTATCGTGTGGCACGGATACGCCCCGCACTGAGCACATCGCCCGCATGACCGACGCGCCGCCGAAATGGAAACGCCGCAAGGAAGACCGCCCCGCGGAGATCCTCAGCGCCGCGCTCGATGCCTTCGTCGAGCACGGCTTCGCCGAAACCAAGCTGGCGGACGTGGCCAAGCGCGCCGGCATCGCCAAGGGCACGCTATACCTGTACTTCGACAACAAGCAGGACCTGTTCGCCGCAGTGGTGCGGCACGGGCTGCTGACCAGCCTTGCGCCGCTCGAGCAAGCCGCCGCCACCTTCGACGGCGGGCTCGCCGAATTGACCACCCTGCTGCTGGCGCGCGCCGCCGACGGCATGGGCGACCAGCGCCTGCCGGCGATCCTGCGCATGGTCATCGGCGAGAGCCGCGCGTTTCCGGAACTGGCCCGCATCTGGCACGCCGAAGCCATCGACCGGGTGATGTCCACCGTTGCCGGCCTCATCGAGAAGGCCCAGGCGCGCGGCACCGCCCCGGCCGGCGACCCGAAGCTCTACGTGCTGTCGATCATGGGCCCGATGCTGATGGCAATGCTGTTCCACCAGGTCTTCGGCCGCGACAGCGCGCACGCCCCGAACCTCGCCGCGCTGGCCGACCAGCACGGGCGCCTGCTGCTGCAAGGCATCGCGCCCAGGGCCGTCACCGGATGAGCCGGCACCGCAGCTCGCCATTCCCATCGCCGCGGCGCACCCTGCGCCGTCGCCCGCCATCCCCTCGATCGCATGCCCGATGAAGAACCCCTACTACGACGGCCCCGCCAGCGACCACTTCGACGGGGTGCGCTTCTTCAACCCGGGCCAGCCGACCGTCGACAACTCGTTGGCACGCGTGCTGCGCTGGAAGGCGGCCATGGGCACGGTCCGCTGGCCCGACCGCGTACCAGTGCGTCCGGCCGTTCCCGCCGCGCGGCACGATCGGCTGCGCATCACTATGGTCGGCCACGCCTCCGTGCTGATCCAGGTCGCCGGCCTGAACCTGCTCACCGATCCGGTGTGGTCGCAGCGCGCCAGTCCCTCGCAAATCGCCGGTCCGAAGCGGGTCACGGCGCCAGGCGTGGCGTTCGCGGACCTGCCGCCGATCGATGCGGTGCTGCTGAGCCACAACCACTACGACCATTTCGACCTCGCCACCTTGGGCAAGCTGCACCAGGCGCATCGCCCCCTGTTCGTGATGCCGCTGGGCAACGACCTCCTGTTGCGCAAGCACGCGCCCGATGCCCGCATCCAGACCGGCGACTGGCACGACCGGCTGCCGCTCGGCGACACCGCGACGGTGACGCTCACCCGCGCCAACCACTGGTCGAGCCGCGGCGTGAGAGACCGCAGGAGGGCGCTGTGGGCCGGCTTCTTCGTCGAAACCGCACGGGGCTCCGTCTGGTTCGCCGGCGACACCGGCTACGGCGATGGCGCGATCTTCCGCGAGATCCGCGACAGGGTCGGCGCACCCGACGTGGCCCTGATCCCCATCGGCGCCTACGCGCCGCGCTGGTTCATGGCGCCGCAACACGTCGACCCAGCGGAAGCGGTGCGGATCTTCCAGGACACCGGCGCCCGACAGGCGCTGGGCATCCACTGGGGCACCTTCCAGCTCACCGACGAAGGCCGCGAGGAGCCGCGCGAAAAGCTGGCCGAGGCATTGCAACTGGCAGGCGTTGCAGCCGACCGATTCGTTGCGGCCGAGCCTGGGCAGGTGTTCGACTTCAAGGATCCGTCCGCCTAGTTTTCCTGCACTGCGCCTGCGCACGTGCACGCCATCGCTCCGCACCCGGCCAGAGCATGCGCGCCTGCGTGGCAGACGCCGGCATGACCGGTGCGCTGCAGCGCCTAGTCGAGCGCAACGCTGCCGGCGCGCTCGACCCACTGCAGCGCGGCGTACACCGGCAGGAACGCCAGCAGGACCAGGGCCAGGTTCAGCGCGTACTTCAGCACCAGGTACAGGTTGCGATTGCGCGCCTTCAGCGCCAGCCCGCGCATGCGCCAGGGCGCCAGCGTCGCGAATACGCCGGTGAGCAGGCCGCGCCGGTCCTCCGCCGTGTTGGGAACCGCCAGCGCGCGCGCCAGCAGCGCGTACACGCGGTTGAATGCGCGGCCGGCGACGTGCATCGGCCGCTCGACGTCGCACATCAGGATCAGCCGCAGCGCCTTTGTGTCGTTGCGGGCGAAGTGCGGGTAGGTTTCGTCGAAGACGAAATCCTGGCCATCGCGCCAGGACAGCGCGTGACCGTCCACGTTGATGAAGCAGCCGTCGTCGTTGGGCGTGGCCAGGCCCAGGTGATAGCGCAACGAGCACGCCAGCGGGTCCGCGTGCAGGCTCAGCTCCGCGCCGGGCGGCAGCACGGAGAACATCGCGCCGCGGATGCCCGGCACCTGCGCCAGTAGCCGCAGCGTCTGCGGGCACAGCCGCTGTGCGGAGCGGTGCGGCGCGCCGTACCAGGTCAGGTAGAACTTCTTCCAGCCGCGCTTGTAGAACGTGCGGAAACCCAGGTCGTGGTAGCCCGCCGAGCCGGGCTGGCTGGTGGCGTCCAGCTCGCCGCTGGCGTGCAGGGCCAGCGCCTCGGCGCGGATCTGCGGCCAGTGCGTGCGCAGCACCGAGATGCCCGCGAGGTAGCCGGCGTCGATCACCGGACGGCGCGCGAACCGGCGCGTGGCCATGTACAGCAGGCAGTTGAATGGCGCGAACAGCGGCCAGCTCTTGCGCAGGTACTGGCCGAAACCGGCGTAGCGCAGGCGGGCGCGCCATTTGTAGACGTAGGCGATGGCGGCCACGGCATAGAGGCCCATCGCGCAGAGGGCGAGCGTGCTGAACGGCATTGGAGGTCTCGCTGCTGGACGCGCGCGGGCGGCATCGCCATGGCGTCGGATGCGTCGGATGGTGGAGCGGGGATGTCGTCGGAATGTCGCGCGCGGCAGCGGCGACTCACGCGCTAGAGGCATCGCCACGTGCTGCGGTCATGACGCAAGGACAGCCGCGATGCCGTGCTTGCTCATGTCGCGAATTCACGGATGCAGCACCATCGCGCGCACGATCAGTACGAGCGAGATCAGCACGAAGCACACCGTCACCCGCCATAGCCAGGCGTTGTGGCGGCGCGCGGCGAGGTTCTTCTTGAGCGACGGCAGTTCGGGAAGATCCCGCAGCGCGAGGAAGCCTTCGCGCTTGCTCCAGTCTTTCTGCTTTGGGGGATGGGCGTGCATCGTGATTCCTGGGGGAGGTGATGGATCGCGCGGATGGTCCCTGCTCTCGTTCCTGGCTGGCGATGCATGCGTCGGCATGCGGCTGGCACTGGCATCCGTTCAAGGCGCCGGCAGCGACGCCGGCGCGGACAGCTCGCCGCGCCAGCCGCCGCCGAGTGCACGGAACAGCGTGGACAGCGCGATCTGCCGCTGGGTCTGCACGTCCACCAGCGCCATCTGGCTGGCGAAGTCGCTGCGCTGCGCGTCCAGCAAGCGCAGGTGGTCGTCGACCCCGCTGCGGTAGCGCGCCTCGGACAGGCGCAACGCCTCCGCGGTCGCCTGCGCCGCCGCCCGTTGCGCGGTTTCCTCGCGCGCCAGCGTGTCGGTGGCCGCCAGCGCGTCGGACACTTCTTGGAAGGCGACCTGGATGGCGTGCTCGTAGGCGGCGACGGCAACGTCCTTGCGCACGTGCGCCAGGTCGAGATCGCCGCGATTGCGGCCTGCATCGAAGATCGGCAGGGTGAGTTGCGGCGAAAACGACCACAGGCGCTGGCCCGACGACCCGAACAGATCCGACAGTTCGGTGCTGCCGCGTCCGGACGTGCCGGTGAGCGCGATGCGCGGGAAGAACGCCGCCCGCGCCGCACCGATGCTCGCGTTGCGCGCCTTCAGCCGATGCTCCGCGGCGCGGATGTCCGGGCGCCGCATCAGCAGCGCCGACGGGGTTCCCGGCGCGATCTTCTGCACCAGCGTCGCGCCGTCGGCTGGCAGCGTGGGCAGGCGCTGGCCCGCATCGGCGACGCCGAGCAACAGCGTCAACGCGTTGGTCGCCTGGCGGAACTCGCGGTCGATGCGTTCCAGATCCACCTTGACCTGTTCCACCAGGCCGATGGCCTCCTGATGGTCGAGTTCGTTGGCGAAGCCCAGGTCACGCAGCTGCGCCGTCAACTGCAGCGAAGCCTCGCGCGCGGCGAGGATGTCGGTGCCGATCCGGTAGCGGTGCTGCGCGCCGTCGCGCACGAGGTAGGCCTGGACCACCTCGGCGACCAGGCTGACGCGCGCGCTGTGCGCGTCCCGCTCGGTGGCCAGATAGTCCTGCAGCGCCGCGGCGGACAGGTTGCGCACGCGGCCGAACAGGTCCAGCTCGAACGCCGCCAGTCCCAGGCCGACCTCGTAACTGCGCTCCACCTCCGGCGTCCCCAGCGCGCGCTGGCGCACACCGCTGGCGTCGAGCTGCAGGGTCGGCAGGCGATCGGCGCGTTGAATCCGGTACTCGGCGCGCGCGGCCTCCACGTTCAACAGCGTCTGCCGCAGGTCCCGGTTGTTGGCCAACGCCAGCGCGACGAGTTCGCGCAGCGTCGGATCGACGACGAATTCCTGCCAGTCCAGGTTGACAGCGGGAGGCGTGGACTCATTCGTCTCGTGCGCGGCGGTGCCATCCGACCACTGCTCCGGGACGGGCGCCGGCGGCCGCTGATAGGCAGGCGCCAGGGAGCACCCTGCCAGCAGCAGCGCAGCGGCCAGGGACGCCACGGCCGAGCGCCGGGTGTGGAAGGTCGAACGCGGATGCATGCGTGGTCTCTCGCTGCTGCGCGGAACGCGCGATTCGGGCGCCGGCCGGGCGACGCGCCCGACTGTCGTAGCGGTGCGATCGAAGCGGCGGCCACGGCCAGCGCCGTGGCCGCCGAACGGTCAGAAGCCGCGCGAGAAACCGATGAACATCGACGCGGTACCGTCGGTGTCCGGCTCGATGAGCGGGCTGTCGCTGAGCTCGTCGGGCAGCACGCTGTACTTGACGAACGCCAGCACCGACCACTTCTCGCCGATCGGCCGCATGTAGGACGCGCCCACGTGCGCAATGGTCGCCGCGCCCGGCTTGTAGTCCACCACGCCGCGCGCGACCTCTTCGTCGAGCGTGCCGTAGTAGTAGTTGGCCATGTCCTTGGACAGCCAGGTGACGCCCACGTTCGGGGTCAGCCGGCCCTTGCCCAGTTGCAGCGGATAGCCGTACTGGAGCGAGACCTCCTGGCCGCCGCTGGCGTCGATCGCGTCGGCCAGGATCTCCGCTTCGATCTCGCCTGCCGCACCGCTCCACGTCGCCGCCAGCCCGAGATCCAGCCCGTCGTCGCGATCCTCGAGCAACCGATAGTCCAGGCCGTTCGCGGCGAGTTCCTTTTTGCCCAAGTCGTCGATGTCGAACCCGTCGAAGCGGAATTTGGCGATCGCCGACAGCGCGAAGGCATCGCCGCCGATCAGCTTGTAGCCGGCGGTCAGCCCCCTGAAGGAGAATCGCTCGCCCTGGAAGCTCACCAGCGGGAACGGCGTCACCCGGGTGCCCTCGCCGGCGTAGGGGCTGTCGCTGACCACGGCGGCGACCCCCAGCCCCCATCGCGGCGGCCCCTGCTCTGAAAATGCATCATCCGCATCCGCCGTTTGGGCCATCGCGTCGAGCGACAGGGCAGACAGCAACGCAAGCGACAGGAGTTTCTTCATGGGACGCCGAACCTCAGTGAGTGGTGGAGAGAGAGCGCGTCTGCGGCGAGCCGTGCGTTGGCAACGGGGCGCTGCAGACATCCACCTCAGAATGGACCGGCGGTGTCGCCGAAATGTCGCGTGCTGCGGCGAGCGACTGAACGATGCCTGTACTGGAAGCTACAATGCGATGACGCTCGCCGCGACGTCCAACGCGGCGCGCGTACCGCCACCGGCGGCCGGCTCGATCGAAAGCGTCCAGCCGAAGCGGTCGCAGATCCGGCCGATCAGGAAAAGGCCGAGGCCCTGCCCACGGATGGGCGCCGATCGGCGCAGGTTCTCGCGGTAGCGCCGGGCCGCTTCGACGGGATTGAATCCGCTGCCCGAGTCGGCGACCGACACGACGCCGCCGCGCAGCGCGACTTCGACGTAACCGTCGTCGGTGCTTTCGATCGCATTGCGGATCAGGTTGCTCACCGCGATGCGGACCATGGCTTCGGGTACCGCGATGAAGGTGGGCTCGATCTCCCCGACCCGCAGGTGCGCCGCCTTGTCGCCGAGCATGTGCTGGTGATCGGCCACCAGCCGCGGCAGCAGGTCGTGCAACACCGTCACATCCATCGGCTCCTCGCCCGCGCCGGCTTCGCGGGCCAGGTGCAGCAGCGCCACCATGGTTTCCGACAGATCGCCGACCGCGCTTTCCATCCGCGCGAGCACCGGCGTGGCGACGTCGGGCAGCGCCATCTGCTTGAGCACGTCGACCGCGCCGGAGATCACCGCGATCGGCGTCCTGAACTCATGGCTGGCCTGCGCCAGCACGCTGCGCTCGCGCTCGATGAACTGCTCCACCCGTTCCAGGTGCGCATTGCTGGCGTGCGCGATCATCTGGATCTCTTCGCGCCGGTAGGTGGTGGGCAGGCGCTCGCCGGCGGTGCCGGGCACGATGGCCTGCATGCGCTGCGCCAGATCCCGCACCGGCCGCACGAGGTTGGCATGCAGCCAGACGATCACCCCGCCGATGAAGACGACGAAGAAGCAGCCCCAGACGGCGCTCTGCACGGAATTCCAGTTCTGCTGGTCCTCGAGCTGGGCGATATCGATGGTCGTGATCAGCCGGCCGGGCGGAAGATCGACGATCAGGGCGTGGAAACTCCTGTGTCCGCCCAGGCCCTCGAAGGCGACGTTGTCCTGGAACGTGCCATACGCGGCCTCGGTCGAGTACAGCCCGGGCGGCAGCGCCGCCAGATACACGGGCATGCGCGCAGCCGCGCGGCCGGGCGCGACATACCAGGAGCGCACGATGCCGCTCTGCGGCAGCGCATCGGCCTGGCCGGCGCGCACCCGGGCCGCGTGGTCGGCCGAGGTGGAGCGCAGCAGATCGACCCAGAACCTGTGCTCGATCAGTTGCTGGCTCCTGAAGCTCTGCACGCTCAGCGCGGTCAGCATCGCCAAGCCGGAGCCGATCAAGGCCGCGCTGATCCACCAGTGCACGCCGCGCGGCCGGCGGATCAGGCGCATCAGCCTACGCATCGTCGCAGAGCCGGTAGCCGTGGCCGGGCACGGTATGCAGCAGCGGCGTGTCCGCCGGCGTCTCGATCGCCCGGCGCAGCACATGCATATGCGAGCGCAGCAGATCGGTCCCGGGCACGATGTCGCCCCACGCGGCCCGCTCCAGCCGCGCGCGGCTGACGATGTTCGGGCTCTCGCGCATCAGCAGCTCCAGCAGGCGCCGCCCGATCCGGGTCAGCGCCACGTTCCTGCCGGCGCGCCGGACCTGCAGCGTGCGCAGATCGAACTGCAGGTCGGCGATGGCCAGCACGTGGTCCGGCGCGGCCACCTGCTTGAGCCGCGCCACCAGCGAGCGCAAGCGCACCTCGATCTCCGGCAATGCCACCGGCTTCACCAGATAGTCGTCCAGGCCCGCTTCGAAGCCGTCGATCTTGTCCGCGAGCTGGTCGCGCGCGGTCAGCATGATCACCGGCACCTGCTTCCTGGCTTCCTGCCGCAGCCTGCGCAGCACGGTGAGGCCGTCGAGCCGGGGCAGGTTCCAGTCCAGCAGGATCGCGTCGTAGTCCTTGGACGAGGCCAGGTGCAACCCCGACAGGCCATCGGGCGCGGCATCGAGACTGTGGCCGCACCCGGCCAGGTAGTCGTAGAGGTTCGCCGCCAGCTGCGCGTTGTCCTCGATGATCAGAATGGACAGATGGTCTTTGCTCATGGTCCTGCCCTGTGCGCTGCCGCCTGCGTCCACGTTACCAAACGCATGGCGCCGCTCGCTGCGCGCCGCCGCCGGTCGCGGCCGGCACCGCCCGCACCGGGACCGCGCGCGCCGCTCATGCGCCGCTCCCGGCGGCGCCGCGCGCGGCAGCGTCCGCACGCCCCTTCAGCCGCGCCTTGGCCGCTTCGATGGCGTCGTCCATGTAGCTGTAGGCGACCGGGATCACCAGCAGGCACAGCACGGTCGAGGTGATCAGCCCGCCAATGACGCCGATCGCCATCGGCGACCGGAAACTGGGGTCGGCGCCGAGGCCGATGGCGATCGGCAGCATGCCCGCGCCCATGGCGATGGTGGTCATGACGATCGGGCGGGCGCGCTTACGGCAGGCGTCGACGATGGCGGCCAGCCGGTCCAGCCCGTGATCGCGGCGGGCGATGACGATGTAGTCCACCAACAGGATGGAGTTCTTGGTGGTGATGCCCATCAGCATGATCAGGCCGATCATCGACGGCATCGACAGCGTGGAGCCGGTCGCCAGCAAGGCCGCGAACGCCCCGGGCACCGACAGCACCAACGCCACCAGCACGGTCAGCGGCTGCGCGAAGTCCTTGAGCAGCAGCACCAGCACCATGTAGACGCACAGCACCCCGGACAGCATCGCTATCGCGAAGCCAGTCGCCAGCTCGCCCATCGCCTCGGCGTCGCCGGTCGCGGCCACCGACACGCCCTTGGGCAGGTTGCGCAGGCTCGGCAGCGCCGCCGCGGCGGCCTCGACCTCGCCCAACGGCAGACCGTTGAGTTCCACGCTCAGATCGACGTTGCGGATGCGGTCGTAACGCGTGAGTTCGGAAGGCCCGCTCAGGATCTGCAGGTCCGCCACGCTCTCCAGCGGCACCGGCCCGCGCGCGCCCGGCACCGGCAGCCGGCGCAGCGTGTCCAGATCGTCGCGGCCGCTGTTGGCCAGCCGCACCACGATCGGCACCTGGCGCTCGCTCAGGTTCAACTTCGCCAGCGCCTGGCTGTAGTCGCCCGCCGTCGCCACCCGCAGCGTTTCGGCAATCGCCGCCGAGGTCACGCCCAGGTCGGCGGCGCGGGCGAAATCGGGGCGCACCACCAGCTCCGGCCGCACCAGGCTGGCCGACGAGGTGACCGCGCCGATCCCGGGGATGCTCCTGAGTTCGCGCTCCACGCGGCTCGCGTGCTGCGCGAGCAGTTGTCCATCCTCGGCCGCCAGCACCAAGGCGTAGCCTTCGCTGCTCTCGCCGCTGCCGACGCTGACGCGCGCGCCCGGCAACAGCACCAGGTCCTTGCGCAGCTGGCCTTCGATGGCTTGCCTGGTCGCGCCGTCGCGGTCCTTGCGCGGCGTCAGGTTCGCGGTGAGCACGGCGGTGGTGACGCCTGCCGCAGGCCCGCCGCCCTCGTCCGGATCGGACGACGCGGCCGGCGCGCCGATGGCGGTGTACACGGAGACCACGTGCGGATGGGCGGCCAGTGTACGCCGCGCCTGCTCGGCCAAGGCGCGGGTCTCGGCCAGCCTGCTGCCCGGCGGAAGCGACAGGGTGACCTGGGTCTGGTCGCCATCGTCGGCGGGAATGAACTCGCCGGGAAGCTGCAGCGCGATCGCCAGCCCGCCCAGCACCAGCAGCGCCGTCGCGCCCAGGGTGGCGGCGCGGTGCCGCAGGCAGGCGTGCACCCATTGCAGATAGACCGCGATCCACTTCGGACTGGCGGGCGCATGCTTCGGCGCCTTGAGCAGATACGCGGCCATCGTCGGCGTCAGCATCCGCGCCACCACCAGCGAGAAGAACACTGCGATGGCCGCGGTCCAGCCGAACTGCACGAAGTACTTGCCCACCACGCCGCCCATCAGCGAAGTCGGCAGGAACACCGCGATCAGCGTGAAGGTGGTGGCCACCACGGCCAGGCCGATCTCGTCGGCGGCCTCGATCGCCGCGCGCATCGGCGGCTTGCCCATCAGCAGATGCCGCTCGATGTTCTCGATCTCCACGATGGCATCGTCCACCAGCACGCCGATCACCAGCGACAACGACAGCAGCGAGACGATATTCAACGAAAACCCCAGCAGGTACATCACCGCGAAGGTCGGAATGGCCGATAGCGGCAGCGCCACCGCGGCGATCACGGTGGCGCGCCAATCGCGCAGGAAGAAGAACACCACCAGCACCGCCAGCACCGCGCCTTCCAGCAGCAGCGTCATCGATCCGCGGTAGTTGTCCACGACCGGATCGACCGAGTTCACCGCCTCGGTGAACTGCATTTCGGGATGCGCGGCTTTCAGCTCCTGCACGATGGCGCGCGCGGCCTGCGCGACATCGATCTCGCCAGCGCCGCGCGCCCGCAACACGTCGAACCCCACCGCGGGGCGGCCGTCGAACAGCGCCAGCGAGCGCGGTTCCGTGGCCGTGTCGGTGACCGTGGCGAGCTGGTCCAGGCGCACCCGGCGCCCATCGCCCAGCGACACGTCCAGCGAGGCGATGTCGTCGGCCGTGGCGACGGTGGCGATGGTGCGCACCGACTGCTCCGCGCCGCCCACTTCCACGCGCCCGCCGGACGCCTCCTGCTGCAGTTCGCGCACCTGCGCGGAGATATCGGCCGCGGTCGCGTTCAAGGCGAGCAGGCGGTCGGGATCCAGTTCCACGCGCACTTCCCGCGTCACCCCGCCCACGCGCGACACGGCACCGATGCCCGGCACCGCCAGCAGCCGCTTGCGGACCAGGTTGTCGACGAACCAGGACAGCGCTTCGCCGTCCAGCCGCGTGGAGGTCACCGTGTACGTCAGCACCGGCTTGCTCGCCAGGTCTACCTTGGTGATGACCGGGTCGCGCAGGTCCGCGGGCAGGTCGGCGCGCGTGCTCGACACCGCGTCGCGCACGTCGTCCATCGCCTCCTGCAGCGGCTTGTCGAGATGGAACTCGGCGGTGACGGTCGCGGTGCCGTCGGTCAACGTGCTGGTGATGTGCTTGATGCGCGGAATGTTCGCCAGCGCGTCCTCGATCTTCCGCGCCACGTCGCTTTCCAGCTGCGGCGGCGAGGCGCCGGGCAGCTCCGCGCTCACCGTGACGATCGGGAAATCGATGTCGGGGAAGCTCTGCACCTTCATCGCCAGGAACCCGCCGATGCCGGCGAGCGTCAACAGGATGAACAGCAGCGACGTGGCGACCGGATTGCGGATCGACCAGGTGGACACATTGAGGCTCATGGCGCGGCCCCGCCCGAGGCCGTCGCGTTCGGCCGCGCGGGATCGGCGCCGCGCACCACCCTGACGGTGTCGCCCTCGCTCAGGAAGCTCAGCCCCGAGGCGACGATCGCCTCGGCAGCGGCGAGTCCGCCGACGATCTCGATGCGCTCGCCCGCGCGCCGCCCGACCGCCACCTTGGTCAGCATGACGCTGGACTTGCGATCCAGGCGCATCACGTAGTGGAAGCCGTCGCGCAGCACCACCGCGCCCTGCGGCACGGTCAGCGCCTGGCTTGCGCCGACCTCGATGTGCCCGCGCGCGAACGCACCGGCCTGCAGCGCGCGGCCGGGCGGCAGATCCACATAGACCAGGCCGGTGTGCGTCTGCGCATCGATGGCCGGCGCGACGATCCGCAGCCGGCCCTCGATGGGCGGCTGCCCGTGCACCGCGATCACCGCGCGCTGCCCCGGCGCCAGCCTTGCGATGTCCGCCATCGCCACGCTCGCGCGCCATTCGAGCCGGCCATCCTGGATCAGGCGGAACAGTTCCTGTCCCGCCGGCATCACCGCGCCGACCGTGGCCGAGCGCGAGGTGATGATCCCGTCGCCGGGCGCGAGCACCCGCGTCTGCGCCAGCCGCAGGCGGTGCCGCGTCTCGATCGCCTGCGCCACGTCCAGTCTGGCCAGCGCGGTCCTGGCCGCCACGACCAGCTGATCGACCTGTTGGGTCGACATGGCGCCGGATTTATCCAGTTTCCGCGCGCGTTCGGCATTGGCCTGCGCCTCCCAGGATTGCGCCTTGGCCTGGGCCACCGACGCCTGCGCCTCGGCCACGTCGGCGGCCACCATCTCCGGCGCGAACTGCGCCAGGAGCTGGCCGCGCCGCACCGTATCGCCCACGTTGACCTTCACCTCGGTGAGGCGCAGCCCATCCACTTCGGTGCCGACACTGGCTTCCTGCCACGCGGCGATGTTGCCGCTGGCCGGGATGCGCACGGGCAGCGTGGCCACCTGCGCCGTCGTCATGACCACGGACAGCACGGGCACCGGCGCTGCGGCGGTTGCGTCGGCCTGGCTGTCGCTTCCGGGTTTTACGGCCACCACCACCAGGGCGATGGCCATCATCAGGACCACCGCGCCGATGGGCACGATTCGGCGTTGCTTCATTGGGATTCCTTCGCTTGTGGCGCGCTTGCCGCTCGGCCCGAGAGGGGGCATGCGCCGATCATCGGCCGCGGATGTCGCGGAAATGTCGCGCGCGGTCGCGGCGGCAGCGTCAGCAGAAGCTCAGAGCGATCGCAATGCTCGATGGCGCAAGCGGTGGCGCCGCGCCTGCGCGGGCCTTACGCAGCGCCATACCAAATAAGTGGTGCTGGAATCGGCGATGTCGCCGTTCTTCTCCAGAGTGAAATCCAGGTTGACGATCTGCCCGCTGCGCAGCACGTCGAGGCCGACGAAGCGGCCGCGCTGCACCAAGACACGCCCGCTGGCGCGCCGAACTAGGCATGCGCAACGCGGCGGTACGCCGACGCGTCCGCCGTGACGCCCCACCCGGCCCGCAGTTCCTGCGCGGTGGCGAGGCGGGTGCATCTCATCTTGCGCACGCGCGCCGCCACCAATGCCGCAGGCGCCTACCTCACTTGAACACCGGGATCGTCCCGGACCCGGTGCTGCGGTCGCCCGCGGCCTTCAGCTTCCGGCCCAGGTCGCGGATGCGCTGCTCGCCGGCCGCGAGCGCCTGCGCCGAGGTGTGCACCGAGTAATTGCCCATGTGCAGCGCATGCGGATGCGGCACCGCCGAGCCGAGCACGAACACGGCAGGCTCCTGCCCGCGCGCTTCCAGCGCGATCGGCGCGCCGTCATCGGCGAAGATCACCATCTCGCCGCGCGACACCGGCGCACCGGCATCGAGCGCGCCACTTGCGAGCGCCAGCCACGCCACCTGGTGGCCGGCCGGCGGCTGGTAGACCCAGCGCTCGCCCGGACGCAGCGTGACCAGCAGATAGTTGATCCCGTCCGGCGCGTCGATCGGGCTGTGGATGCCGTCGTAGTGGCCGATCACCACGTGCGCGGGCCCGGCCGTGGCCATGTCCTGCGCTTCGACGTAACGGCTCTGCGGTTCCGACGTCTCCAGCGCCGCCGGCAGCGCCAGCCACAGCTGGAAACCCTGGATGTGCGACGCGTCGGGCGGCGGCGTCATCTCCTTGCCGTGCCACACGCCGATCCCGGCGCGCATCCATTCCACGCCGCCGTAGCCGATCTCGCCGCGGCCGCTGCCCGGGTCGTCGTAGCGCATCGTGCCTTCGGTGAACACGGTGACCGTGGCGATGCCCGAATGCGGATGCAGCGGCATACCGGCCATCGCCTGCAGGGTCGGGCCCTGCGCCTCGAAGATGTCCAGGAACACGAACGGCTTCAGCGCCTGGCCGAGATCCGACGGGCTCATCAGCCGGGTGATGGGACCTGCGCCATGGCCGCGGGTGCGATGCACGATGGCACGCGGCGCCGCAGGCGCAGGCGTGGCGGGCGGAAGAACCGGGGTGGACAGGGTCTGCATGGCGTGCGCTCCCGCGTTCATGCCGGACGCACGGTGCGCAGCACCGTCGCGAAGTGGCCGCGATGCAACCAGGCGACCGTGGCGGTGACCAACATCAGCACGATCGCCGGGACCGGGCTGCCGCCGATCACGAACAGGTGCACGCCGGCGGCCACGAACATCATCGCCGCCAGCCAGGCGCCGGAGAACGCGACCGTGGCCGGCAGCAGCAGCGCGATCGCGCCGATCACCTCGATCACGCCGGTGACGATGCGGAACCACTGGCCGAGCCCGATGTGGTCGAACACCTCGACCATCATCGGCACGCCGGCCAGCTTGGCGCCGCCGGCCGCCAGGAAGGCCGCGGCGGCGAAGATCCGCAGCGTCCAGGACAGGCCGCGGGTGAAGCGCCCGGACGGCGCGTGGTTGGGAAAGGAAGAGGTGGTCATGGTGTGCGGTCTCGATGGAGTGTGAAGAGGAAGAGCGATGGAGCGGGCGCTGCCGCCATGCCGATGCGGCGGCGCATCGGAGCGCACCGCCGCAGGCATGCGCAGGCTCAGCGCGCGGCCAGCGCCTGCAGTTCCGGGACGTACCAGGCGAACAGTTCGCGCGCCTTGTCGGCCAGCGGGGATTTCCAGTCGCGGAACAGCTCGGTCCACAGCGCCAGCGCCGTGGTCGGCACCGCGCCGGCCGCGGTCAACCGCTCGATCGCGGTGCGGTGCGCCAGTTGCGACATGCCGCCGACCGCATCGACCACGAACATCGCCTCATACCCGTCGCGCAGCGCGTCCACGACCGGGAACGCCAGGCAGATCTCGGTATACAGCGCGCCGAACACCAGCCGCTTGCGGCCGGTGCGTTCGATCGCCGCGCGGAAGGCGCCGTCTTCCCATGCGTTCATCGAGCTGCGGTCGATGACTTCCACGCCCGGCAGTTCCTCCAGGATCGAGGCGCGGGTCGGCCCGTTGACGCCCATCTGCACGCCGACGGTGCTCAACACCACCGGGATGCCGAACGCCTTGGCCGCCTTGATCAACAGGCGCACGTTCAGATCGATCGTCGCCGCGTCGGTCTCCGAACGCACGTGCTCGAACATTTCCTTCTGGTAGTCGATCAGGACCAGGGCCACGTCTTCCGACCGCCACACGCCTTTGCTGTTGCTCATTGCCGTCTCCTCGGTGGCCGCCGGGATGGCGACCTTGGAGCAGACTTTGACGTTCCCCATTGCGGCATACTAGCCACACAAACCGGCATTCCGTGTCGCAAAAACAGGAACACCCATGGACATCGAGGATCTCCGCACCTTCGTCGAGGTGGCCGATGCCGGCGGCGTGTCGCCGGCCGCGCGGCGCCTGGGCCTGGCCAAGTCCATCGTCAGCCGCCGCCTGCTCCGGCTCGAGGAGGAGCTGGGCACCCAGTTGCTCGCCCGCACCACCCGCGGCGCGGCCGTCACCGAGGCCGGCGCCACCTTCCGCGAACACGCCGCGCGCATCTGCGCCGAGATGGACGTGGCGCGCGAGACCATCTTCCCGGCCGGCGACCTGCGCGGCCGCCTGCGCATCGCCGCGCCGCTGACCTTCGGCCCCACCCACCTGGCGCCGGTGCTCGCCGAACTGGCGCGCCGGCACCCCGCGCTGCACGTGCACACCTGCTACAGCGACCGCTTCATCGACCTGGTCGCCGAGGGCTTCGACTGCGCCATCCGGCTCGGCTACCTGCCCGACTCCAGCTTGGTCGCGCGCCGCGTGGCGCCGATGCGCGGCAGCCTGGTGGCCACCCCCGGCTACCTGCGCGAGCACGGCGAACCGGACACGCCCGAGGCGCTGCTGGCGCACGAAGCGCTGATGCAGGGCACCGAGGCCTGGCGGCTGACGGACGGCGACAAGACGATCACCCTGCACCCGCGCGGGCGCTTCAAGGCCGACAACGGCGCCGCGCTGACCGCCGCCGTCCTGGCCGGGCTCGGCATCGCCGCATTGCCGGATTTCCTGATCGCCGACCACATCACCTCCGGCGCGTTGGTGCGGGTGCTGACCGACTACCCCCCGTCCGCGGTCGGCCTGTACGTGGTCAGGCCGCCGGCCGCGCACCCGGCGCGCAAGATCCGCGTGCTGACCGACCTGCTGATCGAACACTTCGGCTGAGACGCATCCTGCGCCTGCGCGATTCGTGCAGGTGCACAGGTGCGCCCGAAGGCCGATGGCGAACTACGCGCATCCATCGATTCGCAAAGCTGCTGCACTGGATCGAAGCCGCGAGCCCACGGTTGAACTGCCGACGCTACAACGTGAGCGGCGGCATGCACGCGCAATCGCAAGCCACATGGACGCGCACCCTTTCGCAGCACAGGCGGTACATCGCGCGCAGGTGCGATCGACAACGCTCCACCTAGCATCGCCTGCAGCGTTTGCCTGCGACAGCAAGCAACCATCCAGCCGATGGAGCCGGCTCCACCACCGTCAGGAAGGCGCGGTAACGGCAGCGCAGATCGGCTAGGGTAAAACCGCGCGTTTGCTACGATGCGCCGACTTGGAACCGCACAAGCAACGCTCATGGCGCCAATGAAGTTTCCCGAACCCGACCTGTTTTCCCCGGGTCGAGGCGAGCCATCCCTGCGCTGGGGCGTGCTCGGCCCAGGATCGATCGCATCGGCGTTCGTCGAGGCGCTGCGCAGCCACACCCGGCAGCGGCCATTCGCGGTCGCCTCGCGAAATCCCGAACGCGCCTATGCCTTTGCCAGGACCTGGGGGTTGCAGCGCGCATACGACAGCTACGAGGCGTTGGTCGAGGATCCCGAAGTCGACATCGTCTACGTCGCCACGCCCCACAGCGAGCATCTGGCGAATGGATTGCTGGCCTTGCGCGCGGGCAAGCATGTGCTGATCGAAAAGCCCATCGCGATGCGCGCGGACGATGCGCACCTGCTGGTCCGGGAAGCGCGCGAGCGCGGGCGATTCCTGATGGAGGCCATGTGGAGCCGGTATCTTCCGCACACCTCGGTGCTGCGGAAGTTGCTGGCCGACGGCGCGATCGGCGACGTGCGCCATGTCTTTGCGGACTTGAGCCAATTGGGCCCCAGCGACCCCGCGCATCGCCTGCACAAACCGGAACTCGGCGGCGGCGCGCTGCTCGACCTCGGCGTGTATACCGTGCAGTTCTCGTCGATGATCCTGGGCGCGCCCACGGCCATCGCGGCGAACGGCGCACTGACGGACGCCGGCGTCGACGCATTTTCCACCGTGGTGCTGGCCCATGGACGGCACGCGCAATCGACGCTGATCAGTTCGATCATGGCCCGCAGCAGCTCCACCGCCCATGTCACCGGGACGGGGGGACGCATCGACCTCGGCGGGTCGTTCCACAATCCCACGACGCTACGCCTTGCCGGCAACGACTACGCCAGCGAGCCCTCGGTGTGGAAGGATCCCACCGGCATCGAGGGCTACGGCGGCCTTGCGTGGCAAGCGACAGCGGCCGCACGCTACATCGGCGAAGGCCGCACCGAATCGCCGCTTCATCCGCTCGACGAGGTGGTCCGGATCATGGCCACGCTGGACGCGGCGCGGGCGCAACTGGGTACCGGCAGCAGTGACTGACACGCCAGGCGGTCGCGTCCTGCAGCCAGGGCAGCGTTGCGAAGTCTGGATCGCGGATGTGGTGGAAGGCCGATCCCGGCTCGCCTTCGCAACGCAGGAGATTCTGCTCGAAGCGCCGAACTGGCTTGCGCACGAAGACGCGCTGCTCCTGAACGGCAACGGCCGCCTGTTCCGGTTGTCGTTGTCCGACGCGCGCCTCGGCCCTGTCCCCATCTCGGGGATTCCGCCGATCAACAACGACCACGTGGTCGATCGCGCAGGGCGCCATGTCTATCTCTCGGCGGACGATGGCCACCTCTATCGTGCGCCAGTGGCCGGGGGCGCCGCCACGCGGATTTCGGAGGCCGCCGACATGATGCATTTCCTGCATGGCATCGACCCTGCCGGGACGCAGTTGGCCTTCATCGGCGTGCACCGCGGCGGGACGCCTGGCGCGCAGCAGGCGCAGGTCCACACCATGTCCACGGCAGGAGGCGGCTACCGCCAGTTGACGCATGGCCTCGGCCCCGCGGACGGCTGCGAATACAGCCCGGACGGACAATGGCTCTACTTCAACACCGAAGCGTTCGACGGCCGCATGCAGATCGCGCGCATGCGCGCGGATGGGAGCGAGATCGCGCAATTGACGTTCGACGATTGCGCGAACTGGTTTCCCCACCTGTCGCCGGATGGAACCAAGCTCGTCTACCTGGCATTTCCTCCCGGCACCCAGGGCCACCCGGGCGACGTCTGGGTGGAGATCAAACGGATCGACCTGCCCGAGTGGCGATCCGGCAAGACCCTCGCGCGCGTCTACGGCGGACAAGGCAGCATGAACGTCAATAGCTGGTCCGCGGACGGCAGGTTCTTCGCGTATGCCGCCTATCCGGCCGCAGGCATGCAGGCGTAGCGCTTCGGCGCCGAGAACGGAAATGACGCGACGCGTCTAGACGCTGCACGACGCTGTGCGCGGCGGCGCCCCCCTGCGCCAGGCGCCTGCCTGGCGTTTCCCGGTTCACCGCAGGCATCCGCTGCGGCCATGCCTCTCCCGACTTTCGCCGGCCAACCCGAGACGTCCAGCATGCCCTGTTGAGCGTGTAGCCTGTTGCGTTCCAGTTCGTGTGACTGGACGGACGCATCGTGGTCGCCCGCAACGGCGGTGTGC
The DNA here is from genome assembly GCF_031455575.1 of Xanthomonas sp. 1678. Taxonomy (NCBI): domain Bacteria; kingdom Pseudomonadati; phylum Pseudomonadota; class Gammaproteobacteria; order Lysobacterales; family Lysobacteraceae; genus Xanthomonas; species Xanthomonas sp. 1678. The sequence goes on along the minus strand of NZ_JAVDSZ010000002.1, from coordinate 202,172 downwards.
CAGCGCGCCTGCCGCGCGACACCATGTCGTCGGCGCACGATGCGGGAGTCCGGTGATGCACGCGCCAGCTTCCGACAAACCGGTATACGCCCCGCACCGCACCCGCATCAGTCGATCCGACAAAGCGGTTTCTCATCACACCGCAGCGTCAGCACACGCACCCCTGTGCGCGTCACCGCCACCGTGTGTTCGAACTGCGCCGACAGCTTGCCGTCGCGGGTATGCACCGGCCACTGCTCCGGCTCGGAGCGGATCGCCGCCCGGCCCTGGTTGAGCATCGGCTCGATGGTGAACACCATGCCTTCCTGCAGTTCCAGCCCGGTGCCGGCATGGCCGTAGTGCAGGATCTGCGGATCCTCGTGCATCTCGCGGCCGATGCCGTGCCCGCAATATTCCTTCACCACGCTGTAGCCGTGCTCGCGCGCATGGCGGGCGATGGCGTGGCCGATGTCGCCCAGCCGCGCGCCCGGGCGCACCGCGCCGATACCTTTCCACATCGCCTGGTAGGCCGTCTGCACCAGCCGCCGCGCCGGATAGGCGACCTCGCCGACCAGATACGTGGTGCTGGAATCGGCGATGTAGCCGTTCTTCTCCAGGGTGATGTCCAGGTTGACGATCTGGCCGCTGCGCAGCACGTTGTCGGCCGCGGGCACGCCGTGGCAGACCACGTCGTCGATCGAGGCGTTGAGCACGAACGGGAACCCGTACTGGCCCTTGCTGGCCGGCCGCGCGCCCAGCTCCTCGACGATCATCCGTTCCACGAAATCGTTGATCTGCAGCGTGCTGCGGCCTTCCAGCGGCAGCTGGTCCAACGCGTCGAACACCCGCGCCAGCAGCCGGCCGGACTCGGCCATCAACGCGAGTTCGTCCGGCCGCTTGATCACGCCCGCCCCGGCTTCAACGCCTGCGGCTGCACCCCGGCCGCGCGCAGCTCGCGCGCCACCAAGTCCTGGAACGACAGCTCCGGATGCATCTCGCACAGCATCCCGATCCTGATCCAGAAGGTGGCCTGCGCATTGATCGAGCGGCTGGTCACCGTGCAGGCGCGGCGCAGCTGGTCGTGCAAGTCGTCGTCGATGTTGACGATGCCCATGTCGGCTCTCGAGGGAAGTTATGCATGGATCATATACGTTTCGTATATGCCTAACAATCGGCACCGCGGCGCCGAGATCGCCCGCCCCTTCGAGCCAAGCGTTGCCGCGCATGCCCGCGGCGCGGCGCCAAGGAGGCGCCGCCAATCGCGGCACAGGGATTGCAGTGCCTAGTCCATAGCCCCGAGCGGCAGGCGGACATGATTGCAGGCAAACACCGAAGGTACCTGGTCCAGCGCGTCGCGCTGCACCTGTTCGTCACCGCGGCGTGGGCGATGCTGGTCGCGTCCGAGTACTCGTCCCTGCGCGACGCCCGCACCACCGCATTGCGCACCGCGCAGACCAGTTCGCTGAATCTGGCCAGCTCCCTCGCCCAGCACACCAGCGACTCGTTCGCGATCGCCGAGACCGTGCTGTCGGGCATCGCCGCGCGCGTGGAAACCGGCAACACCGAGCCGAAGGCGCTGCACGCGTTCCTGGTGGAAGAAGCCAACCGCTCCGACCGCGTGCACGCCATCTTCGTCTACGACGCCGACGGCAAATGGGTGAACTCCTCGCTGCCGGGCGGGCCCAGGCACCACAACAATTCCGACCGCGCCTACTTCAAGCACCACCAGGCCCAGAACGACAGCCTGGTGTTCGTCGGCCACCCGATCCAGAGCCGCTCCGACGGCTCGTGGATCGTCACCTTGACCCGGCGCATCAACAATCCCGACGGCTCCTTCGGCGGCGTCGTGCTGGCCAGCATCCGCGTGGAGTACTTCAAGCGCTTTCACAGCACGTTCGACGTCGGGCAACGCGGATCCATCGCCATCATCCACGACGACGGCACCATCGTCTCGCGCCACCCGGGCGACGAGAGCCTGAGCGGCACCAGCATCGCCGGCACCCCGATCCACCGCACGATGCAGGAACTGCACCGCGGCTGGGTCATCAACGTGTCCCCGCTCGACGGCGTGGAGCGCATTTCCGGATTCGCCCAGGCCCGCCCGTATCCGCTGTCGGTGCTGGCCGGCGTCTCCTCCAACGAAGTGCTCGCGCCATGGCGCGCACTGGCCGTGCGCCGCTCCATCATCACCCTCATCGGCTGCGTCCTGTTCGTCGGCCTCGGCATCTGGCTGGACCAGCAACTGCGGCGCATGCACGCCAGCGAGACCAAGCTCAGCACCGAGGCCTGGATCGACCCGCTCACCGGCATCTACAACCGCCGCGGCTTCGACCACAAGCTGCGCCGCGCGCTGCAGCAGAGCGAAGCCGGTCACCTGCCGGTCGCGCTGCTGATGATCGATATCGACCACTTCAAGCTCTACAACGACACCTACGGACACGTGAACGGCGACGCCTGCCTGCGCCAAGTAGGCCAGACCCTGACCTCTTGCGCCCTGCGCCTGCACGACGCCGCCGCCCGCTACGGCGGCGAGGAATTCGCCATCGTCCTGCCGTTCACCGACCAGGCCGGCGCCGAGAAACTGGCCGAACAGGTGCGCGCGGCGGTGCACGCACTGGACCTGCCGCACGCCTCCAGCCCGACCAGTTCCCAGGTGACGGTGAGCATCGGCGTCGCATGCGCGAGCATCGAGGACCAACGCTGGTCGGCCGCGGACCTGGTCGGCAAGGCGGACGCTGCACTGTACCGGGCCAAGCAGGCGGGGCGGGATCGGGTTTCGGCCTAGCCGCGTAAGCCCTCGCGCGAGGTGGACCCACACTCGGAATCTCACGGATTCCGCTGAATACATCGGCGATCAAAACCGCAGGCGTTGATGCCATGCGATTGACACGCTGCCCGCTTGGCTCGGCTGGCCCAGCTAAGAGGCCATCCCTTCGAGCGCAGCGGCAGCCTGTTCGAGCCCGCCTAGGATGGCGTCGGCGACGCGCAGCGAGAAATCTTGTGGCAAGTCCGCGCGCGCCTCGGCGATGGCGGCAGGTGTGCGCGCCAGGATCTCTTCGATGACCGGCTCGGCGGTCGACGCATAGCCAACCCGCTGCGCCGTGCTGCTGAAATGCCTGCGCTGGATGCTGTGCATCGCGTAATGCTTGTTCTTGCCCAGCAAGGCCATGGCCAACTTGATGTCGTAGGGCGACCACTGATGGGGGCCATCGCCCAATACCGGATAGGCCGACATCACGTCATACAGCCGAGTCAACTGGAAGCGGCCACGCGGCAGAAGCTGGATACTGAAATTCTTGGCATGGCCATCGGGCGCGCGCAGCAGCCAGAACAGCACCTGCGCAGCCAGCACCGTCTTCATGTCGGCCTCGGCATCGACCGACTGACGCAGTGTGCCGAACAGAGCCCTGAGCCCTGGACCGCCCTCGTTCTCGTACTTGCGTAGCGGTGAGCAGCCCTCGACCTGGCAGAAGTCTTCCTGCGGCAGGCGCATGAGCCACTGTCCATTGGGCGCCAGGCGCCGGTCGAAGCGCTCCACTACCAGCACGCGCTGCTGGCCGAAGCGGGCGATGCGCGCATCGGCCACGTTCAACCCATAGGCCTTCAACAGCCGCAGGCACAGCCATTCGTTGTCGACGGAGGTGCTGAAATCCGCCCGCCGCCCGCCCACCAGGCCCATCGGGAGCTTGAAGATGTGGCTGGTCGGCGTGGCACCGCGCGGTGCGTGCCATTGGCCGCCCCACCACAGGAAGGCCGTCTTCTCTTGCGCACCAGCCAAGGAAATACGGAAGTCCGCATCCGGGTCGCGGTGCGCGGCGAAGGCATGCGGCGAGACGGTCTCGATCAGGTGTCGTTCGATGTCCTCTTCCGACAGGGGCACGCCGTCGATGCGTTCGACATCCTGCGGCACCTCGTCATCGCCCAGGATCTGCACCGCCCCCACGCAATCGCGCCCGACTGCGCTCAGCAGATCGAAGGGATCGGTGGATTGCGCCCTGAAGCGCTGCGCCACGCGCCGGCGGATCGCATCGCTATCCGGCAGCAGGTTGTCGAAGTAGTTGAAGACCTTCTCGCCCTTGAGCGGCTGGTTCTGCAGATTGAACGGCAGCGATAGCGACAGCGGCCGGCCAACGTCGGCACCCACCCAGTCCGTGTCGTAGTGCAGTTCCATGTCCCCGCGTGTGGGCATCGTCCAGCGCGCGACGCGGACGCCGTTGGTCCAGATGGACAGGCTGCGGCTGTGGGATCGGCGCCCCATGTCACCACCCCACAGGCGCGCTGGAGCGCGCGCCAGCGTCGCCGCGGGCGCCAATGGTCAACTCCAACCCCAGCGCCGCGCACCAGGCCAAGAGTTGCTCGACGCTCAACGCATGGGCGTTCAGTTCCAGATGGGAGACGCGCGATTGGCTCAAGCCAAGACGGCTAGCCAACGCCGCCTGAGTCAGGCCTTTGGCCTTGCGCGCGGCCTGCAGCGTCGCGCCTAGCTGCGTCGCGGTGACCAGAACATGGCGTATCGACATTGGGCTGCACCCGTAATACAACTAAACGCAAAATACCTGCAAAACAAATAAGCGTCAAATAGCTGATATGCAAGTTAAGTAGGCATTCTGCGCATGGCCGCGTCCGATCGCCGTGCGCCGTAGCGGAGGCGGGGGGCGTCGCCTGGGCGACACGAAACGCAGCTACTCCATGCCCTCAACTCGATCGGAGACCGCTGCTTGGCTGCGCGTGCTGCCGCGACCGCTTGCGCGCGCGTACTGCGTCGGCGGCTGTCCGACGTGGCGCGCGAAGGCGACGCTGAAGGTGCTCGCGGAGCTGTAGCCGACGCGCTCGGCGATGTCGGCGATGCCGAACTCGGTGCGGCGCAACAGGTCCTTGGCCAATGCCATGCGCCAGGCGAGCAGGTATTCCATCGGCGCCATGCCCACGGTGCGGCCGAAGCGCTCGAAGAACGCCGAGCGCGACAAGGCGGCTTCCTTCGCCAGCGCCACCACCGTCCATGCGCGCGTGGGCTGTTCGTGCATCGCGCGGATCGCCGCGGCAAGGCGCGCATCGGCCAGCCCGCGCGCCAGGCCCGGCGATGCCCCCGTGCCGGCGGCCGAACGCAGGGCTTCGATGAGCAGCACTTCCAGCAGGCGCGCGAGCACCACCTCGCGCGCGGGCCGCGCCTCGCGCGACTCCTCGCTCACCAGGTGCACCAGCGTGGCGAGTCGTTGCTCGCCGCGCACGCAGACCAGTTGCGGCAGCAGCGAGACCAGCAGTGCCGCATCCGGCGAGCCGAAGCTGCAGTGGCCGGCCAGGATGCGCAGGTCGGTCGGGCCCTCTTGCGCGCCGATCCGGAACAACCCCGGCCCTAGCGCGGTCGGCATGGTCTCGACCGCACCCTCGTGCGGCACAAGGCTGGACATCGTGACCACGTAAGCCGCCGGGACGAGGACGAAATCGCCTGCCTGCAGCACGATCGGCTCGCCGCCATCGAGCGCCAGCCGGCAGCCGCCCTCCAGCACGGCGCAGTAGAAGGGCTGGCCGGCGTCCGAGCGCCGGATGCGCCATGGACCTGCGCCGACCACATGCTTGGAGAACCGGGCGGTCGGCTGCAGCAGCGTGACCACCTCGGCAAGAGGATCCACCATCGCTGGACGCTCGCAAACGAATCAAGGACTCTGAATCGTAGCGAGTACGGCGGCGGCAATCTATCGTCGCTGCATCGTCCACCCATCGAAGGAATCCCCTTGAAGACCGTCCTGATCACCGGCTGCTCCTCCGGCTTCGGCCTGGAAACCGCACGCCACTTCCTCGCCCGCGATTGGCGCGTGCTCGCCACGATGCGCACGCCGCAAGACGACCTGCTGCCGCCCTCGGAACAGGTGCGCGTGCTGCCGTTGGACGTCACCGACGCGCAGAGCATCCGCGCCGCCGTCGCGGCCGCCGGCCCGATCGACGTGCTGGTCAACAACGCCGGCTTCGGCGCGCCCGCGCCATTCGAGTTGACGGACATGGAGACCGTGCGCGCCCTGTTCGACACCAACACCTTCGGCACCATGGCAGTCACGCAAGCGGTGTTGCCGCAGATGCGCGCGCGCGGTGCCGGCGTCATCGTGAACGTCACCTCCAGCGTCACCTACAAGCCGCTGCCGCTGGTCGGCATCTACCGGGCGGCCAAGGCGGCCGTGAATGCATTCTCCGAATCGCTGGCGGGCGAACTCCAGCCGTTCGGCGTGCGCGTGCGCATCGTGCTACCAGGATCTTCCGGCGAGACGCGGTTTCGCGACACCGCCCGCACCCGCCTGCGCGGCATGGACGATGCGGTCTATGGCGACTTCATGCGCCGCACCATCGCGCGGATGGCCGAATCCACCGGTCCCGGGACGCGCATGCAGGACGTCGCCGACGCCGTATGGCGCGCGGCGACCGATGCGTCGACACCGCTGTACCTGCCGGCCGGAGCGGATGCCCTGCAGTGGGCGGCGGAGGCAAGCTGAACCAGCGGCCGCGCCGGGCGCGCCCGCACGACGCACCTGGCGGTTCCGGCATTTGCTGGAAACCTACAGCGGTGCCGTCGACCTGCGGCAGATGGTCAACGAGATCGCTGGAGGCCAAGGGTTTGCAGTGCCGGCAGGTAGCGGTGATCGCCTGCTGGACTCACAGCGTCCCCGGCAACTGCCACACCCAGGGCCAGGCGGCTACAGCGCCGAAGTGGCACCGCGCCGCGTCTTCGCCGCAGGCGCCGCCGCCGGCTCAGCCGTGATCAACAGGGCACCATTGGCCATCGTGATGCGCACCTTGCCGCCCACCGCGAAGCCGAGGCCTTCCAGCCACAGGCCATGCAAGCGCAGGCTGGGCACCTGCCGCCCGACCCGCATGCCATTGCGCTCCACATCGTAGTAGCGATAACCGATGGTGCATTGCGTGGGCCGGCGCGGGACCGAGCGCCTGGGTACTGGATCCTTGTCCGCATCGGGACACAACGGCGGCACCGACGCGCCAGGCAACGGTTCCGCGGCAATCACATCCAAGGAGTCGGGCGATTCGAGCTTGAGCCAGCAGGGCGGCGCCTTGGCGGCGCGGTGAGGGGATTTGGTCGTTGAACGAGCGGCAGCACTACCGGACATGACGTCCTCCATTCGAGTGGGAGTCGCCAAGTGATTTCGGGAGACCAAACCCGGCTGCGGAATTTGTCGCAACAAGCAGATAGTTGCTCGACCAAAAGAGGCTGTCAACGCTTAAAGCATGATACCCGTAGACATTGCGGGACATCCTGCTGGAGCGGAGAAAGTCAACCTGACCCCGATACCGGCCTCATACGCGCGAGGCTACCCCAAGGCTCTAGTATTGAGATAGGTCCCTGTAAGCTGGACCCGCAAGGCGCAAAGATTTGACGACGCGCCTACTACTTCGAGGTTTATTTTCGTCATGGCTTTGGATCGCTCCGCAATTCTCAGGACGTTCTTCGATCTCCCCAACGAATACAGTGACGATCCGGAGAGGGCTGATTTCCTAGCTGGCTTCACGGATCGCGGCAAGGTCGACTGGCCCACGCTTCTCGAGTCCGATCGGGTCCTCATCGTGTCCGAAGCAGGGATGGGCAAGACCTACGAGTGCCAGCAGATGCAAGAGCAGCTTTGGGGTGAGGGTCGCCCCGCTTTCTTCGCCGAACTTGCCGCTCTTGGCGATGCTTCGATCGAGGAAGGCTTTGACCCGGACGAGCGGGTGCGCTTCGATGCCTGGAAATCTGCGCATACCGAGCGCGCAATCTTCTTCCTCGACTCGATCGACGAAGCGAAGCTTTCACCGCGGTTGTTCGAGCGCGCCGTGCGCTCCATCGCGCGCTCATTGCACGGCCATCTCGACCGCGCGTCGATCGTCATCACCACGCGCCCGATCGCCATTGACCGGCAGATCATCGAGAAGCATCTACCGGTGTCCTCGCCCGAGACCGTGGAGGATTCCGAGACCGAGTTCGCTAACTTTGCAATGCGCGTCGAGACGCGAAAGCGCGAGGAGCAGAGGCCCATGCAGTGGCGCGAGGTCGCCCTCTCGCCGCTTCGAAGGCAAGAGATGCACGCCTTGGCGCAAGAAGCCAAGGTTAAAGATGTCGACGCGCTTTTTGCGGCGATTGAGGCCCGTAACGCGCATGACTTCGCGCGAAGGCCACTCGATTTCCTAGCCCTCTGTGGCGACTGGAAGGAGCACGGCCGCATCCAGCGCCATCGCGATCAGATCCACTCCGCAATAGACATTAGGCTTAGGAAGAACCCCAAGCATGCCGAACGCCTAGACCTGAGTAGCGCGCGTGCGCGGGAGGCAGCCGCCCGGCTCGCGTTCGCTATGCTGATGAGGGGGCGGTTCGCGCTCTGGTTTGGCAATGATGCCGACCGGGCGTCTGGCGATGGATCCATCGATCCGTCTAAGGTGCTGGGAGACTTCACTTGGGACGAGATTGACACCCTGTTGCAGCGCGCACTGTTCGGCTTTGCCAACTACGGCCGCGTGCGCTTTTACCACCGATCAGTAATTGAGTTCCTCGCAGCGGAGCACATCAAGGGCTTCGTCGACCGGGGCATGTCGCATGCCGCGCTTGGGGGACTGCTGTTTGCGACGCTGCCGGACGGAGAGCGCCTGGTGCGCCCGGCGATGCGCTCTGTCGTGGCGTGGCTCGCCGCCGACAATGAGTATGTGCGCCATGAGGTGTTGAAGCATGAGCCAGCGCTCCTGCTTCACTACGGCGATCCTGAGTCGCTCGACCTTCCGCTGCGACAGGCTGCACTGGCCGCCTATGTTGTCCAGCAGGGCAAGGGAACATGGCGCGGCCAGGCCGTCTCGAAGGTGCAGGTCGAGCGCTTCGCCTCGAAGGACCTGACTGCGGACATCGCCCGCCTCTGGTCGAACGGCATCGAAAATCCTGAGGTCAAGGAGACGCTGCTCGGCCTGATTGGCGACGGGGGCATGACAGACAACGCCGACATTGCCCACGCAGTTGCGATCAACCCGAAGGAACACCCCCCCACCCGTGTCAGTGCGCTGATGGCCCTAGCGCGCCTGTCAGACCCGCGCCTCCCATTGCTTCTGGACGAAATGGCTACGCCCGACAAAAAGTGGACGATGCCACTCCGCCAGCGCGCCATCTTGGAGTTCTTCCCGCGGACGATGACCGTTCGGCAGCTGGTAGGCGTTTTGAACGTCCTTCCAGCCGAGAAGGAGTCCGTCTATGGGCAGGCCACACATCTGGCCAATGTTGCCGAGCAACCAGACCTTCCCCAGGATCAAGTCGATCTTCTCGATCAAGAGCTGTCCAACTTGGTCGCTTCCGGGGTCCACTGGCATGAGGAGCATTACCGGCTTCGCACGAACCGGCAAAATTTGGTCCCGGCCCTTCTCGCCAGTAGCGTGCGGCGCCTTCGGGAGGGCCGCACTGACGCCACTCTTATGCGCGACATTACGATGTCGCTTCTCCTCGCACGCGGGGACTACGACTCGGACGAGGATGCCAAGGCGCTCCACGCAGCCCTTGGCGACGCGTCCCCAGAGTTGCGCGCAGGCGTCTACTGGGCGCAGGACGCCATGGCCCACAAGCACCACCCCAAGGGCGACCGAGATGCGCAAGCACGCCTGATCCGCGTCCATAGCGACTGCGGACTCCGGCTCAATCCTGTCAAGGATGAAACGTGGTTGCTGTCAGCGATCTCTGACCCAGCGCGCAGCGCGGAAGAGCAGGCACTTGCATTCGAAACGGCAAAGTCCTTCACGCATGGGAAGCCTGATTCGGAAGCCTGGGCGCGCGAGTTGAAATCGGCCGCCAAGGGCAATGCGGAACTCGAAGCAGAGGCGGACTTTTTCGCCAAGCGCATCTCTGAGCCGCGGGAAGAGCCAGCCTGGATGAAACGGGATGCGGAGCGCCGAGAAGCCAACCGCCGCAAGCATGCGCGCGGACTGTCGGACTGGCGCCTGCGCTTTCGTGAGATTGCGGAACGCCCCGACGACGTATTCGCTCCCGCGCGCGTCGAGAGGACGATCTGGGACATCTGGTGCGCAACGGATACCGACCGAGGCGCCAGCGACCATGCGGGTTGGAACCGCGGCTATCTCGAACGGATGTTCGGTAAGGAGATCGCCGATCGCTTCCGGGCGGCGTTCGCGGCCAGCTGGCGGACCAGGACGCCAACGGTTCGTTCAGAGCGCTCGAAAGACGAGAAGAGCACTTATCTCGTTATCTGGCGCATGGGCCTTGCAGGCATTTACGCCGAAGCGGAAGACCCACTCTGGGCGGACAAGCTCACCGCGGACGAAGCGAAGCTAGCCTGTCGATATGCGCTGATCGAACTGAACCGCCTGCCGCGTTGGGTGGAGCAGTTGGCAGTGCGGCACCCGAAGGCGGTTGATGAAATCATCGGCAGCGAGCTGGACGACGCGCTGCGGAGTGGCGATGATCTGCACGGGATGCTCCTGAAACATGTCCAGCGTGTTGCTCCCGTGGTGGCGAGGCTACTCCTGCCCCGCGTCCAAGCCTGGGTCCACAACTCTATGGTGGCAGGCCCACTCTCCGGGCCTGACCAGAAAACGATAGAGCATGCGGCCTCCTACTTGTTCGAGTTCGGCACGGCCAGCGATACAGCAATGCTCGAAGCCGCTGCGCTGGCGGCAATCGAGAATGGGGCCAGCGAGCCCACGCTCGGCCTCTGGCTCCCCATCCTTGCCCGCATCAATCATACAGCGCTAGCCGACGCCTTGGAGCGCCTCGGCAAGTCCGTGGAGCCCGCCAAGAAGTCAGAGATGGTCCGGTGGATTGGCGCGCTCTTTGGCCATCACGCCGCGATCGACATCGCTAAACTCAGCGAGCAGCCCGAACTTCTCCTGCGATTTGTTCGCCTTGCCAATCGCCATGTGCGTAGCGAGCACGACGACGCCCGACAGGGCATGCGAGAGAGTGGTTTTCGCGACGATGCTGAGTATGCGCGCAGCATGCTCTCCAACGCGTTCATGGATGCTCCAGGCACCGAAGCCTGGAAGTTGAAGCTCAGCCTGGCCGATGATCCCGATGTGGCGCGCTACCGCGACCGGTTGATTGCGATTGGACGCGAGAAGCTCGCGCAGGAGCTGGATGCAGTGCCGATGACTGAGCGGGAAGTGATTGCGTTTGAGGAGAACTTCGAGGTCGCGCCCCGAAGCAGAGCACAGATGGCTCAGATCCTTGCGTCGAGACTTGATGATGTCGATGACCTGCTTCGCCAGGATGAGTCGCCGCGTGAACTCTGGGAGAAGATCACTGAGGAGAAGCTGCTACGACGCGAACTTGCATCGCAGTTCCGTCAGCGGTCGCTGAACTCCTACACCACCACTCAGGAGTCGGCTACGGCCGAAGAGAAAGAGACGGATATCCGACTGATCTCCACCGCGCCTGGAAATTTGCAGGCTTCGATTGAATTGAAGATCGGCGAGAACGGCTACACATACAAGGATCTGAGCGACGCGCTGCGATTCCAGTTGGTCGGGCAATACATGGCGCCGGAGTATCGACGTGTAGGAGTCCTCTGGATCTCCTGGCGCGGCGAGAAGACTTGGGAGGATTCGGACACCGGCTTGACGATGACCTTCGAAGAGGTGATCAGCCGCCTCAACACCGAAGCTGAAGCCTTGTTAGCAAGCTTGGGGGCCGATGCGTTTCTGGTGGCTCGCGGTCTTTATCTCGGCGGCGTGAAGCTCGGTGTCAAAAAGAAACGCGCACGCAAGTCCGCAACGAGGAAGCCGGTGTGAATCCGGGCATCGATCTATTCTAGCTAGCCAAACGTGCTTCTTGCCGCCTGGTCCTAGCTGCTTGTTGGACTGACCGCAGACCAAAATCAACGGGGTCAGGTTGACTTCTAACCGTCGTTTCTTTTTTCATAGCGGGCAACTTCCAATTTCCTTTCACAGGCAATCATGGCAACGGCTCCCACGCATTGACGATGGGAACTCCCGCGGGCTCGAAATCAGAGACGTTGCGCGTGACCACCGACATGCCATGCACCAGCGCCGTCGCCGCGATAAGCGCATCGCGCTCGCCACGCTTGTCGGGTACATGCAGCCGAGCGCAGCGTTGTGCCACAGCGGTATCGATCGGCAATGTACGCCCGGAGAACTCGGGCAATACGTGTTGCTCCAGCCATGAGCGCAGCATGGCGCCCTGGGTGGCGTCCTTGCGTTCAATCGAAAGAACGCCAAGCTCCAGCTCCATGACGGTGATGGCCGAGATGAAGAGATCGGCGGCATCGACGCTTTCCGCCCACGCCGCCACATTCGCATCCGCCCTGCCGAGCCGCACCTTGCGCAGCTCGGACAGCACGTTGGTGTCGAGGACATACATCACGAGAGGTCAGCCGCCCGGGCTCCAATCGTCACGCGCGGCGGTTCGAACTCGATGTCTGCAACACCCGGCATCGCCAGTGCGTCGGCAATGTTGCGCCGCTGCCCTGTCAGCCGTTGGTAGTCCTCGAAGCTCAACAGCACGTGCGCAGGCTTGCCGCGATCCGTGATGAACACCGGGCCGCTCTTGGTGGCCTTCTTGGCCCGCGTCACGTCCTGGTTCAGTTCCCGACTGGATAAGGTTGTGATGGTCATTGGGCACCTCCTGCGTTCACCCTATGTAGTTACGTTACTACAGTGCAGATTTGAGGCGCAAGCGAGCAGCCGGGCGGTTGGTAGCAGGCGACAGCGCAACGCTATGCGCACTTTCGGTTCCGCAGTCGAAAAGCTCATCTCTCATCCCTCCCACCAGAAGCTCGACCCCGCGACCGCACCGCGAAATACCGCGTCGGCGACAGCCCCAGCGCCTTCTTGAACATCGTGATGAACGCGGTGACCGATTCGTAGCCGAGGCTTTCGGACACGCGCTGGACCGGGGCGCCGCCGGCCAGGTCGCGGATGGCGATGAGCAGGTGCAGCTGTTGCCGCCAGCGGCCGAAGGACAGGCCGGTTTCGCGGGCGATCAGGCGCGTCAGCGTGCGTTCGCCCAGCGCCAGGCGCTTGGCCCAGTCGGTGATGGTGCTGCGGTCCGCCGGATGCGCGGCCAGCGCGTCGGCCAGGGCCCGCACTTTCGGGTGGTGGCTGACCGGCAGGTACAGGCGTTCCGCCGGCATCTGCACCAGTTCGTCCAGCAGCACGCGCGCGAGCCGGTCTGTGTGCCCGTCGCGCGGGTCGTCGGGCGGTGCGTCGGCCAGGTGCAGGATCATCTCCCGCACCATCGGCGAGATGGACAGCGTCACGCAGTGCTGCGGCAAGTCCACGAGGCCGGGTTCGACGAACAGATAGCACAGGCGGGCGTTGGCGGTGGCGCGGTTGCTGTGCGGCATGCCGCCGGGAATCCACACGCCGCACTGCGGCGGCACGATCCACAGGGCGCGTTCGACCTGGCAGGTCACGGCGCCGTGCAGGGCGAGGATCAACTGCCCCTTGCGGTGTTCGTGCACCGGGATCTCGGCGTCGTGGTCGGCCACCTGCAAGCGGCTGGCAACCGCTGGCCGGTCCGTCGCGTCCGGGTCCAGATCGAAGCCGGGGAGCGTCACGCGCGTCATGCCAGGTTGACCGGATTTAGCGAAACGTTGTCATTGTAGCGAAATTCGGCGAGCGGGCCGCTGCCTACGATGTGCCCATGCACATGCCGGACCCCTCCCCTGCCCGCTCCTTCCTCGCGCGGCCGCTCGCGCTGCTGACGGCGCCCGCGCTGCAGGCCGATCGGGAGGCCGCGCTGTTCTCGCTCAAGTGCCTGGCCGCCGCGCTGCTCGGACTGTACCTGTCGTTGCGGATCGGCCTGACGCGTCCGTTCTGGGTGATCGGCACGGTGTACGTGGTGTCGCAGCCGCTGTCCGGGGCCACGCTGAGCCGTGGCCTGTTCCGCCTTGTGGGCACGCTGGGCGGTGCGGTGGCCACGGTGGCGCTGGTGCCGCGCTTCGCCAACGCGCCGCTGGTGCTGAGCGTGGCGCTGGCCGCGTGGATGGGGCTGTGCCTGTACCTGGCCATGCTCGACCGGACGCCGCGCTCCTACGCGTTCCTGCTGGCCGGGTACACGACCAGCCTGATCGGCTTCCCCAGCGTGATGGTGCCCGGTGAGGTCTTCAGCATCGCCATCACCCGCGTGCAGGAAATCGCCCTCGGCATCCTGGCCGCCACGCTGGTGCATGGGCTGGTGCTGCCGCGCAAGGTGGCGCCGCGTGTGCAGGCGCGCGTGGCCGCGATCCTGTCCGATGCCGAGCGCTGGACGCAGGACATGCGCGCGGGCGCGAAGGACGCGGTGCTGGCGGAGGATCGCGCGAAGGCGGCGGTGGATCTGCTGGAGCTGCACACGCTCTCCGTGCACCTGCGCTTCGATAGCGCGTATGGCCCTGCCCAGGTGGAGATGCTGCGGGCGCTGCACGATCGGATGCTCGACGTGCTGCTGCTGTCCAGCGCCGTGGACGATGCGATGGCCGAGCTGCGCGCAGCCGAGCGCGGTGCGCAGGCCGTGGACACGGCCGACGCGGACGGCTGGCGCGACGTGCTGCAGGCCAACCTGGCCTCGCGCCTTGCCGAACTGGACACCGCGCATCGCGATTGCCGCTTGCTGGAAGCGCAGCTGCGCGCCGCCAACCCGCACTGGCGCCTGCGGGTTCCCGCGCGGCTGGCGAAACAGGCGCGCGGCCACGTCCTGCATCGCGATCACCGCCTTGCGCTGCGCGCCGCGTTCGGTGCCTTCGTCGGCATCGTGCTGAGCTGTGGCCTGTGGATCGCCACGGCTTGGTCCGATGGCGCAACGGCAGTGTCCATCGTCGGCACGGCGTGCCTGCTGTTCGGCACGACCGAGGCCCCTGCCGGCCATGTCATGCGCTATCTGGCCGGGTCGGCCATCGGTGTCGCGGTCGGGCTGCTGTACGGTTTCGTAATCTTCCCGAGCCTGTCCGATTTCGTCGGCCTGGCGGCCGCGCTGGCGCCGGCGCTGCTGCTGTGCGGGTCGTTCCTGGCGCGCCCGCCTTTCATCATGGGCGCGTTGGGGGTGGTGCTGACGTTTCCGCTCATCGCGGGTCTGGGCGCCACCAATGCCGCGAGCTTCGCGGGCGCGCTCAACGGCAGCGTGGCGCTATTCGTGGGCACGGCGGCGGCGCTGTGCAGCATGCTGCTGTTCCAGACGATGGACACGCAGCGCACCCGCAAGCGGCTGCTGCGTGCGATCGCGCGCGCCATCGCACGCCGCGCCCGCGGACGTGGACGCACTACCGCCGACTGGACCAGCCGCATGGTGGACCGGCTCGGGCTGCTCGCCCCGCGCCTGCGCGGCCACCCGGATGCCGCCCACACCCTGCGCACGCTGTTTGCGGACATGCGCGCAGCAGGCGCCGTGGCCGAGCTGCGTGCGATGGGCAAGGCGCTGAAGGGGCAAGACGCCCGCGTCTGCCATGCCGAGTTGCTCGACCGGGCGGCCGCCCATTTCCGGACCCGTGCCATGCCCGCACACGCGCTGGACGGGCAACTGCTGGACTCCCTCGACTGCATGCGCATGGCAGTCATCGCGGACAAGGAACCCGAAGGCGAACGCGTGCTCTCGCTGCTTTCGGATCTGCGCCGCGACCTGCTGGCGCCGCTGATCGCGCAACGGGACTGAGGCGATGTTTGCCGATCTTTCCTTCGATGGCGTCTTCGTTCCCGGCCTGCTGGCGGTGGCGCTGGTCGCGCTGGCGCTGTCGCTACTGGTGTCGCGGCTGCTGGCGCGCCTCGGCCTGTACCGGGTGTTCGCCTATCGGCCGCTGGTGGGCCTGTCGCTGTTCGTGATCCTGGCGGAGCTGCTGATCCGGCTCGTGCCCCTGCTCGAGAAATGAAATGAAGCACATGCTTGTCGTCATCGGACGTTGGAGCGCCACGCTCGCCGTCTTCGCCATCGCCATCGTCGCGGCCCTGTCCATCTGGAACCGCTACGAAACGCGGCCATGGACGCGCGATGGCCGGGTGCGCGCGGACGTGGTGCGGGTGGCATCGGACATGGGCGGGCTGGTCACGCAGGTGCTGGTGCACGACAACCAGCGGGTGAAAGCCGGCCAGCTGCTGCTGGTGCTGGACCAGCCCCGCGTCGCCGCCGCGCTGGAGCAGGCGGAGGCCAGCGTGCGCAGCGCGCAGGCCACGCTCGGCCTGGCCCGGCGCGAATCGCAACGGGATATCGCCCTGGGCGATCTGGTCGCTTCGGAGACGCGCGAGCGCAACGCCGCCAAGGTGGAGACGGAATTGGCGAACCTGGCGCAGGCCCAGGCGGAGCGGCGGGTGGCGCTGCTGAACGTGCAGCGCACCGAGGTGCGCGCCAGCACCGATGGCGTCGTGACCAACCTCGACCTGCACACCGGCGATTTCCTGCAGCCGGGCGCGCAGGCCATGGCGTTGATCGATGCCGGCAGCGTCCGGGTCGAAGGCTATTTCGAGGAGACCAAGCTCGCGTGCATCCGCGAAGGCGACGCCGCCGTCGCCCGGCTGATGGGCGATGGCCGCGCGGTGCGCGGGCATGTGGACAGCATCGCCGCCGGCATTGCCGACGACCAGCGCGCGAGCACCCACAACCTGCTGCCGGCGGTGGCGCCGACCTATTCGTGGGTGCGGCTGGCGCAACGCATTCCGGTCCGCATCCGCATAGACGATGTCTCTCCCCAGACCCGGCTCATCGTCGGCAGGACCGCGAGCGTGACCGTGATCCCGAGCGCATCGGGTGCCTGCAAATGAGCGGCAAGGTTCGCCGCGCCGGCGCGATCGCGTTGGCGCTGTCGCTGGCCGGCTGCGTGTCCGGCCCGGATTACCGCGTTCCGGTCGACGCGGTTGCGGCCGCGCCGCAGGCCGGGCGCGCGTTCGTCTCAGGCCAGGACCCGGCGTTCGCACTGGCCGAGCCGCCGCAGCGCTGGTGGCAGCTCTACGACGATCCTGAACTCGACGCCTACGTCGCCGAAGCGCTGCAGGCCAACACCGACCTGCGCACAGCGGACGCCAACCTGCGGCGCGCCTCGGCGACGGTGCTTCAGTACCGCGCCCAAGGCGCGTTGCACACCGACGCGAGCGCGTCGGCCACGCTGGCGCATGCGGGCGGATACACCTCGCCCTCGTCGCCGCCGCAGGTGTACGCGCTCGGCATCGGCCTGTCCTATCCGCTGGATCTGGCCGGCGGCATCCGCCGCGGCATCGAGGCGGCCAGCGCGGATGCGCAGGCCGTTGCGGCGGCACGCGATCACGTGCGGGTGGTCGTCGCCGCGGCCGTCACCCGCGCCTATCTCGGCACCTGCTCGGCCAACCTGACGCTGGCGGCCACGCAGCGCGTACTGGAGACGCAGCGCGCCACGCTGGATGCCACGCGCCGGCTTGCAGCGGGCGGGCGCGGCACGGAATTCGACGTGAGCCGGGCCCAGGCCGCGGTCGACCGCAGCGCGGCGGCGATCCCGCATCTGGTGGCCGAGCGCCAGGCGGCCTTGTTCGAGCTGGCCGCACTGATGGGCCGGCTGCCGGCGGACTACCCGCAGGACGCGCGCCGTTGCCAGCAGCCGCCGCGCCTGCAGCGCGCGATTCCGGTCGGCGACGGCTGGCAGCTGATCCAGCGCCGCCCGGACATCCGCGCGGCGGAGCGCAACCTGGCGGCCGCCACCGCGACGATCGGCGTGGAAACGGCGAACCTCTACCCGCAGGTGAGCATCGGCGCCTCCGCGGGCATGGCGAATTCGCTGGGGAAACTGCTGTCCGGCGACAGCTTCGGCGCCACCCTCGGTCCACTGCTGTCGTGGCGTTGGCCCAATCGCAGGGTGGCCAAGGCTCGCATCGACGCGGCCGGCGCTGACGCCGATGCCGCGCTGGCGTCGTTCGATGGCGCGGTGCTGCAGGCCTTGCGGCAGACGGAAACCGCGCTGTCGGCCTATGCCCAGGAGATCGACCGCGAACGCAGCCTCGCCCAGGCGCGCGACGCTGCCGCCCGCGCGAGCGGCCAGGCCGGGCGACTGTATCGGTTCGGCAGGATCGGCTTCCTCGATGTGCTTGCCGCCGAGGCGGCGCTGGCGGACGCCGAATCGGCGCTTGCGTCCTCGCGCGCGCAGTTGGTCGACCGCCAGGTGGATCTGTTCCTGGCGCTCGGCGGTGGCTGGTCGGACACGGGGCCGGAGGCCGGTCAGACGGCAACACGTCGATAGCGATCCATCGCCGGCGCATGTCCCCGTGCCTGAGCGGGACCATGGCCGAGCGCTATTCCATCCACTGCATAGGACGTCGTTGGAATCGACCGCTTGGGCCGAACTTCGACGTCCCGCCAGCAGCACGGCTCCTTGAATCCACCATCGGCCAAGAACCGCCGATGACGGAGAACGCGCACCGAATACGAACGCTAACGCGTCAGTGCATGTGCTGCCCGTGGTCGTCTTCTCCAGGGCCATCGGCGCCCATCGGCTGCACGTCGAAATGGACCGTCACCGGCGGTGCGTGCTGGAATGTCAGCGTGGCCTCGACCGGCGTGCCCGCGACGAACGGCGCGCGCGGCTCGATGAACATCAGGTGGTTTCCGCTCGGCTGCAGCGCAACGGTCGCGTGCGGCGGCAGTTCCAGGCCTTCATCGAGCCGGCGCATCTTCATGACGTCGCCATCCATCCGCATTTCGTGGATTTCCACCCGCGCGCTGGCGGGGGACTGGATCGCAACCAGCTTGTCGGCGGTGTCGGCATCGTTGCGCAAGGTGACGTAGCCGGCGCCCACGGCCGCGCCGGGCGGCGTGGCGCGCGCCCAGGCCTGGCCGATGTGCACGCTCGGCGATGCAGAGCGGGAAGGCGCGGCGGCGGCATCGGCGGCCGGAGCGGGCGCAGCGGTCGGGCCATCCTGCGCTGCATGGTCGTTGGACGGCTGGCAGGCTGCCAGGACGAGCATCGCGGCGGCGAGTGCGGTGGCGCGGGTTTTCATGGTGATTCCTCTTGGCTTGCTGGAGAAGACCGCCGCGATGCGACGGTCGGCTTGTTGTGGTGCGATGTATGAGAGCGGGCGCGGTCAGTCGTACGCCAGTACCTGGCGGATATCCTCCACGCACTCCTCCACGCTCTGCTTGTGCGCCAGGCCCACGCGCAGATCGCCCGCGGCGTCGAACACATAGCTGCGGGTGGAATGGTCGATGGTGTAGGTGTTGCCGATCGGCACCTTGGTGTAGGCCACGTTGAGTTGCGCGGTGGCGATCTTGATCTCGCTCTCGCTGCCGGTCAGGCCGACGAAGTCCGGATCGAACGCCTGCACATAGGTCCGCAATACCTTGGGAGTGTCGCGCTGCGGATCCAGCGTGGCGAACGCGAACTGCACGTGGCGTGCGTCATCGCCGAGCTGCCGCTTGATCTGCGTGGCGCGCACCAGCGTGGTGGGACAGATGTCCGGGCAGCGGGTGAAGCCGAAGAACAGCACCAACGCCTTGCCGCGAAAGCTCTGCAGCGGACGCGGGACGCCCTGCGTGTCGGTCAGGTAGAAGCTCACGCCGCGCCCGGCCGCGCTCAGGTCGGCACCGTGCAGCGGCGGACGGCTGCAGCCGCACAGCAACAAGGCGAGCAGCAGGAACGCCGCATGGCGTGCGCGGTGCCGCGTTGGGCGGCTGTCTCGCGATTGGGATAGTGCGAATGTCGAAGTGTTCATGTGCATGCCCTCAGTACTGGAACCGCATGCCCGCATACACCGAGCGCGGCGCTCCGGCCTGCAGGATCGCCGCGTCGGCGCTCGCCCGGTCGCGCACGCTCATGCTGCCCACGTAGCGTTTGTCGGCCAGGTTCCTGCCTTCGAGAAAGAACTGCCAGCGGTCGCGGGCGAAGCCCGTGCGCAGGCCGACCAGGCCGTAGCTACCGATGCGATAGGTGTTGCTGAAATCGGCATGGCGCGCGCCCACCAGGTCGAACGTCGGCCCGGCGTAGAAGCCGTTCTGGTGGCGATACATCACCTCGCCGCGTAACGCGTAGTCCGGCGCGGCCGGCAGGGCGTTGTTGCCGTAGTGCGGATCGCCATCGAACGCGAAGCGGTTGTAGCTGGCGCTGAGCAGCGGTTCGATGCGCTGCGCGCCGTCGCCGAACGGAATACTGGCGCCGACCAGCGCCTCGACGCCGGCGTGCACGGTGCGATCCATGTTCGCGGACAGGCTGGTGCCCGGTGCGGCGGGGTCGTCGACGGACAGGATCTCGTCGCGGATCTGCGCGTAGTACACATCCACGTCCCATTGCCAACTCACCGCCTGCGGCGCGGGCGGCGTGCTGCCGCGCACGCCCAGCTCGTAGACGATGCCGCGCATGGCCTCGAGGGTGGAGCCGTCGCCGCGCACGTCGTCTTCCAGGTCGAACGTGGTCGGCGCTTCGTAGAGGCGGCTGATGCTGGCGTAGGCCTCGCTGCCCTGGGCGATGGCGTAGATCGCACCGACGCGGGGATTGAAGGCGCGGTAGTCGGCCTTCGGATTGCGCAGCGTGCCGCTGGCCAGGTCGGTGTTGCGCACGTCGCGGCCGGTGAACACGCCCTGCGCGCCGTAGACCAGCGTCCAGTCCTGGGCGAGCTTCCAGCGGTCCACGACGAACACCTCGGTGCTGTCGGAGCGGTTGTCGATGATGCCGGTGCGGCCATTGCGCTGGCCGTGGTCGTTGCGGTAGTTGCCGCCGGTCTCGCGCGTGTCGGCCAGGTTGAGGCCCACGAGCAGGTCGTGATCGCCGCGCTTGACGTTGTAGCGCGCCATGCCGGCCCAGGTGCGCTGGTCGGTGTTCTTGAGCAGGCTGAAGACTTCTACCGGCGCCGCGGGACCGCCGCCGTCGAAGTCGACCATGACCTTGTCGACGATGGGATGGTAGAGATCCTGGTTCTCGTAGGACAGGCCGAACTCCAGCCGGCTGTCCGCATCCGGCGTCCAGTCGCCCTTCAGCGCCAGGCGATCGGTGGTGGTGTTCCACTGGAAGTTGCCGCTGATCGCCGATGGATTGGCCTGGTACGCGTCCTGGTCGAACTGCGCCTTGCTGAGCGCGCCGGCCAACTGCTCGCGGTTGTCCACGTGCATGGCGTAGACGCGCAGGTCCAGATCCTGCGACGCCTGCCAGCCGCCATTGGCGTAGACGCCGCTGCGGTTCTGCCGGCCATGCTCGCGATAGCCGTCCGAATGCTTGCCTTCCACCGTCACCTGCCCATCCAAGTCGCCGGAGACGCCACCGGCGGTAAAGCGGCCGCTGCGCAGGCCGTGGCTGCCGCCACTGATGGCGGCCTGCCATGGCGCGCTGTTGCGCGCGGTGTAGCTCACGAAGTCGATGGCGCCGCCCAGGTTGCTGGCGCCGTAGGTCAAGGCATTGGCGCCGCGGGCGACGATGGCGTGGCGTGCAGCCAGCGGGTCCATGAAGCGGTTGTGGTTGTTGCCGTCGGCGGTGGTGACCGGCAGGCCGTCCTGGAACAGCTTGACGCCGTTGTTGTCGTAGTCGGTGGCGTCGAGGTTGGAGCCGCGGCTGGAGAGGAACATGGCATCGCCGCCGGTGCCGCTCTCGGCCCAGACGCCGGGCACGTAGCGCAGCGAATCGGCCATGTTGGCGACCGCGCGTTCGTGGAACGCATCGCCATCGAGCACGGTGACGCCACCCGGCGTCAGCGCCTGTTCGGCGTAGATGCGCTCGAGCGCCGCCGAACGGACCTGGACGGCATCGAGCGTGGTGGGCGTGGCCGGCTCGGCGGCGCGCAGCGCGGCGTTCGGCACAAGAATGGCGGCCACAGCCATGGCCAAGCGCGACGCACGCGGCGCCGCGATGGAAAGAATCGACATGAGGAACTCCCGAAATGAAGTGACGCACGCACGCGGCGCGCGAAGGATCGACTTCAGGCCGGAAGCGGGGGCCCTCGGGAGCCCAGGCCGTTGGGATGCAGGAACGCGCGCGCGACAGCGAACCGTCGGGTCCATGCGCTGCGGCGCGGTGTGGCGTGCAGGGCCAGCAGCAGGCACAGCAGCAGCACCATGCCCGCGGCCAGCGGGCAATACGGGCAGTCGTCGTGCATGTGATCCATGGCCGGCGCCGCCGGCGCCCCGCCGTCAGGCACGACGGACGGGGCGCCGATCTTGACCAGCTTCATGCCGCTGGCCGTGCACAGTTGGGCCCACGTGCCGTTCGCATCGCCGACGGCGGACGCGACCAGCCGCGATGCGATCGGCATGGCGAACAACAACGCCACGGCGAGCATCGCCAACAAGATCATCCTGCGCTGGAAGGCCGCGTGTCGCATCCGGACGCATTGTAGCCATGGCGCGCGCATCGCCGGCAAGCCGCGGTGCAGCGCTCTCGCAGCGTGGAGCGAGAAGCGACGCATGGCGACGGATGCCCGCTTGGCGTTCGCGAGCGCGACGGCACGCCCCGTGACAGCAGCCGACAAGCGATGGCGGCGGCGGCGGCGGATGTGTGTCGTGCGGCTGCTCGCTGCCTGAAAAACAGGCATGGCCAGATCTCGCCGGCTGCAAAAAAGCAGCCGTCGGCGGCCGATTCCATGCGCCGAGCACCCCTGTCCACGACCCTGGCAAATGTAATGTTATTACATGTTAGCATGCGGGCCGATTTCGACTGGTGCCTTTGCTCGGCGCCTCTCTCCCGGTCGCTATCCGCCGCTCCTCCCTTTGACGCCAGCCCATCGGCAGACGCCCTCACGAGCATCCCTCCCCATGAAGATCCGCCTCATCGCCGCTGTCCTTGCGGCCCAATCCAGCACCGCCGCCTACGCGGAAGTGCAAGGCGCCGCCACCACCATGGGCGCCGTGCAGGTGCGCAACGGCCAGGCCCAGCTGACCGCCAACGAGGTGCTGACCTCGGTCGATGTCCTGGGCGCCGAGCGGATCGAGGACAAGACGGTCATGCAGAGCTGGGAACTGCTGGGCCAGATGCCGGGCATGCAGCTGACCGAGACGCGCCAGGGCGCCGAGTCGGGCAAGGTGACCTTCCGCGCGTTCAACGGCGAAGGCTACCTCAACGGCATCAAGACCCTGATCGACGGCATTCCTAGCAACGTCAACAGCGGCAACCAGCGCTTCATCGACATGCTCTTCCCGCTGGAGATCGACTACATCGAGGTCGTCCGCGGCACCAACGACCCGCGCTACGGCCTGCACAACATCGGCGGCAACATCAACTTCGGCACCCGTCAGGGCGGCGACTACACCGATGCGCGGCTGACCTACGGCAGTTTCGACACCCGCGAGGCGCAACTCGCGCTCGGCCGCGAGGCCGACGGCTTCGCGCAGAACTATTTCCTCGGCGCGCAGGCGTCCGATGGCTATCGCGCGCACGACGGCTCGAAGAAGATCAGCGTCGGCGGCAAATGGTTCTTCGGCAGCGACGCGGACGTGGCGAAGTTCGGCGTGATCGCCCGGCTGTACCACCATGAGGCCGACGAGTCGGGATTCATGACCGCCGAGGAGCTCGCCGCCGACCCCCGCGCGTCCGCTCCGCGCAATGCCAACGACTTTGACGATCGCGACATGCGGCACCTGAGCACCCATCTGGATCTGCGGCTGTCCGACAGCGTGCACCTGAGCAGCAAGCTGTACTACAACGGGTACGACGACGACCGCTACGTCACCTTCAGCGACTACCCCGTGGGCGACGCGCCGCGCCAGCGCCGCGAATGGAACGAGCGCCAGACCGGCCTGCTGTCGACGCTGACCTGGGTGGCCGGCGACACGCTCACCCTCGAAGGCGGCGTGAACCGCGAGCACCAGGACAACCGCTACCGGCGCAGCCGTTTCCGCTTCGGCATCCCGACCGACTTCGATGCCGCGCCGACGCGCATCCAGAACGACGACCGCTACTCGCTCGACAACACCGGCGCCTACGTCCAGGCGATCTACGCGCCCGTGGCCGCGCTGCGGATCGTGCCGGCGTTCCGCATCGACCGCTTCGATGGCCACACCCGGCTGCCCGGCGGCATCGAGGCACCGCTGCAACGCTACGGCACCATCGAGCAGCCCAAGCTCAGCGTGATGTACGCGCTCACCCCGGCGCTGAACGTCTACGCCAACTGGGGCCGCACGTTCCAGATCCTCACCGGCTCCACCGCGCCCGCCTACCTTACCGCCGGCCAGAAAGCCTTCGCACCGTCGGTCAACACCGGCAAGGAAGCCGGCATCAAGTTCAGCGGGGCCAACGGCACCGACGTCCGGCTGGCCATCTGGCAGCAGGACGCCACCGACGAGGTGGCCAACATGCCGGCCACCGGCACCACCGTCGGCCTGGGGCAGACGCGCCGGCGCGGCATCGACCTGCAGGCCAGCACGCGCATCGGCGAGCGCTGGTCGCTGTGGGGTTCGCACGCCTACCAGGAAGCCAAGGTGGTCAGCGCGTTCGCCGACGACGGCACCTCGCTCGCCGGCAACGAAGTCCTGGCGACGCCGCGCTTCATTTCCAACATCGGCGTGGATTTCGATGCTTCCGACCGCCTGCGCTTCGGCGCGCAGGCACGTGCGCAGGGCGACTACTACCTGGAAGCGCGCAACACCGAACGCAAGTTCGGCGGCTTCGCGGTGCTCGACCTGAGCGCCGGCTACCGGCTCTCCGAACGCGCGCGCATCGACCTGCAGCTCAAGAAAGTGACCGGCCGCGAATACGCCTACGCCTGGTACGACACCTTCTTCTGGGGCAGCGACGCGCGCCCGATGTTCTCGCCCGCGCCCACGCGGTCCGCGTTCGTGTCGTTGAGTCTGAAGCTCTGAGCAGCGGCTGCGCGCCGGGTGGATCTCCACCCGGTGACGCGTAACGCGCAAGTGGCAACATTCCAACGCCGGGATTGCGACCAGTTACCGCAGCCCCTGGAACTAAACCCGACGTCCCTGGATTGCTTATTGGTTGCCTACCAACAACCGAACCGCGCTCTTGAATATTCGCAATATTCAGATATTCCAGCCCACTGAGGTCGAGTTCCGACGACCAACCAACGGCGCCCTACAGCCACGTTGACGGCATGAATATCACTTCGTCTTCCGTCCCGCGGTATTGGCTTTACGCCCGCGTGCGGCCGGCTTCGCCGGCACGCTGCCTCCGTGCTCGTTCCACCAAATCGTCAACGCTTCCATGGTCGGCCCGAGGCCACGCGCCTTGGTCGTGATCGCGTACTCGACACGGGGCGGCACCTCCGGGAACACCGTACGCGACACCAGTCCGTCGGCCTCCAGCTCGCGCAGTTGCGCCGTCAGCATGTGTTGGGTGATGCCGGATATCGCCTTGCGCAGCTCTCCAAAGCGGTAGACCCGCTGGTTGAGCAACCACATGATTTCCAGCTTCCATTTACCCGAGAGCAGTGCGAACGCGCGGCGCATTTCCTCGTGCATGTTCACGACAGAATTGCCATTCGTCATATTTTCCATACTAAGTACCACTTATTCATCCTACTTGTTGCGTTTCATCTTAGACGACATTCTTGGAGGAAGTCGATCTGAAACGCACTTAGGAACCCACTGATGGTTGCGCAATATGCCTACTGGATCAGCACCACATTGCTGACACTTCTATATTTCGCTTCCGCTACGCTCTACATCGCCAGGAAAGACTGGGTACGCCAAACGCTGGCCGAATTGAACTACCCCGCTTCCTACCTTGTGCCGCTCATGATCGCGATCAAGCTGCTCGGACCACTCGTCATCCTGTCGCGTGTCAGCGTTCCCCTGAGCGACCTGGCCTATGCCGGCATGTTCTTTCACCTGCTGCTGTCCGGCTCCGCGCACTTGGGCGTACGCAAGCCCAAGGGCGCGCTGCCAGCGTTCCTGGGCCTGGTGCTGCTGGTGGCCTCGTTCTCCACCCAAAATTTCGCTCGCGACGTCCCTTCGCCATATGGCGCAGTCATCGCGGCGCAACAGAGCAATCCTTGACCCGCATAGGAGAAAACCATGTCCCGCCTCAACGGAAAAATAGCCATCGTCACGGGTGCCGGTCGCGGCATCGGCCGCGCCACTGCCAAGCTGTTCGCAGCAGAAGGTGCCAAGGTTGCCGTCCTCTCTCTCACGCCGGCGAACGTGGATGCCGTGGTTGCCGACATAGCCGCCGCTGGCGGTACCGCGCTTGGGGTTCCTTGCGACATCGGCAATGCCGACCAACTCAAGGAGGCGATCGCCAAGGTGGCGGCCACCTATGGCGGCATCGACATCTTGGTGAACAACGCCTTCGATCCCACCGCGCCGTTCTCGTCCGTCCTCGATCTGTCGACGGAACAGTTGCAACGCAATTTCGACCTCGGTCCCATCGCTTATCTGCGCGCGATGCAGGCGGCCTATCCCCACCTGAAGGCAAGCGGCGAGGGACGCATCATCAATTTCGGCTCGATGGCCGGCGTTGTCGGACTGGCCGGCTATGCACCCTACAACATGGCAAAAGAGGCTGTGCGTGCCTTGACCCGTACCGCCGCACGCGAGTGGGCGGCCGACAAGATCACCGTGAACAACGTGCTGCCGGTCGCTGAAACTTGGGGAGCGGATGCCAACGTGCCGGCACCAACCAATCCGCTGGGACGCTATGGCTCGCCAGAAGACGACATTGCCCCGGTCGTGCTGTTCCTGGCCAGCAAGGACAGCCAGTTCATCACCGGGTCGAGCCTCACCCCCGACGGCGGCTCCATCATCGACAGCGCGCGCTGATTCGCTATCCATCGACAAGGAAAGAACACGAAATTCACGCTATCACCATTGACACGGCGGATCCGCAGGAGCTCGCCACGTGGTGGTCGCAGGCCCTGGGATTGCCGCTGCCAAACTGCTTGGCCGACGACGCCGACCTGACGGCTCAACGCGCCATCAGGTCGGTGAAGCGCGCCAGCGAGGCCAGATGGAAATGCACCAGCGACAGCCATCCGTTGCGGTGCCACTGGACGATGATCTCCTCCGACAGCGTCGCGAATTTTTCCGTATCCACCACATGGAAGCCGTCGATGCTGGCCTTGCGGCCATCGGGGAAGGTGATGTTGGCGGTGCGCTCCAGCAGCAGGCCCTGTGCGGCCAGCTGCGCGGTGAACTGCCGGGTCGCCCGATCTTCGCGGGTGAAGGCTTCGCAGAACTGCAGCGCCTGCCGGGTCAGCTCGCTGGGCTGGCCGCCTTCGAACAAGGCGAGCCCCTCCTCACCGGACGCAGCCACCATGTCGGCCTCGGCGTCGATCGCCAGCGCATAGCCTTCCGGTTCGTCCATCTGCACGAACACGAACGGATAGCGGCGCACGTAGGCGGGAACATAACTGCCGGCCGCCCAGGCGTCCCCGTCGACGAAGCGGTTGCTTTCCGCCTGCAGCCCCAGCAGCGCCATCGGCATGTAGTCGTTGCCGGCGAAGACCAGCGGGTAGCAACGCGACGCCGCGGCGAACTCGCCGGCCACCACCGGCACCGAGTGGCTGCGCGCGGCGAAGCCCACGCCGGCCGGGCGCACGCGCCAATCCGCATGGTCGTGCGAGGAAAGCAGCACCGGCCGGCGATAGAACATCGGCCATGGAGCAGCCGCCGGCGGCGGCGTGGCGGCGTGAGGCGGCGCGCTGGCGGCGTGGTCCGTCTGTGGCGTGGGTGCGTCGTCCATTGTGTCGGAAGTCATGTCGTGTCCGTCTGGTTCGATGTCGTTGGTGCAACAAGGGGTAATCGGCATTGCCCTGCGTATCGGCGCAGGGCGTTCCTGGTCGCCGCATGCGTCAGAAGCCGGCGTTCACTTCCAGCTGGAACAGGTCGATCGACAACGGCGCGCCCGTCACTTCCTTGGCCGCCATCCAGCGCCCGCTCAACCACACGTTCTTGTCGAACATGTAGGAGGCGCCGAGGTAGTAGCCCTTGGCATTGGTTCCGCCCAGATGGAAGTTGGAGTCGTTGAAGCCGTCGGGCAGTGCATCGGCCTCGATCCGCTTGTAGCCCAGCCAGGCGTTCCAGTCCCCGGATTTCGCGAGCGCCAGGTTGCCGAACGTGGCCTGCGCCAGATAGGCGGTATCGCCGCTGCGGATATCCTGCGGCCCGGCGACGGCACCGGCCGCTGCGCCGAGGTTGGTGACGATGCCGCCATTGGCGCGCTTCCACATCTGCGCCGGGTCGTAGGCCAGGTTCTGCAGCCAGTTCGCTTCCAGGCGCACGCCGTAGCCGGCGAACGCCGGCGTTTCCCATTTCAGGTTGACATCCAGCAGTTCGAACTCCGACGCCAGGCCCACGTACTGCGGCAGCGGCGTGTTGGCCGGGTCCAGCGGATCCAGCGCGATATCGCGCAGCAGCATCAGCGTATTGCCCTTCTGCATGAACGCCGGACGCGACCAATCGGTGCTGCAATGGTCGGCGCCGGCATACAGCGCGCAGGGCTGCGACAACTCGCCGGCGACGTTGCGGAAGTCGTAGTAGGCCACCGCCGCACGCAGCTTCTGCGCGTTGCCGAACTCCCAGCCCGCGCCCACCTGCAGGCCGTTGAGCCACTTGTTCTCGCTCTGCATCTTGTTCTGGCTGGTGCTGGGGAAACCGTCGGACGAATACTCCAGCGGGGTCATGCCCAGCGTGGCGAACAGCGACAGGCCGTCGGACCCCACTTCGTCGGCGTACTTGAACGCGATGCCGTCGAAGTTCAGGTCGTTGGAGAACAGGGTGTCGGTGGACCAGTAGGGATTGCCGAAGCGGCCGCCGACGATCTCCATCCAGTCGACCGGCGACCAGGACAGCCACGCTTGATCCAGCCATGCGTCCTTCTTGGCCAGGCCGCCACCCAGGGTCTGGGTGGTGGACACCGGGCCGTCGTCGCTGCCCGACGCCAGGCGCACGCCGGCGCGGGTGTGTTCGCCCAGGTCGGCGACCACTCCGATGCGCGCGCGGATGCGCCAGGAATTGTTGCGGTCCTCGCGGGTGTTGCGCAGCGGCGGCAGGTTGAGATTGGTGTTCTCGTTGATGTCGTAGCCGGACCCTGCGTTGATGCGGCTCCAGTCGACCTCGATGTCGCTGTTGCGCTCCGAATACAGGCGCGATTCGTTGCGCACGCGCACGTCGCCCTGCACGCGCAGGCGCTGCGTCCACTCCGGCACCTGCTCCGGCGCGGCCCAGCGCTCGGCCTTGGCCTGTGCCATGACTTGCGCCTTGACTTCGTCGCGGATGCCGTCGCGCACGGTGTCCGGGATGTACGGCACCCGCACGTCGCCCGGCTGCGCGGCGATCGCCGACGCCGCTGCGGCCGGCGCGGCCTCGCGCTGGGCTTCCTCCAGCAATGCCTGCCCCACTTCCGGCTTCAGTGCGCCGCTGTCGATCAGGCCGCGGATCAGCTTGATCATCGTGCTTTCGCTGCGCGCGCCCTGCGCCTGTGCGCCGGTGGCGAAAAGGGCCAGGCCGATGCCGGCGGCGACGGCGGTGGTGCGCAGTCCGCGCAAGGCGGAGCGTATGGTCGAACGGGTCATCTGCTTGCTCACAAGGTTTGGAAGTCTTCGAAAGGGTTGATTCGAACGCGTGCTCATCCGGCCGGACGCCGTCCCTGCACCAGCACGCGCGCGGGAAATTTCAACGAGGCCGGCGGAATCTCGTCCACGCGCCCGACGGCGCGGATGACCGCGAGCACCGCTTCGTCGGCCTCGTGGTTGCCGCTGCCGCGCAACAGCTCCACGCGGGTCAGCTGGCCCGAACCGTCCAGCCACACGTGCACCGTCAGCTGGAAGGCCAGCTTGCGGATGCGTTCGTCGCGGGACACCGCCTGCTGCAGCACGTAGCCCAGGTAGCGGCCGTAGGACGCGTTGCCGCCGCCACCGGCGCCGCCCGCGCCGGTGCTGCCGCCGCCGCTGCCGGACTGGATGCCGAAGTTGTCGGTGCCGGCCTGCGCGTCGGCATCCATGGTCACCGGATCCGCTGCGTCGGGCGTGGGCGCTTCCTCGGCCGGCTTGGGCGCTTCGTCCAGCGGCTCCGGTTCGGGCATCGTTTCCTCCGGCTCCTGCTCCGGTTCCGGTTCGGGCTCCGGTTCTGGCGGCGGCGGTGGCGGCGGTGGCGGCAACATCACCATCGGCGTGTCCGCCACCGGGCGCCGCGTGCTCGCCGCGTCCTTGAAGAGCAGGTACCAGGCCAGAAAGCCCAGCGCCGCGATCAGGCCGATGGAGGCGAGGACCGCCGGCAGCCAGCGTGGCCATGGGCGCGTGGGTCCGCCCCGATCGGGATGGGAGGAAGTCACGCCATCACCCCTGTGGCTTGCCGGTGACCAGCCCGACCTGGCTGATCTCGACCTTGCGCAGCAGGTCCAGCACCTCGACCACGCGCGCGTACTGCACCTGCGCATCGCCGCGCACGATCACCGGGAAGTCGGGGTTGACCGCCTTCTCGCTGCGCAGCCGGTCTTCCAGTTCGGACAGGCTGACCGGAAAGGCGTCCAGGAAGATCTGGCCGGCGTTGTCGACGGTGATCGCCTTGGTCTTCGGTTTCTCCAGCGCCATGCTCGAGCTGGCCTTGGGCAGGTTCACCTGGATGCCGGGAATGGTCGCGTTGCTGGTCAGGATGAAGATCACCAGCACCACCAGCAGCACATCGACGAACGGGGTGACGTTGATCCCCTTCTCGCGTTTCTTGATACCGAATCTCTTGGGCCTGGCCATGACGCCTCCTCAGGCCTGCACGGACGCAAGCGGCGCCGGCGATCCGGAACGGTCGAACTCTTCGGCCAGGCGCGCGGTGAACTCGTCGACGAAGACCGCCATGTCGGCGGCGATGGATTCGGCGCGCGACGCCAGCCAGTTGTAGCCGAACAACGCCGGGATCGCGACGCCCAGGCCCGCGGCCGTGCACAGCAGCGCGGCGGCCATGCCGGGCGCCACCGAGTTGATGTCGACCGCACCGGCCATCGCCGCGACCGCGAACACCAGCATGATGCCGATGACGGTGCCGAACAGCCCGATGTAGGGCGCGCCCTCGATGGTGGTGGACAACCAGTTCATGCGCTTGGTCATGCGCTCGGCTTCGCGGGTGACCTCCGCATCCATCGATGCGCGGATCGAGGTGATGGCCGCCGCCGACAGCCCGTGCGCGCCGCGCGCCTGGCGGCCCTGCAGCTCGTCCATGGCGATCCGGTAGAGCCGCCACAGCGTGGAGGTATCGCGGATCTGCGCGCCGATCGCGCCCTGCTTCTCCAGGTCCTGCAGCGTCGCCACCGGCGCGCCCACGACCTTCTTGTACTGCTGGGTGAACGCGGCGTTGGCCTTGGCCACCCTACCGAAGTAGCGGCTCTTGGCAACCATGATCGCCCACGACAGCAACAGCATGATGCCCAGCACGATCACCACCACCCAGGCATCGACCGGCATCGCCTTGAGGATGAAGCCAAAGTGGCTCACGCCGGCGGTCTGTTCGTCCTCGCCGAACGCGGTCAGGCGCGACTCGGCGCCCTGCGCGCTGGCATCGGCCAGCAGCACGGCGGCGGGACGGGCGACCTTGGACACGCGCACTTCGTCGATCGCGCCGGCGAACGGGTTGGCCGGCGCGATCGCCGCGGCGGGCGCGGCGGGATCGGTCGGCACTGCGGCGGCAGCAGCGGCGTCGCCGCCGATCAGCGCTTCGCCACCGAAGGCCGGCAACACGGCGTCGATGCGTGCGGCCTCGCGTCCGCCCACGTACAGGATCGCCGCGCCCTCGCTGGCGACCAGCGCAACGTGCGCCCATTGGCCCGCCTTCAGCGGCGGCACGGCGGCGCTGCGGCTCTGCCCGATCTGGACATAGGGCACGCCGTTGTCGAGACCGACGAGCAGCGCATTGCCTGCTTCGCGCCGCGCATAGATGGCCTGGTTGGCGCCCAGCTGTTCCGGCTTGATCCAGGCGGAGAAGGTCATCGCGCCGCCGGCGGTGGTCGCCAGCGACGGCGATCCCGGCAGGCGCATCGGCTGTCCGGCTAGCAGCGCGCCGCGCCCGATCACCGCGCCTTCCGCAGCGGCCAGCTTGCCGGCCGCATGGTTGGCGTAGGCGGTGGTGTCACGCGGCTCGGCGCCCGCTTCGGCGAAGTGGTAGACCGCGGTGTAGTCCGGGTCGAACGCCAGCTGGCCGTTGCCCGCCGCCGGCGCGTTCGGATTGCCGTAGTACATCCAGATCGTCTGCGCGGCGGTGCCGTTGACGGCGGGCACGTCCACCCAGATCAGCGCCATGGCCAGGTTGGCGTCGTACTGCTCGATCTGGTGGTTGAGGATGGTGCGGCCGTCGCTGCCGACGAAGCGGATGTCCTTGCCGCCATCGGCCAGGCCATCGAAGGCGAAGTTGCCGCTATGCAGGCGGATCAGCACCGGCACCCGGCCGACGTTGCCGCCCAGCGCCGCGCCCTGCGGGCCGGCGTCGATGGTGATCGGCTTGCGGTACTTCCAGTCCGCCTGCCACCACGGGGTTTCGGCATGGGCCGCGCCGAGCATCGACATGCCCAGGAGGAACAACAACAGGGTGATGAGGCGTTGCATTTGATGGAATCTCCGAGGTGTCGCGTTGGAAGGCGTGTTCAGTAGTTGGCGCCGACGCTGATGTGCAGGCGGTCGGCGTCCTTGGTCGTGGTCGGCCCGTCGGTCAGCGTGTGGCCGTAGTCGAGGCGGACGTTGAAGTGTTCGGTGACGCGGAAGCTGGTGCCCACGCCGATCGCCGCCATCGACGATGCGTCGTCCTGCTCGGCCAGCGGCCTGCGCAATCCCAGCCAGGCGCCGTCGAGGAAGCTGTAGACGCGCCAGTCCTGCAGGTTCCACAGCGCAAGCGGGCGGCTGCGCCACTCGATGGTGGCCAGGCCGCCGTAGTCGCCGATGCCTTCGGCAGAGCGGTAGCCGCGGGTCGTGTACATGCCGCCGGCGGCGAACTGTTCGCCCGACACCAGCGGCTGGTCGGTCAGCTGCGCGGAAATACGGGCGAACCATTGCGCGCCGTTCTGCATCGTGTAGGTGTCGCTGATGTCGGCCTTGACCGCGAAGAAGCTGCCGTCGGCATGCGCGCGTTTCCAGTCGAACTCGTCGTCGCTGCTGCCATAGCCGAGCAGGCTGCGCGTGCCGAACACGGTCTGCAGGCCGACGCTGAGATGATGCTTGTCGCCCTGCCGGAAGCCGCTGTAGGCGAACGTCACCGGCGCGTATTTCAGCGGGGCGAAGTCCGACGGCATGCCGACCATCGCCACCGACTCGTCCAGGTCCTTGAACTCCACGCCGATCGACAGCTGGTGCCACCACGCGCCGGCCATCGGCAGCGTGCGCACCAGCTTGGCGCCCAGGGCGTGGCCCTTGCCGGTGACATTGGTCTGGCCGGTGGACACGACGTTGCTGTCGGACGTGTAGCCGGAGAACTCCAGCGTCCAGTCCGGGCTGCCCAACGGCATGGCATAGGAGCCGGACCACACGTTCGCCTGGTCCAGGTCCTGCGGCGCGGCGAAGAACGTCAGCGACGCCACATGCTCCTTCTGCCACAGGTTGTCGTGGCCGATGGTGAGGATCGAGCGCAGCGGCTCGGTATCGGCGCTGTGGTCGTTGTTGAGTGTGGCGCCGAAGCGCCACGGCGACTTGTCCTGCACCTTCAGGTCCACGTCCATGGTGCCGTCGGCCTTGCCTTGCTTGACCAGCGGCACCACCTGGCGCTTGGCGGTGCGGTTCAACGCCGCCAGCTGCTCCTGCGCCAGGTCGAAATCGGGCACGCTGCCTGCGCGCAAGGCAGGCACGCGCTCGCGCAGCGCGTCGCTGTCGTTGTGCTCGGCGCCGCTCACGCTGACCTGGCCGATGCGCGTTTCGGTCACCTGCAGGATCACCACGCCGCCGCTGACCTGCTGTTCCGGCAGGTCCACGTACACCGACTGGTAACCGTTGCGCTGGTAGGCCGCGTGCAGCGCGGCGCGCGCGGCTTCCACGTCCTGCAAGGTCCGTCCCGGGCCCAGGTAGGCCGAGACCGCTTTTTCGATGTCGCGGGCCGCCAGCACCGTATTGCCGCGCACCAGGTACTCGTTGATGTTGACGCGCTGCGCCGGCGGCGCCGGCGCAGCGGCCTGCGCCGCCACGGCGTCCGGCGCTGCCGGCGGCGCTTCGCCTTGCGGCGTCGCCGACTGTGCGCTGGCCACGTTCAGGCCGGCCAGGATGCACAGGGTCAATGGCGCGAACGCAAGCGCCTTGTTCGATTGGAACATCGGTGGATTCTCGAAACGGGAAAGGGTGAAGAAGCCGTCGCGGCTCCACTTCATCTAGGGTGTCGATGTGGGCGCGCGGAAACGGATTCCCCTGCGTGTTTCCTGCGGCCCGCGCATCATGGCGTGCGCATGTATCGCCGACGTTGCAAAGGGCCGCGCTTCCGGTCCTGTCTCGTGGCGAAGGCGCTCGCTGGGCGCCTTCGCCACGAGCGCCATGACGATTGCGGTCATTGCGTGTCTGGCGCCAGGCGCGCGCGTTGCTCGGGCGTCAGCTCTCCCATGCCGACCACCTGCACCACGCTGTTGCTGTCGTAGCCCTCGTCCTTGCGCGGCGGTTCGACGCTGCTGGAATCCTCGCCGAATCCCAGCACCTGCACGCTGATCACCGACGGCCGCGCCTGCTGCGTCTGCCGTTTCACCATGTCCTGCGCCGCCTGCACCGCGCTGTTGGCCGCCGCGCTGGCCGAGGTCAGCGCGCTGACGTTCACCGCCGCCACTACCGGGATACCGGTGGCTTCGCCCTGGGTCTGGATGTTCTCGGCATTGAGCACCTGCAGCGCGGCCAGGTTCACGTTGCCCGACACGCGGATGCCGGCCTCGCCCGCATCGATGGTGCCCAGCGGCGCGATCAGGTCGATGTCGCCCGGCGGCACTTCGGGTACGGGATTGAGCGTGGCGATGCCCGCACCGGTGTTCGGCGCGCTCGGCGACAGGCTGACGTTGCCGACGTCGTCGTAGGCGCGGCGTTGCGGGGTGTACACCACCGTGGTCTTGCTGCCGCGGCCGGCGTTGATGTCGCCCTGCGCGGACCACGCCAGGATGTTGCCGCCGAAGGTGGTGAAGATGCGGCTCTGGCCCATGAGGATGTCGTCGAGCGCGTACAGGTTGATGTCGCCCTCGCCCTGGGTCATCACGCCCGATCCGGCACCCGGAACGAATCCGCCGTCCACGCCCACCAACGTGCGTCCGCCCGGCGTCATGATGCTGATGTCGCCGCCGAAGTTGGTGTGGATGCCGGCATCGAGCACGTCGTAGAACGCCACGTCGTAGCCCGGGCTGCCCAACGCCTCCCATTCGGCCTTGGTGATGTAGGTCTTGCCGGGGGTCGGGCGGTCCTTGCCGATGCCGTTCGAGGTCACCCAGTCGTTGTAATAGAGCGCGCTGCTGAACAGGGTCAGATCCCCTTCGTAGACGCGCTTGTGGCCGGCGGCGTCCTGCTCCGGCAACAGCGTGGCGATAGCCTCGCGGCCGCGCAGGTAGCTGCCGAAGCGTTGGCCGTCCTGGTCGTTGTATTCGCGTCCTGCGATCTTGAGTTCGGCGTAGTACACGTTGCGCAGGAAGGCGCGCTGCTGTTCCGGCGGCAGGCCGCCGAAGAACGCACGCGCATCCATCGTCGCCGCGTCGAAATGCAGGCCCAGGCCATTGCCGCTGCCGTTGCCGAAGCGCTCGCTCAGCCAGTTCACCAGGTGCAGTCGGCTCTCGACCTTGTATTCGCGGGAAAGCGAGCGATTGCTGGCGGCCTGCCCCTGCGCCACGGCGTCGTTGCGCCGCTGGTCCAGCTCGGCCTGTTTGCCGGCCAGGAACGACGCGGCGCCGGCGTCATCGCCGCTGTAGCCGAATTCGCGCTGCAACCAGCGCGCCAAGGTCAACTCGCCGCTGTAGATGGTCAACGCCTTGCCGGGCTGATCGGCGAACGGCCGTTCTGAATCGGCCTGGTTGCCGGGATCCAGGTAGCGCTCCGCGAAGCCGGACCAGTTCGCGCCCTCGCCCATGCCGGCGGCGACGGCGATGCTCGCACCGCTGCTGCGATCGCCCGGCGCGCCGTCCACCACCGACCCAAGGCTCTTCAACTCGCCCTTGTCCGCGAAGTAGAGATGGCGCCCGGCGGTGACTTCCAGCAGGCCCGGCCCGGTGACGTAGAAGCTGCTGTGACGGATATCGCGGCCGGCTTCCACCACCGAGATGTCGTCGGCATGCGCGTGCGAGACCAGGTTGCCCTTGCCGGCGACGACGGTGTCGTTCTTGCCCAGGGGCGTGCCGGAGTCGGTGATGTCGCGGCCGGCGCGTATGGCCACCGGAATGGAGCCTTCGTAGCGCACGCCGTCGCGGCCCAGGTAGCCCAGCGAGGCGATGTTGCCGGCGCGCAGGCCTACGATGTCGCCCTGCACCGCGTAGTACTGTGCCGGCGGCTGCGCCTGCGGCGCATAGGCAGACGTGGCCGCACTGGCGAAGGTGAACAGCGCGGCGCCGTTGTAGCGCCCGCCCTCCAGCGCCCAGTCGCTGTAGGCGGCCGCTTCCGGGGCCACGTTGTGCACGCGCACCGGATCGAAGCCCCACTGGCCGCCGCCGGTGTAGGACACCAGGCCGGAAAAGCCGGGACGGAACGGACTGGTCAGCGCCAGCGGGTCGGCGGTCGAGGCGGTGATCGGGTAGCCGCTGGCGTAGATCGAGTCCATCGCCAGCAATTGCAGTTCGCCCTTGCCGGTGACGTTGACGAACTGCTCGCCGTGCGGCGACGGCGCCAGGGTCAGGCCCATCGACACCCGCAATGGCGACTGGGGGGCCATCGGGTTGAGCAGCGGGGTGGTACCCACGCCGTAGTACATGCTGCCGTTGGCCGCGACCGCGCGCAGGATCGAGGGATAGAAATGGCCGTCCAGGGTGGCCGACTGGTTGCGGCCGTGGGAGGGGCTGACCACGTCTTCCGACACGCCGCTCTCGGCCCACGCCGTGGTCGGGGTCAGATTTCCGCCGGCGCTGAACAGATCCACCGCACTGGCCGGCGTCCACAGCGAGAACCAGCTCCAGCCCTCGCCCTCGTGTGCGACGCCTTGGTAGGAGAACGGCGTGGCGTTGTACTGCAGGCTGCGGCCGGGGTCGACCACGCCGCCCAGAACCAGATCGCCCCGGCTGTCCAGGCGTGCGGTCGCATCGCCGACCACCAGCACCGGTCCGCCGCCGGACAGCGAACGTCCGGCGGCGAAGGGATCGCCGCCGCGCGAGTCCATCTGGTCGAGCACGCCATAGCGCAGCTGCACGCCGCCGACGGCGCCGGCCTGCAGGTTCAGCGCGCCGCGCAGGTTGACGAAGGTGCTGTTGAGATCGTGCTCGTTGCGCTGCAGGCCCGGGTTGGGATTGAGCGCGCCGCCGATGCGGATGTCCAGATCGCCACCGCCGGTCTGTACCAGCTCGCCGGCCGCGGTCATCCGCCCTGTGCTGGCGACCGCCAGGTGCAGACCCTGGCTGCGCGGCGCATAGGAGCGGGTATTTCCCGTCTGTCCGGTGAGCGCGGCATCGCCGCGCGCGCCGATCATGCCGGCGTCGCCATCCGCTTCCACCCTGAGGTTGCCGCCGCCCAGCGTGCCGATCCCGGTGAATCCGGTGAGGAACGGCGTATTGGCGAACAACGACTGGCCGGTCTCGTCCCGCTGGCCATTGGCCGGCCCGGCCACATACGTGCCGAAGTTGATCCACCAGGCCGCCGGCACGGCGTCCGCGCCGGTGTCCACGCTGCCGGTGCCCTGGCGCCAGAGCCAGCTGCCCACTGCGGTGGTGCCGATATGTTCGCGAATGTTGCCCAGCGTCACGTTGAACCGGTACTGCCCGGCGTTGTGACCGATGAGATCGCCGATGGCGTCGCCCTGCGCGCGCAGCAGCAGGTTGCCGCCATGCTCCGGGTACCACGCCTGGTACAGGCTGCCTTGGCCACCGTCGACCCAGGCCTCGTACTCCGTGCCTTCGCTGCCGAGCACGCTGCCATCGGCCAGTCGGCCCCGGCGCTGGTCGTACGCCAAGCCCAGCGATGCCGACGCGGTGCCTGCGGTGTAGATGCCATAGGGCGAACTCATCTGGAAATCGCCACCGGAGATCAGGTCCAGATCGCCGGTGCCGGTGCGCAGCACGCTGAACAGTTGCTGGCGTGCCGGCCGGCCTTCCACGCGTGTTTCGGCGGGCTTGCCTGGATCCAGGACCCCGGCCACCGCGCCAAGCCCCCAGTCGTTGAGTTCCAATGGCGTTTCGGAGATCAAGCCCATGTTGCGCAGCATCTGCATCATGTCCGCCGAAATCTCTTCGCCAGGCACGATGCCGACAACACCAATCGATTCCCACGTCGCCACGTCGACATCCGGCGCCCAGTGATAGGTCGCTGGCCTGCCGCTGCCGGGAATCTCCACTTCCATGAAGCCCAGGCCGAAGTGCGTATCGGCCAGGTGCAGGCGGGCATCGCTGCCGTGCCGGACCAGCCGGGTGTCCGCCGCCGCCGTGTCCGCAGCGGCGACCAGGCGCAGATCCCACGATTGCGACCCTTGCGGCAACATCGGCGCCAACGCCCAGGTCCTGCCCTGGTTGCCGTCGGCATCGACCGCCGGACGCAGGTTGACCATGACCGCGTCGCCGGGAAGCTTGACGTCGGTCTCGCCGGGCACGATCGCGCCCTTGGCCAATGCCAGCGGCCGCTCCAGGGTCATGTTCGCCGGCAGCGGCACGCCGGCCGGCCACACGAAGGCCGCCATCTGCGTTTCCGATGGCAAGCGGAACCCGGCGCCTAGTTGCATGCCCGGCTGCAGTTCGACCGGCTGCTGCAGCACCGTGCCCGCCGCATGGACGACGTTGCCGCCGGCATCGCGCACCGCCGCGCCGAGCACGCTGCCTGCCGGCAGCGTGAGCGCCTGCTCCAGCGGCATCGCGACGGGCAGCACCGTGCCTGTCGGCAGCGTCATGGCCTGGGTGGGCAGGTCGTAGTTGAGCGTGCGCCCGGCCGCGAACTGCGTGCCTTCGGCCAGGGTGACCAGGCCGCCATGCGGAATGATCAGGTCCCCGCCCCAGGGCATGCGCCCGGCCGGCAGCACCCAGCCCTTGTCGTCCGGCGAGACCGGCAGTTTCGATCCGTCGAAGCCGTCGCTCAGGCTGCCGAAGATTTCCAGGTCGCCGCCCGCGCGGATCAGCAGTGCGCCCGCTTCGCCCGAGCCGTACGCGCCGGTCAGCTGCGCATGCGGATTGACGCTGGCGTAGCGATGGCCGGACAGATCGATGTCGCCATCGATGTGCAGATCGCCATCGGCCGTGCTGCTGACGATCTCGATCCCCGGGCGGAGATGGAACTGGTTGCCGTAGGCGCGCAGTCCGCCCAGCTTGCCGTTCATCAGGCCGCCGTTCGCCAGCGCGTTGGCGACGAACTGCTGGCTGTCGGCATGCTTGCGGTCCAGGTAGGCCTGGTCGATGGTCTGGTAGTCGCGGCCGTCCACGCCGATATCCGTTCCGGCAGCGGCGTCGTCGTAGCGGTGGAAGGCATTGACGGTGACCGCACGGGCGCCGGCGATCCGCACCGTGCCCGACGCGTCGATGTCCACGTCGTTGCCGGTGGCGCCACCCAGGCGTGGCGCGTTGAGCGTGACGGTGCCGTAGTCGGCGCTCGCGCCGGCCACGCCCAGGTCCATGCGCGCCCCGCTGCCGATGATCAGGCGGCCATCGCCGGAATCTATTTCGATCGTCGCGCGGTTCGGCGCCTCGATCGCCTTGCCATAGCTGTCCGTGCGCAACACGCTGGCGCTGGCGTCGAGCACCGCGCTGCCGGCCAGGGTGACGCCCGCGTTCGCCGCCAGGCGGATGCTGCCCACCTGCTCGCCGCTGGCATCGACCGTGCCGTTGACGGTCAGGCTGCCGTTGTCGACGGAGACGTTGATCTCGCGCGCCTTGAGTTCGTCGCCGACGGCCAGGTCGCCCTGCCCGAGCTGGAAGCTGCGGCCGCCGAACGCTTCGCCTGCGGTCAGCCTGGCGTTGAGGCCGCTGAAGTCGGCGATGCGCTGGCCGCGCACGTCGATGTAGCCGGAAGCGAACGGCACCGCGGTGCCGCCGGCGTCGTAGTGCCCGCTGCTGCCGGCGGCTATCGCGCCGGCCAGATCGACGCCGCCTTCCAGCGCCATCGCCGTCAGCTTGCCGGCGCGGTTGAAGTCGGCAGAGATATCGATGCGCGACGCCGCCGACTGGAGGACATCGCCCTGGCGGCTGTCGAGGACGACGTCGCCGCCCCAGCTGTACTTGCTGACGTCGTAGAAATCGATCTTCCTGCCGGCCAGATCCAGCCATGCGCGATCGGCCAGCGCCACGTCGCCGTCCGCCGCCAGTGTCAGCCTGCCGCTGGGCAGCAGGACGGCGGTGTCGAGCGTCAGCGCGCCGCGCGCGTCCAGGACCAGTTCGGCACCCAGCGCATCGGCCAGCGCGGCGTTGTCCGGCGAGGGCCGACCGGTGCCCGCGGGTGCCGTGGCGGTGATGTTGCCGCCGGCCTTGATCGTGTTCACCGAACCGGCATGGCCGGTCAGCAAGGGCGTGGAGATGCTGAGATCGCCACCGCTGTAGCGGAACGACTTGCTGGCGTCGTCCCAGCCATCGCGGGACTGGTAAACCGACAGGCTGCCCTTGTGGTTGGCGGTGATCCGTTCGCTGGCATTGAGCGCGACGCTGGCGAATCCCAGGGCCAGGCGGTCGTGCGTGGCCAGCGTGTCCGCTTGGCTGCGCGGCCCGTAGCCGAACTCGATCTGGCGCGCATCGACGACCAGTTGGCCGCTACCGGAACCCGGGCCGCCGGCGACCAGGCTGCCGGCGGCGCCCTTGGCGCCGTTCCAGACCAGCGTGTCGGTTTCGATGCGCGCCACGTCCGCCGCATCGCCATGGCCGTAGAGCGCGGGGGTGCCCAACACCAACTGCTTCAACGACGACTTGCCGGTGAGCGCGTCGAACGTGGACAACTCCACCGAGTCGAAGAAGTTCACCGAATCGCGCGCGGTGAGCACCAGGTTCTCCAACGCCGGCGCGCCGGTGCTGGTGTCGCCCGCCAACAACCGGTCGAGCACCTGCTGGTTCAGGGTCAGGCCATTGGGCAGGACGCCGCGCGCGGCGGCATCGGCCAGCGCCTGTTCGCTGCCGATGTTGACGCCGCCCACCGCCAACACCAGGTTGCGGGTGCCGTAGCGCACCGACTCGTCCAGCAGGAACGACTTCTCGGTCGCGGCGGTGATCGTGCCCTCGGCGTAGAGCCGCGTGCTGCCCGTGCAGCTGGCGCCCTCGGCGCAGGCGCCGATATCGATCCTGCCGGAACCGTAGAGACCATCGCTGGCTTTCGGTGCCAGCATGTCCAGCCAACCATTGGACAGCGCCAGCACGCCATTGAGGCCCGGGTCGAACACGTAGCCCAGCTTCGAATCCCAGGCCGCCGCGCCGCGGCCCAACGTGTCGATGGAGGCGCCTTGCTCCACGGTGATGCCGCCCGCGGGCTGCCCGCTGATCAGGAATACCTGGGCCGCGGACAGCACGGCGCCTTCGCGCAGCGTGATCGAACGCGCGCTGGTGTAGACGTTGCCGAGACTGACCAGGTGCGCGTCCTGCGTCCTGCGCTGCATGTCTGTGAACTGCGATATCAACTCATTGCCGATGCTGAGGGTCGAAGCACCCACTCCGTTGAGCACGTCGGCATGCAGCGAGACGCCGTCGAATCCTTCGGTCGCGGCAGCGCCTTCGCCCAGGATCTCGATGTCCCGGCCACGCACCACCAAGGTGCCGCCGTAACCGCCTTCGGCCGCCGCGAAGCGCACCGTGCCGTCGGCCATCTGCAGGCCGTGGCGATCGTCCAGGCCATTGCCCGGCGCCAGGTGCAGGGTCTTGGCGTCGCGCTCGAGCAGCGGCCGCGGCACGCCGTCGCGCTCGGCCCAGGCCAGGCCGAACTCGGCAAAGCTGGTTTCGTTGTACTGCGAATAGGCGCGCAGCGTGTCGGCCGAGGTGAGGATCGCCTGGGTCGGCAACGGATCGGCGATATCGGTGCCGGCGACGCTCAACCGCGCAGATGCGCCGTAGGAGCCGTTGCGCATGGGACTGACCGCACCGTCGGCGGCCACGCTGTTGGCCAGGCCGTTGAGCTCGACGCGGAACGCGCCGGGCAGCAGGGCATACGACGAAGGCAGCAGCGTGTAGGTGCCGGCGGGCAGCCCGGGCACACCTTCGCCCAGGGTGATCTGCCGACCGATCGCGGGATCGCCGGCGCCGTGTTCCTGCGCTACCGGCGCGTAGCCCGGCTGCGTGCCCGGGACGATCGCATAGACCGGATTGGTCGACAGGCCCGGCAGCACGAACCCGCCGCCATCGGCCGCCATCTGCACCAGCGGATTCAGGCGCGCATCAGTGGAGCCGCCGCGCCCGGACAGGAACGCCGCACCGGCCAGTTTTCCGCCACCGGACAGATCGATCGATGCGCCGTCCTGCACCTCGATCCTGCCGCCGTCCAGCTGCACCGAACCCATCAGGCTGCCGAGGCCCTGATAGGTCACGTCGCGGCCGTCGTAGGTGTAGGTCAGGCCGTCGACGGTGCCGCCGTAGGGCATGGTCAATCCGGCGGCGCTGGCCGAGGTGATGCTGCCGGGACGAAGGACCACGTTGCTCGGCTGGCCGACGTCGTGTTCGTCCGGATCCACCAACGTGTTGCCACTGCCCATGACGATCGTGCCCAGCGGCGCGCGCAGCACGCCGCCCTGGTCGATCGCGGCGGAGCGCAGATACAGGCTGCCGAAGACGGAGAACGGCACGCGCGGCTCGGCGCTGCC
This sequence comes from Xanthomonas sp. 1678, assembly GCF_031455575.1. Taxonomy (NCBI): domain Bacteria; kingdom Pseudomonadati; phylum Pseudomonadota; class Gammaproteobacteria; order Lysobacterales; family Lysobacteraceae; genus Xanthomonas; species Xanthomonas sp. 1678. The sequence continues at coordinate 159,550 of NZ_JAVDSZ010000002.1, read as the reverse complement.
GGTGCGCTCGATGCGCAGGCTGCGCTCGCCGTCGAACGCCACCGCTTCGCCGCCCCATTGGTTCAAGTAGGGATAGCGGCCGACGTTCACCTCGGCGAGCGCGCCGGTCGCCGGATAGATCTGGCTGGCCGCAAGCACCAGGTCGCCGCCGGTGTCCAGCGACGTCCGATCCTTGGCGGTGGCCTTGAGGAAGCGCAGATCGCCCTGGCTGCGCAGCTCCACGGTTTCGAAGCCGGCGCGTTGCACGTCCAGCGGCGTGCCGCTGGCCTGGGCCGCGATGCCGGCGGTGCCGAAGGCCACGTCTTCGATGACATCCAGCAGGCTGCTGTCGATCGTCAGGCGCGAGCCTTCGAGAACGTCCGGCAACCCCGAAGGCACCGGGTAGGGCATGGCGTGGTGGTCTTTCTGCGAGCGGGTGGCGCCGGCCAGCCGCACGTAGGGGGCCGCCAGCGCGATGTCGGCGCCTTGTGAACCCGGCGCAAGACTGATGCTGCCGGCGGTCAGGCGCAGGCTCTGGCCAAGCTGCAGGTCCACGCCATCGCCGATGCCGAGAACGCCGTTGACCAGCAGCGAGAGATTGTCGAAGCCGCCGGCCTGGATCCGGTCCACGCCGATGCGCGCATGGCCGTAGTCCAACCCGGTCCCCGCGTACCCCGGTTGCAGCTGTTCCGGCAGCGCTTCGCGCTCCTGCTCGGCCACCAGGTGCATTTCACGCACGCTGCGCACGCGCGGATCCGGCCTGTCGGCGAGCGGATAGTTCGGCGTTTCCAGCGCCAGCGCCAGGGTGCCGCCCGCCGCGCCGGCGCCGCCTGCCGCCGCGCGCAGGTCGCCATCGACGAACAGGCCATTGGAACTGGCCAGATGGATCAGCCCGCCATCGGAGGCGATCGGAGCCGCCTGCCCTTGCGGAACGTCGAGCGTGGCCGCCGCGCCGGACGCCTCCAGCCGCGCACCGGGACGCACCACCACGAACGCGTCGGCTGCGCCGACCTCTGTGGCATCGGCGTTGTACGTGGCGCCGATCTGGATACGGCCGCCGTCGGTCACCTGTCCATAGCGGCGGCCCTGCGCGTCCAGCGCGACATGCGCGAGACCGGCGACATCCAGCAGCGCGGTTTCGCCGATCCACAGCGAGCGGTCATGCGACTGGCCCGTGTTCAGCGCGGGATCGAAGTCGTCGATTTGCAGATCGATGTGGCCGCCTGCAGCGCGCAACGTGCCTTCCACAGTGATTTGCCCGTTGCCGGTCAAGCCGATGCTGCGCCCGGGATCGACGCCGATGCGCGCGCCCTCTCCGATCGACAGGGTCGACGGCGCGCCGAAACGGCTGCCCGCGTGCAGTTGCAGGTCGGCGCCATCGCGGAGGGATAGCCGCGCCGCGGTCACGTCTTCCTGGAACTGCGGCGGCTGCCACAGCGTCAATGCCGCGCTCGGATCGGCCCCGGTCTCGACCAACCGCGCGCTGGACCGGTCCCATTGCAGCACCGGCATGCGCACGTCGATCGTGGCGCCCTCGGCGACCGCCAGGCTCTGCTGCCCGTGGATCTCGTAGGAAGAAAAACCCTGCGCGAACAGGTCAGCATCCAGATGCAGCGGCGCGGCCACCGCGACGTCCTGCTGGAGCACCCTGCCCGCGGCGATGCGAGTTCCCGCCTCGAACACCACCGCGACCGGTGCCCGATCGCCGGCCTTCACCACCGCCGTCGCCGGCTTGACCGCCAGGCCACTGGGGAACACCTTGCCCTGTACCACATAGCCGGTGGGAAACGTGCCATCGATGTTGGTGATGACGGTGCCGGCCGGCAACTGCGGCGGCGGGTTGTACGAGTACACGAAGATCTGCTCGCCGGCGGACGTGTTGACCCAATAGCTGGCGCCGGAATCGGGCAACGGCAGCGTCCAGGCGGCAGCGAGCGTCAGGTGGGTTTCCGGCCGGTTCATCGCGACCACCGGGGCCGAACCCACCGCCTCGCCCGGTTTGGCGTGGCTGCGCGTGTAGCGATAGTCCGACGGCAGCACGGCGCCCTCGGCCACGCTGAAATCCGATTCGGTGATCAGATCGATCAGCGAGGCCTCGCCTTGCCTCAGCACGCCATCGCTGCCCGGCACCTGACCGCCGATCACCACCGAACCGCCGGACTGCAAGGTCAGCCGGCCGCCGCCCTTGACGCCCTGGCTGCGCACTTCGCCTGCCAGCGTCAACCGTCCCGGCTTGGCGTCGTCGACGGTCTCGCTGGTCAACAGATCGCTGGCCATCAGCGCGATGTCGCCGCCGCGTCCGCCGCGCAGGGTGTCGTCGGCCATCAGCACCGCGCCTGCCGAGGCGTCCAGCAGCGCGCCTTTGCCCACGCTCACGCTGCCGCTGCTGCGCACGCCGATGTCGCCGCCGCCCGCATAGGGCATGCCGCCGATGTCGCCGCCGTCCCGCGCCAGGTTGGTCCACAGGCCGCGCGTATCGAGCACCACACCTTCATCGATCGCCGTGCGCGCGGACATGCCGTCCGGCACGGGCGCCACCGCGGTTTCGATCCATCCCAGGTTGCCGGTCCATTTCTCGACCACGTTGCCCAGGGCGATGCGGCCACCGCGCGCGGTGAGATCGGCGCCAACGTCCACCTGCGTGGCGTGCAAAGCGATCTGCCCACCGGCCGCCACCGCGACCGCCTCGTTCACCTCCACGCCGTCCGTCGCGTAGGCCTGCAGCGAACCCAGCTGCTGCCGGTTGAGCCAGCCCGCGTCCAGCACGATGCGCCGCGCGTCGGCATCGGCCGGGGCCGAGGCGGCGCCGTCATCGCCCGCATCGACGTCGGCATCGGCATCGCCGGCCGCCTGGCCGATGACGATGTCCTTGGCGACCGCGCCGGCGCTGTAGCGCAGGTCCTGGGCGTCCTTGTCGTACACCGTGGCGTAGCTGCCGACGATCAGCTCGCCGTTGCGGGCCGCGGCGGTCTGGCTTTGGCGATACCCGTCGAGGTCCTGCTCGCGCGCTTGGGTCTGCCGGTCGCCCTGGAACGTGGCGGTCTCGATGTCGCCTTCCAGCGTGGCGGCGCGGGTGGCGACGACCAGCCTGCCGGCGTCGCGGCCGACGGTGTAGCCGTTCTCCAGCCGCTTCTGCCTGCCGATCAACGGACTGTAGTAGTACGCGGTGGCGGCATTGCCCCAACGCTCGTGGGCATCTTCGAAACCGCGGTACAGGCCGGTGTACAGCAGGTCGCCCGGCGCGGTGGACGCGTTGTAGAGCTTGCCGTCGGCGCCCTTGAGGTGGGTCTGGTTGACATAGCCGGTCTGCACGTCGAGGGTGCCGCCGGACAGGTTGATGCGGGAACCGCGTTGACTGACCAGCTCGCCGCCGCCGAACTGCACGGTGCCGCCCTGCGCCGACCACTCGCCGATGCCATGGCCGGTGATGCCCAGGTAGCCGCCCACTTCCAGCAGCCCGCCGGCGGTGTACCAGCGATCGGCTTCGTAGCCGTTGGTGCCCGCCGGGACCAGCACCAGGTCGCGCCGGTCCAGCCAGATGTTGTTGTTGTTGAGCGCCTTGCCGTCGCGGTTCACCGGGGCGTCGCGCTGCTCGTTGCCCTGCACGTTGATCTGGACGTTGTTCGCTTCCATCGCGATCTTCACGCCCACGTGGCCGGACACGTCGATGCGCGCGCCTTCCTGCACCCGGCTGGTGCCGGCGGCGTCGACCAGCACCTGGCCGCTGGTGGCCAGCGTCAGGCTGCCGCCGTCGAAGGTCACGTCGCCGCCGCTGGCGATCTGCACCAGCGACTGGTCGCGGCGATGCTGGACGCCGTCGCCCGGCTTGTCCGCGTCCTTGACCAGGGTCTCGCGCTGCACGTCCAGCGCGGTGGTCGCGCTGTCGTCGAGCACGATCGCGGTCAGGCTGCCTTCGCCCAGGCGAACCTGGCCGTCCGCGTCGCCTGCGTCGTTGCTCAGGTGGATGGTGCCGCGGGTATGCACCGACGTGGTCGACAGCAGCGTTCCCTGCTGGCGCACGTCGCGTCCGGCCAAGGTGATGTCGCCGGTGCTGGCCTGGATCAGGCCGGTATTGCTCACTACGCCGCCGGCACGCGGCGCCGCGTCTGCGGCCTGGCTCGCGCCGGGTCCGGAACGCAACGCGGTCACCACATTGCCGCGCGTGGTCGAGGTCTGGTTCTGCTCGGTGCCCATGCCCTTGCGGATCACGAAGGCATCGCCGGCGGCCAGCGTGGCCTGGCCGTTGGCCGCGCTGATCTGGCCATGGTTATGGACCTCGGCGCCGAGCAGCATCACGTAGCCGCCGCCTTCGGTGACCGTCGACGGGGTGTGCGTAGTGATCTGGGCGCCGCGCTCGACGACGACGCTGCCGCTGGCCTGGCCGAAGCCGTTCGTGGCGCTGGCGAGATCGTTGGCGAAGGTGGGAACGAATCCGCTGCCCTTGGCGTCGCTGTAGAGCCCCTTGGCGAACTGCTGGTCGCTGATGTCCACGGCCGCTGCGGCCAGGTTCTTGACGTTGACCTGGCTGCTGCCGCCGAACACCACGCCGTTGCGATTGACCAGGAACACCGTGCCGGGCGCGTTGATCTGGCCCTGGATCTGCGAGGGCCGCGCCAGCGGATCGTTGATGCGGTTGAGCACCGACCAGCTCGCGTCCTGGCGGAAATCCACCAGCGTGTCGCGGCCGACGTTGAACGTCTCCCAGTTGAGCACCGCCTTGTCGCCGGTCTGTTCGATGGTGACGGTGGTCTTGCCGCCGGCGACCGCCTGGGTGGGATCCTTCGCGTTGTGCCAACCGCTGGTCAGCGCGTTGTCGTCGATCTTCAGGCCGCCTTCGCCCAGTCCGTCGGGCACGCTGGCCGGGCGCACCCGCGCCGCGTCGCGCGCGGCCTGCTGCATGCGCTGCTGCACGGCGATGGCCTGCGCCGCCGTGCCCAGGTTCTCCAGCGACGTCTTGAGCTTGTCGCGCGCTTCCTGGGTCTGCTGCTGGGGACGCGGCAGGTTGGCCGGCATGCCATTGGGCAGCTGGCCGGTCTGCGCCGCGGCCTGCTGCTGCGCGCCCTTGGCGGCGAACCAGCCGGCGCTGAATGCCTGCTGCGCATGCACGCTGCCGGCCATGCCGCCGGCCACCAGCAGCACGGTGATCGCATGTGCCAGCGGCTTGATCCGCAGGCCGCGGTTCGCGGAGTTGCGGCCAGCCTGGTTCGCCTGTTTCACCATTGCATCCACCCGTCGGAATATCGTTCGCTGATATGGACGAGCGCCTTCGATCCCTGCCGATCGCGGCCGCGCATCGCGGGCCACGATCTTCGCAATGCACCGCGTTGCGCTCGTTACGAGGGATAAGACCGGCGCTTGCGGCGCGGACTGAACCGCTGCAACAAAAATTTCATGAGCGCCGCGAAACAGCCGCAAATCGCCTGGCGCGTTTCATGCCGATGTCATGTGGACGCGCTATACCGCGCGCGCCCGACGCGCCTGCGGCATCCGCGGCACGCGGCGACCGCTCCCCTGCGATCGTCCGGCACCGCCTGAAGACCGCCTCAGCTCATCACGACCACGCCGCCCGGCATCGACAGGATCCTTGCGCCATAGGCATCGCGCACCAGGTCGACGAAGGTGTCCAGGCGATCGAGCGGGATCCGCGCCTGCACCAGCCGCTCGGCCAGGGCGCCGTTGGTCACCACGATCCGGCCGCTGCGATGGCGATTGATCTCGTCCACGACCGCCGCCAGCGGCTCGTTATTGAAGATCAGCAGGCCGTGCCGCCAACCGTCGATGCGCTCGGCATCGACCTGCGCCACCGATGCGATCCGGTCCGGCGCCAACCGCGCCTGCCAGGCCGGCTGCAGCACCACGTTGCGTCCGTTGCGGCTGACCCGCGCCTCGCCCTGCAGGCAGGTCACGCGGATGTCCTCGTCCACGCAACGCACGTTGATGCGCGAGCCGGGCGCGGCGATGACCTCGGCTCCCGCGACCAGGATCGACACACCTGCCGCCGCGGCGCGCGGCAATTCGAACTGCGCTTCGCCTTCCAGCAGTTCCATAGCGACCGATCGGCCTGCGCCGGACTGGCGCTTGAGCGCGGTCCGGGTGGCCATCGCGATGCTCAATCCCTGCACATCGAATTGGACGCTTTCGCCGGTGGCGGTGCGGTAGTCGGCCGACAGTTCCTGCCAGTCCGGCCATAGACCTAACGGCGACTTGACGACCATCCAGCCCGTGGCGGCCGCCACCGCGCCGCCGAGGAACGCGCGACGTCCCATGCGCCGCTCGCGCCCATGCCCGCGCCCGGCGCTGACGCCCGGAGGTGGCGCAAGCGGCGTGGCGACAGTGCCGGGCGCCGGAGCGGCGTCGGCACGCTCGCGCTCGGCAACCACCGCCAGCCGGTGCGCCGGCTCCAGCGCCCGCCACACCTGCCGGACTTCGGCAAAGGCGCGCGCATGCAGCGGATCGGCCTGGCGCCAACGGCGGAACGCCTCCGCATCGTCCGCGGTGACGCGACCGGACGTCAGCCGCAGCAGCCAGTGCTGCGCCTGCTCCCTGACGGACGCACCGATGTGCATCGGTTCTGTGGTCTTCATATTCATCAGGACGGTTTTCCCGCGCCCGGACCGAACCGCTGCACGACTTGCCGGTCCAGGCGCATCGCGCAGTGCTGCAGCGCCTTCTTCAGTTCCTTGCCGATCATCCGCAGCGACACGCCATGTTGCTGGGCGATGAGGTCCAACGGCCGCTGTTCGATCCGCGCCGCCACCAGGATCGCGCGCTGCCGCGGACTGAGTTCCTGCAGCGCCTGCGCGAGCAGCAGCAGTTCCGACTGGCCGAAGGCGACCACCGCCGGATCGATGCCGCCGGTGTCCTCGTCCATCAGCGCCTCGATTTCTTCGCCGGTCAGCACCCGCGCCTGGCTGGCGCGCTGGTCCGAGGCGACGTTCACTGCCATCCGGAACAGGTAGGCGACCGGATTGCGCTGCGGGTGGGTGGCAGCGCCCATGCGCTCCACCCGCAGCCAGGTTTCCTGCAACGCGTCCAGCGCCAGATCGTCCGAGCCCAACCGCCGCCTCAGGCGCTTGCGGAAGGCCTCGTAGTTGTCGAGGAACAGGCTGCGCAGGCCGGCGCTCATCGCGAGCGCTTGCACGGCGGCGTGGACGTGTCCGATTCCGGCAGCAACAACAGCATCACCGGTTGCGGCACCTCGCTCGGCAGGCCGCGCAGCGGCAAGCCGGCCAGGCGCCGCACGATCTCCGCGTCGCGTTGCGCATCGCCGCTGGATTCGAACAATTCCGGCTGCCGGATCCGGTCGCGCTCGTCCAGCCAGAAGCGCACCCCGGCGCGATAACGCCCCGGGCGCGCCAGCGTCGACGCGCACAAGGCCTGTTCCAGCGAGCGCTGGATGACGCGCGCGCTGCCCGCGCGCGCAGCCGCGCTTCCCGCCACCGTCGCGGGCGCCGCATACGTGTTTTCGGTGCCGGGCGAGAGCGTATCTGTCGCCACCAGCGTGAACGCCCCGTCCTCTACGTACCTGGGCGCAAGCCCTGTGCCGACCAACATCAACTGCAGTGCCTCCCTCTGCCGATAGCGCCCCGCGACCGGCGACGACTCCAGCCCGACCAGCAGGCGCGAATCGATCAGCACGGCCAATCCGCTCGTCTCCCCGAACGCTTGCAATGCATCGGCCAAGGGTTGCGAAGGGATGTCGAACGCGCGCACCGCCTCCACCCGCGCCTGCGCGCTGTCGCCCGACCGAGGTGTGTCCGCGAACGCTAGCGCCGGATGCAGCCAGGCGAGCGCCAACACGGCGAGCGAACACCACCTGCCCCTGGATGATCCGGACGCATGCCGCGGCGTATGGCTACCGATGGCGTCGCGTCCAGATGTCATCAAACTGCATGCAAGACGCGCCACCATCGCAACGCGGAATCCATCACACTAATCGGGCTCGATTTCAATCCAGTGACAGCCATGCCCCGACCTCGAACGTCGCGTCCCCGTCTGTCCATTCTGCCGATCGCCCTGGCGCTGCTTGCGGCCGACGCGCACGCGGTCGACCCGGAACCGCGGGATGCCGACGACGAGGCGCTCCATTGCATCGAAGTCGAAGTGAACGGCGAACGCATCCCGGACTACGACTGCTTCAGCCAGATGCTCGCCGGCCAACACACAACTGCCGACGGCCGGCCCGCGGCCATGACCGCATCCGAGCGCATCGCCCGGCGCCCGCCGGCCGCACTGGGACTGGCGGATCGCGCCGCCACCAGCCAGCGGATGGGCAACACCTTCGGCAAGTCCACCACGCCGCAACGGCCGCCGCCGCCCGCACCGCGCCCGGTCGTCCCCAACCGTTGAAGCGGCAAAGGAGCGGCGGCACGGAATGGACGCCGCGCGGCCGCACCTCAGCGCTGCGAGCCATACGGCACGTAGTCCGGATTCGCGCGCAGCGACAGCCCCAGCACTAGCGGTTGCGGCATGTCGGCCGGCGGCGGCGCCGACAGCGGCTTGGCGGCCAACAGCGCGCGCAGGTCGGCGTCGGCCTGGGGGCTGCCGAGCGTCTGGAACTCGGCGCGTTCGATGCCGCCCTGCGCCGAGATCCAGATGCGCACCACCCACGGCTCGGCCTGTGCGGCCGCCACCTGCGGCTGCTCCAGCCACGCATGCAATCGCGTCACCAGTTCGCCGCCTGCGTCGCTGAGGCGGTGCTGCAATTCGCCGCTGGCGAGCGCGGCGTAGCGCGCCCAGTGCGCGGGCACAGGTACCTGCACCGACGTTGCCGTCGCCCCGGCGCCAGCGGCCAGCATCGCGCCGCCCAAGGCGAAGCCGAACGTTTTTGCCAGCGATAACGTGCGCAAGCGATACCGCCATCCGGATCGCGGGTGTCCCGTCTTGTCGTGTTGCATCTCTTCCGTCCTCGCAAAGTCTCGCCCGTGGTGCCGTGCGCAAGCGTGGGCGCGGCGAAGCGGCCGACTGCGCCGCGCCCCTGCGCTGCCGGCCGCTACCGTCACCGCCGATGATCGGAATCGCGGCGCTGGCGATGGCGCCCAGGATGCCGCGTCCGCTAGCGGGCGGCGCGCCGTTCGCTTGCGGCCACCAGCGGCGCCGGCTCCAGGTAGATCGCCTGCAGACGCTTGCGGTCTTCGCGGCTCACCCCCAGTTCCTTCTCGAAGTAGGCGTCGAGCGAGCCGTAGTCGTTGCGGATCTGGTCGAACGCGGCCGCGATCAGCGAGGCGTCGGTGCCCGACAACACCTTCAGCGCTTCCGGCGGCAGCTTGCCCATCGCTTCCATGGTCGAACTGTGCGGGCCGTCGGCCTTGGGCTCGCCCTTGGCCTTGGACGCGGCGTGCTTGGCCTTGCGTGCGGCTTCCTGCTTCGGATAGACCAGCGCGCTCAGCGCGTAGTCGGCGCTGACCGTATCCGGGGCCACGCCCAGCGCGGTGAGCACCAGCGCGCCCAGCACGCCGGTGCGGTCCTTGCCGGCGCTGCAGTTGAACAGCAGGCCATTGCCTTCCTGCAGGTCGGCGAAGGCCTGCTTGAACTGCGCCGCGTACATCTTGGGCATCGTCCGGTAGAAACTGCCGAACACGCGCAGCGCGGCCATTTCCGGGTTGGCCGACGGCGTGGAGAACGCCTTGGCGAAGGCGCCCGGGTCGAAATCCAGCTTGTAGTCCAGGCTGTAGTAGTCGCCACCTTGGGTGATGCGCTGCGCATCGGTCGGCTCGACCTTTCGCTCTTCCTGCGAGCGCAGGTCGCAGATGGTCTTGATGCCGAGCTTCTGCAGGTAGGCGTAGTCGGCATCGGTCAGGTCGCTCATCACGCCGGAACGGTAGAGCCTGCCCCACTTGACGCTGCGGCCATCGGTGGTGCGGTAGCCGCCGAGGTCGCGGAAGTTGACCCCGCCTTCCAACGGCAGCACGCGTTCGGCGACGACTTCCTTGTGGCCTTCGTTGTCGTCGACCAGCACGTACGGGCGCGTGCCGGCGGCATGTTCGAGCTCCACGCGGCCGGCGGCGCCGGGCGCATCGTCGATCCGCTTGGCGTTGCCGGGGACCTTGCCCTGGGCATCGCTGAGCACGAGGTCGAATTTTTCGCCGACGGCCAGCGCGCCGGTCCAGACCACGGCGATCCTGGTCGGCGAAACGCGCTCGACGGCGATGTCGGTCGGCAGCTGCGCCTGCGCGTCGAACGCGAGGGCGGCAATGGCGAGGGCCAACAGTGGCTTGCTGTTCTTCATGTGATGGTTCCTCAGAAGCGGATGGCGACGTCGAGCCCGAAGGTGCGCGGGTCGTTGAAGATGCCGTAGGTGCCCAGGCTGGCGGTATTGCTGGTGTAGAACAGGTGCTCCTCGTCCAGCAGATTGCGCGACCACAGCGAGAATTCCGCCGTGGCCCCGCTGCTGCCCAGCGGCACATCGATCAGGGCCACGCGCGCGTTGACCACGAAGGAGCTGTCGGTGAGGGTCTGCTCGACCTCGCTGGTGTAGTAGCCGTCGGACCAGTTGCCGTCGAGGTGGAACTTCAGCGCCGAAGCGCCCAGCGGCACCAGATAGTCGATGCCGACGCTGCCGGCGTTTTCCGGCGCGTACAGCGGCAGCACGGTGACCAGCGGATTGCCGGCCACGTACGGATTGGGCGCGCTCAGCGGGTCGGCCTTGGTGTAGGCGTAGTCCACGCTCAGGGTCAGGCCGTCCAGCGGCATGATGCTGAACTCCAGTTCCGCGCCCTTGGACTTGCCGTCGGTGCTGGCATTGGTGGTATCGGACACGGTACGGGTCTGGCCCGGCGCCAGCGGCAGGAAGAAGTCCATCTGCCGGTCCTTGACCGTGGCGGAGAACAGCGCCAGGTTCAACCGCGCACGATCGTCCCAGAACTGGGTCTTGGCGCCGAGTTCGATCGCTTCGACCTCTTCCGGCGCGAACGCGCGGTAGCTGATCGAACGCGAATTGGCGCCGCCGGCCTTGAAGCCGGTGCTCCACTTGGCGTAGACCATCGTGTCGTCGCCGAGGTCGTAGGCCACGTTGAGCATCGGGTCGAAGCGGCTCCACGAGCCTTCGAATGCCAGGTTGGACGCCACCCCGTTCAAGGTGTGCAGCCGCCCTTCCTTGTCGTCCTTGGTCCAGCGCCCGCCGGCGGTCAGGTGCAGGTTTTCGATCGAGGCCGGCGTCCAGGTGGCCTGGCCGAAGACGCCGAGGCTGTCGGCCTTGGCCTTGCTGGCGCGGTCGATGCGCACCTTGCCCAGGTCCAGCGGCTGGTTGATCGTGGTGTAGGCGCTGCCGTCGGCGTTCCAGCGCAAGGTGTTCGGGGTCTGCGCGTTGTCGCCCACGGTCTCGTGGTAGTAGAACGCGCCGGCGACGTATTCCACCTGCGCGGTGTTGCCGATCAGCTGGAACTCCTGGCTGTACTGGTGCTGGTAGAACTTGGCCAGGCTGTAGCGGCCGAACTCGCCGTTAGGCGCGAACGAGGAGATCGCATCGTTCAGTCCGTTGTCGAACTGGCCCTGCTCAAGCTGTCGGTACGAGCTGATCGACTTCAGCTGCAGATCGTCCGACAGCGTCCAGGTCAGGTTCAACAGGTGGCCATCGGTCTTGCCGACGTTCTCTTCCTGCGGCACGCCGATGATGGCTGAGTCGCGCCGGTCGCGCTGCGCGCCGGCGCTCAGCAGCGGGCCGCGCCGCGCGCTGCCGCCGCCCAGGTACTGGGCATGGTAGGGCGTGGTCGCGTCGTAGGAATGGTCGAGCGCGTACAGGGCCTCGAAGCTGTCGCTCGGCTGCCACAGCGCACTGAGGCGCGCGCCGCGCTTGTCGTAGCCGTTGAAATCCTCCTGGCCGCGCATCGGATTGTCGGTGGTGCCGCCGCGATGCGCCTGCACCGCGTCGATCTTGAAGCTGACGTCGCCCACGCGCGGCAGATCCAGGTGCATGCCGCTGCTGTAGCCATCGTAATTGGAGACGCCGACGTTGGTCCTCAGCCCGAACTCGCCGGTCGGCGCCTTGGTCACGATGCTGATGGCGCCGCCTTCGGTATTGCGGCCGAACAGCGTGCCTTGCGGCCCCTTCAGCACCTCGATGCGTTCCACGTCGTACAGCGCGGTCCCCAACCCCTGGGCGCGGCCGAGGAACACGCCGTCGACGTACACGCCCACGCCCTGGTCGCGCGCCGGCTGGTTGGCATCGCCACTGGCGCCGATGCCGCGGATGCCGATGTTCAGCGCCGAGCTGCGGGTGGCGAACGGCGCGATACGCAGCGAGGGAATCGAACCGTCGGCCAGGCTGCCGAGGGAAATCGCGCTGCGATCCTTCAGTTCCTCGTCGTTGAGCACCGATACCGAGATCGGCGTTTCCTGCAGGTTGGTCACGCGCTTCTGCGCGCTCACCACGACCTGGTCGAGCGTGACCGGATCGGACGCCTGCCGGGTCGCGGCTTCCTGCGGGGCTTCCTGCGCGAACACCGGCCCGGCGACCAACGCGGCCAGCGCCAGGGCGACGGCGCGGGAAAGAGGATGACGCATTGTGGTGGTTCCTGAAGGGGGTGGGAATAGCCGGCAATCTTGCGAGCCGCCGTTGACAGTTGAATGACCGTTCAACGCACTTCCCTGGGCTACCATCGGCGTCACTCCCACGTGCGAGCGAATCCATGCCTTCATTCGCCAGCAGCGACGCCGCTTCGGAAAACGACTACGCCAGGCAGAAGCGCCAGCGCATCCTCGACGCCGCGCGCGAGTGCTTCATCGAAGACGGTTTCGAGGCCGCGTCGATGGCCAAGATCGCAGCGCGCGCGGGCCTGAGTACCGGCCTGCCCTACCACTACTTCCAGAACAAACGCGCGATCGTATTGGCGTTGATCGAGCAGCACCTGGAGGAAAGTCGCCAGGGCCTGGCGCGGATCCAGGCCGCGGACGACCTGGCCGACACGCTGCAATCGGCCTTCGAACTGTGGCGCAGCCGCAAGGTCAGCGCGTTCCATGTCGGCCTGCAGAGCGAGATCACCGCGCTGGGCATGCGCGATGTCCACGTCGCGCGCGACCTGCAGCGCAACGGCCGAGACATGCGCCAGATGGTCGTGGGCTGGCTGCAGCAGCGCGACGCCAAGCAAGGACGAAGCCGTGCTGCGGACCAACTGGAACTGGCCGCGGCCATGATCCAGTGCTTTTCCGACGGCCTGGCCCTGATGGCTGCGCGCGAACCGGACTTCGACCCGGCCCTGGTCGAAGCTCTGCTGCAGCGCGTGGTGCCGCTGGCGCTGGAAGGCTGAGACAGAGCCGCGCAACGAAGTCGGGCCACGTCAAACGCAGCCCTCACGTCTGCTCCAGTGTTCTTCGTGCGCCCCGGCCGCCAAGCAGATTTGCGTGATCGGCTGGCAGGCTCGGCAGGAGATCGTGCAGCACCGTAACCAGGCGTCCGTGGGACCGCTTGTTGGTGGCCCACCAGCAACCGAATTAACCCTACAAGCCATTGTAAGAATTAAAAATTCATCAGGACGGCCCACCACTTTGACTCGCAATTTGACTCACTAACGACGCAGTCGCGAGCGCCTCCTACCGGACGCCGCCAGGTATCGCGGCGGCGCCTGACCAAGGTCAAGGACACGCACGGGTCGCGACCGGAAACTAGCGGCCATGCCTAACCTACCCGCGTCCCATGAGCATCCTTCTCCGGCCATGCTGGCGCGCGCGCCGCATCGACTGCTGTTCTTCGTCGGCGCAGGCAACCTGTTGCTGCTGATGGCTTGGTGGGCCCTATGGCTGGCCGGCCTGCACGGCGGCTGGGCGCTGCCGCAACCGCCGTTGCCGGCCGGTTGGCTGCATGCATTGGCGATGCAGTACCTGGTGCTGCCCAGTTTCGTTTTCGGCTTCCTGCTGACCGTGTTCCCGCGCTGGATGGGACTGCCGGAACTGCCGCGCCGACACTATGTGCCGATCGGCGCCGGGCTGTTCGGCGGACAGGCGGCGCTGCTGCTGGCGATGCTGGGCTGGGCGCCGGGCCTGTGGTTGGGACTGGCGCTGGCCATCGCCGGCTGGAGCGGTGCGCTGGTCGTGCTGGGCGGGCTGCTGAAGGCCGAGCGCGGCCGCACCTGGCACGCATACTCGTGCTACGCGGCGTTGCTGCTGGGCTGGCTGGGCCTGCTGGCGTTCGCGGGCGTGGCCGCCGGCGAGAGCAGGCTGATGGCCGCCAACATCGCGTTGGGCAGCTTCGGCCTGCTGCTGCCGCTGTACCTGAGCGTCGCCCATCGCATGTTCCCGTTCTTCGCCGGCAACGCGGTGCCGGGTTACGTGGCGTGGCGCCCACTGTGGTGGCTGGCTGCGATGTGGGCAACGCTGCTCGCGCACCTGGCGCTGGCCCTGGCCGGCGCCGACGCCTGGCTATGGCTGGCCGACGCGCCTGCGCTCGCGCTCGCCGCGTACGCGCTATGGCGCTGGTGGCCGCGCGGCTGCATGCCCGGTCTGCTGGCCGCGCTGTTCATCGGCATGGCCTGGTTGCCGGTCACCTACGCGCTATACGTGGTCCAGAGCGTGGGCTGTCTGCTCACCGGGCAGTTGTTGCTGGGCCGTGGGCCGATCCACGCCTTGTCCATCGGCCTGTTCGGCAGCCTGCTGGTGGCGATGGTGACGCGGGTGACGCAGGGCCATTCCGGCCGCCCGCTGACGATGCCGCCGGTGGCCTGGTTCGCGTTCGCCGCGATCCAGGGTGTGGCCACGATGCGGGTCGTCGCCGAACTGACACCGGACCCGTTGCGCTGGCAGGTGGCGGCCGCCGTCGGCTGGCTGCTGGCGCTGGCTCCCTGGGTAGCCCGGATCGGCCGCATCTACCTGAGTCCGCGCCCCGACGGCAAGGGCGGCTGAGCGCACCATCGCGGGCGGGACGCGCCACTGGCATGCTTCGCAAATCCCACGTCGCCAAAGGCCAACCGGCGCTCCATGGCACACTATGGCGCGTCAGGCCGGCAGCAGTGCGCCACCCATCTGATGCAACGCCGCCAGGTCGAGCAGTTGCAGCTCGCGCCTGCTCACCTCGATCAGCCGCCGCAACTGCAAGCGCCGGAATGTGCGGCTCACGGTTTCCGGAGTGAGCCGCAGGTAGTTGGCGATGTCCGTGCGCGGCATTCCCAGGTGCAGCCGCTGCGCGGACAGCCCGCGCCGTTGCGCATGCTGCGACAGCAGCATGAGGAAGGCGGCCAGGCGCTGGTCTGCCTCGTAGCGCCCGATCAGCAGGCGGGTACTCCGATCGAGGCGGCGGCTGAGCAGGTCCAACAGGTTGCGCTGCAGGCCGGGAACGGTCTCGGTCAACCGCGTGACCGTGGCCAGCGGCAGGCGGCACAGCGATGTGGCCTCGAGCACGCGCGCGCTGCAGCCGTGGCGTTCGGCGTGGATGGCGTCCAGCCCGATCACGTCTCCGGGCATCGCGAAACCGAGGATCTGTTCCTCGCTCGACGGCGCGCCGACGACCAGCTTGACCGTGCCGCTGCGCACCACCAGCAACGCCAACATCGGATCGCCTTCGTGGAACAGGCACGCGCCCGCCGGGTACGGGCCGCTGTGCACGACGTGCAGGTGCATGTCGTGCACACGCTGCTCGTGACCACGCGCCAGGCAGAGCGCGCCGACATCGCAGATCAGGCATTGCCGCATGGCGCTGCCGTTGCGGTTGGGACAGATCGGCAGCCGGCGCGGTACCGGCGGGTGGAGTGCGCTCGTGTGCCTAGGTGGTGACGCAACCGACGTGGCGGTGGCGCGCGCGGATGCAGCGTGCCGCCGCGCGTTCATCCGCCACAGCACCCGCAGCAGCCGCCACCGTCCGCTGGCGCATCGCCATCGGCGACCAGTTCGGGCTTCGCGCCGAAGCTGCCGAGCACCGCCAGCACCTCGTGCGCCGGCAGCGAGGTCACGATGTCGAGCTGGCCGCTGGCCCGATCGATGCTGAGTTCGGCGCCAGGATCGGTGGTTCGCAACGCGGCCTGCATCAGTGCGATACGTTCCGCCGTCAGCGGCGTTTCGGAATGGATGGACATGGCGGTCTCTCGTGCATGCACCGTCGCGCCGCGCAACTGCGGTCGCATCCGGGACACCGACACTGTAGGCCGCGGTACGCGGCACCGCCTTGACCGCAGTCAAGCGGACCGGGGCTCACATTCGTGCATTGCAGGAGCGCACAGGACAGCGCATGCGGCACGTGTCGCTGGCCGCGCCGCGAGCGACGCGATCTAGGAGCATCCGGCTACGGGCTCCCCCCGCCGGATGCGAACGCCTCCAGCCGCGCCGGATCGCGCAACACCACTTCGCGCTGCTTGATCGCGATGATGCCGTCGTCGCCGAGCCGGCGCAGCACGCGGCTGACCGTTTCCGGCGCCATGCGCAGGTAGTTGGCGATCTCGGTGCGCGCCATGGTCAGGTTGAAACGCGTGGCCGAGAAGCCCCGCTGCGCGTAGCGCCGCGACAGGTCGAGCAGGAATGCGGCCATGCGCTCTTCGGTGCGGTAGTCGGCGGCCAGCATCGACGCCTTGCCGATCTCCGCGCTGAGCAGGCTGAACAGCTTGGCCTGCAGGCCGGGCATGCGCGAGGCCAGCAGGGTCATCTTGGGAAAGGAGAACTGGCACAGCAGCACCGTGTCCAGCGCCACAGCGTTGCAGGGAAAGCGCGAGGAATGGATCGCGTTGAGCCCGATCACTTCGCCCGGCAGGCTGAAGCCCAGTACCTGCTCGTTGCCGTTGCTGTCGTTGACGAAGGTCTTGACCATGCCGGCCCGGACCGCGGCGATGGCGCGGAATTCCTCGCCGGTGCGGAAGATGTAGTCGCCGGCATGGAACGGGCCGACATGATCCACCAGCACATGCAGTTCGGAAAGCATCGACTTGTCGTAGCCCTGCGAGATGCAGGCATCGGAGAACGCGCAGGTCGAGCAGAAGCGCAGCTCGTCGCCATCGCTCGACGCGGCCGGATTGAGCGGGGGAGCGGACGACGTCATCGGCCGCACCTGGACACGCGAACGGGGCTGCCGCAATGCGGCGACGGGTTACCGGCTAGGGAGCCGACGCTGGATGCTGAAAACATGCGGCAACGATACGCCATAGCAGCGCGCCGGTGAATGACAGCGACAGCACCTGGTCGTTCCAGCTGACCAGCCCCTGCTCCTCCAGCGGTCGCAGCCGCGCCAGCGCCAGCGCGAATTCGTCGTGGAACGGCATGGCATCGGTGCGTTGCGTCGCCCGCGCATCCAGCCGGTAGTCGCAGGCCAGCGACTGCATGATCTCCGCGCGCATGGCCTCGTCCTGCGACTGCACCAGCCCGCGCTCGATGCCCAGCCGCCCGGCGGCGACGGCCGCGCACCAGCGCGCCGGATCGCCGATCGCCTGGCAGAACACCTCGCCCAGCTGGCTCTCCGCCCCCGCACCGATGCCGATCAGGTCGGTGCGCTCGGCGCGCACCGTTCCGGTCAGGTCGCAATACTGCGCACGGCTGCCGCGGCGCCAGGGCGGGCTGGACGCCACGGCGAAGGTGTCCGCCCCGGCAGGCGCATAGCCGGCCTCGCCGAGCCGTTGCACCGCATCGGCCAGCAGGCGCGGCAGCGTGGGACCGACCGCCGCCAGCCAGGCCAGTCCCACCCGATCCGGTCGCCACGACAATACCTCCTCCAGCCGCAAGGCATCCGGGTATCCGGCCAGCACGTGACCGGTGGCGGCAAAGCCGGCGCCGGCGATTGCCTCGCGCGCGGCCAGCCGCGACGCCGCGGACGCGGTGCCGTCGTCGAGCAGTACCCCGCGGGTACAGCCCGCGGCCACCAGCGAACGCGCCGCCACCGAATTGCCTGGCCGCAACAGCACGGCCACGTCCGCGCGTGCGACCGTGCGCAGCGACTGCGGGATCGCATTGAGCAAGCGCGCCACGCCGCCGCAGCCGATCAGCTCGGGCAAGCCTTCGCCCAGCACGATGTACAGCACTTCGCGATCCTCGTCGAACAGCGCCGCGCTCCGCGCCAGCGCGCGCAACAGGCAGTGCAGGTACTCGCCCGGCGCGATCGGCGACCCGCCCCGCGGAGCGCCGAAGCACAACGTCAGCGAGCGCGGGATCAGGTGGTCGTTGCCGACCCGCACCGTCTTGGCGAAATCGGCATCGCCGAAGCCGCAGACGTAGTGCGCGCAAGGCGGATGCAACGGCCAGTGCGGTGCTGCAGGCAGGTAGCGTGCCAGAGCAGCCCGGTCGATCGCGAACGGGGAGCATTCCATGCCGGACACGTTAGCGGCCACTTGCCAGCCAGGCCCTGATCAAGATCAAGTCGGCGCTCGAACGCGACGATCGCGATCGGGTGGCGACCGTGCGCCGGGGCGAGCGGTGTTGCGAATGGCTGCGCCGACGTCTCGGATGCGCAGCAGACCGAGCGGCTCGCCCCGCAACCGTGGGCGCCGTCCTGTCTCAGGCGTCGCTGCAGGCGGTTCAGGCCAGAGGTGCGTTCGCTGCGGCGGCGGCCTCGGCGATCTCCGGCAGGTCGGTCTGCGCGCGCAGGCCGGGATGCTGGCGATGCTCCATGCGCCGGACCGCGAAGTGCATCCACGCCAGGGCGATGCTCACCAGCACGAACAACAGCATGAAACAGCTGGTCCACACCCCGATCAGGTCGTTCATCGCACCGAAGGCGATTGGCAGCACGAAGCCCCCCAACCCGCCGATCATGCCGACCACGCCGCCGACCGCGCCGACGTGCTGCGGGTAGTAGGCCGGAATGTGCTTGAACACCGCGGCCTTGCCCAGCGACATGAAGAAGCCGAGCACGAACACCAGCACGGTGAATGGGACCACGCCAACCGCCAGGTGGAAGGCGATGTCGCCGTCGATGCCCTTGATCACGTAACGGGTATCCGGGTACGCCAGCAGGAAGGTGCACACTACCGATACGCTCAGCGTCCAGTACATCACCCGGCGCGCGCCATAGCGGTCCGACAGCAGGCCGCCAGCGATGCGGAACAGGCTCGCCGGGATCGAATAGCAGGCCGCGACCAGGCCGGCCTGGCGGATGTCCATGCCGTAGGCGCCGATCAGGTAGCGCGGCAACCACAACGCCAACGCCACGAACGCGCCGAACACGAAGAAGTAGTAGAGCGAGAAGCGCCACACCTGCAGCTTCGCCAGCGGCCGCATCTGCTCGCGGAACGACATCGGCTTGACGCCCGAGCGCTTGCGTTCGGCCTGCGAGGGATCTTCCTGGGTGCACAGGTAGAAGATCACCGCCATCACCGCCAGCGCCACGGCCCATACCTTCGCCACCGTGGTCCAGCCGGCCGCCACCATCAGCATTGGCGCCAGAAGCTTGGTCACGGCCGCACCGATGTTGCCGGCGCCGAATACGCCCAGCGCGGTGCCCTGCTTCGCCGCCGGGAACCACTTGGAGACGTAGGCGACGCCGACCGAGAACGCGCCGCCGGCGATGCCGACGAACAGCGCCGCCAACAGGAACTGCGGGTAGCTGCGCGCATAGGTCAGCAGCCAGGTGGACGCCGCCGCGCACAACATCACCGCGGTCAGCAGGCGTCGGCCGCCGATCTGGTCGGTCAGCACGCCCAGGTTCACCCGGATCAGCGAACCGCTCAGTACCGGCGTGGCGATGAGCAGGCCGAACTGGGTGTCGTTGAGTCCCAGTTGCTGCTTGATCTGGATGCCGACGATCGAGAAGATCATCCATACCGCGAAGCACGTGGTGAAGGCGAAGGTACTGAGCCACAAGGCGCGCTGCTGGGCAGCGGAGGGAAGGACGGCGTTCATCGCATGGTCTGCATTCGTAGTGAAAGGCACAGGCGCGCCTGCCTGCATCTTGGGCGGTTGGAGGGATGGCGGGAGGCCATGCCGGCTCAGGCCTCCGCTTCCGCCTCGATGGCATCCAGGCCGCTCACCCCGTAGTGTTCCTGCAACAGCTGCAGGTAGCGTTGCAGATCGCGTTGCCGCGACTGCAGTTCGAGGTAGTCGGCGATCCGCCGATGCACCTGCTCGAAGGTCTGCGGCAGGCCCGGCTCGATGTCGTCGACGACGACGACGTGATAGCCCCAGCGCGATTCCATCGGGAACCCGGCCAGGCCCTGGCGCAGGCGGAACAGTTGGCGGTCGAACTCCGGCGTGGTCTGCCCGCGCTGCAGCCAGCCCAGCTCGCCGCCCTGCTCGCGCGATGGGCAGTCGGAATGGCGCATGGCGAAATCGGCGAACAACTCCGGGCGCTGCTGCAGTTCGACAATCAGGCTCTCGCCGCGGCGGCGCGCCTCGTGGCGCCCGCCCACATCGTCGGCCGGCGCCGCGAACAGGATATGTCTGGCCTTGACCCGGTCCGGCGAGCGGAAGCGCTCGGCGTTCTGCGCGTAGTACCGCGCGCAGGCCTGCTCGTCCGGCACCCGCTGCTCGATCTCGCCCTCGAGCAGCATGCGTATCGTGGCCTCCTCGGCTGATTCGCGCCCGTCGGCAGGCAGTTGCGCCGCCAATCCCAGGCGCTCGCACTCGCGGCGCAGCAGTTCGCGCACCACCAGCGCGCGCGCCGCGGCCGCGCGCGACACCTGCGGCCGCATCGCGCGGTGGAACTGCATCTCCTGCGCGATATCCGCCTCGCTGATCGGCGTGTCGCCGACGAACAGCAGGCACGGCGCCGGCGCGCCCAGCGTGCGCGGGCCAGCATCCGCATCGTCGTGGTGCGCGTGCGCCTCCTCCGCCACCGGCTGCTGCGAATCGATCACGGTGAGCGGCAGGCGCCGCGGCACGGACAAGGTGGCGGCCATGTTCAGCGCCTCCTGTCGTAGTTCAGCGGCGCCTGACGCCGCCGCACCACCTGGTACGGACGCCACAGGTAGCTCAGCGGAATGCTCCAGACGTGCACCAGGCGGGTGAACGGGGCGATCAGGAACAGGGTCATCCCCAGAAACACGTGGGTCTTGTACACCCAGGAAACGTCGCTGATGTAGTCGGCCGCGCCCCAGCGGAAAGTGACGATGTGCTGCGCCCATTCGCCGAGCCGGATCATCACTGCGCCGTCCATGTGTTGCGTCGAGTAGCCGATACTGATCATGCCCAGCACCAACTGTGCGAACAGCAGCACCAGTACCAGCGTATCGCCGAAGGTACCGGTGGCGCGCACGCGCGGATTGGTCAGCCGGCGCACCAGCAAGATGGCGATGCCGACGAAGCAGAGCGCGCCGAACACGCCGCCGACGACCATCGCCAGCAATTGCTTCTGCGGAGCAGTGATGAAGTGCTCGTACAGCGCGTGTGGCGTCAACAATCCGACCAGGTGTCCGCCCAGGATCGCCAGCACGCCGACATGGAAGCAGTTGCTGCCGATGCGCATGCCGCGGTCGGACAGCAGTTGGCTGGAGCCGGTGCGCCAGGTGTACATGGACTTGTCGAAGCGCACCCAGCTGCCGACGAAGAACACCGCCAGCGCGATGTACGGATAGATCTGGAATGCGAACTGATGCAAGTGGTTCATGGCTTCACCTCGTTGATGGCCTGGATGCCTGCGACGGGCCGCGGGACCGGCTTGCAGTCTTCGCCCGGCGCCTGCGCGCCGAAGCGCACCGCTTCTTCTTCCCACAACCGGTCCATCGCCTCGGGCGAGTCGTCGCGCGCCTCGCCGCTGGCACGTTTGCGCAGCAGCGCCAGGTTCACTTCGCCATCGGCGTATTCCAGCAGCAGCTCGAACAGCAGCGCGTAGCCGCTCTCGCGCTCGGCGGCGCGCGCCGCCAGCAGGCCGACGATATGGCCGACATGGCCCAGCCAGTCGCGCGCCTCCGCGTCGGGCCGCTGGTCCAAGTATTCCAGCAGCAGCGGCAGGTAGTCCGGCAGCTCCCGCGCGGACAGCTCGAAACCGTTGCTGCGGTAGGCTTCGATCAGGTCGACCATCGCCTGGCCGCGATCGCGGGACTCGCCGTGGATGTGCTCGAACAGCAGCAGGCTCATCGCCCGGCCGCGGTCGAACATGGACAGCCAGCGGTCCTGGACCGCGAGCGGGTCCTCGGCCAGCAGCTCCTGCACGAAGCCGCACAGCGCGGCGCGGCGCGGCGCCGACAAGGCCGGATCGTCGGCCGCCTGCAGCAGTTCCTCGCCGTGTTGCCAGAGAGCGTCCTGCGGATAATCCATCAGCACGCCGATCAGCTTGAGCAGGCTCATCGCACCACCTCCTCGGTTCCGCGCCGATTGGGCGACGGCACCGTGTGGCCGGTGGGCTTGCGGTTGCCGAACAGGTCCGCCGCGCTGTCGCCATTGCAGCCATTGCCGAAGGTGAAGCCGCAACCGCCGCGCTCGCCGAAGGCGTCGTTGGCGTACTCGCGATGTGCGGTGGGGATCACGAAGCGGTCCTCGTAGTTGGCGATCGCCAGGTACCGGTACATCGACTCGGCCTGCGCCACGCTGAGTCCGGCCTGCTGCAGCACCGCGAGGTCTTCCACGCCGTCCACGTTCTTGGCGCGGCGCCACGCGCGCATCGCCATCAACCGCTCCAGCGCGCGCACCACCGGCGCCTCGTCGCCGGCCGACAGCAGGTTGGCCAGATAGCGCACCGGAATGCGCAGCGATGCGATGTCCGGCAGCTCGCCGTTCATGCCGATGTGGCCGCGCTCGGCCGCCGACTGGATCGGCGACAGCGGCGGCACGTACCACACCATCGGCAGCGTGCGGTATTCCGGATGCAGCGGCAGCGCCAGCTTCCAGTCGATCGCCAGTTTGTACACCGGCGAGGCCTTGGCCGCCTGCAGCCAGCTATCCGGGATGCCCTCGGCGCGTGCGGCGGCGATCACCTGCGGGTCTTCCGGGTCCAGGAAGATGTCCAGGTGCGCCTGGTACAGATCCTTTTCGGCCGGCACCGCGGCGGCGCTCTGGATGCGGTCGGCGTCGTACAGCATCACCCCCAGGTAGCGGATGCGGCCGACGCAGGTTTCCGAACACACGGTCGGTTCGCCCATCTCGATGCGTGGGTAGCAGAAGATGCACTTCTCCGACTTGCCGCTCTTCCAGTTGTAGTAGATCTTCTTGTATGGGCAGGCCGACACGCACATGCGCCAGCCGCGGCACTTGTCCTGGTCGATCAGCACGATGCCGTCCTCCTCGCGCTTGTAGATCGCGCCCGATGGACACGCCGACACGCAGGCAGGATTCAGGCAGTGTTCGCACAGCCTCGGCAGGTACATCATGAAGGTCTTCTCGAACGCGCCGTAGATCTCCTTCTGTACGTTGTCGAAATTGCGGTCCTTGGATCGCTTGGCGAACTCGGTGCCGAGGATTTCCTCCCAGTTCGGCCCCCACTCGATCTTCTCCATGCGCTGGCCGCTGATCAGCGAGCGCGGGCGCGCGGTGGGCTGGTGCTTGACGTCCGGGGCGGTATGCAGGTGCTGGTAGTCGAACTCGAACGGCTCGTAGTAGTCGTCGATCTGCGGAAGGTCGGGGTTGGCGAAGATCTTCGCCAGCATCCGGAAACGTCCGCCGGCGCGTGGGATCAGCTTGCCGGCGGCGGTCCGCACCCAGCCGCCGTTCCACTTGTCCTGGTTCTCCCATTCCTTGGGATAGCCCACGCCGGGCTTGGTTTCGACGTTGTTGAACCAGGCGTATTCCACGCCCTCGCGCGAGGTCCATACGTTCTTGCAGGTGATCGAGCAGGTATGGCAGCCGATGCACTTGTCCAGGTTCAACACCATCGCGATTTGCGCACGAACTTTCATCACGCCACCTCCCCTGCCGCGACCTTCGCGGATTCGCCATCCAGCCAATCGACCTTGTCCATCTTGCGCACCACCACGAACTCGTCGCGGTTGGTGCCACAGGTGCCGTAGTAGTTGAAGCCGTAGGACAGCTGCGCGTAGCCGCCGATCATGTGGGTGGGCTTGAGTACCACTCGTGTGACCGAGTTGTGGATGCCGCCGCGGGTGCCGGTGACCTCCGACCCGGGCGTGTTGATGATGCGTTCCTGCGCGTGGTACATCATCGCCATGCCGGACATCACCCGTTGGCTGACCACCGCGCGCGCGGCGATCGCGCCGTTGACGTTGAACAGCTCGATCCAGTCGTTGTCGACGATGCCGGCGCTGCGCGCGTCGTCCTCGCTGAGCCACACGATCGGGCCGCCGCGCGAGAGCGTCTGCATGATCAGGTTGTCGCTGTAGGTGCTGTGGATGCCCCACTTCTGGTGCGGGGTGATCCAGTTCAGCACGATCTCCTTGTTGCCGTTCGGCTTGCGCCCGAGCATCGGCGCGGCGGCCTTGGTGTCCACAGGCGGGCGATAGCCCATGAAGCCTTCGCCAAAGGCGATCATCCACTCGTGATCCTGGTAGAACTGCTGGCGCCCGGTCAGGGTGCGCCACGGGATCAGCTCGTGGACGTTGGTGTAGCCGGCGTTGTAGCTGACGTGGTCGTCCTCCAGCCCCGACCAGATCGGCGAGGAGATGATCTTGCGCGGCTGCGCCTGGATGTCGCGGAAGCGGATCGCCTCGTGCTCCTTGCCCACCGCAAGATGGGTGTGCTCGCGGCCGGTGAACTTGCCCAGCGATTCCCATGCCTTCACCGCGACGTGGCCATTGGTTTCCGGCGCCAGGTGCAGGATCACCTCGCAGGCGTCGATCGCCGACTCGATCGCCGGACGTCCGTGGCTGACGCCGTCCTCCAGCACGGTATGGTTGAGCTTGCCGAGGAAGGCCACCTCGTCGCGGGTATCCCAGTTCATGCCCTTGCCGCCGTTGCCGTGCTTGTCCAGCAGCGGGCCGAGCGAGGCGAACTTCTTGTACAGGTTCGGATAGTCACGCTCGACCACCGTCATCGACGGCATGGTTCTGCCCGGCACCGCCTCGCACTCGCCCCTGGTCCAGTCGGTCACGCCCATCGGCATCGCCAGTTCGTTGGGGGTGTCGTGCAGGATCGGCACCAGCACCAGGTCCTGCTCCACGCCCAGCACGCCGGGCGCCATCGCGCTCAGCGTCCTGGCCACGCCCTTGAAGATGTCCCAGTCGCTGCGCGATTCCCAGGCCGGGTCCACCGCCTTGGACAGCGGGTGGATGAACGGGTGCATGTCCGAGGTATTGAGATCGTCCTTCTCGTACCAGGTGGCGGTGGGCAGCACGATGTCCGAGTACAGCGCGGTCGTGCACATGCGGAAGTCCAGCGTCACCAGCAGGTCGAGCTTGCCCTCGGCCGGCGCGTCGTGCCACTTCACCTCGTCCGGCTTGCGCGCGCCCTCCTCGCCAAGGTCCTTGCCCTGCACGCCGTGGCGGGTGCCCAGGAAGTGACGGAGCATGTACTCGTGGCCCTTGCCGGAGGAACCGAGCAGGTTGGAGCGCCAGATGAACATCACCCGCGGGAAGTTCTGCGGCGAATCCGGATCGGCGTAGGCGAAATCCAACGTGCCATCCTTCAGCTTCGTCAGCGCGTACTCGGCCGGCGCCACGCCGGCGCGCTCGGCCTCGCGGGTCAGCTGCAACGGATTGCGGTCCAGCTGCGGCGCGCTCGGCAACCAACCCATGCGGATCGCGCGCAGGTTGAGGTCGGCGATGGTGCCGGTGAACTTGCTCGGGTCCGCCAGCGGCGACAGGATTTCCTTCACCTCCAGCTTCTCGTAGCGCCACTGGTCCGAATTGAAATAGAAGAACGAGGTCCCGTTCATGTGCCGCGGCGGACGACTCCAGTCCAGTCCGAACGCCAGCGGCTGCCAGCCGGTCTGCGGGCGCAGCTTCTCCTGACCGACGTAATGCGACCAGCCGCCGCCGGTCTGGCCGATGCAGCCGCACATGACCAGCATGTTGATCAGGCCGCGATAGTTCATGTCGTTGTGGTACCAGTGGTTCACCGCCGCACCGACGATGATCATGCTGCGCCCGCGGGTCTTGTCGGCGGTACGCGCGAATTCGCGCGCGATCTCGATCACGTCGGCACGCGGCACCCCGGTGATGCGTTCCTGCCAGGCCGGCGTACCGGGCACGTCCTCGTCAAAGCTGGTGGCCACGTTGCCGCCGCCGAAGCCGCGATCCACGCCGTACTGCGCCAGCAGCAGGTCGTACACCGTGGTCACCTCGATCGTGCCGTCGGCG
Organism: Xanthomonas sp. 1678; assembly: GCF_031455575.1. Classification (NCBI taxonomy): domain Bacteria; kingdom Pseudomonadati; phylum Pseudomonadota; class Gammaproteobacteria; order Lysobacterales; family Lysobacteraceae; genus Xanthomonas; species Xanthomonas sp. 1678. Next base: position 133,550 of record NZ_JAVDSZ010000002.1, on the reverse strand, counting down.
CCTTGCAGGCGGCGCACCGGCACATTGCGTTCGAGCACGTCCTGGAACGTGGACGCTGTCCACGGTGCACTCTCGATGCCGCCGAAATACGGAAAGCTGACCGCCTCGATCGCCTCGTGATCGTCCTTCAGGCTCAGCCGCAAGCGGGTCGCAGCGCCGGCGCTGTCCTGCTGTTCGATGTTCCACTTGCCCTGCTCGCCCCAGCGGAAGCCGATCGAGCCTTTCGGCACCACGATGCGGCCGCTGGCTTCGTCCCACGCCAGCGTCTTCCATTCCGGGTTGTTGTCCTCGCCCAGGCCGCCCAGGTCGCTGGCGCGCAGGTAGCGCCCCGCCACCAGGCGTCCATCCGCGCGACGCTCCAGCCGCACCAGCAGCGGCATGTCCGAATACTGCCGGCAATAGTCGGTGAAGTACTGCGAGGGGCTGTCGACGTGGAACTCGCGCAGAATCACATGGCCGAACGCCATCGCCAGCGCCGCGTCGGTGCCCTGCTTGGGGTGCAGCCAGTGGTCGGTGAGCTTGGCCACTTCCGAGTAATCGGGCGTGACTGCCACGGTCTTGGTGCCGTTGTAGCGCGCCTCGGTGAAGAAGTGCGCGTCCGGGGTGCGCGTCTGCGGCACGTTCGAACCCCAGGCGATGATGTAGCGGCTGTTGTACCAATCGGCCGATTCCGGCACGTCGGTCTGCTCGCCCCAGACCTGCGGCGAGGCCGGCGGCAGGTCGCAGTACCAGTCGTAGAACGACAGGCAGGCGCCGCCCAGCAGCGACAGGTAACGCGCGCCGGCGGCATAGGACACCATCGACATCGCCGGGATCGGCGAGAAGCCGATCACCCGGTCCGGGCCGTACTCCTTGACCGTGTACAGATTGGACGCGGCGATGATCTCGTTGGCCTCGTCCCACTGCACGCGCACGAAGCCGCCCATGCCGCGCCGCGACTTGTACGCGATGGCCTTGGCCGGATCCTCGACGATGCTGGCCCACGCGTCCACGGGCGAGAGCGTCTTGCGCGCCTGCCGCCACATGCGCAGCAACGCGCCGCGCACCAGCGGGTACTTCAGCCGGTTGGCGCTGTACAGGTACCAGGAGTAGCTGGCGCCGCGCGGGCAGCCGCGCGGCTCGTGGTTGGGCAGGTCCGGGCGCGTGCGCGGGTAGTCAGTCTGCTGCGTCTCCCAGGTCACCAGCCCATTCTTGACGTAGATCTTCCAGCTGCACGAGCCGGTGCAGTTCACGCCGTGGGTGGACCGCACGATCTTGTCGTACTGCCAACGGGCGCGGTAACCGTTCTCCCACTCGCGGCTCTCGCTCTTGGTGACCCCGTGTCCGTCGGCGAAGCGCTCTGGCGCTCGCTTGAAGAACTGCAGCCGGTCCAGGAAATAACTCATCGTGCCTCTCCCATCGCTAATGTGTGCATCGTGGCTTGGGTGTTTCCAATCGTTGCGCGGCCAGGCGGCCGGATCAGCACGGAACCTCGGCACCGCGCCGGTAGTACCACCACCAAGTCACCGCCAGGCAGGTGCAATAGAAGGCGACGAACACGTACAGCGCCGCCTCCGGACCGCCGGTCAGGGCGATCGACGAGCCATAGCTCTTGGGAATGAAGAATCCGCCATAGGCGCCGATCGCGCCGGAGAACCCGACCACCGCGGCCGATTCGATGCCCGCCTGCCGTGTCGCCGCGGCCTTGCCCTGCGCATCGGCGCGCGACGACCAGCGCTCGTGCAGCGTGCGGAAGATCACCGGGATCATCCGGAACGTGCTGCCGTTGCCGATGCCGGTGAGCACGAACAGCGCCAGGAACGAGGCCAGGAAACCGAAGAAGTTGCCTGCGCCGTGCGCGCCGGGCAGGAAGTGCAGTACCGCGAACACCGCCGCAGCCATCAGCGCGAACACCCAGAAGGTGATCCGCGCCCCGCCCAGGCGGTCGGCCAGCATGCCGCCCAGCGGACGCGTCAGTGCGCCGACCAGCGGGCCGAGGAACGCATAGGCCAGCGCGTTGACCTCGGGGAACTGGGTCTTCATCAGCATCGGGAACCCGGCCGAGAAGCCGATGAACGAACCGAAGGTGCCGACGTACAGCCAGCACATCAGCCAGTTGTGCTTGCGCCGGAAGATCAGCGCCTGCTGAGCGAAGGACGAGCGCACGCTGGCGATGTCGTTCATGCCGAACCACGCCGCGACGACGCAGGCCAGCAACAGCGGCACCCACAGGAAGCCGGCGTTCTGCAGGAACAGTGCCGTGCCGTCCTTGACCTGTTGCGGCGCGCCAGACAACGCGCCGAAGATGCCGAAGGCAATCACCTGCGGCACCACGAACTGCGTCACCGACACGCCCAGGTTGCCCAGCCCGGCGTTCATGCCCAGCGCGAAGCCCTGTCGCGCCTTCGGATAGAAGAACGAGATGTTGGACATCGAGGACGAGAAGTTCGCGCCACCCAGGCCGCAGCAGATGGCGATGGCCACGAACACCCAGTACGGCGTGTTCGGATTCTGCACCGCGAAGCCCAGCCACAGCGCTGGGATCAGCAACAGGGCGGTGGACAGCGCTGTCCAGCGGCGCCCGCCGAACAACGGAATCACGAACGAATAGAAGATCCGCAGCGTCGCCCCCGACAGGCTCGGCAGCGCCACCAGCAGGAACAGCTGGTTGGTGTCGAAGGCGAAGCCCGCGCGCGGCAGGTTCACGCTCACCACCGAGAACAGCATCCAGATCGAGAACGCCAGCAGCAGCGAAGGGACGGAGATCGCCAGGTTGCGCGTGGCGATGCGCCGGCCGGTGCTTGCCCAATAGGCCGGGTCCTCGGGACGCCAGTCCTGGATGATGCGGCCGCGGCCGCCGCCGGGATTGTGAGTTGCGACATCTGCTTGAACAGTCATGGCCGTCACCTGATGAATTGGACTTGCGGCAGATGCGGAGATACAGCTCCCATCGCCCCACGGCCATTGAGCCATCACCGCGGCACCAGGCCGTTGATCGAAATCAATCCCGCCGCCTCCAATCGGATATCCATGACAAATGTCAAACGGCGCCGTCGCCGGAAAAGCCGATCTGGATGCCGGTCACGGCCTGCGCTTCGGCATTGCGTCCGCGTGCGGTGCCGGTCCGCGTCCGCGCGCTGTCGCGCACATCCACTTCGAACACCATCCGCAGCGCGCTTTGGCCGTTTTGCTGCGCCGCCGCCTGGAACTGGAGCCCGTCGCGGCACGGCAATCGCCCGCAGTAGGCCTCCACCGCCGCGCGTGGCAGCGCCACCCGCCAGTGGGTCGGCGTGCCACCCATCGCCGCCGTTTCCAGTTCGGCCAATACCAGCGTCTGGCACAACGAAGGCCCGCCGGGGATGCACAACCGGTTCGCCACTTCTCCGCCCCCCAGCAGCACGGCCAGCTCCGCCTCGTCCACCCGGAACCGCAAGGTCTGTGCCTGGTGTTGCAGCTTCATGGATCGCTTCTCCACGTCAGTGATAGCGCAGCCGGGCGCATCGGCTCAGCGGTTGCGAAGGGATGGCCCCACAATCGACGCTCACTGCATCGCGCGCCGCAGCACATGGCGCCGTCAGACATCGGTCAACGCCATGCCGTCCGCGGCGACATCCCGGTCGTGGCGATGCGCATGCACGGACTCGCGCTCGGTGTCCGCCGTTGAGGCGGGAACCAGCGCCGATTCGCACAAGGTGCAGCCTTCGCTCCACTCGCTGCTGCCGTCCTGGTAGTGTTCCCGCTTCCAGATCGGGCTGGTGTGCTTGACCGCCTCGATCACCCGCCGGCACGCGCGGAACGCTTCGTCGCGATGCGGCGAGCCGGCCGCCACCACCACCGCCAGTTCGCCGATGGCCAGCCGCCCCCTGGCGTGCGCCACGTACAGTTTCAGCTTTGGCCCGATGTCGGCCAGCGCCTGCTGCATGATGCGCTCGAAGCCATTGAGCGCCAGCGCATCGAACATGTCGTAGCTGATGCCGGTCACGACGCGGCCATGATTGAAGTCGCGCACGCGGCCGATGAAGACGGCCAGCCCGCCGAAGCCGGGGTCGGATACGAAATCGATCGCTGCGGCCGGATCCAGCGCCGCCAGCGCGCGATCGACGACCTGCGCATGAAGGATGCCTGCATGTGCGTTCATCCCGCTCAACCTCCGCTCACCGGCGGCAGCACCGCCACTTCGCCATCGGCTGGCAGCGGATCGCGCTCGTGCAGGATCTGCCGGCTGTCGGCGAACGCCGAACAGCGCAGCAGCGCCGGGCGGAAGCCCGGAACCGTGGCCTCCAGGCGCTCTTGCAGCACCGCGCGCAGATCGGCCATGCATTGCCCGGCCGCAAGTTCGAATTCCAGCGGCTGGCCGGCGGCGTAATCGGAAAGCGCGCCGAACAGGCGCACCGAAATCTTCATGACTGTTTCTCCCAGGATAGTTGCACGGGCTGCCAATGGCCCAGGCCATACACTTGCACCGGTTCGTCCGCGGCCACGTCGGCCACGCCTTCCGGCACCACCAGCCACGCATTGGCCGCCAGCAGCGGCCGCAGCCGGAACGAGTGCTGCTGCGGCAGGATCGCAGCGCGCAATTGCCCGCTGCGATCGCACGCCACCACGCCGCTGCCATGGAAGCGCAGCGCTGCCGGCTTGGCGATCGGCATGCCCGCCGGCAACCACAGCGGCTTTTCCGCAGCCAGGCCAAGCATCGCGCGCAGCGCCGGTTCGACGAAGAAGCGCAGGCCTACCGCGCTGGACACTGGATTGCCGGGAAGGCCGAAGTACAGCGGCCCCTCCGCCAGGGTGGCGAACAGCAGTGGCTTCCCTGGGCGGATCGCCACCTTGTGGAACCCGATCCGCGCGCCGCGCTGGCGCAGCGCCTCGGGCACGAAGTCGTAGCGTCCCTGCGACACCGCGCCGCTGCTGAGTACCGCATCGGCGCCCGCTGCCAGCGCAGCGTCGAGGGCGGCATGGAACTGCGCAGGTTCGTCGCCGACGATGCCCTGCCAGACCACCTCGGCACCCGCCGCGCGCAGTTGCGCGGCCAGGAATGGACGGTTGCTGTCGCGGATCTGGCCCGAGGCCAACGGCTGTGCCGGATCGCCCACCAGTTCGCGCCCGGTGGCGATCACCGCCACCCGTGGACGCCGCCGCACCAGCACCTGCGCCACGCCCAGCGCTGCCAGCATGGTGGTCTGCGGCGCACCCAGGCGCTCGCCGGCGGGCAGCACCGGTTCGCCCACGCAGACGTCCTCGCCACTGCGGCGCACGTGCTGGCCCGGCTGCACCGCGGCCAGCAGGCGGATCGCCAGCGGCCGGCCCTCGGCCCGTGCAAGCACCTCCACCTGCTCCACCGGAATCACCGCATCCAGCCCGGCAGGCACGGGCGCGCCGGTCATCATTTCCCAGGCGCCATCGCCGGCGCGGCATTGCGTATCGCCGGCCGCCTGCCAGCCGCCCACGGCGAGTTCCACACCGGCAGCCAGTCCCGCGCTACTGGCATGCACGCCGAACCCGTCCATCGCCGAGTTGTCGAACGGCGGCAGCGCAGCGGCGCTGACCAGCGGCTCGGCCAGCACCCGGTCTTCGGCCGCAATCGCCGGCACGGCCTCCATCCCCAGCAACGGAACCGCCTCGCGCACCATCGACAGCGCCTGCGCATAGCCGATCATGGATGCCGCCCTCCATCGAGCATGCGCAGCGCGTGGCCGAGCACCGGCGCAAGGATGTCCATGCATTGCGCCGCCGCGCGCGGGCTTCCGGGCAACGCGAACGCCAGCATCCGGCCTACCTGCACGACCTCGGCACGGCTGAGCCAGGCCAGCGGCGTATGTTGCGCGCCGAGCGTGCGCAGCATCTGCGCCAGCGCCTCGACACGGCGGTCGGCGACGCATGCGAAGGCCTCCGGGGTCAGATCGCGCGGACCCAGCCCGGTACCGCCGGTGCAAAGGCACAGCCGCACGCCCGCGTCCGCCAATGCGCGCAGGCGCGTGGCCAGCGGCTCGATGCCGTCGGGCAGCACCTCGCTCGCGGACACCTGCGCGCCCAAATGCCGCAGCCCATCCACCAGTACCGGGCCGGACGCATCCGCATAGAGGCCGCCGGCGGCACGGTCGCTGAGCGTGAGCACTGCGCACGGCACGCCGTCCAGCGCCAGCGGCGCGCGCGGCCGGAAGCGCGCCTGCTCGGACTCGCTCATGCCATCCGGATGCCGCCACAGTCCGCGCTTGCCGCCCTCCTTGAACAACAGGCGGACGCCGCCAAAGGTCAGCGCCGGTTCGACCGGCTTGCTCAGGTCGTACAGCGTCAGCAACGCCGCGCTGACGCCGGCCAGCGCCTCCATTTCCACGCCGGTACGCGCCTGGCTGGCGCACTCGCAGTACACGCGGATCGCATACCGCTCCGGTACCGGCACGCACAACGTGCGTACCAGCTCCAGCGGCAACGGATGGCACAGCGGCATCAGCGTCGAAGCCGACTTGGCGCCCTGCAGGCCGGCGACTTCCGCCAACGCCAGTGCGTCGCCCTTGGGCAGGCGCCGTGCGACGATCATCGGGTACGCCAGTGGCCCGGCCATCAGCTCGCCGACCGCCACCGCACGGCGCGCGGTCGGACGCTTGTCGCGGATGTCGGCCATGTGGAAGGCCGCTGCGGAATCGCCGTTCATGGTTTCAACCTCCGATCGATGCCAGGTGCGGGGTCAGGCCCGTATGTCCCTGGTGCAGGCCGTGTCCGGCCGCCTTGAGCCCCAACTGCGTGGCGATACGCATCACCAGCGCATCGTGGTCCGCATCGGACTGCAGCAACGGCCGCAGCGCGATGCCGAAGTCGCCGAACAGGCACAGCCGCAGATCGCCGCGCGCAGTGACCCGCAAGCGGTTGCAACCGGTGCAGAAATCCCTCGAGTACGGTGCGATCACGCCGATGGTGCCGCGGAACTGGGGATGCGCGTACTCCCGCGCCGGCCCGGCGTCGGCGGCGCGCACGCGCAGGCGCCACCCCGCCGCCTGCAAGCGCAGCTCGAGCTCCTCCGCACGCAGATGGTGACGCTCGAAATACGCCAGATTGTCGCCGGTGCGCATCAGTTCGATGAAGCGCACGCTCAGCGCGCGCTCGCGCAGATAATCCAGCCAACACGGCAGCTCATCGTCGTTGCAGCCGCGCAGCAGCACCGCGTTGACCTTGACCGACTCCAATCCCAGCGTCAGCGCCTGTTCGATGCCTTCGTAGACCTCGGCAAAGCGATCGTGGCCGGTGATGGCGTGGAAGCGTCCAGCATCCAGGCTGTCCATGCTGACGTTGAGCGCGGTCAGCCCGGCCTCGCGCCATGTGCGCACGTGCCGCGGCAGCAGGCAACCATTCGTGGTCAAGGCGATCTTGCGGACACCGCGCACCGCCGACACCGCAGCGATCACCGCCGGCAGGTCCTTGCGCAGGCTGGGTTCGCCGCCGGTCAGGCGGATCTTGTGCATTCCCAGCGCGGCAAAACCGCCTACCAGCCGCCGGATTTCCGCGATCCCGAGAAAGCGGGATGCGCCGTCGGCGCGGTAGCCGTCCGGCAGGCAGTAGCTGCAGCGGTAGTTGCAGGCTTCGGTCAGCGACAGGCGCAGATAGGGAAAGCTGCGCCCGTAGCCGTCGGTGAGGCTGCCCATCATCTGTGCTCGCTCGTCTGATTCACTGGCTGGCCGCGCGGCGACGAGATCCCTCCGCCTTCCGCCCCTGTTCCCACTGCGCATAGCTTTGGGCATGCGACCGGCGTGCACCATGATCTTGATCAAGAAACCCTGTGGTTGCCGCGTGCATGCTGTAGGCGACCGCCATCACCCACGAGCACACCATGCTGACCAGTTTTTCCGACCTGTTGCGGGCCGCCGGCGCTCAGCAGGAGCCGCAACGCCTGTTGTTGGTCTTCGTTCGCACCGACCTGCCTGCCTCGGCGACCGAGGTGCAGCGGCAGCAACACCGATCGGGGCAGGGCGGCACTCTTGCACCCGTGCTGTGCGTGGACAAACTGCCTGCGGAGATCGCGTCGTTCCAGGCATTGCTCGCCGAATCGGAACGGACCGGCATCGCGTGGGATCTGCTGTTCGTCGGCGGCCTGGCTGGACGCGCAGGCGTGACGCCCTCGGCCGACGAGGCCATGCAGCCGCTGCGCTTCATGGTCAATGCGATCAACGAAGGCCGCATCGACCGTTTCGCCGCATTCGACCGCCAGGGCGTGCCGGTCCGCTTCGGCTGACGCCGCGCCATGCGGCGGCCGCCCTGCCGGCCGCGTGCGAAGACTAATACAGCTCGCGGTGCAGCCGCCCTTGCCCTGACAGCGCATGCCAGGGAGCCTGCTGCGATGCGTCCGCATCTATCAGCCCACCTACGGCCTGCTCCACCACGCCCTCAAGGTGTCGCTTGTTTCCGCACAGATAGATGTGCGCGTCGCGCCGCAGCAGCCCGGCGAGATAGTCGCCGTGTTCGGCCATGGCGTCCTGCACGTAGTACTTCGCGTCGGTGTCGCGCGAGAAGGCGGTGATCAGACGGTCCAGCACCTTGCCGTCGCGCAGCGCCTCGAGTTCGTCGCGATAGAGGAAATCCTGCTCGCGGCGCTTCTCGCCGAAGATCAGGCAGATCTCGCGGCGCCCGTCGCTGGCGGCGGCTTCGCGCATCAAACCCATCAGCGGCGCGACGCCGGTCCCGGTGCCGATCAGGATCAGCGGGCAACCCGGATCGGGCGGCAGGTGGAAGCCCGGATTGGCCCGGCTGAAGATACGTACCCGTTCGGCGCGATCGCTCAACAGCCAGCCGGTGCAGACGCCACTGCGAACACGGCCGCCGCGCGTATAGCGCACTTCGCGCACGCACAGGTCCAGGCTGTCCGGATCTGCCCGCGACGCGATCGAATAGGCGCGCGGCAGGCATCCAGGCAACAGGTCGGCCAGGCTCGCCAGCGGAACCGTGTCGGGCGTGCAGTGATCCTCGAGCACGTCGAGCAGGTCCGCCCCGTACAGATACGCTTCCAGCGCGGCGCGCTGGCTGATCTTGGTCAGGCCCTTGAGGATCTCGCTCCCGCCCAGCCGCGCCAGCTCGCGCAACAGCGGCTTGCCGATCTGGCGCAACTCCTTGCCGCGCAGAGTCGGTACTGCCTCGGGTTGCCCGTACCAGGACGCCAGACGTCCGAGCAGGTCCTCGTCGTTCTCCGGCACCACATGCAACGTGTCACCGGCCCGGTAGACGATGCCGCTGCCGGCGATATCCAGGCGCACATGCCAGGCCGCCGGATCGCTGGCGCTGAGCCTGCGTCGCTCCATCACCGTGGCCGCGAACGCGTTGGCCTCGCCATAGGCCTTGACCTGAAGGTGCAGGTCGCGGCCTGCCTGCAGGTCGCCATGCAACACCCGCTCGAGCACGGGCAGCCAGCGCTCGAAGAAGGCAGCGTAGTTGGCATCGGCATCGACCCTGTTGACCAGGGCGGTCGCCAGCCGCTCGGCGAGCAGCGCGTCGAGCGTCTTGCTGAAGCCGCAAAAGCGCGGATAGGCGGTGTCGCCCAGGCCGAAGACCGCATAGCGCAGGTCCGGCAACGTCCGTGTCTGCCTGAGCGCGTCCAGGAAGCGTTCGGCGTTGCCCGGCGGCTCACCGTCGCCGAACGAACTGCAGACGATCAGCAGGGCATCGTGCGGCCCCAGGCTGGCGAGATCGATCTCGTCCAGCGCCAACACCACGGGACCGTGCGGCTGCAGGAACGCTTGCGTGCCCAGGCGTTGCGCGAGTGCGCGCGCATTGCCCGATTCGGAGCCGTAGCCGACCAGCACGCGCGCGATGGGGGGCGCAGCGCTCACTTGCCGGCGTAGTAGTCGTCGAAGTATTCCTTCGCCGCTTCCACCGCCTCGAAGTTCGTCATCAGATCGTTGACCACGCGGCGGATGCTGATGTAAGCGTTGATATTTCCCTGCTCGTCGTACAACGGCTGCACGGTGGTATCGACCACGTAGAGCACGCCGCCCTTGCCCAGATTCGGCACGATGCCGGTCCAGACCTTGCCGGCCTTGATCGTGTCCCACATGTCCTTGTAGACCGCCTTGGGCACGTCCGGGTGACGCACGATGCTGTGCGGCTGCCCGATCAACTCTTCGCGCGCGAAGCCGGTCAGCTGGCAAAACAGGTCGTTGGCATAGGTGATGGTGCCCTGCAGGTCGGTGGTGGAGATCACCATCACCTTCTCGAGGGAAGACAGCAATTGTTCTGGAGCGAGCGCGATGCCCATGAGCGATTCCTTGGGAATGGAGTTCGGAAGAGCCGGCGTCCGGATGGCGGATCCTCGCCATGTTGCGGGGATCCGCATGCCCGACGCTGCCGGACTCTTGCTGAGAATCTTTATAGGCTGCCGGCTCAGGCGATGCGTTGATCTAGATCAAGCCCGAGCCGCTTGAGCCGCCGTTCGCCCGGCAGCGGCGGCGCGGCACGGGCAACGCATGCCGGCAGCGACGCGTAGCCGTTCATGCGATCACGCTGCCGGCTGCCGCTGCACAGCAAGCGCATTGCGCCAGTGGCCCCTCCGCATGACGCGAGCACCCTGGATGGCGTTGTTCTTGTAAGCATAAATTGTCCGCGATCTAAAGGCATAAGATGTCCGCCAAGGACCTACCCACGTCCGTCCACCATGCACTGCCGGATTGCCATGCATTTCCGGCTAGCAGGATGCAGGCATCACGCCCTCAGCTGCGCTACAGGCGCGCCTAGACCCGCCAATCAAGCCAGGGAACTTGCGAGGTAAGCGGCGCCCTCCTCCGGTTGCTTTCACGGCAGCGGGGTCAGGCCTGCGTGCAGCACTCCCAGGCCGTCGGCCAGCACGGTGGCGAGGCGGTCGCGCAGCTGGTCCGGTCTCCCGCTGGCCGATCGCGGTGATCTGCGCCAGCAGCCCAGGGCGGTGTCCAGTCCGGCTTCCATCTGCTTCAGACACACGCCAGTCTCGGCGTTGCCGGCCTCGATGGCGCGTTGGATCGGCGCAGCGCCCCGCCAACGCGGCACGGACGACTCTGCAACGTCATGGCAAGCACAACGCGCAGGCGCTCCGGGACCGAAGCTGTCATGTATCAGCGTGGGATGCCGCCGGCCGTCCCTCGGGACGCCTGAAATCCTCGCCGGAAAGCCGGGATGTCCCGCGTATGGATTGGTCCTCCTATTTCAGGCACGATCTGCTCACGGAGGACGGATATGGTCATGAAGTTCAACGGGAAGCCGTTCAAGGCCGATGACTTCCAGAAGGCGTTGCACAAGGCCGCCGCAAAGCTGGTGGGCGACCACCTGCGCGAACGGGTGGCTTCTGTTCGCGATCCGGAAACCGGGCGGTTCGCCACCGTGATCGTCGACGGCGAGCACTTAGACGACATGAGTTTGCGCATCGAGGGAACACCTGCCGTCCTGGATCAAGTGCGCCAGGATCTTAACGTGGAGGCCGATGTGGAGGATAACGAACGCGACCAGACCGGCGCAGAAATTCCGCCGAAAGTCTTCCTAAGCTTCGGCTGGGAGGATCACGACCTGGCAAGACGAATTGCGGAAGCCTTGCAGCGAAATGGCATATCGACGTGGTGGTCGGAGTGGGAGATCATGATGGGCGATAGCCTGCGTCGCAAGATCGACCAGGGTATTGGCGACTGCACGCACTTCATCGTCCTGCTGACTCCTACATCGATCAGCCGGCCCTGGGTGCAGGAAGAGATGGATGCGGGCTTCGTCCAGAAGCTCGGCCGGGGCGCCAAGTTCATCGGCCTGCGCCATGGACTGGAGGCATCCCGGCTGCCGCCGCTGCTTGCCGGCTCGCTTTCGCCCGAGATAGACCGGGAGCTAACCCAAATCCAGCAGTTGATCAACGACATCCATGGCATCTCGCGAAAGCCCGCTTTAGGGCGAGCCCCTGCCCAGACTTTGCTGCCGAAGACCCGCTACACGTCGGCGGCGATGGCGATCGCCGAGTACTTCGTCAAGAAAAGCCACAACGGGGAGTTCGGCGACGTCAGCGACGACGAGGAGTGCATCGCACAACACACTTCGTTGTCACGCGAAGACGTCACCGACGCGCTCCACGAACTGCGGCGCTGGCTCAAGATCGACTACGGCACGGTGATTGTCCGGGATACGTTCTATGCCGAATTCGACCGCTACTGGAAGCCTTGGAACCCGGCCGAGGATGCACTTAGGCTCGCTGCGGATACCGTCAACGATGCCAGCTTTCCCAGGGCGCCCGATCAGATCGGCCAGCGCTACGGATGGGAGCCGCGGCGCCTAAACCCGGCCATGGCCTATCTCGAAGAGCGTGAGGCCGTGCAGTTGTCGAAAGCTCTTGCGACCAGCCCTTACATCTGCTTCGAGATTCGGCGCAACGACGCGACCAGGCGCTTCGTCCGCAGCCGCGTCTGAAGCGACAGCATGCAGGAACTTATGTGCCTTCCCCCTAGAGCCTTGCGCCGCCCCCGCAGGCGGCCGGGCTCCGGGTTTCGCGCGGCCAGCGACGCCTGGATCAAGAGCCGTTTTTTCCCGAAGGATTGCTGCGGAGCTCGAAAGTTCCACCAGCAACTTGCCGCGCTCCAGAACGTACGGGGAAGCGACTCCGGGGAGCGCGCACAACAACGCCAACACCAGTCAAGTATCGTCCTGCACTGAAGTAAACCGGCAATATCCAAATAATGATGTAGACGAACCGAACAAGGAGAACATGGCCGACACCGTACGAGTCAATCTGTGCTACCGGCCCTTGCGCATCGGCTGGGCGGTTCGCGCGGACGACCTGGAGGGATTTCGAAGGGCGGTACGCTACTCCCACGTCCTCTGGGGTGGACGCTTCAATCCAATTCTGATCGTCGACAACGAGGAGGAAGCCCGGCAACAGGTCGAGCTATTCCGTCTGGATGTCGTTTGGCCGCTGGGCGACAGCCTGGAAGTCCGAGAGTTCGCCGAGCGCTTTCCCCACCTGAAGCCTTCGTTCCACGGCGGCTCTATCTTCGTCAAACAAGCGCGGTGGCGAAACTTCTCGAGGGTGCTCGATATCTTCAACACCGCTGCGCATTGGCACAACAAGCCCGAGTGGACCCAGTTCAAGGATATGGGTCTGTGCAAGTACGAGTGGCAAGGCGACGATCCGCTGGCGGACGTGTTCTTGATGCAGTTCGGCAGGTATCCGGACGTTGAGGAAGTCGGCGTCGACTACGCAGCGATGGTCGAGGAACTGCTGGACCCGATCACGGTAGCGCTGCAGCAGGACGCGCCGATACCTGGCGATTTCCTGCGGCGCCCGAGCCTGTCATCGGTGTGTAGATTCGCGATTGGGCGTCACTACACGGTGCGCCCCGGCTGGGAGACGCCCGGCTTCTTTATCGGCGACGCGGGCGATCTTGAGGACCTCATCTGTTACTGGAACATCCGCGCCTGCGACGTCCCCCTGTGGTTTCTCGACACCGCCCACCTTGATCGCTACGCAGGTCTGATACCGCAGATGGAAGCCATCATCCAGGAGATGGCGCAACACAGCATGGACGCGGACGCGGGCCTGGGCGTTTGGTCACGCGGCGATGCCGCGCAAGTCGACCAACTGTTCGAGAACAGGCGGCTGATCGTGCACAGCGTCGGGAAGGGATTCTGGTCCGGAAGCGCGGTCGTACCACCGGTCATGCGCCTTGGAGAAGCGTCGACGCTGGGCGTCATCGGAAGCGAACGCGGCGTGCCACGCGTGAGCTTCGCGCTGACAGAGAAGCCCTACCACGGACACCCGCATTACATGCATCAGCACCTCGTTGCCTCTGTGTCGCTGATCGGCGGCCTCTTCGGCGATCAACAGCACACGTTCCATGTTCCATACGTTCCGGAGCTCAATCATTTCTACGCCCGGACCATGCATTTCGAGCACGATAAGCTGCGCGTCGAGCCGGAGCAGGTCGGGCTCATCATTGATGCCGCCGATCACGATGCGTTTCTCAACGCAATGCCGGTCGCTGAACTGATCAGACGCATCTTCGCGTTGGCGGGTTACAACAGCACGCTGAGCAACAGCGGACGCATCGCCCGACAGCTGCTGACGCAACTGGGAGGCCTCCAGGGCGCGCGCGTATTCAAGATTCCCGGAGCCAGGGAGTTGTTGAGGTCCTTCGGCCCCCGGGCGACGTTCTCCAGGGAGGTTGCGCTTGCGACGATTTCGGGAAAGACCAGCGAGGAACTAAGGGGCACGTTCGGCGCGCACGTCGATCTCTTCCTCGGGCCACGCCCGATCGACCAGAAGCTGACGCCTCCTCACGTCTTCGCGGCCATGGTGGACGCGGGACTGTTCCGGATCGGCGTCGACCTGGATTGCCCGCAATGCGGAATGAGGAGTTGGGTCGCGCTCGACGTACTCAAGCAGCAGATCAGCTGTGAACTGTGCGGTCACGACTATGACGCGACTGGCCAACTGTTGGCCAGCGAGTGGCGTTTCCGGCGCTCAGGCGTGCTGGGTGCGGAGCGCAACGCACAAGGGGCTATTCCCGTGGTGCTGACGCTGCAGCAGCTGGATGCAAACCTGGACCGGGCGTTCAGTTCCTGCGTCTACTCTCCCTCGATCGACCTGAAGCCCCGCAACGACCCGCAACATCCTGACTGCGAGGTCGACTTCGTGTGGGTGCAGATGAATACCTATCCGAAGCCCACCTCCGTCATCCTCGGCGAATGCAAGGACCGTGGCCGCATCGAACCGGATGAGTTCCGGCGCGACGTCGAAAATCTGCGCCGCATCGCCGATGCCTTCCCATCGGATCGATTCCAGACTTACGTGGCGTACATCAAGCTCGCGCCGTTCACGAAAGAGGAGATCGCGATCGCCAGCGTGTTGAACGACGAGCATCGACGCCGGGTGATTTTGCTCTCTGCCCGTGAACTGGAGCCCTACCACCTGTTCGAACGTGTCAAAGCCGAACATGGCATCGGCATTCGGGCACACTCATGCGAGGAACTGGCGCTGATCACCCACCAGCTCTACTTCACCGACGTTGCCGACGACACGATCGAACCCTAGAGGCTGCCCCTGCGTCCGTATCGCAGCTTCTGCGAAAGCCGCGGCACTGCCTTGGCGATGGTCGCAATCTTGGAAAACGCCAGCCGTATCCATTAGGAAGATCGCCGGTCCACAGAGTCATTTCATGACCTTCATGGTCGAGGATCCTCATTGCACGAAGCTCTGGGTGACTGTCCAGGATGCGCGAGAGCTCGCGCAGCACCGCGATAGGTACTTCACTCTCCCCCAAGCCAAGTGACATCCGAACGCTTGCGTATGTGCTCTAGGCCTTCGAGCCTCTCTATTCCAACGGCGCCATATCCGCTGACTTCGCGCTTCAGCCTGAAAGAAAGTACGGCTGCGCTAGGCCGCTGATCGTCAACCTCCGACTGCCCGTCGAGATGACCCGGCTGTCCACTTCTCACGTTCGCTCCCCGCCAGCGGCCAAGTTCAATATAAATATATCAATCAGATCAATCACTTGCATTGTTTGCAATTGTAGGCTATTACGTCGCTTAGACAAGGCCTGGAACGGATGGAGCGCGACTAAGCATGTCCAGTTCTGCTGAGACCACTTCTACACGCTCAGATCCTGCTCAATGGAGCCCGCTGCCCTCCGGCGTAATAGTCCCCAATAGCCCGATCCTCTCAGCGGCCGATACGGCACGCTTGATGGGGTTCCCGTCTCGAGAAGCGCTGGCGAAGGCGCGCAGAACGGGACGCCTCGAGATAGCAATGTTCACTCTTCCGGGGCGTCGCGGCTGGTTCGCGCGGCGAGAAGAGCTTTGCGCCTGGCTCCAGCAATCCCTGAACAGAGAGGAGATCCCCCCATGAGCTAGTTCAGCTACGGGGCCCTCAAAAACAAAGGCCGCACATTGCAGTGTGCGGCCTTTGGTCTAGCGTACGGATTGTCGCCCGTTGCTAGATATTGCGAGCAGCCCTCCAAAGAAGTCAAGCCCCGCGGCATGCCGCGAGCCTTCTCTTTTTCTCCTCCGCGGGCAACCGCGGTGTAGGAGGTCTTATGCCTATCACCACTGCCGAATTCAGGAAGTACGCGAAGCGCCTGTGTCTGTCGCAACTAGCGATCGACTACGTGAGCCAAGCCAGGTCCAGCAACCCCGCGCGCAGAGTCGAGTCGAACGGCCGTCACAACACAGTGTGGCGCTATCCCAGCGCCAAGATGGGGACTACTGTGGCGCTGGAAAGCTCGGAAGAGTTCATCCTGGCCATCCAGTTGGAATTCGACGCGGATGTCCTTGAATACTGGGAGCAACCGCCGAACATCGCCCTCGTCATTCGCGATAAAAATGGGCATCGTCGTCGATGCGCGTACGTGCCCGACTTCTTGGTGGTGAGACGCAACGAGATCCAAGTCGTCCAAGTCAAGCCCGCGGATCAATGCGAGCGCCTGTCTCGTGAGCACCCTAATCGCTGGACCTGGAGCGGAGGAGTAGCACACGACACGGCCGCCTCCGAACGATTTTTAGAAATCGGCTTGCCGCATCTGGTCTATTCAGGCGGTCAGGGGCACAAGGTCCGCGCCGACAACTGCCGGTTGATGCTCCACGTGCGGGAGGCTGCAGTGGAGCCGGAGGGCGCAAGAAAGTTGAGCAAGGCTCTCGTCGCGCTATCCGCAAGCAAGGTACTGAGCATCGGGCAGTTGATGCTAAATGCCGATATCGCGACAGCAACTCCAATTGTGCGTCTGGTCGAGCAAGGCGATCTGTTCACTGATCTCGATCGCTGGCGGCTCTCGGTACCAGACGAGTGCCTAATTTCCCGATCCAAAGATGCAATCGAAGCGCACGTTTCAGCCCTGGTAGCACTGGCAGCTGGCAGCCAGGCGTTGACCCAGCTATCGAGCCCTGAGCTAAAGGAAGCTCATCATCGCCTCCTTGTTCTGCGTGGCGAAATTCAGTCCCATCGCTCCCACAGAAGCGTTCGCAGGTGGAGAAGGAAGCTACAAGCGTCGAACGGCGATCCCCTCGGCCTCCGGCCGCATCATCGGAGCAAGGGGAACCGCACCCCACGCCTATCCGATGACGAGGAAGCCCTACTCCTATCGTCTTTGCGCGAGCACTATCTGAGTAAGCTGTGCGTTTCGCGCATGGCTGCCTACGGCCAGTACTTAGTCGACCATCAAGGAGCTGTGGCAAGAGGTACATTGGCCCAGTCCTCCGTGGCGGTCTCCTACGTTACGTATGCTGCGCGTAGCAGGTGTCTTCCCGCCGAGGAGCTAGCTGCTGCACGCAGCGGAGGGCGCGCAGCTGCCGCGGCAGCACAGCCCGTGGCACCGGTCTCTAGGTATCTTTCACCTGTCAGAGCTTTTGAGCGCGCGCATGTCGACCACTATCTCTGCGACATCCATGTCCTTGTTGCGGATGGAGCAAAGAGGCACACGCGACGTCCGCAACTCACTGCGATGCGCGACGAGGCAACAGGCTCTGTTCTGGCTGTGTCGCTTAGCTTCAAAGCTCCAAGTCGCCACAGTTGCTTAGCGGTAGTCCGGGACTGCGTCAGGCGGCATGGACGATTGCCCGAAACGATCGTGGTCGACAATGGCGCTGAGTTTCACTCCGAGTACTTCGAAGTAGTACTTGCCCGGCTGGGGGTGGCGATCCAGCGTCGGCCGCCGGGGCGGCCCAGGTATGGAGGCACAATCGAGGGATGGTTCCATTCCTTGAAGGCGTTCCTTAGCTCGCAGCATGGCAACACCAACAATGACGGCAGAAGCCGCTCCGCGGTCGCTACCCATAAGGGAAGGTCACATGCAGCTTGGACGCTTGTTGAGGCCTACAACGCAATCGATCGATTCGTATTCGAGCTCTTCAATTCTAGTGCGGCGCGTTGCGATGTAGACAGCCGATCTACAAAATCCGCCAATGCGCTGTCCCTCTTTCCCGAGAGCGGTGTGCTGACGTCATTTGACTCCGACTTCCTAGCGCTCACTGCGATGCCGCTGAAAAATTTGTTGAAAGTCGACCTGGCTCGCGGGATTCGGCACCTGGGGCGCTGGTTCACCCATCCGAAGCTCTTTGAGCCCAAGGAGCACGGCAAGAGGCTCAAGGTCTTCGAAGAGCCTTGGGACATGAACACCTTGTATGCGCTCGTCGATGGCGTGCTTGTCCCGTGTCGCCATGGATCTCCGGCGACGATGGATCTCAGCAAAGATTTCACCCCCGCGCTTGAGTCCATTCGCCATCTGGAGTCCTCGGATGTGCGTGGTGCGCTTCTGAAGGAGGCTGCGATGGCGTCGGCCAAGCTCTCCAGGCAGCTCGCTGCCTCGCTGGGCCCCAAAGCGGTGCAAACGAAGCCAATTAGCCGTCCGGAGGCACGGAGCAAGTCGCCGCCTCGACATGTCGAGGCGACCACGCTGAAGACGGAGTACTGGTCATGATGCCCCTGAGCAACAGGATCATGAATGCCAAGGTGAGGCACCTTCACTTCGACCAGGCCATCAGGGCTGCCGTTTCGCAAATGACATTTGCCGTGCCGGGCTCCGTTCTGGCACTTGTCGGTCCAACGCGGGTGGGAAAAAGCACAGCTATTCGGGCGGCAGCGAAGCAGGTGTATCCGGGCATGAAGGATGGATACATCCCCTACGTCGTCGTTGATTGCAGTAGGACCGACGCTGGCTTCATGTCGATGCGATATCTGACGCTTGACCTCCTTGGCCAGCTGGAGCACCCGTTCTACGGCGCGTCGAGCGGCAAGTCCCGGGTATCGCAGACCGAAACGAACGCACGGCTGCAGCTCCGCAAAGCGATCCAGCACAGAGAAACAAAGCTGATCATCATCGACGAGGCGCACCATCTACTGAGGGTCAAGAATCACGACAGCAGGGAAGCCGCGCTTGAGTCACTGAAGTGCTTGGGTAACGAGACTGGTGCGGTGATTGTGCTCGTTGGGGGCTATGAGCTTTTGAAAGGCTGCTTTTGCTCAGCCCACTTCAATGGAAGGCTTACGCTGATTGAGTTCCCGCGCTACGGAAGAAGCGATGCACAGATGAAGCAGTTCGAGTCGATTCTGGCCACGTTCGATCAACTCCTACCATGGGCGAAAGGGAGCTCACTCCTTTCTATGAGCGGCCTTGTCTACGACGGCACCCTGGGCTCTTGCGGTCTTGTCAGCAGTTGGGTGCTCGCCGCACTCGCAAAGATGGACGCGTCAGGCGCCACGCGTCTGCGGAATGAGCACTTTCGGAAGGTGCGCTATCTGCAGCAAATCGATGCCATAGCCAGTGAGATTGACTATGGGGAGAGTGTTCTGAGGCCTATAGAGAGTCTGCGCGAAGGAGAAGATGCAGGCAGCAGATGTGCGACAGCGAGCCAGGGAACAGGCTCGAAATCTCGACGGCATAAGCCAGGAAGGCGAAACCCGATGCGTGACTCCATCACGAATCCTGAGGTGGCGAGATGACACGCTACTTCTCTGTGCGGCCTGTCGCCGTCGGGGCACTTGAGGTGGAATGCCTCTCATCTGTCCTGCAGCGTCTGGCTGTGGCACACGGGGTCACCCGGCACCAGTTTGTTACAAGTCTTCGTGATTGGTGGAAAGCCGAGCGTGGTAGACACCTACCGCGATGTGAAGAGCTACGTTGGGACGGATACAGCCCCAATGTCTCATTGGCAATTGAGGCTCTCCGCGACGCGCTGGGCGTTGACCTCAAGGGATGCACGTTGCTGCCACTCAGCAGCGTGTGCGCGGCGAACTGCATCGGCTCGATTGCCCACTCACGCTCCTGGTGCCCTGGATGCTTCAATGATGACATCACGTCAGGCGAGCCTACGTACGATCGCTTGCTATGGCGGGTGCAGGGCTACCAACGATGCAGTTTGCATAGGCTTCGCTTGCGCTCTAGCTGTCCGCATTGCGACGGATACCAAACAAGAGACGCAAGCCGGGAGGAGCTTCATCTCTGCACGTTCTGCCGGCAGAGCCTCGCTGCGAAGGTCACGAAAGCCGAATATGCACCCCGGCCTGAATTTGGAGAGGAGCAGATCGAGACGCTTGTTCGTGGCATCAGCTCGATAGCGGCGGTACAGAATCAGCCGCTCCGGAAGTTCTTCCAGGGTATAGAGGACGCTGACAAGTACGTCGCCAAACACTTGGGAGACATCATTCACAACCGAAGGCTGCCCGCCAAGCCGCAACTGACTACGCTAATTGCGGTGGCGACACACTTTGGTGTCGACGTCCGGCAGCTCATCACAGACCCCACAGAGGCCGCACGTCAGGCGGCCTTGGACATAAAGCGGCCGCCTAAGACGCGTGTGACTCGCCCGTCGTCGCATCTAAGACAGAAGCGAACCGCCTGGTTCAAAGCCAAGCTGGAGCTGGCGATTCAAAGCGGCCCGCCATTCTCGTCTGCGGAAGAGCTTTGTAGGAACAATGATTTCAGCATTTCGGCTGCCCGTGGCACCTTCCCAGCGCTGACCGCAGCACTCAGCGGCAAGTACTTGGAGTGGAAGAAGAGCAAGGCAAGTAATTCCAGAAGGAGAGCAATCGCCGCTATCGCCGCGCGAGCTGATATGCGTGCTCAGCTGACCGTCAAAGAGTTCGTGGCCCAGGTGTGCGCGGCCTCTGGTGCGCCGGTTCACATGGTCAGGGGACTGGTCGATTGCAGCTCAGATGGCTCGTTGTGAAGCTTTGACCCATGTCGGTCTCCGGCTCTCTTTATTCATTTTCAGACGCTATAGGGGCAGGATCCATAGTGCTTTCTTCGCAAGCACGACAATACAAAAAAGCCGAAGCCCACTGCCAACCCAAAGCGCGGCGAGTGTCAGCCATAGCCGTGGCTCACCGCTATCTCCGTGGCAACACCTCTGCCTTCAGCCCGGTGCCCATGATCGTTCGCCAGTTCGGCTACAGTTAGGATCTTACCTCCAGCGCACACCGGGCGCGCCGATAGATGCGGTAGCTCTGGCGGCGTTCTCGATGGCAGTGCGCGCGGTGGGCAGAAGTCGCGTTCAGACCTGCCTAGCCGGACGGCGGTGAGGTGGCTTTAGGCTCTTGGTTCACTTTCTTCTAGCAAAGGATGGCTGATGGGACAGCGGGTTATCGCCGACAACTGGTCGCTGCAGGCGGTCAGCGACCTCATGGCGAAGGGTCTGGATCCAGATGACAACCCTGGCATTGCACCGCTGACTGACCCTGGACAGGTGCCTAAGGCGCTACCCCAGGCCGCCATCGATTTCGAGGCGTTGTTCGATCTGCTGACTGATGTCGTGCTGCGCGACCAGATCCTGGTCGATGATCGGTTCCACAATGCCTGGTTCGGCCGTGGAGACGCGTTGAGCGAGCTCGCGCGGCGCTCGATCGTACGGCCTCACGGCTTCCTTGAGCATCCGGAACGGCTTGAGGGGCCGAGGGCCGATCTCCTTGGGAGGCTTCTCCTCAACGACGTCATGGTGAAAGAGCAGGCAAGCAACGAAGCTGCTTGGAAGGAGAGCGGGACAACTCCCCACGTATTCACTTCGCAGCTGGTGTGGGGAGGCGCAGGTATGTTGGCTCGAGCGTGGGTATATGCCAGCCCCTACACGCCTCATCCCCTCAGGAGGCGATTGTTCCAGCGGGCCGGACTTTCTCTACCGGTACCTCCGATAGCGCTGGGTGAGTTCAAGGCCGAGGTTGCCAAGCACCGGGATGCGCTCTACCCGACATCGGCGGCTGACGATGGAGTGATTGGTGTTCGTGTCCTACTCCCAGCCTTGCCGACCTTGATCCTTCGAGATGCAACCTCGCTTGGCGACGTATTCGTAGTGGCCTCACAGATGCGAGACCAACTGTCCGAACTGCGCGCCTGGCTCAGCCAATTCCAGGAGGCCGTGTCCGCTGGCGAGTTCAAGGCGATTGCCGCCGAACGTAGGCGTCTCAACGGCCTAGGCAGGGAGGTCCAGCGGGCACTCGGCAAGGTGCCGGATGACGCATCCACGCTCAACATTGGTTGGGGGTGGTTCAAGCTTGGCACGAAGATCGATGTAGGCCGCTGGATGCCTAGGTTCGATCGCGTCCAGACACAGGTGAACAACTTGACCTTTGCGCCGAGCGGCTGCCGCGAGCTCACAAAACTCCTTGGCTTCTTCGGCCATCAACACTCTGCTGTGGGGCTGCGGACAATTGAGCACTTTGCCACAGGAGCACTCCGATAGATCGCTGAAACAAGTCCATCGCTGCTGCCTAAGCGACCGCGTGTAGAGCTCGCGAAGCATTGCACTCGCTTGGTACGCTTCTATGCAAGTCTCCTTCGGCCAACTCCCGTCAGTGATGACGAGCAGGTTTGGTGCACTGTCTTTCTGCCAGATGGCTATTGGCCGAACGTTCGCCCCTGTGCTGGGGCGAGCCGCTTCTTGGGGCGTTACCGCACGTCCGCGAGTGCCTCAGCGTCAAAGCGCCTGCCCTCAAGCAATGCACATTTTCGTAACCGACCAGCACGTAGCTGGGTCGCATGGATCCTCCCCGGTGCGCATGATGATTGTCCGAGGGGCCGAACTACTCGAGCAGGCGCATGACGCTTTGGTCAAGCGCTTCGCGAAACGCGTCGAAGCGCTTCAGGCGCATTCCTTTGGCTTTCGCCTCGAAGCTGCGGATCTGGTCCATCGCCGGCGCCAACGCCGGATTGTTCTCGACCAAAGTTTCCTTGGCCGCAATGCGGTGCAGCAGCGAGCTGCAAAGGTGCTGACCTTGGGGAGTCAATCCGGTGAAGAGCACGACCGCGCTCACATTAGTCTCAAGCCTCACGTAGCGGACGTGATCATCGTATCGATGAAACCTCGGGTGAAACGTTTCGGTGAATTCCCGGGCCTTAGGGTATCCGCGCCGCTTTATCGAGATTGCACCCCACACGTCATCGGTCTTGGCGCCGTTGCAATCGCTACAAGCCACCGCCAGATTCCAGAACTCGACGGAGAACTGCGCATAGTGGTGCCGCGGCAGGATGTGCTCGATGTGTTTGGCGTACGCTGTGCTGACCAGCCAGCGACGGCAATAGCAACACCGCCCACCCTGCAACTCCAACAGTCTGCGCCTGAAGGCGGACTTGATGGAGGCTCCCGTGATCGTTCCCAGTGCCGTAACATCGGCCATCGCGTTCAGCGTCGGCCAGACATCAGTAAACGGACGTAGGCGCGACTGGGTCCACAACTGCCGAAGCAGCACGTGCGTGCGTGGGACATGCTTTTTTGTCCCATGCGCCACTCCGAGGTATAGCTTGAGCTCTCGGCGCATTTCTATCGGCGAGGGGTGTGTTCCCTGGAACCAACTCATATGGCGTCTCCTCGCTCGATTGACGCGAGTTCATCGATGGCGGCGCGGGTGCGACCGACCAACTCGCGATCTTCCCGCGCATGCGACAACTGCGCCGAGTCGGCCGACCGAATGACCTGATCCATCAATTCCAGCTCTTCATGCAGCGACTTCAAGCTCGGAAGATTCCCATCCTGTACGGGCGACCGAGCGTTGAGACGCAGGATTGCTTGCGACACCATCGCGGCGCAGCGCTCGTGCACTTGCCGGTTGTTCGCCGTGTAGGTCCGGAATCCATCGAACAATGCCGTCTCGACCGATCGACGCTGATGAATGCCGAGTTCCGTCAGCCCATGTCTTCGGGCGACGAAACACTGATCGTCGCGATGGATCGCGCTGGCGACGACGACGGGGGAGTGCGTCGCCACGACCATTGAGCAACCCGTGAGGGAGCCGACGATCTCCAACATCACCGGAATGGCCCGCTGCCAGCTTACGTGAAGGCTTAACTCGGGCTCGTCTATCAGGATCACGGTGCTGTCGCCGGCGTAGGCCGTGAGCTTGAGGGCCAGGGTCAGCAGTTGCTGCTCCCCCGAACTCAACTCGCCGAATGTCGTGATCGAACGCTGGGACTCCTGTCGCATGAGGCCCAGCTCGTACCTCTTCGCACCTGCTCGCTGTAGGATACGGGCATTCTCATCTGCACTTTCCGTGAGCTGCTGCAATTCGGCGTAATGCTCTCGGTCGTCATCGGAAGAGCTGTTCAAGCCAGATGGCACCAGATACCGACGCTCGCCGAAGCCGAGGTGCCTCACGACCGCGTCGAAGACCTTGAGCCGCTCGGCGCTCACGTGGATCTCGCGCACCATGCGATTAATGTCCGCCGAAGTGCGGCCAAGCGCAATGCCGCGTTCCGAAGTGCGAGCGCCGACATAGATGAACTGCTGTCCGTCGTGCTTTGGTGGCTCGAACGGAAATCTGTCCGTCAGTCCAAACGAGATGCCGACGACGCGCTGACCTTCCTTTACCAAACGATCCGCCAGATCACCGAGCAGAATGCTCTTGCCTTCGCCATTGTTGCCGATGACGTAGATGCGCCTGCCATGGTCACGTCTTTGCAGCAGGGCCTCCAAAACGGTGTCGCTGTTCAGCAACGGCATGAGCGTCTTGCGCTTCGCATCGCTGTCTGTCCCTTCGATATAGACGGACGCAGCGAGCCTGTAGGCGTTTTCGGCAATTTCGCTAATATGAACGTGCCGGCAGACGCCCTCCACGTCCCGATACCCGCCCTTGAAGTAAGCCTCCAGCATTGCTTCTACGTCGTCCGATCTGAGTTGGCGCCGCCTTGGGAGGCTCAAGGAGGGCCACCCATCCGGCGCGCCAAGCGACACAATCGCAGCCACGAATGCCATCAGGAGGCCGGCCTCGCGAAGTTCGCCTCTGCCGGCGAGACCCTTCGCGTCCACCATCAGCACATGGTTGCTTGGCATCCCCCCTTCCCCGAGGAACCAAGCCGACACCTGCTTGCGCGATCTATGTCGGCGATCCTGGGGAAGGTCAATCACTGCCAGCAGCCGACCGCTGCGCACGAGATCCTCCCGCAGATTGCTTCGCCATCCCCCGGCCGATCGATCGGCACCAGGAACGATGATCAAACTCACTCCGAGAATAGACCGATTCTGCAGCAAGTAGTCCAGGGCATCGAGCGAGGTTTGGTGATCGGCCCATCGTGGTGAATGAGGACGCCGCCCAATGGAGTTTCTACGCGGATGATCAACCAGCAAAAAGCGACGACCGACGAAGGACCCAAGATCGTCTTCCCGCGGTGGCTGGTCCTCCACATCAATGCCGTGAAGGCCAAGCCGAAGACCTATGAAGAAGTTCAGACGGTCGATCACCGCTATGCGCGTGGACGTCTCCAAATTGAGGAGGATACGTCGCAACACGGCGAACTCGCCCGTTGTTGCGAAATATTCCGAAATGCGGTCGACGGGTGCCGAAAGGTGAGCCGCCAAAGCCGCGGCCGTGTCGCCACCGCGGTAGCCGGTCACGGTCAGGCGACTAACGACTCGATGAAACACCTCGTCGAAGCAGTCCAGCAGGAACTCCCGCCTGGAACCCCAGGCATCCTCGAAGTGATCGAATATGCTGACGATGCCGTCGAATGCTTGGAGGGAGCTGACATCGCGCGGGATGTCAGCTTGGCCTGTGGCCCGGAAAATTCCGGTCAACGCATCGCACGCACCAAACCATGCTCGACGAAACCGATTCTCGTCCTGGTATGTGGCTGCAGTCCTCAGCACCTCAAAATTCTCCCTCGCCCGGTCGGTCACCTCGTCGGGCCAAGGCCCGGGCGACTGCGCCACGCAGGTGAGACCAATCACCATCAGTGCGAACTGCTCGAACTCGTCCTCCCTCAGCCCGGAGGGCGCACGCAGCGAGCGCAATGCCTCCCAGTACTTCGCCGTCTGTACGGCCCGCTCGTCAAACATTATTCCTCCCTCGGAAGATGGCTGGTTCCAGCCTTGGCTTATGAGCCTAGTTTCACATCATCAAGGCATTGTGCACCGCTCGAGCTAGGAGAGCGTGTTGCGGAGACGGAGACTGTGCTGGGGGCTCGACCGGAAACTTCACGGCGCCAGATTGGACAGCCAGTCTCTCTCTTAAGGGGCAGAAGCTGCGGGTCGAGCGGCGCGGCTCAATATCCGCTCCTAGCCTGGAGGGCCGGCCAAGAAAAAGTACTGACCGGCAGCTACTGGCCGGAAATGCCAGTTCGCTGCGACGCCCAGAACCTGCCCTTCGGCACATGTGGGCACGCGCTTGGTTGGTGTCTAGGCAACGGGAGGCTCTCTGAAGCGCGTTCTGCGGGTCCCTCAACTCGATGGGAGACCATCATGGAAACCGTAAGCAAGGCCACTCATGGCGAGCCGTGGAACAAGTGCAAGATCATCGGACAGAAGCGCCGTTCAAGCTCAAGGACATCTGGGCGCTGCGAGTCCGCCGCCAACCGAAATTTGACAAGCTACGCAGCTGAGCTCGAGACTGGAGGTGTTGAAGGTATAGCCGGCGACGATGTCGCCAGGTAGTCGCGTAACTGAAAGGCCAAGGACGAACCGGCGTCTACGAGCCTGTCCAGCACCTCCAGAGTAGCCTGCCTGAGGGTTACGTCACGGAGGAGCGCCTGACGATGCTCGTGCACTGCTGCTTGGCAAACAGTCTCAGCGTTCCAAAGGCTGCTACCGTCGTTGAACAGGGCAGCCGGAGCCTTCGCTATCGCGTCCCTCAATTGCCCTAAGGCGGAGGGCACCGCCGTTGACCTTCCGACACCCGCCATTAGCGCAAGAAGATGTTCGAGCGCGTGCCAGCTGTCACCTGCTGCGACAAGACAGTTGGCGACGAAGCGAGGGCGGTTTCGCAGCAGCGGCAAGTCATGGAAGGTCTTGGTCCATGGAATGGACTGAAACAGTAGCACTGCGAGCGGCTTCTCGTTCTTGCTGTACACGCGCCGCGAGCGCGTGCGCAACGACTCGTCTGGAAGGATCTTCGCTGCGGCCCGGTCCCATACCTGCCAGAAGGCATCCGTGTTAGCGTACTCTTGCTTCATGCACCCGCTAAGGGTTGACTCCAGCACCCTTTCACTGAGCTCTGGGCCGTGCTCGATGCAGTAGTCAAGGGTTTCAAAGATGTGAGTCTTGTCAGTGCTCTGAGCTAGCAGTTCGGACGCCAAGAGGTCTCCCACCTCCCAGCGCGCTTCAAAATCAACATAGTTTGGGTCGTACCGGTCAATCCTTGATTTGCCTTCCTGATCGGCCATCAGACGGGCAAGCACTGTAAGCGCCTGGACTCTCCAAGTCTCTGGCATCTCGCTGCGGGCGGCATCGAGCGCTATCGTCCATTCTTTGACAGCGGCGAGGCTTCTAGGACTAGGCCTAGGTTCTAGCTTCCCGCCTGTGAGGGCTGCCACCAACCGCTTGCTGGTTGCGTCCCGTGCGTCTTCGTAGAAGTCATGCCTGCGTCTTCGTGCAGCGCCGATTGTGGTGTCGAGCGCTTCCGCGTATTGCGCCAGCGCCGTTGTCAGGATGTCGGCGAGCAAAGGCTGCGTTGGCCGCAGAATTTCTGAGATGGCAAGAGCTCCTGCTCGGCGAACCTTCCAGACGGGCTCTGTAATGATGTTGGCGAGGCACTCAGGCAGTTTTGGATGGCTTGGGGCTACGCTTGCAAGCAAGACGAGCGTCTTGGCTCTCAACTCGCCTGTCGCGGTGCTACGACGGACACAAGCGTCGTTGTCCAGACGCTTCGAGGTGACATCGAGGAGATAGTCCTTGGCCCATTGGAGCGCTTCCGAGTTGTCGGTCGGCCAACGCTGAATCAGCGCGCAAGGGAGGTCGTCATCCATCCCAAACAGCAAGGGCTCTTCCTGCCCCTTAACCTCTTCAAGAAGGTGCTGGAACTCTTCATACACCTCAGACGAGGAGGAGAAGCGGTCTGCGGCCCCCGGGGACAAGCTGAGCATTGGCTGCGTCACGGCTACCGCCCAAAGCCGGACAGCCGCCAAACGGTTCATGAGTTGACTTCTTGACTCCGCTTGGTCACTCACTTGCTTAAGCTCGGGCTCGAGGTTCACGATTTCCAGAGGTATGAACTTCTCATCACCAACTGGCTCACCGAACTTCATACCTCGAGCGTCCATGCGCTTAAGCCCCATGCGCCAACCGTCAGGCACGTCTTCAGCATGCTTGAGATCTTCGATGTGCTTATCGAGGATCGCAAAGATGCCCTCCCGGAGGTCGGGGCGGATAATCTGCAACTGAAGCACGAGCATCTCCAAATGCTGCTTCCTGTGCGGTAGCTGGTTGCTGACGATGCGCTCCTTTTGCCTCTCGTCGTCCAGTCCGTCGTGACCGCCGTGGATGGCCAAAGCACTCGCCTCTCCCACGTAACGCGCGATGTCGTCGACGAAGAACTGCGGGCAGTTGAGGAGTGGCAACAGCTTCCCAGTGACGAGGCTCGGATACGCCATTAGTACGCCAGCCACCAATCCTGTAGTGAAGCTCGACTCGCCGCTCTCCAAGATGAACTCGAGGACCCCCGAGATGATCTCCGGCTGCACCTTCGCCTCGACCAACAGCCTTTCTTCCAGCGCCATAAGTGCGCAGTTCAAAACGTAGCTGGAAACGGAGTGGCCGCGATAGGCCGCCCAAAGTCGCCAGTCATGGATGTGGGCCCGTCCGTTCGGACTTTGCTCCGGCGGAAGAACGGTGACTTCCTCCGGATGCGATTTGGCAAATGACACGGCTGCGTGATTGCAGAGCTGCACGACAAAGCGAATGCTCTTGACAAATGAGTAGAGCAAAAGCCACCGGAAAGGCCCTTGCAGAACGGAGGGAGGGAAGAATGCATGGGCTGCCCTCTGACTGAGGCCCATTGCTGCCTCCCAGCCGACCATGCCGAAGCGACGTTCGGCTTGAGGCCCAGGTTCGGTGTAGAGCGCCCAGAACGCGGTGCGAACTAAATCCGCGTTGAAGTAAATCGGCTCCCTGCAGTGCTTGATGTTGGTAAGAAATTCCAAGCGCTCTTCAGCGTAGACGTCGCGATCTTCTGGGTTCTCGGAGATCCGTTTCACAAGTGCGTCGATGAACACCTTGAACTTGGCGGGGTCAGCTCCAGAGCAACGACACAGAAGCTCGTAGAACCGCCGGCCGATAGACTTCTCTCTGTACCAAGTGTCGTTGTCTCGCCAGCAATAGTGCGCAGCCATGGTGAAGACGTCGGTCACACGTGGGCTGGGCTTGTGCCAAGCGTCGTCGTGCGCAACCGAATCCTCGGCGAGTTGGACAACCCATGAGTGATCTTTCGGCTGCAGAGATGGGAATGCCCTCGTGACCAGCCCGATCATCACGTCCCAAGCCTTGCCTACCGGCGCGGCCATCCCGACCCGGGCAAGAAGTTCTCTGTTGGCAGAGTCAGCCGCCAGATGCGAGTAGTCGATGGAAGTCGGACCCTTGCAAGCAACCCTCAGTAGGTGGCACAGGCGCTGAAGCAGAGCCGCGCTGCTGAAGGTGTCATTGCTTCCGAGCTTTGTGACCAGCTCCTCAACTCGCTCAGAGCGCAGAAGCCCGATGGCTATCTCATCGCGCCAAAGCTGCGCAATCGTCGATTCAGGACGGAGAGCTGCCTCCAAGAGCGCGTAGGCGTCATCATCGCCTTCAGCCGATCTCTGAGCCGTCCATGAGCGCAGAGCTCGTCGCATGCCCGCATGTGAGCCGAGCTTCGTGAACAATGCTAACCAATCCCGCTCCGCGGAGCGCACCTCACGTTCTACTCGAAAGAACAGCGACCAATCCTCCAAGACGTCATGTGCTGGGGCTACTCGGTCGGCCTCGTCCTTCGCGAGCACAGCGTCTTGCAGGAGCGACGTGACAGCTTCAGCGTCCGGGGGGGGCTCGACGAACTGCGCAAAGCGTTCGGTGCGCAGGTAGCAGATTTGGTCGAAGGTCGCTAGACGGCTTGTGCGCATGGCGGCAGAAAGGCCTCTGCTGGGCGCAATTCGCTCTGTCCAAAGTGCCCGCCTAAGGTCGTTGCCCGAAGCACTTGGTAGTGCAGTTCCCGCGGCGGCGTACTTGAAAGCAAGCTGCAGGTAGTAGGGCGTGCGCAGAACCTCTTTTACACCTGAGTCTTTGGCGACAATCTCTTCAAGCGGGCTTGCGACTACCGCGGTGGCAATCTCCGCGTCCGTGAGCAGAGGAACGTCTATGACTTGGCTGGAAAAGCTATAGAGGAAGTTTGTGTACAGGCCGTTGAGAGCATAGGAGCGCGTCGTGATGCAGAGCCTCGAAGACTTGTTCTTGCGAACAAGTGCGAGCAGCTCTTCGAGCGCACCTGGGTTCTGTGCCTCGAGAGCCTTCTCCAGCGAGTCGATGATGACAGTGGGTGCCCCTGTGCGCAGCAGTGTATCGATGCCCAGCACCGGGTCTTGAAGCCCGTTCAGGGACTGGACTGCTGCCAAAGTCGGCACATCCAGCTCATCAGCCCTGAAGAAGAACAATGGGCCGGACTCACGAAGCAAAGAAGCGAGCTCAGAGACGACCGCCGATTTTCCTGCACCCGGCCCGCCAGTAATGATGACGAGTTGGCGGTCATCGAGCGCTGACAACACACGGCCTACGCACTCGCCTCTAGGGATGTGTGCGCCATTGGGTAGGTTTGTCGAGATGAGGGAGAGCTGAAGTAGGGCTCGCTGAGTCAAACGCTCAGCAACATTGCTCAGTCCGCGCGAGGAGGTCAGGCGGCTAATTGCCGCTTGCAGTCCTTCTTTGGCAGTCTGAGACCACGTTGTCCGAGTGACAGTCCCTACTGAAATGCCTTGCTCTTGCACATAGGAGACAAGGCCATCCCATACCAGCTCTCCTGAGTCGCTTGGTTGCCCTGAAGTCAAGAGTGCTTGGACGAGGCTGAGCTCCTGTGAGGATTCGGTGCCCAGGTCATGAATGTCAACACGAAGGCGCTGTAGCAGCTGGAAGACAAGCTCCTCGGTGTACTTGTCGGTCAGCGTCTCCTTCGAGACCGTCTTGAACGCTTCCCAGGTTTCCTTGTGCTTTTTGTCGAAGAGCTTGGAGTTCACCTTCTGCAAGTAGTCAGCGAGATCTACTGATGCACGGGAAAGTTCGCAAAGACGCTTTGCTGCCTGGTTAGCGGCCGTCGCCGGGGCGATGGTCGCAAGAACCAGCACGTCACAGCCGCGGTCAAAAGGGCTCTTCTCGATACCGAGGAAGTCGCGCCAGGCACCCTGCAGTCCGTCGATAAAATCTGTGTTGCCAGCAGTGGCATTGAGGCCTCGCTTGCACTGGACGAGTTGTAGCCAACTTTCCTTGGGGTCACGGAGCCGACAGTAGACGTCGTCGGTGTGAGCGCCTTTATAGCGAGCTTCAAAGCGCAGTTCTTCAACCCAGGCACCGTGCAAGCAAAAGGCTGTAGGCAAGCCCGTAAGCATGTTGGCCAGGTACAGGGCGCCCACACGGGCCTGAAAGACGCCGCCACCGCCGCCAGTAGCGACAGTACTCATCACTTGGGTACCCTGCAGCGGGTCGCGCGGGGTGACTTCCTTCTTCTTGCTCATCTGCCAAAGCTCTCTCCGCTGCGCGGCGCCTGCTGCAGACGATCATAAAGGGTTAGCGGCCTGGTTCGTGGAACCTGGAGCAGACCTATGCAAACCGCGCAGCGAGGAGCATTACGACACCGGTCCAGCCTAGCTGGTGAAGGCGTTCATCAGTAGGAATCAGCACACTCTCCAGCAAACTCGTGGCCGACTGCAACTCTGCGTAGACGGTGCAAATTCAACTTCAAGTGAGCGCGCGAAGTACCGTTTGACTGACCACAATCGGGTGTCAAGTTAGCAAGTCGCTACGACCGCCTTGAGTCGAAAGCAGTCTGTGGGCTATCAATGCGCTATCCACGAGGAGGGGCCTACGAGCTCACCAGCATAGGGGCAGGAGATGAAGTCGCTGCAGGAAGTAGAAGAAGTGTTGATGAGTGTTGGCGCCCTATCACTCACTCTGGCGGAGCGTCGGCTTGCCGTCGAGCAGTCCAAGGCGCGCTATCGAGTTCTGCGAAGCATCCATCGCCAGATCGCCTCAGACCTCGCCCGGATGGAGCAGAACAAAGTCGCGAAGATCATCCAACGGGCTTTGCGCAACATTAGCGTATGGGAAACGCAGGGAGTAGCCAGCCCCTATTACGCCAAAGCTTGGCGGAGAATTTTGGAGGATCCTATCCGGCGGATCCCCAAGATGTTTCGTGGGCACAACGCGGATGCGTTGGTGCAGAACTCGCCGTTTGGGTTCGTGTTTCGTCGGAAAAAATATCGTAAGCGGCTGTTTTTGCTGTGATTTCGCTTGCCGGTGTCGAGGCCAGCCTTGCCCCGCGGCCGCCGCACCGGCAACCCGATCGCGGCCTGCCGGACAACTTATGCCTGCATTGACATCATAAGTTGTCCGATCTGGCCAACTTATGCTTACAAGAACAGGCGTTGCGCGCGCCACGGCTTATTGGTGGGCCCACCAGGATTCGAACCTGGAACCAAAGGATTATGAGTCCTCTGCTCTAACCGTTGAGCTATAGGCCCGGAAGCGTCCGGAGCGGGCGGGCGATGCGTCGGCCGCCGGCTTGGCGCCTCTGGCGTGCATGCAGAGGAAGGCGCCGAGGCGGGCGTGAGTTTAACGTCCGCGGTGGCGCGCTGTCTGCCCGCCGCGGTAGACGCGGCGGACGACGCCTTTGCTGATGGGACGGCGACGGAGGGTCGGACGGCTCCGCGCCGTCACTTGTCGTCCGGACCTGGCTCCCCTTCCCCGCCCTCAATCCATCCTCAGTCTTCCAACCCCAACACCAACACCCCCAACGGCGGGATGGTCAGCGACAGCGAGGCCGGATGACCATGCGCGCCGATGTTTTCGGTGCGCACGCTGCCGCCGTTGCCGGTGTTGCTGCCGCCGTAGATCTCGGCGTCGGAGTTCAGCAGTTCGCGCCAGCGGCCGCCGCGGGGAACCCCGATGCGGTAGCCGTGGTGCACCAGTGGGGTGAGGTTGGCGACCACCAGCAGCGGGGTATCGCTGCCCTGGGCGGTGCGCAGGTAGGCGAACAGGCTGTTGTTGGCGTCGTCGCCGATGACCCAGGCGAAGCCGTCGGGGGTGTCGTCGCGCGCGTGCAGCGCGGGGTGTTCGGCGTACAGGCGGTTGAGGTCGCGGACCAGGCGCTGGATGCCGCGGTGGCGCGGATCGTCGAGCAGGTGCCAGGGCAGCGCGGCGTCGTGGTTCCACTCGGTGGGCTGGGCGATTTCGCAGCCCATGAACAGCAGTTTGCGCCCGGGGTGGGTGTACATGTAGCCCAGATAGGCGCGCAGGTTGGCGAAGCGCTGCCAGTCGTCGCCGGGCATGCGCCCGAGCAGCGAGCGCTTGCCGTGCACCACTTCGTCGTGCGAGATCGGCAGCATGAAGCGCTCGGAATACGCGTAGACCATGCTGAAGGTCAGTTCGCCGTGGTGGTAGCGGCGATAGATCGGGTCCAGTTCGATGTAGTGCAGGCTGTCGTGCATCCAGCCCATGTTCCACTTGTAGTTGAAACCCAGCCCGCCATGCGCCAGGTCGGCGGTGACGCCGGGCCAGGCGGTGGATTCTTCGGCGATGGTGATGGCGCCAGGCGCGTGTTCGGCGACGACCTGGTTGAGCCGGCGCAGGAACGCGATGGTCTCGTAGTTCTCGCGGCCGCCGTGGATGTTGGGCACCCATTCGCCGGCATTGCGGCTGTAGTCGCGATACAGCATCGAGGCGACCGCGTCCACGCGCAGGCCGTCGACGTGGTAGCGCTGCAGGAACTCCAGCGCGCTGGCGATCAGAAAGCCGGAGACTTCGCGGCGCCCGTGGTTGTAGATGAGCGTGTTCCAGTCGCGGTGGAAGCCTTCGCGCGGGTCGGCGTGTTCGTACAGCGAGGTGCCGTCGAAATGGGCCAGGCCATGGGCGTCGGTGGGGAAATGCGCCGGCACCCAGTCGACGATGACGCCGATGTCCTCGCGGTGGCAGCGGTCGACGAAGCGGGCGAAGCCGTCGGGCGAACCGAAGCGCGCGGTGGGCGCGAACAGGCCCAGCGGCTGGTAGCCCCAGGAACCGCCGAACGGATGCTCGGTGACCGGCATCAGTTCGATGTGGGTGAAGCCCATGTCGGCGACGTACGGAATCAGGCGCTCGGCTAGCGCGTCCCAGTCGAGCATGCTGCCGTCGTCGGCGTGCATCCACGAGCCGGCGTGGATCTCGTACACGCTCAGCGGTGCGTTCGGGCCGTGGCGGCGCGCGCGCGAGGCCATCCAGGCGTCGTCGCGCCACTGGAACGGGGCGGGATCGGGCACGATCGAGGCGGTGCCCGGCGCCAGTTCGGCGCGGCGCGCGACCGGGTCGGCCTTGGCCGGCAGGTCTTCGCCGCGCGGGCCGCGCAAGGCGTACTTGTAGTGCGCGCCGGCCTCGACGCCAGGCACAAACAGCTCCCATACGCCGGCCTGGTGACGCAGGCGCATCGGGTGGCGGCGCGCGTCCCAGCTGTTGAAATCGCCGATCACCGCCACGCGGGTGGCGTTGGGCGCCCACACCGCGAAGCGGGTGCCGCGCACGCCGTCGACCTCGACCACGTTGGCGCCCAGCGCGTCGGCCAGGTGCAGGTGATGGCCTTCGGAAATCAGGTGCAGGTCGAAATCGCTCAGCTGCGGGCCGAACGCGTAGGCGTCCTCGGTCTCCTGTTCGCCGCCGGGCCAGCGGATGCGCAGCCGATAGCGGCCGTCGTCGGGCAGCGTGGCGGCGAAGAAGCCCGGGCTGGGGCCTTCCTGCAGCGGCACCTCGCGGCCGTCTTCGAGTACCGCGGTCACCGCTTCGGCGCCGGGCAGGTGGCTGCGCAGCACGCGCGCGTCGCCGATGCGGTGCGCACCGAGCACGGCGAACGGATCGCCGTGGCGGGCATTGGCGAACGCACGCAGCGTTGCTTCGTCCCAGGTGTGGCCGACATCACTCATCGAATCGCCTCCTCAGGCGCAGGAAAGCGTTCGAGTATGCGCAACAGTCCCTGTATCGGCACCATGATCCAGGCCGGGCGGTTGGCAGCCTCGTAGCGAATTTCATAGCTGGCTTTCTCGATCAGGAACAACAAGGTGGTGGCCTCGAAGGCGGCCGGTGCCACCCACGGGTGCGGGCTGGCGTCGAGCACCTTGCGGTAGGCGGACAGGAAGGTGGCGCTGGCGCGGCTACGGAATGCGGACAGGAACGCGTCCAGCGCGCTGTCCAGGCCGACGCCGGCACGCGCGGCGGTACCTTCTTCGCCGCGGGCCGACACTTCGCTGGCATAGTCCAGCGAGCGCAGGAAGCCGGCCACGTCGTGCAGCGGGCTGGCCTTGGCGCGGCGTTCGTCCAGCGACTTGGCCGGCTCGCCTTCGAAGTCGATCAGCACTACGTCGTCGAACGCGACCAGGATCTGGCCGAGATGGAAATCGCCGTGCACGCGGGTCAGCAACGCGCCGTCGAGCAAGGCCGGCGCCTGCTGTAGCCACGCGTCCAGGCGCGGCCGTTCCGCCAGCAGCGCGTCCACGGCGGCGCGCTCGCCGTCGTCGCTGACGTCGCGATGCGCGACCAGCGTGTCCCACATCGCCTGCACCTCGTGCGCCACGCCCGCAACCACCCGCTGCGCCGCGGCGACGTCCACCGCCTGCGGCGCGAACGCAGCGGCGTCGGTGGGCTGGGCCAGCACGTCGTGCAATTCCGCCAGGCGCCGGCCGACCACCTCGGCGAAGGCGTCGTAGCCGGCCACGCTTTCGTGCCGCGCGGCATCGTCCTGCGCGGCGGCGTACTCTTCGGCGCCGCGCGCCAGGTGATCCAGGGTCCAGCGCCAGGCATCGCCCTGGTTGCGCACGAAGCCCTGCAGCAGCGCCAGCGTGGTCTCCCCGCCCTGCACGTCAACGCGGGTGACGTGGCCGAGCAGCGGGGCGGCGTTGGCATAACCGATGCTGGTCAGGCGCTCGCCAATCTCGATCTCCGGATTGATGCCGGCGGAGACGCGGCGCAGCAGCTTGAACACCGCCTTGTCGCCGACGATCAGCGAGCTGTTGCTCTGCTCGGCCGACAGCCAGCGGATCTCGGCATCGTCCGCAATCGCGACGGCGGCCAGCGCCTGCGTGGCGCAGAAGCGGATCTGCTCGGGCGCGGCATCGGCGCCGGCATGGCTCTCGCCGTCGATCGACAGCACGGTGCGCTCGCGCAAGGCGCCGAGCATGGTGCGGGTCAGCGACTTCAGCGCGAAGCCGTCGGTGAGATAACCGACTTCGCGACCGTGGCGCACCCGCGCCAGCGCCAATTGCTCGGCCAGCACGCTTGGCTGTTCGCGGTCCCAGACGATGCCCAGCGGCAGGATGTAGCGCTCGTGTTCGCCGTGCTCCAGCTCCGCCTCGATCTCCAGCAGGGTCAGCCCGTCGGGACCGGGCAGCGGCGTGCGCCGCGCGATGCGCACGCCGCGCAGCGCGCGGTCCTTGGCCGCGAACCAGCGCCGCGTGGACAGCCAGGTCGGCAGGACGTCGCGTTCGAGCGTGCCCAGGTGCGGCAGCAGCGCATTGGCGTCGACCGCGCCGCGCAGCACCAGGGTCTGGTAGTCGGGCAGCGGCATCGGCGCGGGCACGTGCCAGTCCGGCAGCGTGGCGTTGCCGACCAACTGGAACGCATAGAAGCCGAACGCCGGCACGGTGAGCAGGTAGGTCAGCCGTCCGATCGGCGGGAAGCTGCCGCCGCCGATGATGTCCACCGGCACGCGGCCTTCGAATTCGGACAGGTCCAGCTCCACCGCCTGCAGCGTGTGCGACAGGTTGGCCACGCACAGCACGGTCTCGTCCTCGTGGCAGCGCAGGTAGGCGAGCAGGCGGCGGTTGCCCGGGTACAGGAAGCGCAGCTGGCCACGACCGAAGGCGCGGTAGCGCTTGCGCACCGACAGGATGCGCCGGGTCCAGGTCAGCAACGAATGCTGGTCGCGCTGCTGCGCTTCGACGTTGACCGCCTGGAAGCCATACAGCGGATCCATGATCGGCGGCAGCACCAGCGCGGCCGGGTCGGCGCGCGAGAAGCCGCCGTTGCGGTCGATCGACCACTGCATCGGCGTGCGCACGCCGTCGCGGTCGCCGAGGTGGATGTTGTCGCCCATGCCGATCTCGTCGCCGTAGTACAGCACCGGGGTGCCGGGCATGGTCAGCAGCAGCGAGGTCATCAGTTCGATGCGGCGGCGGTCGCGCTCCAGCAGCGGCGCCAGGCGCCGGCGAATCCCCAGGTTGATGCGCGCGCGACGGTCGGCGGCGTAGGTCTGCCACAGGTAGTCGCGCTCCGAATCAGTGACCATCTCCAGGGTCAGCTCGTCGTGGTTGCGCAGGAAGATCGCCCACTGGCAGGTCTCCGGGATTTCCGGGGTCTGGCGCATGATGTCGGTGATCGGGAAACGGTCCTCGCGCGCGATGGCCATGTACATGCGCGGCATCAGCGGGAAGTGGAACGCCATGTGGCATTCGTCGGCGTTCTCGCCGAAGTATTGCTGGGTGTCTTCCGGCCACATGTTGGCCTCGGCCAACAGCATGCGGTCGGGGTATTCGGCATCCAGCGTGGCGCGGATGCGGCGCAGGATGGCGTGGGTCTCGGGCAGGTTCTCGTTGGAGGTGCCGTCACGCTCGATCAGGTACGGCACCGCGTCCAGGCGCAGCCCGTCCACGCCCAGGTCGAGCCAGAAGCGCATCACTTCCAGCACCGCCTCCAGCACCGCCGGGTTGTCGAAGTTCAGGTCCGGCTGGTGCGAGTAGAAACGGTGCCAGAAGTATTGCCCGGCGACCGGATCCCAGGTCCAGTTGGAGTTCTCGGTGTCGCAGAAGATGATGCGGGTGCCGGCGTAGTCCTGGTCGCTGTCGGACCACACGTAGAAGTCGCGTTCCGGCGAGCCGGCGGGCGCGTTGCGCGCGCGCTGGAACCACGGATGCTGGTCGGAGGTGTGGTTGATCACCAGTTCGGTGACGATGCGGATGCCGCGCGCGTGCGCCTGCGCCACCAATCGTTCGAAGTCGGCGATGCTGCCGTAGTCCGGGTGCACGGCCATGTATTCGGCGATGTCGTAGCCGTCGTCACGGCGCGGGCTGGGATAGAACGGCAGCAGCCAGATGGTGTCTACGCCGAGGTCGGCGATGTAGTCGAGCTTGGAGATCAGGCCGGGGAAATCGCCGATGCCGTCGTCGTTGGAATCGAAGAACGACTTGACGTGCACCTGGTAGATGATCGCGTCCTTGTACCAGAGTGCATCGTGCGCGAGCGGGCTTGCCTCGCTGTCGGCGGACAAGGGAACTGCAGCATTCATGAAGTGGCTCCGGCGCGGATACGCCATAGGGAAAACGGCCGCGACGGATCGAGGCGAATGGTTTGCTGCTTGCCGTGCCAGGCGAAGGCGTGGCCGTCCCACAGGTCCTGCATGGCGACGCTGGCGTGGTCGGGCAGGCCCAGTTCCCACAGCGGCACTTCGATCTGCGCCTCCTGCGCCGCGTGCGGGTCCAGGCTGATCGCCACCAGCACCAGGCTGCGGCTGCGCGCCAGATGCGCTTCGTCGAGGAACTTGCCGAAGTACAGCACCTGGTCGTTGTGCGCCACGTAGAAACGCGTGCCCAGGTGCGACTGCAGTTCCGGGTGCTGGCGCCGCAGCAGGTTCAGGCGGGTGATCTCGTCGACGATGTCGCCGGGCGCACGCTCGGGCCACACGCGCAGTTGGTACTTCTCCGAATCCAGGTATTCCTCCTTGCCCGGCGCCAGCGGCGTGGCCTCGCAAAGTTCGAAGCCCTGGTACATGCCCCACAGGCCCGACAGCGTGGTCGCCAGCGCGGCGCGGATCAGGTGGCCGCCGCGGCCGCTTCGCTGCAGGAACACCGGGTTGATGTCCGGCGTGTTGACGAAGAAATGCGGGCGGAAGCATTCGCGCGGAATGCCGGCGTTGAGCTCTTCGATGTAGGCCTGCAGCTCGGCCTTGTGCTGGCGCCAGGTGAAGTAGGTGTACGACTGCGAGAAACCGACCTTGGCCAGCCGATACATCGGCTTGGGCCGGGTGAAGGCTTCGGACAGGAACACCACCTGCGGGTGGCGGCCGCGCACTTCGGCGATCAGCCATTCCCAGAATGGGAACGGCTTGGTGTGCGGGTTGTCGACGCGGAACAGGTTGACGCCTTCGTTGACCCAGAACAGCACCGCGTCGCGCAGCGCGTTCCACAGCTCCGGCACCGCGCCGCTGGCGTAGAAATCGACGTTGACGATGTCCTGGTACTTCTTCGGCGGATTCTCCGCGTACGGGATCGAGCCGTCGGCGCGCCAGGTGAACCAGTCCGGATGCTCGCGCAGCCACGGGTGGTCCGGCGCGCACTGGATCGCGAAATCCAGCGCCAGTTCCAGGCCTTGCGCGGCGGCGGCGGCGCGCAGCCGGCGGAAGCCTTCCAGCCCGCCCAGTTCGGCGTGGACCGCGGTGTGCCCGCCTTCGGCCGAGCCGATCGCGTACGGACTGCCGGGCTCGCCAGGTTGCGCGGTGACCGCGTTGTTGCGGCCCTTGCGGTTCTTCTCGCCGATCGGGTGGATCGGCGGCATGTACAGCACGTCGAAGCCCATCGCGCGGATATGCGGCAGGCGCGCGATCACGTCGTCGAAAGTGCCGTGGCGCGCCAGATCGCCGCTCTGCGAACGCGGGAACAGTTCGTACCAGCTGGAGAAGTGCGCGCCGCGGCGCTCGGCCTCGACGCGGAAGGTCATCGGGTATTCGGTGCGGAACGGCTTGTCGTCGGCGCGGGCCATCGCCTCAGCGGTGCCGGGTTCGAGCAGGATCTCCGCGCGTGCGGCCGGATCGTCGCTGCGGGTGATGCGCGCAACGATTGCCTTCAGCCGTGCCGCCAGCGCGCCACGGCTGCGCGCGCGCGCCGCCTTGACCTGGGCCAACGCTTCCTGCACGTCCACCGGCAGCAGCGTGCCGGCGGCGCGCTTCTTTTCCAGGTCGGCGTGGGTGGTGGCGAACACGTCGCGCCAGGCCTCGATGCGGAACTCGTAGCGGCCTAGCCGCTCCAGCGGGAATTCGCCGCGCCAGCGGTCGTTGCCCAGCGCGCGCATCGGCGCGCTGGACCAGGTGCGCGCGTCGGCGGCGCGCCACAGCAGCGCCACCGCGATACGGTCGTGGCCGTCGCAGAACGCGTCGGCCTCCACGCAGATGCGGTCGCCGACGGTGCGCTTGACAGGGAAGCGGCCGTCGTCCACAGAGGGCGTCACCGCCTCGATGCACACCCGCGCCGCAGCGGCGGCGACATCGGCCGGCGTGCGGGCGCGCGCGGCGGCCAGCACCGGGCGCGCCGGCACGCTGCGGTAGACGCGCACTTCGCCTGCTTCCAGGGTGCCGCCCTGATCGCCCTGGATCGGCTCGCCCTGGTCGCTGAGCAGCGCCTCGCTGTCGCCGAGCAGGCGCAGCAGCGCCGAGCCGGGCACCGGCAGCAGGTGGTCGCGGTCGCTGTTGAGCAGCACCAGCCACGGCGCGGCGCCGCGCGGTTCCACCGCCACAGCGGTCAGCGCGCCATCGCGCAGCAGCGGGCGCAGGTGCAGGTCGGCCATGGCCTCGGCCGGCGCCACCGGGGTGGCATCGGCGGCATCGTCGGCGTCGATCGGCACCGGGAGTTCAGTCGGCGTGGCGATCGCCCAGGCATCGCCGAAGGCGGCGGCCAGCTTGGCGCGTTGCGCGCGCTGCAGCGGCGGCGGCGCGTCGGACGGCGCATCGGGATCGATGGTAGCGACGACCCGGCGCGCCAGGCTGCGCAATGCCACGTCCTCGTCGAAGAACCAGCTGCCGCGTCCGTCCCACCAGGCCAGCGACGAGAACGCCGCATCGAAGCCGGCGCCATGCAAGCCGCGCAGGGCGTCCAGGCCAAGGCCCGGGGTCCAGGCCAGGAACGTCGTCGCCGGCAGCTGCGCGTGCACGTCCTCGATCAGGCTGCGCCACAGCGTGGCCGGCACGCGCTGCGGCTGCAGCACCCGGAACCCGGCCAGGCCGCCGCGCAGCCAATCGCGCAGGCGCACGCTCCACCACTGCGCCAGGCCCGCGCCTTCTTCGGCATAGGCGAAGCGGCCCTGGGCGATCTCCGGCGTGCCGCGCTGGGCGCGCGGATCGGGCAGCGCCGAGGTGCGCGCGCGGAACCAGTGCGGATGCTCCTGCAGCAGGCGGCTGCCGCCACCGATCTCGTCGATGCGCAGGTCGACCAGCAGCTTCAAGCCGTGCTTCTGCGCCAGCGCCAACCACTGCTGCAGTCGCGCTTCGCCGGCGGCATCGTCGGCGGCCGGATCGGCCAGCCGGCCTTGCGGGTCCTGCGCGAACGGGTTGGGCAGCACCACGTGGTCGCAGCCATTGGCCTGTGCGGCCGCCATGGCCGCCTCCAGCGCGGCCGCATCGTGGTGGGTCAAGGGGGACAGCAGGCAGACATGCATTCGGAGATCCCGTTCGCGTGATGGGGAGTGCACGATCCAGACAGCGGCGCTTGCCATCGGCAGCCGGATCGGCCGTCGCACAGGACGGAGACGGAATGCATCTGCACGATGTGCCGCATCCGCAAATCGGATTCGGTGCCGGGCGCCGATGCCGCTCGATGCGATGCGACGGCGCCACAAGACCACAGGCGATGCCAATGAAATGTGTTCATGGCATTAAGCAGACGCATACGCGGCGCCCGATGCATGCGCCACCGGCACGGAGCGACGTCGGCGCCAGAACACCGCTGTCCGGACGTCTGCGAAGGAAAGCGAGGCGCGCCCGCAACGGCGACCATGTCTTAACGTCATCGCACGTTCACGCGCTCGCCACGGGTTGCGCACCGCGGCGTCACTGCCGTAGGGCTGTGGGGCGCGTGCACCACGGCGCCGGCGTGGCGGCAGGATGGCGCGACCGCTGTAGGGATGCGCTCGTCAGGCCCTGGCGATCACCAAGCGCTGATCAGCGCCGGGGCGGGTACGCGGCGGGAAGAAGCGCTGCCAGAGACGAGGCCGATGACGAGTGCGGCACTCATGGCTGATTCGGCAGCCGGCTGATCCGATGCTACCGCCATCCGCGTTCGATCATGCTCCAGCCTGGCCCAGGTCCCGATCGAGCAGGCAATCTATGAACGCGCGCAATGCAGGGAGCATGTAGCGGCGGCTGGAGTAGTAGAGGTACAAGCCGGGCACCGTCGGCGACCAATCCGCCAGCACGCGTTTCAGGCGACCGTCCCGCAAGGCCTCGGCGATGCCGTCGTCGTTGTAGGCGTAGGTGATGCCCAGCCCCTGCAGGGCGGCGGGGACGACGATGTCCTGGTGATTGGCGATCACCTGGCCTTCGCCGAACACCTCCGTGCTCCTGCCCTTCTTCCTGAACTCCCAGCCCGCGATCCTGCCGCTGCCGGGAAAGCGCCAGTTGATACAGGCGTGACGCGCCAGGTCGGCCGGGGTCTTCGGCTCGCCATGCCGTGCGAGATAGTCGGGCGAGGCCACCGCGAGCAGTGCGACGTCCGGGGTGAGACGGACCGCCACCATGTCCTTCTGCAGGCGTCCGCCCACGCGGATGCCGGCGTCGAAGCCCTCGCCGGCGATGTCGCTCAGGCCGTCGTCGATCACGATGTCGAGCACCACCTGCGGATGCGCGCGCGCAAAGCGGCCCAGGCGCGGCGCGATCACGTTCTTCGCCGCCATGCTGAGCGTGTTGATCCGCAAGGTGCCGGCAGCGCGCGCGTTGCTGCCGACCGCCTGCGCGACGGCGTCGTCCATCTCGCGCAGCATCGGCGCGATCCGTTCGTGCAGGCGTTGGCCCGGTTCGGTCGGCGAGACGCTGCGCGTGGTCCGGTTCAACAGGCGCACGCCCAACCGCGATTCCAGTTGCCGGATGACCTGCGAGAGCGCGGACCGCGACAAGCCCAGATGATCGGCCGCGCGGGCGAAACTGCCGCGTTCCACCACGGCCACGAATGCCTTCAGTTCCGCAAACTCCGCGCCGCGCATTGTGCATCCGTTTCTACATGGCCTGATCGAATAGTAGGCGATTTTCTTATCGCTACGGTCGCGCCACTCTGTGTCCATGGACCCAGAGGGAGCACAACCGATGAATGCACTGAACCTGCCCGAGCCGATCGCCGCCTACTTCCAGGCGGACACCCAGGACGGCCGAGCCGTCGCCCGCTGCTTCACCCCGAACGGCAGCGTGCGCGACGAAGGCAAGACCCACCAGGGGCAAGCGGCGATCGAGGCCTGGAAAGCGGATACCTCCACCCGCTACACCTACACCACCGAACCGCGCACGTTGCAGCGGGACGGCGAGCGCTACATCGTGACCGGACATGTCGCCGGCGACTTCCCCGGCAGCCCGATAGACCTGCGCTACGTCTTCACGCTCGAGCGCGGCAGGATCGCCTCGCTGGAGATCGCGCCATGAGCTTCGATCTGCGCCTCGCCGGCCGGCGCGCGCTGGTCACCGGCGGCACGCGCGGGGCAGGCGCCGCCGTGGTCCGCGCGCTGACCCAGGCCGATGCCCAGGTGGTGGCGACGGCGCTCTCGCCGCCGGCGCAACCGGTCGCCGGCGTCCACTATCTCGCCGCCGATCTGGCCACGGCCGACGGCGCCCGCCGGGCCGCCGATGCGGCGCTCCAGCATCTCGGCGGGATCGACATCCTGGTCAACGTGGTGGGCGGTTCGTCCGCGCCGGCGGGCGGCTTCGCCGCACTGGACGACACGCAATGGACGCGGGCGCTCGATCTGAACCTGATGTCGGCCGTGCGGCTGGACCGCGCGTTGCTGCCGGCGATGCTGGCGCAGGGCGCCGGCGTGATCCTCCATGTCACCTCGATCCAGCGCCTGTTGCCGCTGCCGGAGGCGACCATGGCGTACGCGGCGGCGAAGGCGGCGCTGTCGACCTACAGCAAGGCGCTGTCCAAGGAGGTCACGCCCAAGGGCGTGCGCGTCGTACGCGTGTCGCCGGGCTGGATCGATACGGAAGCCTCTGCCGCGCTGGTCGAACGCGTCGCGGCCCAGGCGGGCACGGATCGCGACGGCGGCAGGCAACTGGTCATGGATTCACTGGGCGGCATTCCGCTGGGGCGCCCCGCCACGCCGGACGAAGTCGCCGACCTGATCGCCTTCCTGGTCTCGCCGCGCGCGGCCTCCATCTCGGGCGCCGAATACACCATCGATGGCGGCACCGTGCCGACCGTCTGACGCGTACGGGCGACGTCGCAGGACGGCCCACACCCACTCGAGAGGAAACGCCCATGTTCAAGGTCGTCCGTTCCATGCTGGCCGCCGCGCTCGCCGTCGCCGGCCTTGCCTCGGCCCACGCTGCCGATCACGCGTCCGCGCCGCTGCGCGGAGGCGTGCACAACGTCGTCCTGGTACACGGCGCGTTCGCCGACGGTGCCGGCTGGCGCGCGGTGCACGACGACCTGACCGCGCGCGGCTACCGCGTCTCCATCGTGCAGAACCCGCTGACCTCGCTGGCCGACGACGTCCAGGCCACGCGTCGCGTGCTCGACCGCCAGGACGGTCCCGCCATCCTCGTCGGCCACTCCTGGGGCGGCACGGTGATCACCGAGGCCGGCGTCCATGCCAACGTGGCCGGCCTGGTCTACGTCTCGGCCCTGGCGCCGGACGCGGGCGAAACCACG
The DNA here is from genome assembly GCF_031455575.1 of Xanthomonas sp. 1678. Lineage (NCBI taxonomy): Bacteria > Pseudomonadati > Pseudomonadota > Gammaproteobacteria > Lysobacterales > Lysobacteraceae > Xanthomonas > Xanthomonas sp. 1678. Next base: position 89,103 of record NZ_JAVDSZ010000002.1, on the reverse strand, counting down.
GCGCAGCAGTACGCCGGTTTCGCGCCCACGCCCGAGTTCGTCATCGAGACCGGTCGCGACGGCTACGGCTTCATCCGTCCGGCAACGTTCAAGGCCGGCTTCGCCCACGACACGACCGATGCGGATGCGGCCTTCCTCCGCGACGCGCAGGTGCCGATCAACATGACGGCCTTCCAAACCCCGCTCGCGCACGCCGCATGGCGCAGCAAGCCCAGCTGGGCGGTGATCGCCACCGAGGACAAGGCCTTCGACCAAGCCATGCTGGTGCACATGGCGGAACGCATCGACGCGACCATCACCCGCGTCGCCGCCAGCCACGCGGTCTTCATGACCCAGCCGAAGGTGGTCGCCGATACCATCGATCGCGCGGCGAAGGACGTCGCGCTGAAGGCGAAGTAGCGCGTCCGTGCACGGCGTGCGCCTGCCGGCGTCGGCGCATACGCTTTCCAGTGGGGCATCGTCCGCATCCGCAGGCGGGACAGACGACGCCGGTACCAGTCAGGGAATCTGGACGTTGGCTTTCAACCAACCCTCGACATTTTCCAGCTCGGCGCCGATCTTGAAGTTGAAGGTGCGCTCCATGTCCCACGAGACGCCCTTCCCCTGCGCAAAGGCCGCGCGGTACTTCTTGATCATGTTCGCCGGATCTTCCGCCAGTTCCTGCATGAGCTGAGGAACGCTCCATACCGCGAGCTCGAACGGTGCGCCGAACGTCTTCTCGAGAATTCCCGGAAGTTCGCCATAGCCGATCGTATCGCCCGCGAGGTACACGATCTCGTTACGCATCATGGGCGAGTGGAAGACGATGCGCGCGGTCATTGCGCCGATGTCCTCCGGCGTGGTCAGCGTAACGGCATTGGTCGCCGAGCCCAACGCGTTGACCTTCCGCCCAGGGAGATCGACCACGCCGAATGCCGGTTCGAACAGATAGCTGGTGAACATTCCGGTGGAAACGATGACCCATTCCATCGCGGTCTGCGCGCGCAGATAGTCGCGCACGTCCAGTTGCGCGTCGAATAGATCCTGAGGACCGCCGCGTCCAATGGCATCGAAATCGACACCGAACTGCCATGGGAAATACCGGGGGATGCCGGACTTCACGGCGGCGCGCGCGACCTTCATCGGGGTATCGCGACCGGCCGCGTAGCCGGTGCATCCAATGACCGTATCGAATCCGGCGAAGATAGCAGCCAATTCGTCCGCGCTCGCCATGACAAGATCACCGGCGACGATATCCACTCCCAGCGAACGGATCTCCTCCACCACGCGCCGCTTTTCGGGCAGTTCCGATGCGATGGACGCGGGACGCAGCATGACGCTGATGCGCGCCGCGTCATGTTCCTTCGCGAGCCGTGACAGGTTGCGGATGACGGGCATCCCAAGCTCTCCTGCTCCCAAGACCAGGATCGACTGGGAAGACGTATTGCTGGCGCGAGAAGCCATTGAATCACCATGTGTGTGTACGATGGCGGCGATTCTGCCTGCCGCACAAACCACACAGAAGAAGGCACACCCGTGATACCAACCGCTCCATTCATGAGTTCCGATGAACTCCTGCAGCATTCCCAACTGATATGCGACGGGATGAGCGCCGACGACGATGGGCTACGCCGCGAGGTTCTGGCGCACGCAGGCAATCGCTGGTCCCTGGGCATCATCCACGCGCTTGGCGTTTACGGAACGCTGCGGCATGCGGATCTCGCGCGCAGGATGACCGGGATCACGCAGCGCATGCTCACGCGCACCCTCCGGCAACTCGAACGGGATGGCCTGATAGGCAGGCACGATTTCAATGAGGTGCCTCCTCGCGTCGAGTACAGCATCACCCCATTGGGCAAGGACCTGCTGGTACTGATGATTCCCATGTGGACGTGGGTGGTGGAACGCGCCGAAGATTTTCGCCAATGCCGGCAGCACTTCGATGCCCAACGCAGTGCGTGACAGTCTCAGCGGCGGTTGCCGGCAGTGCCGGCCGTGCATGAGAGCCGTGGCGACAGCAGGACGCAGCCGGGCATCGGCTGCCGCCTAGGACGGGCGCGGCAATCGCGCGGCGTGCCAGTCGTGAAATCACTTCGCACGCGCCGAGTTTCCGGCACTTCTCCGATGGCACAAAAGGCACTGGGCGGACGCCAAAGCGCCTGGCTTGTGGTGGCTCTGGCGGGATTCGCACCTGAGGACTACGAGCCCTCTGTTTTAACCGTTGCGCCATAGGCACGCTGCGGCCGCACGCACGGTGCGGGCGGCCTCGGCACGGGGCACTCGCCGGGGCGTTACTGGCCCCGCTGCGCGCCCTCCCCACCTTCGCTCATCGAGTACGCGCGCTGCGCGCCCTCGCCCGCAGCCCAGGCGGTGTTCGGCTCGGCCTGCAGAGTGAAGCGCAGTTCACCGCCGGCCATGATCTCCTCGTGGCGCAGGAAGGCGCGGTCCAGCGGACGGCCGTTGAGGGTGACGCTGCCGATGTAGGGATGCGCATCGTCCAGGCCCTCGGCCACCACGCTGAAACGCTCGCCGTTGGGCAGCGCCAGGGTGGCGTGCGGCAGGAACGGGCGGCCGATGATGTACTGGTTGCTGGCCGGCGCCACCGGATAGAAGCCCAGCGCGGTGAACACGTACCACGCCGACATCTGCCCCAGGTCGTCGTTGCCGGCCAGGCCATCGGGACGCGCTGCGTACTGGCTGCGCATGATCTGCTGCAGCCGCGCCTGGGTGCGCCAGGGCTGCCCGGCGTATGCATACAGATACGCGACGTGGTGGCTGGGCTCGTTGCCATGCGCATACCAGCCGATCAAGCCGGTGATGTCTTCCATGTGTTCGAACACCTTGGGATCGACCTTGGCCTCGAACACCTGGTCCAGCCGCGCCAGCAGCTTGTCTTCGCCACCGTGCGCGCGGGCCAGGCCCGCCACGTCCTGCGGCACGTACCAGGAGTATTGCCAGGCATTGCCTTCGGTGTAGTCGCTGCCGTAGCCGCTGGCGCTGGGATCGAACGGCTCGCGGAAACTGCCGTCGCGCTTGCGCGCGCGCATGAAGCCGGTCTTGGCGTCGAAGGCGTGGCGCCAGTTGCCGGCGCGCTTTTCGAATGTGCTGGCCACCTCGTTGCGGCCCATCGCCTGCGCCATGCGTGCGATGGTCCAGTCGTCGAACGCGTATTCCAGGGTCTTGGAGGCGGCCTCGCCCTCCTCGTCGATCGGTACGTAGCCCAGTTCGCGGTATTGGGCGATGCCGTCGTAGGGGCCGTAGTCGGCGCTGGCGACCATCGCCTCGAGCGCGGCGTCGGTGTCGTAGCCGCGGATGCCCTTCATGTAGGCGTCGGCGATCACCGGCACGGCGTGGTAGCCGATCATGCACCAGGTCTCCAGGCCCTGGAACGACCACACCGGCAGCACCCCGTACGGGCTGTGCTGGCGATGCGCGAGCAACGAGTTGACGATGTCGTTGGTGCGCTGCGGCGGCTGCACCAGGGTCAGCAGCGGGTGCAGCGCGCGGTAGGTGTCCCACAGCGAGAACGTGGAGTAGTTGGTATAGCCCTGCGCTTGGTGCACGGCGTTGTCCGGCCCGCGGTAGCGGCCGTCGCTGTCCATGAACAGGGTGGGACCGAGCAGGCTGTGGTACAGCGCGGTGTAGAACTGGGTGCGCTGCGTTGCCGGCGCGTCCACCTCGACCGCACCCAGCGCCTGCGCCCACTGCGCGCGTGCGGCCTGGCGCACGCCGTCGAAGTCCCAGCCCGGCACCTCGGCCTCGAGATTGGCGATGGCGCTGTCTTCGCTGACCGGCGAGATCGACACCTTCACCAGCAGCGGCTCGCGGCCGGCGTCGCCGAAATCGAAGCTGCCCACCAGCTGGCGGCCTTCGATCTGCGCGCGCTGCGCCGGGTCGTTGTCGCCCGGCGGCGGGAAGCCCTTGTACGCAACGTCCTGCTCGGTGTTGTGGAAGGCGTGGCCGCGCAGCGGTTGCGAGAAGCGCATGGCGAAGTACAGCTGCCGGCCCGGCGCCCAGCCGCGGGTTTCGCGGAAGCCGGTGACGGTGCCGTCGGCGCGCAGGCGCAGCCGCGACCAGCTGATCTTGCCGGGGTAGTCGTACATGCTGGTGCGCAGGTCCAGCAGCACGTGCGCCGGCTGGCCCTTGGGGAAGGTGTAGCGGTGCACGCCGGCGCGGGCGCTGGCGGTGAGTTCGGCGCGCACCTTGTAGTCGTCCAGGGTCACCGCGTAGTAGCCGGGCTCGGCGCGTTCGTCGTCGTGGCGGAAGCGCGAGCTATAGCCGCTGCCGGGCTTGTCCGGGTCGCCGCGCTCCAGCCGCACCGCGCCGCTGATCGGCATCAGCAGCACGTCGCCCAGGTCGGAATGGCCGGTGCCGGAGAAGTGGGTGTGGGAGAAGCCGACCAGGCTGCGGTCGTCGTAGCGGTAGCCGGCGGCCCAGCCGTAGGCCTCCTTGCGCGGCTGGATGCGGGTGTCCGGGCTCAGCTGGACCATGCCGAACGGCACCGTGGCACCGGGATAGGTATGGCCTTCGCCGCCGGTGCCGATGAACGGGTCCACCGCGGCGACCGCACGCGCACCTGGGTCGGTGGCGGCCTGTTTGGTGGCGGCGTTCGCCGCCGGCCACAGCACGGCCAGCAGCAGCGCGGCGGCGGCGCGCTTGGTCAAGGTGCTACGCATGGAGTCCTCCCCGGATCGAATCGGTCCAAAACGGATACCACAAAAGCCGCCGCGCCTTTTGCTGCACTGCAAAATGCGCGGTGGGTCACGACGGCGCAGGATGGGCGGCCTTTTGAACCGGTCTAATCGCCGTGCCGTCGTCCCCCGCCGACAAACGCGTCACCGTGTCCGACATCGCCGCCGCCTGCGGCGTGTCGCGGGCGACCGTGTCGCTGGTGCTGCGCAACAGTCCGCTGGTGCATGCGGACACGCGCGCGCGGGTAGCGGCGGAGATCGCGCGGCAGGGCTATGTCTACCACCGCGGCGCGGCCAGCCTGCGCGGGCGCGCCTCCAACGCGGTGGCGCTGGTGGTCAACGACCTGGCCAATCCGTTCTTCGCCGAATTCGCCGGCGGCGTGGACGCGGCGCTGGCCGAGGCCGGCTACGTGATGCTGATGGGCAGCACCGGCGAATCGCCGGAGCGCCAGCACACCGTACTGGCCTCGCTGATCGAGCACCAGCCGGCGGCGCTGATCCTGTCGCCGACCGAGAACACCGACGCGGCGCGGCTGCGCCAGCTGCTGGGCACGCGGCTGCCGGTGCTGCTGTTCAACCGCGCGCTGGACGGCGACTGGCCGCTGCTGGCGCTGGACAACCGCCGCGGCGCGCGCCTGGCCACCGAGCACCTGCTGGCGCTGGGCCACCGCGCGATCGCGTTCTTCGGCGGCCACCGCCAGTCCAGTTCCTGCGCCGAACGCCGCGCCGGCTACCGCGACGCGCTCGCCGCCGCCGGCGTCGCCGCCGATCCGGACTGGCTGATCGAATGCGCGCCGACCCGGCTGGAAGCGGCGCGCCAGGCCGGCGCGCTGTGCGCGCGCGATCCATTGCCGACCGCGCTGGTCTGCTACAACGACGTGGTCGCGCTGGGCCTGGCCAGCGGCCTGGCCGAACGCGGCCGCCACGCCGGCCGCGACTACGCGCTGATGGGCTTCGACGACATCGCCGAAGCCGCCGTCGCCACCCCGCCGCTGTCCACCGTCGCCGTCGCCCCGCGCGAATGCGGCATGCAGGCCGCACGGCTGGTGCTGGACGCGCTGCGCCAGCAACAGGCGCTGCCTGCGCTTACCATCGCCCCGTCCCGGTTGTGCCTGCGTGCCAGCAGCCGTGTCGCCCTATCGCCCGTTCCCGGAGTCGCTGCATGAGCCGTCGTCCGCTGTCCAACACTGCCGCCATCGCGGTGGTCAGCATGATCTTCTTCACCTGGGGCGGCCTGACCAGCCTCAACGATGTGCTGATCCCGCATCTGAAAGCCGTGTTCCAGATGAACTACGCGCAGTCGATGCTGATCCAGTTCACCTTCTTCGGCGCGTACTTCCTGATGTCGCTGCCGGCCGGTGCGGTGGTGGCGCGGGTGGGCTACAAGAGCAGCATCGTCATCGGCCTGGTGGTCGCGGCGATCGGCGCGGCGATGTTCTACCCGGCCGCGCGGCTGCCGTCGTATCCGTTGTTCCTGACCGCGCTGTTCGTACTGGCCAGCGGCATCACCCTGCTGCAGGTGGCGGCCAACCCGTACATCAGCCTGATCGGCAATCCGGACAAGGCACCGAGCCGGCTCAACTTCGCGCAGGCGCTGAATTCGCTGGGCACCACCATCTTCCCGCTGCTGATCGGCCCGCTGATCCTGGCCGGCGCGGTGCTGTCGGCCGACAAGATCGCGGCGATGAGCGCGCTCGAGCAGGCCGCCTACCGCGGCGCGCAGGCGCAATCGGTGCAGGTGCCGTACCTGCTGTTGGCCGGCGGCCTGTTGCTGCTGGCGGTGTTCGTGCTGGTGATGCGGATCCCGTCGCTGCGCGAGGACGACGCCGGCAGCGTCGAGTCGCATCACAGCTTCGGCGACGCATTGCGCCAGTCGCACCTGCTGTGGGGCGTGGTGGCGATCTTCATGTACGTCGGCGCGGAAGTGTCGATCGGCAGCTTCCTGATCAACTACATCTCCGGCCCGACCACCGGCGGCCTGACCGAAGCCACCGCCAGCCGCTACCTGGCGTTCTACTGGGGCGGCGCGATGGTCGGCCGCTTCGCTGGCGCCGCGCTGCTGCAGGTGATCCCCGCGCGCAAACTGCTGGCCGCCTTCGCCGGCGTCGCCTCGCTGCTGCTGATCGTGACCATGATCAGCACCGGCCACGTGGCGATGTGGAGCGTGATCGCGATCGGCCTGTTCAACTCGATCATGTTCCCGACCATCTTCACCGTGGCCATCGAACGCCTCGGCCCGCTGACCAGCAAGGCCTCGAGCCTGCTGATCATGGGCATCGTCGGCGGCGCGCTGGTGCCGCTGGCGCAGGGCGCGCTGGCCGACGTGGTCGGCATCCAGCACGCCTTCGTGATCCCGCTGCTGTGCTACGCCTACATCCTCTGGTACGGCCTGCGCGGCTCGCGGCTGTCGGCGAACCTGCCGGCCGAGGCGCCGGGCGCCACGCCGGTGGCGCGCGCGATGCATTGACGCGCGAAACGGTGCGGCGGCGCGTTGCCGCCGCGCCTGCGCGTGGCTGTTCTCCCCTTCCCCCACCACATGACTCCCAGCGACCGCATGAATCTGCCCGCCACGCCCCTGCCCGACTTCGCCGACGCCGCCGTGCTGCGCGCGCATATCGCCGACACCATGGCCTTCTACCACCCGCGCGCGATCGATCCGGCCGGCGGCTTCTTCCACTACTTCCGCGACGACGGCAGCGTGTACGACGCCGGCCATCGCCACCTGGTCAGCAGTACCCGTTTCGTCTTCAACTACGCGATGGCGGCCAACGAGTTCGCCGATTCGGCGCTGGCCGCCGAGTACCTGGATGCCGCGCGCCACGGCCTGCGCTACCTGCGCGAGGTGCACCGCGACGCCGCCAGCGGCGGCTACGTGTGGACCCTGCGCGACGGCGTCGCCGAGGACCGCACCCAGCACGCCTATGGCGCCGCTTTCGTGCTGCTGGCCTACGCCACCGCCAAGAAGGCCGGCCTCGATACCGACGCGTGGATGGACGAGACCTGGCAGTTGCTGGAAACCCGCTACTGGGACGCGGCCGCCGGCCTGTACCGCGACGAGGCCACGCCCGACTGGCAGTTCTCCGGCTACCGCGGGCAGAACGCCAACATGCACCTGTGCGAGGCACTGATCGCCGCCTATGAGGCCAGCGGCCAGGCGCGCTACCTGCAGCGCGCGCTGCTGCTCGCCGACCACATCACCCGCCGCCAAGCGGCGCTGGCCGGCGGCCTGGTGTGGGAGCACTACGACGCCAACTGGCAGGTGGACTGGGACTACAACCGCGACAACCCCAAGGACCTGTTCCGGCCATGGGGTTTCCAGCCCGGCCACCAGGTGGAATGGTCGAAATTGCTGGTGCTGTTGCACGGGCATCTGCAGGCGGCCGATGGCGCTGCGCCGGAGTGGTTGCTGCCGACCGCACGGCACCTGTTCGACACCGCATTGGCGCACGGCTGGGACGCGCAGCATGGCGGCATCGTCTATGGCTTCGCCTCCGGCACCGAAGCCGAGCCGGTGGTCGGCGTGCCCGACGTGGCGCAGGGCCCGACCTACTTCTGCGACGACGACAAGTACTTCTGGGTGCAGGCCGAAGCGATCGCCGCCGCCGCGCGGCTGCTGGCCGCAAGCGGCGATGCGGGCTACCGCGCCGCCTACGACAGGCTGTGGACGTATTCGTGGGAACACCTGGTCGATCACCGCTACGGCGCCTGGTTCCGCATCCTCAGCCGCGACAACCGCAGCTACAGCGACGAGAAGAGCCCGGCCGGCAAGACCGACTACCACACGATGGGCGCCTGCCACGATGTGCTGGCGGTGATGCGCGGCAGCCGGGCGTTCGCGTAGGCGGACCACGCGAGGCGCCGTCGATCCGGCGCCTCTGCTGCTTCCTGTAGGAGCGGCTTCAGCCGCGACCGGGCGTTACCGGTGAGATCCGGTCGCGGCTGAAGCCGCTCCTACAGGGATGCTGCGCACCGCTTGATTCGGCACCTTCGCCCACAAAAAAGCCCCGCACATGCGGGGCTTTTTCGTTGCCGCGAACCGCGCTCGATCAGTCGATATCGAGGAAGCTGCGCAGCTGTTCGGAGCGGCTGGGATGACGCAGCTTGCGCAGCGCCTTGGCCTCTATCTGCCGGATCCGCTCGCGGGTGACGTCGAACTGTTTGCCGACTTCCTCGAGGGTGTGGTCGGTGTTCATGTCGATGCCGAAGCGCATGCGCAGCACCTTGGCTTCCCGCGGAGTCAGCCCGGCCAACACGTCGCGCACGGTCTCGGACAGGTTGATGTTGGTGGTGTTCTCGATCGGGGACTCCACGTTGGTGTCCTCGATGAAGTCGCCCAGATGCGAATCCTCGTCGTCGCCGATCGGGGTTTCCATCGAGATCGGCTCCTTGGCGATCTTCATCACCTTGCGGATCTTGTCCTCCGGCATGTCCATTTCCTTGGCCAGCTCCTCCGGCGTGGCCTCGCGGCCGTACTGCTGGAGCATCTGCCGGGAAATGCGGTTCAACTTGTTGATCGTCTCGATCATGTGCACCGGGATACGGATGGTGCGCGCCTGATCGGCGATCGAACGGGTGATGGCCTGGCGGATCCACCAGGTCGCATACGTGGAGAACTTGTAGCCGCGGCGGTATTCGAACTTGTCCACGGCCTTCATCAGGCCGATGTTGCCTTCCTGGATCAGGTCGAGGAACTGCAGGCCGCGGTTGGTGTACTTCTTGGCGATCGAGATCACCAGGCGCAGGTTGGCCTCGACCATTTCCTTCTTGGCCTTGCGCGCCTTGGCTTCGCCATAGGCCATCGCCCGGCTGATTTCCTTCAGCTCGGTCAGGCTCAGGTAGGTCGCCTGCTCCACCGCCACGGTGGCTTCCTGCTCGGCGACGATCTGGTCCTTGACGTCGCGCAGCGCCGAAGACCACTTCTGCTTGCGCTTCAGTGCGTCGTCGACCCAGGCCACGTTGGTCTGGTTGCCTTCCCAGGAGCGGATGAAATCCTTGCGCGGCATCCGCGCCACATGCGTGGCCAGGTGCAGCACGCGACGCTCGTGATCCTTGACCTGGGCCATGGTGTCGCGCAGCTTGCGCACCAGCACGTCGGTCAGCGGCAGCGGCAGCTTCAAGGTGACGAACACCTCGGCGATGTCGGTGCGCAGCTTGGTGACCAGCTTGTGCTCGGCGCCGTTCTTGGCGTGCGCCTTCTTGAACTTGGCGTACTCGGTGGCCAGCACTTCCATGCGCCGCGCGACCTCGGCCGGATCCGGACCGGTCGGGCCGGCCTCTTCCTCGGCAGCTTCGACTTCCTCGTCGTCGTCGTCGGCATCGGCATCGGCGGCGCTGTCGTCGTCGCTGGCGACCACGGCCGGCGCCGGCTCTTCCTCGATCAGGTCGTTGAAGCCGACCACGATCTCGGCCAGGCGCTTCTTGCCTTCCTTGTGCTGTTCGTAGTCTTCGAGCAGGGTCTCCACCGCCAGCGGGAACGCGCCCAGCGCGGCCTGGACCTGGCTGAGGCCTTCCTCGATGCGCTTGGCGATGGCGATTTCGCCTTCGCGGGTCAGCAGCTCGACCGTGCCCATCTCACGCATGTACATGCGCACCGGGTCGGTGGTGCGACCACCTTCGGTGTCGAGCGCGGTCAGCGCCGCGGCGGCTTCTTCGGCCGCGGTGTCGTCGACTTCGCGATTGCCGGTGTTGCCGTCGTTGAGCAGCAGGGTCTCGGCGTCGGGGGCGACTTCATGGACGTCGATGCCCATGCCGTTGATCATGCTGATGATGTCTTCGATCTGCTCCGGATCGACTAGGTCGTCGGGCAGATGGTCATTGACTTCGGCGTAGGTCAGATAGCCCTGTTCCAGGCCCTTGCTGATCAGTAGCTTGATGTCGGATTGCTGGGCAGGACGTTCGTTGGCCATGAGTGCTCGCGCCACCGGCAGGTAGATGAATGAGTGAACCTAGCATTATAACAGCCCGGACCGCCGCTTGCCGGACGAGGAGCGAATCGCTCCGCCAGGAGCGCCCCGGATTAAGGCCGGAGCAGGAAGGTGACCGGGCCGTCGTTGACCAGGCTGACGATCATATGGGCACCGAAGCGCCCGCTTTCCACCCCCAGCGGATGCCGTTCCCGACAAATTTCCAGCAATCGGTTGAAGCCGCGTTCAGCCTCGGCCGGCGGCGCGGCGGTAGTGAAGCTGGGGCGCATCCCCGAGCCGGTGTCCGCGGCCAGGGTGAACTGGCTGACCAGCAGCAAGCCGCCGCCGGTGTCGCGCAGCGAGCGGTTCATGCGCCCGCTGGCGTCGGCGAACACGCGGTAGCCGAGCAGGCGCTCGGCCATGCGCTGCAACTTGGCCTCGTCGTCGCCCGGCTCCACCGCGACCAGCGCCAGCAGGCCGGGACCGATCTGTCCGACGACGTGGCCATCGACGCTGACCGCGGCCTGGGTGACGCGTTGAATCAGGGAGAGCATGGGCGGGACTCGGGACTCGGGACTCGGGAGCATCCGGGTTCGGCGCGGCGCTGTCATCCCGCCGGCATGATGACCGGGTCGCGGCGGCTGGCGAGCCGTCACGATCCGTGACCCCGATCGGCCCCTGCGACCGCGCCGGCCTGGCGCGACCGGCGCAGCGGATAAACTGGGGCGATGAAACCTGCAACGCTCGCGACCCTGCTGTACCGCTGCGCCGCCGCCGTGGCGCGCCTGCCCTGGCCGTGGCTGCGGCGCCTGGCCGACGGCTTGGCCTGGCTGTGGCTGCGCCAGGACGCGCGCGAGAGCCGGGTCACCCGCCGCAACCTGGAGCTGGCCTATCCGGACCTGTTGCCCAGCGAGCGCATCGCGCTGCACCACGACGTGCTGCGCTCCACTGCGAGGCAGGCGTTCGAGACGCTGGTGCTGTGGACACGGCCGCCGGCGCAGAACCTGGCGCGGCTACGCCAGCGCTACGGCCAGGAGCTTTACGACGCGGCGCTGGCCTCCGGGCGCGGGGTCATCGTGGCCGCGCCGCACTTCGGCAACTGGGAACTGCTCAACCAGTGGCTGGCCTCGCGCGGGGACATCGCCATCGTCTACCGCGCGCCGGCCTCCGACGTCGGCGACGCCTTCCTGCAGAAGGTGCGCAGCGGCGACAACGTGCGCCAGGTGCGCGCCGAAGGCCCGGCGGTGCGGCAACTGTTCAAGGTGCTCAAGGACGGCGGCGCGGTCGGCATCCTGCCGGACCAGCAGCCCAAGGCCGGCGACGGCGTGTTCGCGCCGTTCTTCGGCGTGCCGGCGCTGACCATGACCCTGGTCAACCGGCTGGCCGAGCGCACCGGCGCGATCGTGCTGTTCGCCTGGTGCGAACGGGTCGGCAACGACCTGGAGTTCGCGCTGCAAGTGCAGCCGGCGCCGGAGGCGATCGCCGACCCGGACCCACTGCGCGCCGCGACCGCGCTGAACGAGGGCGTGGAGCGGGTGGCGCGCCGCGACCCGGCGCAATACCAGTGGACCTACAAGCGCTACACGCTGCGCCCGGATCCGGCCGAACCCAATCCCTACGCCACGGCCAAACATCCGCATTAGCCGCAGCCGCTAATCGTCGTGCGGCTCGGCCGGGCTGGCGAGAATGCGCTGGTAGAACGCCAGGTCCAGCCAGCGCCCGAACTTGAAGCCGGCCTCGCGCACCGTGCCGGCGTGCACGAAGCCCAGTTGCTCGTGCAGCGCGATGCTGCCGGCGTTGCTGGCGTCGATGCCGCCCACCAGCACGTGCACGCCGCGTTCCTGCGCCGCCTCGACCAGCGCCAGCAGCAGGCGCCGCCCCAGGCCCTTGCCGCGATGGTCGCGATGCACGTAGACCGAATGCTCGACGCTGTACTTGAACGCCGGCCAGGCGCGGAAGGTGCCGTAGCTGGCGAAGCCGAGCAAGGTGCCGGCCACGTCCTCGACCCCGATCACCGGGAAGCCGCCGGCGCGCTTGGCCGCGAACCAGCCAGCCATGCTCTCCGGCGGCCGCGGCCGGTAGTCGTACAGGGCGGTGGAATGGACGATGGCCTCGTTGAAGATGTCCAGGATCGCGCCGGCGTGGCGCTGTTCGGTGCATTCGACGAGGTGCATGCGCAGGTCCTGGAGAACGGGTCCGGCGTAGTAGAAAACAATCGACCGCGCTTGAACATGCCCGCCCCCACCTGCCGGCGATCGCGGCCACGATCCAGTGAGTGACCGCGCGCCGGCCAGCGGTTGCATGCGATGCGTGGCGGCGCGGCGCACAGTGCGTTCCATCCTGCGCATGCTGGCGGCACGGCCAAACCACGCGACAATGGCCGGCCGGAACCGCCGCCGCGCCCGGCCCACAGCCGCGCGGGCCGGGCGCTGCGGCGCCGGCAAGCCTTGAAGCGGCGCCGGAGATCCCCATTTGGAGTCGTGCATGACCAGCCCCGTCCCCACCTCCGTGCACGCCTTCGGCGACCCCGCCGCGATCCGCAGCGAGCGCGCGGCCTCGGAACTGCGTGCCGGGCGTCCGGTGGTCATCGAGGACCGCCACGGCCATGCGCGGGCGGTGCTGGCGCTGGACAGCAGCACCGCGCAGTCCTACCAGAGCTTCGCGCAGGCGGCGGCGCAGCGGCACTACCTGTTCCTGACCCCGCCGCGCGCGCAGGTGCTGGGCCTGGCCGCGCCGCAAGGCGCGCGCGTCGCCCTCGCCGGCCAGTCCTACGACGCGCTGGCGGCGCTGGCCTACCTGCGCGACGGCCCGGTGCCGGCGCACTGGGTGCCGGGCGATGCGCTGGACGCCGGCGCGGTGGAGATCGCGCGCCTGGGCCTGCTGCTGCCGGCGATGATCGCGGTGGACCTGGGCGCGGACACCAGCGCCTTCCAGGGCTGCCAGTCGCTGCAGCTGGACGACCTGGAGCACGGCTGCGCGATGAGCGCCGCCGGCAACTACGAACTGGTGACCCGCACCCGAGTGCCGCTGCGCGACCTGGGCAACAGCGAGTTCGCGGTGTTCCGCGGCGGCGTGGCGCAGCGCGACCAGGTCGCGATCCTGATCGGCGAGCCCGACCTGTCCGCACCGGTGCCGGTACGGGTGCACTCCTCCTGCCTCACCGGCGACCTGTTCGGTTCGCTGAAGTGCGACTGCGGCGACCAGCTGCGGCATGGCCTGGCCAAGCTCCAGGAACTCGGCGGCGGCGTGCTGCTGTACCTGGACCAGGAAGGCCGCGGCACCGGCATCGCCACCAAGATGCGCGCCTACGGCTACCAGCACGACGGACTGGACACCATCGACGCCGACGCGCAACTGGGCTTCGGCGCCGACGAGCGCCGCTATGGCAGCGCGGTGGCGATGCTGCGCGGGCTCGGCATCCAGCGCGTGCGCCTGCTGACCAACAACCCCTCCAAGGCCGAGCGCCTGCGCGCGGCCGGCATCGAGGTGGTCGAACGCATCCCGATCACCGGCGCGATCACCGCCGAGAACGAAGGCTATCTGCGCACCAAGGCGGCCCGTGCCGGGCATGCGCTGGACGTGGACGCGCTGATCCGCGCCGTGCGCTGATCTGAGGCCGCGGCCCCGCGATGGCGGGGCATTTCCGCCCGGCGAGGGGCGTTCCATGCCGGCACCTGCCCGGTTCGTGCCCGGCGACAACGCAGCCGGGCGCCGCCCGCGTTACGATCGGGGCCTGCCGGCGCGCAAGCCGTGCCGTCCACCGCTTCGAGAACCCGCCGTGACCGCACCGCCGTCCCTGGATCCTCCCGCCGCCGCGCTTGGCGCCGATGCGCCGTCGGCCGACGCGGGCCCGGCCGACGACGGCTGGCAGCCGCTGCCGGTGCGCGGCGCCTGGCTGGCCGCGCTCGGCGGCGGCAGCATGCTCGGCTGCAGCATCCTGATCGGCGCGGCCATCTTCGGCCTTGGCCTGCACAGCGCGCAGGCGCTGCCGATCGGCGCCGCGGCGGCGGCACTGGGCGCGCTCGGCGGCGCCTGGGTGGGGTTCAAGCGCCATCGCCTGATCCGCTGGCGGCTCGATGCGCAGGGCCTGGCGCTGCGCCGCGGGCGCTGGTGGCAGAGCGAGGCGCACATCCCGATCTCGCGGGTGCAGCACCTGGACCTGCGCCACGGCCCGCTGCAGCGCGCCGCGCGCCTGTCCACGCTGGTGGTGCATACCGCCGGCACCCGCCACAACGCGGTGGCGGTACCCGGCCTGGACCAGGCCGACGCCGAGCGCCTGCGCGAACGCCTGGCGCACCAGCTCGACCACGACGACGACGCGCTGTGAGCGCGGCCCTGGACGCCGAGGACATCGCAGTCCGGCGCCTGCATCCGTGGTCGTGGCTGTTCGTGCTGCTGCAGCACCTCAAGCAGTTCCTGCTGCCGCTGCTGGTGCTGGCGGTGTTCGGCGGCCGCGACGGGCGCAACGACCACATCGACCAGTTGGTGATGCTGGCGGTGGGCAGCGCGCTGATCGCCGTCTCGCTGCTGCGCTACCTCACCTACCACTACCGGATCGGCCGCGACAGCCTGAGCATCCGCAGCGGCTGGCTGCAGCGCAGCCTGCGCGAGATCCCGTTCGCGCGCATCCACAACGTGGTCGTGCACCAGTCGCTGCTGCACCGCCTGTTCGGCGTGGCCGAGGTCCGCCTGGAATCGGCCGGCGGGGCCAAGCCGGAAGCGGAGATGCGGGTGCTACGGCTGGACCAGGCGCTGGCGCTGGAACGGCAGATCCGCCACCGTGCTCAGGCCGACCCGGCCAGCGCCGATGCCGCGTCGGCCAGCGACGTGCTGCTGGCGCTGCCCACTTCGGAAGTGCTACGCCAGGGACTGATCTCCAACCGCGGTATGGTGGTGGTGGCGGCCGCATTCGGCGCCACCTACCAACTGTTCCCCGAGCGCATGGTCTCCAACGCGATCGAGCACTACGGACGGCAGTTGTTCGGCTACGCCAGCCACCTGCACCTGGGCTGGATGGCCGGCGGGGTGACCCTGGCGCTGATGCTAGCGACGCTGCTGCTGAGCATGCGCGTGCTGTCGATGGCGCTGGCGCTGCTGCAGTACCACGGTTTCCGGCTCAGCGAGAGCGAACGCCGCCTGACCGTGGAGCGCGGCCTGCTGGCGCGGCTGCGTACCAGCGTGGCGCGGCGCCGCATCCAGGCCTGGACCCTGCAAGAGGGCATGCTGCACCGCCTGCTGCGGCGGCGCAGCCTGCACATCGACACCGCGGTGATGGACGGGCATGGCGAGCAGGGCCGCGCGCTGAAGGAACTGGCGCCGCTGGCGACCCCGGCCGCCTGCGATGCGCTGCTGCATCGGTTGCTGCCGCAGATCGCGTGGCCGCCGCCGCAGTGGCATGCGATCGCCACGCGCTGCTGGTGGCGGCTGTGCCTGCCGGCAGCGTGCCTGGTGCCGCTGGCCTGCGCCGCGCTGTGGCGCCCGTTCGGCGCCTGGGCCGCACTGTCGCTGCTGTGGCTGCCGTGGTCGGCGTTCAAGGCCTGGCGCCAGGCGCAACGCATGGGCTATGCCGTGGACGCGCGCTACGTGGCGGTGCGCGGCGGCTGGTGGACGCGCTGGTGGCGGCTGGCCGAGATCGACAAGCTGCAGGCGCTGCAGCTGACCCGCTCGCCGCTGGACCGCTGCTGCGGCACCGCCACGCTGTGGCTGGATACCGCCGGCGCCCGCCATGGCGAGCCGCCGTTGCGGGTGCGTCTGTTGCCCGAGACCGAAGCGCAGGCGCTGTACCTGCAACTGAGCCGCGCGCTGGCGCGGCGCCGGCTGCGCTGGTAGCGGCGCGCGCCGCACCCGGCCACGCGCCGGCTCAACGCGCGCCGCGGCCCCAGTAGCCGATGCGCCGGCGGATCTTCAGCTTGCGCCAGAAATTCCACGGCTTGCGCCGCGGGTTGCGCGCGCCCTCGGCGACGAAATCGTCGATCGCGCGCAGCACGCGCTCGCTGGACTGGCCGTCGCGGTAGGGATGCAGGCCGTCGGCGAACGCGCGGATCGCCGCCATCAGTTCCGGCGGCCGCGCCAGCGCGCGGCGGATGGCCGGCTCGAACTGCGCCGGATCGTCGATGTCGATCAGCTGCGGGCCGGGGCGCCGGTTCTTGAACGTCACCACCGGCTTGTAGGTGAGCAGGAATTCGTTGAGCGCCGAGGAGGTGTCCGAACACATCATGTCCACCTGCGGGAACAGCTCCAGGATGTTGTCGTTGTCGGCAAACTGCAGGTATTCGCTCTCCAGCGCCCGGTAGCGCGCGACCACGTCCGGATCCATCTTCGGATGGAAGGTCACGATCCAGCGCCATTCGCCGCTGCGCGACAGCCGCGCGACCTCGTCGTAGAGGATGCCGGCCGCGCTCCACGACGGCGAGAACGTGGAGTGGTACAGGATCACCGGCGGCTGCCGCACCGGCGCCAAGTCGCCGCCGATCTCGCGCATGAACGGATCGATCTTGGGGAAGCCGGTTTCCTTCACCGCGAAGTGGCCGAGCCTGCGCGCCAGCGCGCCGAACGCGGCGGTGTCGCGCGGGCCGGTGGTGCAGTACAGGTCGAAGAAGCCGCGCACGTAGATGTGCCGCGGCTTGCCGGCATCGAACCCGTGGAAGGTCTCGACCTTCACCCCGGGGAAGAAATGCGGCACCGCGTTGCTGGAGGTGATCACCGCGTACGGATTCCACGCCAGCACCTCCTCGACCGTGGCCAGATGGCGCTCGTCGGCGCTCAGGTCGGCGGCGCCGGGGCCGTCGAAGAACCAGGCCGCCTCGTCGCCGCGCGCGCGGATCGCCGCCTGCAGCGGGCGCAGGATCGCCAGCGCATAACGCTCCGATCCGTACAGCAGGTAGTGCTTGCTCATCAGTGCTCCAGATCGTGGCGTTGCAGTTGCGCCCGCGCCTGCTCCACCGAGGCCGGGTTGTACTGCATCTCGTAGTAGCGCATGCGCTTGTACAGCGCGTAGCTGGCCGCGGTCTGCGCCACCACGAAGCCGCGCCAGCCGTCGAGCACCGCCAGGCGCAGCAGGTAGTCCTTGAGGAAGGCGCCGACGAAGACGAACGGGCTCTGCCACATTCTCACCGGCTTGCGCTTGTCGCGCCAGCCGAGCGCCTTCAGTTCGGCGTAGCGCAGCACCTTGAGCTGCTTGTGCACCAGGGTCGGGTTGTGCAGGTGGTTGAACGGCGGCGCGAATTCGGCGCTGGCGCCGTCGAAGCGCAGCGATTCGTGCACCCGCGCATCGCTCCAGCGCGCGCGGCCGCGGTGGTACAGCCGTGCCAGGCGCTCGCCGACCATCGGCCGGTACCAGCGCATCGGCGCGCCCATGTACCAGGTGCTGCGACGCAGCCACACCGCGTCCAGCCGGTCCTCGGCCAGCACCTGCGGCAGCCGCGCCAGGCATTCGGCGCGCAGCGCATCGGACAGGAACTCGTCCGCGTCCAGCACCAGAATCCAGTCGTGCGCGGCCTGGGTGGAGGCGAAGTTGCGCTGCGCGCCGAAACCCAGCCAGGCCTGTTCGACCACGCGCGCGCCATGCGCGCGCGCGATCGCCACGGTGTCGTCGCTGCTGCCGCAGTCCACCACCAGCTTGTCGGCGGCGAACGGCACGCTGTCCAGGCAGCGCGCGATGTTGGCGGCTTCGTTGTAGGTCATCACCACCAGGCTGAGCGGCAGGGTGATCGCGGCGGCGTCGGCCATGGCGCTCGGTATCCGAAAGGAGCGGTGCAAGCTGCGGTCGCGGCGCGGACGGCGCCGCACCGCTTGGCGATGCGGGACCGGCAGTCTACCGGCTTCCGGCAGCCCGTTCAGCGGCGCCGTCGCGCACGCGCGGCGCGGCGGCATCGCAGGCCGCCAGCCCGATCAGCACGCCGACCAGCGACACGTAGAAGCCGGTGGTCACCTGGTGCGCGAACATCGACTGGGTCATGCCGCACAGGATGTAGGCCGCGACCACCATGATCCCGGTCGCGGCCGGACCATGGAACTCGCGGTGCGGGCGGCGCCGGTACAGGCGCACCAGCAGCCACAGCGGCACGCCGTAGACCAGCACGATCAGCAGCGTGCCGGGCAGGCCCTGGGTCGCGCTCCATTCGGCTAGGTCGTTGTGCGCATGGCCCAGATGGCAACGCTCCACCCATGTGCTGCCGCGGCAATCCGGCAGGCGCAGCATCGCGTTGTCGAAGCGGCCCACGCCGACCCCGACCAGCGGATGCTCGACGAAGGTCGCGGCGGCCACCTGCAGGCGCTCGATGCGCGCGCCGGCCGAGGAATCACTGTCGCCGCGCTCGTAGCGCTGCACGTCGTGATGCAGCTCGGCCAGGCGGGTCTGCCGGGTCAGCGCCGGGACGCTCAACACCAGGGTCGCCGCCAGTGCGGTGAGCACGCCCAGGATCACCAGCCGCGCGCCGCCGCTGCGCCAGCGCACGCACAGCGCGGTGACCACCAGCAGCAGCAACATGCCCAGCCATACGCCGCGGCTGCCGCTGAGCAGGATGGTCGCGCAACCGGCGACGATCGCGACGATGGTCCACGGCCAGTGCCCGTGCGGCCGGCAGAACACCGCCACCACCATCAGCATCAGCACCACGTCGGCCAGCACGATCGCGTTGGTCCAGCCTTCGGCGCGCGGCTCGCCGTGCAGCACCTGCACGACCGCCACCGCCAGCGTGGCGAAGATGCCCAGCAGCGCGCCCCACCACAGCAGTTGCCGCGGCGGGCGCAGCGCGTAGACCCACAGCGCGGCCCATGGCAGCACCAGGAAGCGGGTGCGGTTGTCGATGTCCTTCAGCGGCTGGCCGAAGTACAGCAGCGAGACCACCGACAGCCCGATCACCAGCAGCGCCAGCACGCCGAGCCAGCGCAGCGACGGCTGCAGCCCGGCCGCGGCGCGGCGCATGCGGCCCAGCGCCAGCAGGCTGGTCGCCAGCAGCAGCAGGCCGAACGGCAACAACCCGCCCGGCATGCTGACCACCAGCGCCGGCAGGCACAGCATGCCCAGCGCAGCCGCCCGCTCGACCAGCACATGGCGAGGGGAGGAGGACGCGGCCAGCGGCGATGCGGCGCGATGCGATGCGGCTTCTTCGGTCATCTGGAAAGCGGACGGAAAGACGGTGGTGGGCGATGATCCAAGCTCTACCCCTAACCCGACCTGACCTGTACGCGGCCGCTACTGGCCGGTGCACACGTGGCCGGCGGCGGCGCATCGCCGAGCAGATCGGCCACCGCCGCCTGCAGGCGCTCGCCGAACTCGCGCTGGCGCGATTCGAAGAAGCTGCGCGCCGCGGTGCCCAGCGCATCGCACTGCATCGGCGCCAGCGCCAGCGCCTGCGCCATCGCCCGCTCGATGCCGGCCGCGTCGATCTGGTAGCGCACGCCGAAATTGTCCGCGCGCTCGCCGACCGGCGCGATCAGGATGCCGCGTTCGGCGCCCACCAGTTCGTTCATCGGCGCACCGTCAGTGGTGATCACCACCGCGCCGACGCTCAGCGCTTCCATGATGTAGTGGCCGAAACCCTCGACCTCGGACGGGCACAGGTGGAAGCGATGCGCGTTCTGCAGCCGGCGCAGTTCGCGCTGGTCCAGGTAGCCGGTCAGGTAGTCGATGTTCGCGGCTTCGATCGGGCGCGACTTCTTGGCGCTCTGCACCACGGTCAGCCGCGGCCATTCCGGATGGCGCGCCCAGGTCTGCAGCAGCACCGCGGTGCCCTTGGCCGAACTGCGCCCGGCCACGTGCAGGCAGGCGCGCTCGCGCGGCACCTGCGGGCGGTAGCAGTCGTCGCTGCAGAAACCGATGAACGCGGTCGCCGGGCCCAGCGTGGAAAAGCGTTGCTCGGCCTGCCGGGTCTTGCACAGCACCCGCTCGAAGCGCGGCAGCCAGCGCAGCCACTTGCTGCGGAACCATTCCGGATTGGGTACCAGCACGTTGCGGCGGCCGGCGCCCAGGCAGCGCGGATAGACCCGCTCCAGGAAGATCTGCAGGTCGGCGCGGCCGCGCAGCAGGCTGCGCAGGGCCAGGCGCAGTTCGCGCAGGTGGTTGGCGAAGCGTACGGTGCCGAAGCCGAGCACCTCCACCCGATAGCGACCGCCGTTGCGCAGCGTCTCGGCGACCACCTGCAGGTCGCGGCTCAGGCCGCCGCCGTTGTCGCGGCTGATGACCCGGATCAGGCGCATCGGCACGCCCGCCCTCCTGCGCGCATGGCGCCTGCGTTGCGAGCGAAGCAGGCGCGGCCGCGGCTCACTCGAAGCGGTCCTTATCCTGCTCGCGCAGGCGATCGCGGTCGCTGCCGGTGACCACGCATTGCCCGTGCACGGCGCCGGCCGGCACCAGCCACCAGTTGCGGCGGTTGGACACGCCGGCCAGGGTGCTGGCGCCACGATCGATGCAGCCGAGCATCGCCGCTTCCTGCACCAGCAGCCAGCGGCGCTGCGGCGCCTGCGCCTGCCAGGCCACGCCGCGGCGCAACTGCTGGTCCCACGGCACCACGAAACCGAACGTGGTCGCGGCGCGGTCGGCCATCAGCAGGTTCTGCTCCTTCCATGCGACCAGGCCCAGCTCGGCATCCGGGCCGATGCGGCGGCCGGCCGCTTCCATCACTCCGCGTGCGGAGCTGGAGAGATTGATCAACGGATACACCATCAGCCCGACCAGCACCCACAGCATGCTCAGCGTCGACGCCATCGCCAGGTGCGGGCGGCGGCGCGCGAACACCGCCAGGCTGGCCACGCCCCACAGGCCGATCGCCAGCAGGATCCAGCCCAGCGCCTGCACGGTCGGCAGGTCCACGCCGCGCTCCTGCATCATCTGCGCGCGGAAGCCGTGCCCGGCCAGGACCGCCGCGCCGACCGCGCCCAGCGCCACGGTCAGCAGCACGGTGAACGCCAGCAGCAGGCGCTTGACCCCGGTCCTGCGCAGCAGCCCGGGGATCAGCGGCGCCATCGCCAGGCACAGCATCGGCAGCGCCGGCAGGATGTAGACGTCGCGCTTGCCGGTCGGGATCGAGAAGAACAGCACGATCAGCGCCCACCACGCCAGCGGCAGCAGATAGCGCGGATCGCGCCGGCGCAGGCGCCGCGCCCAGGCCGGGATCGCCCATGGCAGGGCCAGCAGCAGCGGCAGCCACATGCTCGGCATCACCCCGAAGAAGTAGAACGGCCCGTGCGGGTGGTCCCAGGACTTGGTGTAGCGCCCGGCGGTCTGCCGGAACAGGATGTCGTCGAGGTAGGCGCGGTATTCGGGCTCGTGCGCCGACAGTGCCGTGGCCACCATCGGCACCAGCCAGATCGACACCGCGCCCAGGAACGCCAGCGGCCCCAGCCAGAAGCGCGGATCGCGCGCACCGACCCTGACCCCGCGCCACTGCGCCAGCGACGCGGCCGCGGCAGGCAGCAGCATCAGCAGCGCCAGCGCGCCAACGCCCTTGGTGATCGTACCCAGGCCGGCGGCGAACCAGCCCAGCGCCCACATCCGCCAGTCCGGTCCGCGCAGCACGTGGCGCAACAGGCCGTAGTTGGCCAGGGTGATGTAGAACACCACCAACGGATCGATCTGCGCCTTCTTCGCCTGGTAGGTGAAGTGGAACGCGAACAGCAGCGCGTACGCCGCGTACATGCCGACCCGGCGCGTCCACAGTCGCCGGCCCAGGTCGTAGACGCAGGCCAGCGTGCCCAGCCCGGCCAGCAGCGACGGCAGCAGGAACGCCACCCGCCAGTTGCCGAACAACTCATAGAACGAGGCCTGCAGCCACATCAGCATCGGCGGCTTGTCCGAGTACAGCTCGGTGCCGCGGTGCGGGAACAGCCAGTTGCCGCTGTCCACCATCTGCTTGGCGACCAGCGCGAAGCGCGGTTCGTCGGCCGGGTGCGGGTCGCGCAGGCCGAGCCCGGCGCCGAGCACCAGCAGCGCGAGCAGGGCCAGCAACCAGAATTCTCGGGACGCGCGGGTCTTCAGCATGGGACGGGATGATACCGGGGCCGCTTCACGCCGTCTTGCGCAGCCGCGCATAGAAGAAACCGTCGCGATCCTGCTCGCCAGGCAGGCGCTGGCGGCCGCCGCCATCCGCGTGGCCGCAGGCGGCGCCGGGGTCCTCGGCCACGGCATCGGCGGTGCGTGCCAGGAACGCCTGCAGCTGCCGCGCGTTCTCGTCCTTGAGCAGCGAACAGGTCGCGTAGACCAGCACCCCGCCCGGCCGCAGCACCTGCCAGCCGGCGTCCAGCAGCCGCGCCTGCAAGGCCTGCAGCGCGACGACGTCCTCGCGCCGCCGGTGCAGCAGCACGTCGGGCTGGCGGCGCACGATGCCGGTGGCCGAGCACGGCGCGTCGAGCAGCACCGCATCGAACGCCACCCCATCCCACCAGGCGTCGGGCTGCGCCGCATCGGCCACCTGCAGCACGGCTTGCGCCCCGGCGCCGGTACGCGCGAAGGTCTCGCGGACCCGCGCCAGGCGCCGCGCGTCCACGTCCAGCGCGGTCAGGCGCAGCGTCGGATCGCGCTCGAGCAGGTGCGCGGACTTGCCGCCGGGCGCAGCGCAGGCGTCCAGCACGCGGGCGCCCGGCGCCGGCGCCAGCACGTCGGCGACCCGTTGCGCCGAGCCGTCCTGCACCGAGACCCAGCCGTCGGCGAAGCCGGGCAAGGCGCTCATCGCCACCGACTCGGCCAGGCGGATCGCATCGGCCAGGTCCGGCACCGCCTGCGCGCCGATGCCGGCCTCGGCCAGCTGCTGCAGATAGGCCTCGCGGGTGCCGCGCTGGCGGTTCACCCGCAGCCACAGCGGCGCCGCCTGCTGGCTGGCGGCGAAGATCGCCTCGGCCTGTTGCGGCCAGTCGGCATGCAGCGCATCGCGCAGCCACAGCGGCCAGCCGGCGTCGGCGGCGACCGCCGGCAGGCCGTCGCGCAGCGCGCGGCGCAGCAAGGCGTTGACCATGCCGGCCTGGCGCGGCCGGTCCAGCGCCCGCGCCGCCTCCACCGTCGCCGACAGCGCCGCGTGCGGCGCCAGGCCGAGCACGTCGAGCTGGGCGAACCCGGCCATCAGCAGCGTGCGCAGTTCGGCGTCGCGCTGCGGCAGCTGCTTCTGCAGCCACAGCCGCAGCGCCGCCTCGTAGGCCGGACGCCGGCGCAGCACCGCGAAGCAGATCGCCTCGACCAGGGCGCGATCGCGCGGATCGGGCAGCGCCGGCAACGCCGTGGCCAGTTCGGCCTTCAGCGAACGGCCGCGGTCGATCACCGCGGCCAGCACGCGCGCGGCGGCGACGCGTGGCGCGACGCCGGGCGGCAGGGCGGCGGCAGGCGCCTGTGTCATGGCCGGTGGCGCCGGTTCAGGCCAGCACCGGCAGATCGCGCCGGGCGTTGAGGTAGTCGGCGGCGGTGATCGCCTTGCCGCCGTCGCGCTGCAGCACGCGCAGGCGCAGCGCGCCCTGGCCGCAGGCGATGTCGATGCCCTGCTTGGAGGCGGCCAGCACCGTGCCCGGCGGTTGCGCGTGGGCCAGGTCCAGGGCGATCGCGCCGTGCACGCGCACGCGCTCGCCGGCCAGCACCGCTTCGGTGATCGGCCATGGATTGAACGCGCGCACCCGCAGCGCCAGCTGCGCCGCCGGCTGCTGCCAGTCCAGCCGCGCCTGCGCCTTGTCCAGCTTGTGCGCATAGGTGACGCCGGCCTCGGGCTGCGGCTGCGGCACCGGGCGGATGCCGGCGCGCAGCAGACCCAGGCCGTCGGCCAGCACCTGCGCGCCGAGCGCGGCGAGGCGGTCGTGCAACTGCCCGCCGGTTTCGGTGTCGCCGATCGGCGTGCGCTGCGACATCAGCACCGGGCCGGTGTCCAGGCCCGCTTCCATCTGCATCAGGCACACGCCGGTCTCGCTGTCGCCGGCCTCGATCACGCGCTGGATCGGCGCGGCGCCGCGCCAGCGCGGCAGCAGCGAGGCATGCACGTTCCAACAGCCATGGGTCGGGATCGCCAGCACCGCCTTGGGCAGGATCAGGCCGTAGGCCACCACCACCAGCAGGTCCGGCTGCAGCGCGCGCAGGGTCTGCAGCGCGTCCGGCGAACGCAGCGTGTCCGGCTGCAGCACCGGGATGCCGCGCGCCACCGCCTCCAGCTTGACCGGCGACGGAGTCAGCCCGCGGCCACGCCCGGCCGGCCGGTCCGGCTGGGTATAGACCGCAACCACCTCATGGCGCTGCGCGGCCGCGCGCAACGACGGCACGGCGAAGTCCGGCGTACCGGCGAAGACGATTTTCATTGGGCGGGGATTCGGGAGTGGGGATTAGGGATTGGCAACGGCAGGACTCGGCGACCGGAAGGGATCCGATTCGCTATGACGAATCCCCACTCCCCAATCCCGAATCCCGGCCTTCAAGCCACGTGCTTGCGCGCCTTGGCCAGCTTCTTGCGCACCATCTCGCGCTTGAGCGGGGACAGGTAGTCGACGAACAGCTTGCCGTCCAGGTGGTCCATCTCGTGCTGCACGCACACCGCCAGCAGGCCGTCGCTGGACAGTTCCTGCGGCTGGCCCTGGCGGTCCAGGTAGCGCACCACGATGGCGTCGGCGCGGGCCACGTCGGCATAGATGCCGGGCACCGACAGGCAGCCTTCCTGGTACACCTGCTCGCCGTCGCGCTGCACGATCTGCGGGTTGATGAACACCTGCGGGGTGTTCTTCTCCTCGCTGACGTCGATGACCATGAAGCGCTTGTGCACGTCCACCTGGCTGGCCGCCAGGCCGATGCCGGGAGCCTCGTACATGGTCTCGAACATGTCGTCGAGCAGGCGCTGGAACGCCGGGGTGGTCACTTCGGCAGGGTCGACCGGCACCGCCTTGGTGCGCAGGCGGGGATCGGGGAATTCGAGGATGGGGAGCAGGGCCATAGCGGTACCCAGTTGGGGGCGCCGGACAATTCGGCAAGGCCGGCCAATTCTACTCCGTTCTCGCCGGCGCTTGCGCCGCGCCCTGGGTTCTGGACTATAGTGCGCGGACCTGTTGGGGAATCAGGCTTCGCACTCATGTTCAATCGACTCCGTACGGTCGTCGCCGTGGCGATGCTTACCGTGGCGACCTATGCCGCTTCCGCGAGCATGGCTGCCGAACACCCTGACACCTACGTGGTGCGCAAGGGCGACACGCTGTGGGACATCGCCGGGCGCTTCCTCGGCAAGCCGTGGCTGTGGCCGGAAATCTGGCAGGCCAACCCGCAGGTGCAGAACCCGCATCTGATCTACCCCGGCGACGTGCTCAGCCTGGCCTACCTGGACCGCGTGGCCCGCGGCACGGTCAAGCCCGGCCCGCGCCAGGACGCGCCGATCGACGCGATCCCGCTGTCCGACGTCGAGCCGTTCCTGAAGAACCTGCGCGTGGCCGACAGCATCGACGAGCTGCCCTACGTGGTCGGCGTCGAGGACAACCGCCTGCGCGCCACCAGCGGCCAAACGGTCTACGCGACCGGGCTCGGCGACGCGCAGGCCGGGCAGCGCTACGCGGTGGTCCGCCCGACCGTCCGCTACGAGTTGCCCAGGCTCAGCGACGACCTGAACAACGAAGGCCGCAGCACCCCGGGCACCGGCAACCTGTGGCAGACCTTCGTGGCGCCGGACAACAAGCGCCGCGAGACCCTCGGCTACGAACTGGCCCAGGTCAACATCGGCACCGTCACCCGCGTCTCCGCCGACGGCAGCCAGGCCACGTCCCTGCTGCTGCAGGACAGCGCCCGCGAAGTGCGCGCCGGCGACCGCCTGATCGCGGTCGAGGCGCAGCCCTACGACCTGCAGTTCGTGCCGCATCCGCCCTCGGCGCAGGCGCTCGAGGCCGGGCTGCGGGTGCTGGCGGTGGCCGACGCGTTCAGCGCCGCCGGCCCGCACGACGTGATCGCGCTCTCCGGCGGCACCCGCGAAGGCATCGACAACGGCACCGTGGTCTCGCTGTGGCGCCACGGCACCCGGGTCAACGACCGCGTGCACCGCCCGAACACCTCGCGTGCCGACGACGGCTTCACCGGCGGCCGCGGCACCGTGGCCCTGCCCGACGAGTACGCCGCGCACGCGATGGTGTTCCGCACCTTCGACAAGGTCAGCTACGCGCTGGTGATGGATGGGATCAAGCCGATCCGGATCGGCTACGACGCCAAACACCCGGACGCGCGCTGACCCGCGCACGCGGGCAAGTCCTACATCCGCAACAGACGGCGCCCGAGGGCGCCGTCTGCGTTTGCGGCCTAGCCTGGGGACCGTCGCCGCCCCGGGAACCGGTCCATGCCCGCCCTGCCCAGCCACGCCCCCTCCACCGGTGCCGACCCGGCGCTGCTGGCGCTGTCGCTGGCCGGCGGCGCCAGCGCTCCGCGCCGGCGCCTGCTCGAACGCTGCGGCAGCCCCGCCGCCGCCTTGCACGCCGGCGCGGCCGCCTGGCGCGACGCCGGGCTGGATGCGGCGCAGATCGCGGCGCTGCGCCACCCCGACCGCGCCGCGATGGACGCCGCGCTGGCCTGGCTGGCGCAGCCGCGCCGGCACCTGCTCGGCTGCCACGACCCGGACTACCCGGCACTGCTGTTGCGCGCGCCCAACCCGCCGCTGGCGCTGTACCTGGAAGGTGATCCGGCGGCGCTGTGGCATCCGGCGGTGGCCGTGGTCGGCAGTCGCGCGCCCAGCGCCGGCGGCCGCGACAACGCATCCCGCTTCGCCCTGGCGCTGGCCACGGCCGGGCTCGCGGTGACCAGCGGCATGGCCGCCGGGGTCGACGCCGCCGCGCACACGGCCGCGCTGTCGCGCCAGGACGGGCTCACCGTGGCGGTGGTCGGCACCGGCGCCGACCTGGCCTATCCGCGCCAGCACGCCGCCCTGCGCGAACGCATCGCCGCGCATGGCGCGGTGGTCAGCGAGCATCCGCCGGGTACGCCGCCACGGCCCAGCCACTTCCCGGCGCGCAACCGGATCATCGCCGGGCTGGCGTTGGCCACGCTGGTGATCGAGGCCGCCGCCCGTTCCGGCGCGCTGATCACCGCGCGCCTGGCCGCAGAGGCCGGGCGCGAGGTGTTCGCGGTGCCCGGCTCGATCCACAACCCGCTGGCGCGCGGCTGCCATCGCCTGATCCGCGACGGTGCCGGCCTGGTCGAGAGCGCCGAGGAGGTCCTGGCCGGGGTCGCGCCGCTGGCCGCCGAACTGGCCGACGCCTTGCGCGGACGCCTTGCCGCCCCCACTGAGAGGTTCGCCGACGACCCCGGCGTCACGCCGTCCTTCCCAGATCCCGACTACCAGCGCTTGTGGCAGGCGCTGGGTCACGACCCCACCTGTATGGATTCATTGATCGCGCGCACCGGATTGACGGCCGCGGCGGCCTCCTCCATGCTGCTGGCCATGGAACTGGATGGCTACGTGGCGGTCGAACGAGGTCGTTACACCCGCAAACCCTAGTTTCTTCACCTCCACAGCGTCTAGCGACGCAGGCCGAGGGGCAATGAAAGAGAGCATTCTGGATGTCCTGCTGTACCTGTTCGAACACTATTTCAGCGAGGATGCGGACCCGGTCCGCGATCGCGACTCCCTCCAGAATGGCCTGATCCAGGCCGGCTTCAGCCCCACCGAGATCAGCAAGGCGTTCGACTGGCTCGATGCCCTGGCCGACCAGCGCCCGGCGGTGGCGCAGCCGCGCGTGGACGGTCCGATCCGCATCTTCCACGGCCCCGAGCTGGACAAGCTCGACGTGGAATGCCGCGGCTTCCTGCTGTTCCTGGAACAACACGGCATCCTCGACAGCGACCAGCGCGAGCTGGTGCTGGACCGGGCGATGGCGCTGGACCAGGACGAACTGGACCTGGACGACCTGAAATGGGTGGTGCTGATGGTGCTGTTCAACCAGCCCGGCGCCGAGGCGGCCTACGCGTGGATGGAAACGCAGATGTTCGTCGACGAGCCGGAGCCGGTGCACTGAGCCACTGACCGGCCATGCACGGATGCACGAGGACCCCGCCCTGAGCGCGTGGTATTACGCCGACGCGGCACGCCACCGGCACGGCCCGTTGAGCGCGGCCGAGCTGCGCGAGCGGGTGCGCGACGGGCTGCTGGAACGCACCACCCTGGTGTGGCGCGAGGGCATGCCGGAATGGCAGCCGCTGCAGGCGCTCGCCGCGGAACTGGGCCTGCCCGCGGCGGTGACGCCGCCGCCACCGCCGCCACTGCCTCCAGCAGCGAGCACTGCCGCGGCCATGCCCACCATGGCGCCGCGCAACAGCCTGTCCGGCTGCGGCGTCGGCGCGCTCGTGGCGGTCGTGGCGGGCGCGGTGTTGCTGTCAGTGGCGGGCATTCTCGCCGCCATCGCCTTGCCCGCGTACCAGGATTACACCCTGCGCACCAAGGCGACGCTGGCGATCGGCAGCATCACCCCGCTGAAGCCCCAGATCTCGGGCTTCGCCACGCAGCAGGGGCGCTGTCCGGTGAACGGCGATGCCGGCTTCGGCACCCCGCAAAGCTACGCCAGCGAATTCGTCGCACAGGTACGCATCGGCCGTTTCGACAACGGCCATTGCGGCCTGGAAGCCACGTTGCACGCGCCCGGCAAGGACAAGCTGGATGGCAAGGCGCTGTGGCTGGATTACGATGCGCAGGCTGCGGCCTGGAACTGCAGTTCCGAGCTGGACGACCGCTACCTGCCCGCGCATTGCCGCGGCGGCTGAGCGGAAACGGATTTTTCGATCGCAACCTGGGGAACAGGAATGAGTGAGTGGTACTACGCCGACGCTGCGCAGCAGCGCCATGGACCGATGCCGGCCGACGAACTGCAGCAGCGCTTCCAGCGCGGCGAAGTGGGCCTGACCACGCTGGTCTGGCGCGACGGCCTCAGCGAATGGCATCCGCTGGCCGATTTCGTCGACGAGCTGGGCCTGACCCAGGCACCGGCCGCGCTGCCGCCCAGCGACCCCGCCGAAGCGCCGCCGGCGCCGCCCGCGCAGGCCTTGCCGGCGGCCTGGACCTCGCCCGACACCGGTGCCGCGGTCCATTCGCCGTATGCCGCTCCCGCCGCCACGCTCGGCGAGGAACCGCGCTTCGTCGCCGGCGGCGAAGTGGTGCAGGCCGGCTTCTGGAAGCGCACCGCCGCCTACCTGATCGACGGCATGCTGGTCGGCATGGTCGCGCAGGTGATCCAGTTCGCGATCATGCTGGCCTTCTTCGGCTTCAGCAGCCTGGGCGGCAGCCCGGACTTCAGCACGCCCGGCGGCATCATCATGCTGGTGCTGGTGTACCTGGTGCCGCTGGCGATGTCGGCGCTGTACTTCGGCCTGTTCCACGCCTCGACCAAGCAGGCCACGCTGGGCAAGATGGCGGTCGGCATCAAGGTGGTGCGCACCGACGGCAGCCGGATCAGCGTCGGCCGCGGCATCGGCCGCTACTTCGGCTTCCTGCTGAGCAGCCTGACCATCTTCATCGGCTTCCTGATGGCCGCCTTCACCGAGCGCAAGCAGGCCCTGCACGACATGCTCTGCGACACCCTGGTGGTGGACAAGTGGGCCTACACCGACCACCCGGAATGGCAGCAACGCAAGCTCGGCACGGTCACCGTGGTGATCCTGTCGCTGTTCGGCGTGCTGATGGTCGGGGTCCTGCTGGTGGTGCTGTTGCTGATCGGGGTGGCTGCCAGCGGCGATTGGCACTGACGGACGGCCGGAACTCGGGACCCGGGACTCGGGACCGGAAGAACGGAAGTCGGTAAAGCCCCGCGAGCTTGGCAATTCCGGCGTGGCGGGGAGGGGGCGCTTGACAGCCGCCGCCGGACATGTCCACTAATAAAAAGAGACGCAGCTGAACGCCCGGGGTGTCCGCCCCGGGCGTCGGCCGCTCTGAACCACCGCAACGCTTCACTAACCGGAGCAATTGCGCCACCCTACCGCCCCCAGGGCGCCCGCCCCGCCCATTCGAAGCCCACCTCATCATGTCCAAGCACCTGCTCATCGTCGAATCGCCCGCCAAGGCCAAGACGATCAACAAATACCTCGGCAAGGACTTCCACGTCCTGGCCTCGTATGGGCACGTGCGCGACCTGATCCCGAAAGAGGGCGCGGTGGATCCGGACGACGGCTTCGCGATGCGCTACGCGCTGATCGAGAAGAACGAGAAGCACGTCGAGGCCATCGCCAAGGCCGCCAAGGTCGCCGAAGACATCTATCTGGCGACCGACCCGGATCGCGAGGGCGAGGCGATCAGCTGGCACATCGCGGAGATCCTGAAGGAACGCGGGCTGCTCAAGGACAAGCCGCTGCACCGGGTGGTGTTCACCGAAATCACCCCGCGCGCGATCAAGGAAGCGATGGCCAACCCGCGGCAGATCGCCGTGGACCTGGTCGATGCGCAGCAGGCGCGGCGCGCGCTGGACTACCTGGTCGGCTTCAACCTGTCGCCGGTGCTGTGGCGCAAGGTGCAGCGCGGCCTGTCCGCCGGCCGCGTGCAGTCGCCGGCGCTGCGCATGATCGTCGAGCGCGAGGAAGAGATCGAAGCCTTCGTCGCCCGCGAATACTGGAGCATCGGCGCCGACTGCCTGCATCCCTCGCAGCCGTTCGCGGCCAAGCTGGTCAAGCTCGACGGGCAGAAGTTCGAGCAGTTCACCATCACCGACGGCGACACCGCCGAAGACGCGCGGATGCGCCTGCAGAAGGCCGCACAGGGCGCGCTGCACGTCACCGACGTGGCCAGCAAGGAGCGCAAGCGCCGCCCGGCGCCGCCGTTCACCACCTCCACGCTGCAGCAGGAGGCCTCGCGCAAGCTCGGCTTCACCACCAGCCGCACCATGCGCGTGGCGCAGAAGCTGTACGAAGGCGTGACCCTGGGCGACGAAGGCACAGTCGGCCTGATCAGCTACATGCGTACCGACTCGGTGAACCTGTCGCAGGACGCGCTGGCCGAGATCCGCGACGTGATCGCGCGCGACTTCGGCACCGGCGCGCTGCCGGACAAGCCGAACATGTACCAGACCAAGTCCAAGAACGCGCAGGAAGCGCACGAGGCGATCCGACCGACCGCCGCGCTGCGCACGCCGGCGCAGATGGCCAAGTACCTGGACGACGACGGCCGCCGCCTGTACGAGCTGATCTGGAAGCGCGCGGTAGCCTGCCAGATGGTGCCGGCGACGATGAACACCGTCACCGTGGAACTGGCTGCCGGCAACGAGCACAGCTTCCGCGCCAGCGGCACCACGGTGATCGACCCGGGCTTTTTGGCCGTGTACGAGGAAGGCAAGGACCAGAAGGCCGCCGAGGACGAGGACGAAGGCCGCAAGCTGCCGCCGATGAAACCCGGCGACCGCATCCCGCTCGACCGCATCCATGCCGACCAGCATTTCACCGAGCCGCCGCCGCGCTACTCGGAAGCCTCGCTGGTCAAGACGCTCGAGGAATACGGCATCGGCCGTCCCTCGACCTACGCCTCGATCATCCAGACCCTGCTGTTCCGCAAGTACGTGGAACTGGACGCACGCCGCTTCCGCCCGTCGGACGTGGGCCGCGCGGTCAGCAAGTTCCTGTCCGGCCACTTCACCCGCTACGTCGACTACGACTTCACCGCCAAGCTCGAGGACGAGCTGGACGCGGTGTCGCGCGGCGAGGAGGAATGGCGGCCGCTGATGGAGAAGTTCTGGGGCCCGTTCAAGGAACTGGTCGAGGAGAAGAAGGAATCGGTGGACCGCTCCGAGGCCACCGGCGCGCGCGAACTCGGCACCGATCCCAAGACCGGCAAGCCGGTCAGCGTGCGGCTGGGCCGGTTCGGGCCGTACGCGGCGATCGGCAGCACCGCCGAGGACGCCGAGGACAAGCCCAAGTTCGCCTCGCTGCGGCCGGGCCAGAGCATGCACACCATCACCCTGGAAGACGCGCTGGAGCTGTTCCTGATGCCGCGCGCGCTGGGTGAGGACAAGGGCGAGGACGTCAGCGTCGGCATCGGCCGCTTCGGGCCGTTCGCCAAGCGAGGCAGCGTCTACGCCTCGCTGAAGAAGGAAGACGACCCGTACACCATCGACCTGGCACGCGCGGTGTTCCTGATCGAAGAGAAGGAAGAGATCGCGCGCAACCGCATCATCAAGGAATTCGACGGCAGCGACATCCAGGTGCTCAACGGCCGCTTCGGCCCGTACATCAGCGACGGCAAGCTCAACGGCAAGATCCCCAAGGATCGCGAACCGGCCACGCTGACCCTGGAAGAGGTGCAGAAGCTGCTGGAAGAGACCGGCAAGCCGGCACGGCGCGGCTTCGGCGCGAAGAAGGCCGCAGCCAAGAAGGAAGCCGCGCCGAAGAAGAGCGCGGCCAAGAAGGCCCCGGCCGACGCCCCGGCCAAGCCCGCGGCGAAGAAGGCGGTCAAGAAAGCGGCGAAGAAGACCGCGAAGAAAGCCGTCAAGAAAGCGGTCAAGAAGGCCGCGGCCAAGCCGGCCTGATCCGGCCACGCTCCCGCCGGATGCGACATCCGCGGGAGCGACGCAACGCCAGGGCGACTTGGCGAAACCCGATCCCGACAACGCCCCTTGTGGGAGCGACTTCAGTCGCGACGGGCGTTCCTGGGAAGACCCGTCGCGACTGAAGTCGCTCCCACATGGCGAAGGCGCATGTGCGTGCCATCGCGGCAGCGCGCTACTGCCATGCGGGATGACCCCATGCCACGCTGCGAACGACGCCAGGCGATCTGGCGCAACCGATCCAGGCGACGCACCTGCACGAGCGACTTCAGTAGCGACGGGCCTTCGGATGGCCTCACGGGCAATCCGTCACGGCAAGAGCTCAATAGCGCCGCAATCTAAGCCCCCCCGGACGCCCTGCACTTGCACCGCGGCTGATACAGAAAGCCCTCGATCGCTGCAGCTACGCGGCAAGCAACCCCCGCCTGCCCGCATCGCGCCACAAAGCTCGAACCACCAGAAACACGTGCTTCGCTCTTCGCTCTTCGCTCTTCGCGAATCCCGAGTCCCGAGTCCCGAGTCCCGAGTCCCCATCCCATCATTGCCCCCCGGCAACCGCCTGCCGCATCATGCGCACATGACCGATCTGTCGCTCAGCCAAGCCGTCGCCGTCCTGCAGCAGGGCGGAGTGATCGCCTATCCGACCGAAGCGGTGTGGGGCCTGGGTTGCGATCCGCACGACGAAGCGGCGGTGACCCGGCTGCTGCGGATCAAGCAGCGCCCGGTGGAGAAGGGCCTGATCGTGGTCGCCGCCGAACTGGAACCGTTGCGCCCGCTGCTCGACCTGGCGGCGCTGCCGCCGGCGCGCCTGGCCGCGGTGCTGGGCAGCTGGCCCGGAGCGCATACCTGGGTGCTGCCGGCCGCGGCGCAGGCGCCACGCTGGGTCACCGGCGCGCACCGCAGCATCGCGGTGCGGATCAGCGCGCATCCGCAGGTGGCCGCGCTGTGCCGCGCCTGGGGCGGTGCCCTGGTCTCGACCAGCGCCAACCGCGGCGGCGAGCCGCCGGCGCGGCAGCGCGCCGACCTGGACCCGCAGCTGCTGGCCGCGCTCGATGGCGTGGTCGATGGGCAGACCGGCGACCTGGCCCAGCCGACGCCGATCCGCGACGCGATCAGCGGCGAGATCCTGCGCGCCTGAGCGCGTCACGAGGGCCTGCCCGCCCCTGCTTTCCATGGCCGGCGAAGGCGCGCAAGATGCGCGCATGCCTGCCATCGCCCGCCCCGCCCTGCTCCTGACCGCGCTGTTGCCGCTGGCCGCTGCCGCCTGGGCGCAGAGCAAGCAGACCACCAGCAGCGATGGCGCCCAGGGATCGGTACGCATCTACCGCTGCGTCGGCAGCGCCGGCGCGGTCAGCCTGCAGAACGCGCCCTGCGAGAACGCACGCCAGCAACAGGTGCTGGACATGCAGCGTCCGCGCGATCCGCCGCCGCGCCCGACCACCACGCTCAGCACCGATCCCGCTAGCGCCGCGGCGGCGCCGGCGCCGCTGCCGCAGCGCGAGATCCGCATCGTCACCGTGCAGCCGCCGCAGCCCATGTACGAATGCGTCACCAGCGAGGGCGAGCGCTATACCAGCGACGACAACGAGGGCAATCCGCGCTGGGTGCCGCTGTGGGCGATCGGCTATGTCGGCGGCTACGGCAGCGGCCCTCGCCATGGCCACGGCGGTGGCGGTGGCCCGCGGCCGCCGCGGCCGGAGTATCCAGTCGGCGGCAGCGTGGTGGTGCCGGCCGGCAGCACCCTGGTCCGCGACACCTGCAACGCCTTGCCGCCGCAGGAAGTGTGCGCGCGCCTGGCCGACCGCCGCTGGGAATTGATCCGTCGCTACAACAGCGCGCTGCAGAGCGAGCGCCGCGCACTGGAAACCGAACAGCGCGGCATCGATGCGCGCCTCGACCGCGACTGCGGCGGCAGCTGAGATGCGCAGCGTCGCCTGCCTCGCGGCGCTGCTGGCCTGCGCCGGCGTCGCGCATGCCGAGGACGTGGTGTTCTATCGCTGCACCGATGCGCACGGCGGCCTGACCCTGCAGAACCAGCCCTGCCCCAAGGGCGTGCGCCAGGAAAAGAAGATCATGCAGGGCGTCGGCCGCGCGCCCGCCTATGTGCCGAGCGCTGCGCCCGCCGCGGCGGCACCCTCGCCGGCGCCGGGAGCCGCATCTGCAACGACGGCTGCTCCCGCAGCGACGGCCGCAGCCGCTGCCGTCGCGCCATCCGATCCTCCACCAACGCCGCCCACGCCGGCCACAGACGCCGCACCGCGCCTGCCGCCGCCTCCGCTGTATGCATGCGTCACCCGCGAACAGCAGCGCTATGTCGGCGAAGCCGCCGAGCCGACCCCGCGCTGCGTGCCGTTGCGCACCGTCGGCCTGGACGGCAGCCCCGACAAGGCCGGCGGCAGCGCCTGCGAAGTGATCCGCGACCGCTGCGAAGCGCTGCCCGAGGCCGGCGCCTGCGATGCCTGGACGAGCTACGTGGCCGAAGCCGAAACGCACTGGCGCTTCGCCGTCCCCGACCACGCCGAGCAGCTGCGGCAGGAATTCCTGCGCCGCCAGCAACTGTTCGACGCGAGCA
This sequence comes from Xanthomonas sp. 1678, assembly GCF_031455575.1. Classification (NCBI taxonomy): domain Bacteria; kingdom Pseudomonadati; phylum Pseudomonadota; class Gammaproteobacteria; order Lysobacterales; family Lysobacteraceae; genus Xanthomonas; species Xanthomonas sp. 1678. The sequence goes on along the minus strand of NZ_JAVDSZ010000002.1, from coordinate 53,518 downwards.
GTTGCGGCGCGCCGAAGTAGCGCGCGCGATCGCGCACTTCGATTCCGACGATGCTCCCTGTAGGAGCGGCTTCAGCCGCGACCGGGCATTGCCGGGAAAGCCTCGGTCGCGGCTGAAGCCGCTCCTACAGGGTTACCGCGCGCGGCCGGAACCGGGTTGAGGCACTGCTGCAGCAATGAGCAGGCAAGAGAAAAACCCTAGAACCCGTAGCGCAAGAATCCGCCGTCCACCGCGATGCATTCGCCGGTGATGTAGCTGGCCGCCGGCAGGCACAGGAAGCCGACCGCGGCCGCCACTTCCTCCGGTTCGCCGATGCGGCGCATCGGCGTGCGCTCGATCACCTGTTCGTAGTAGTCCGGATCCGACAGCGGGCCTGACGTGCGGCGGGTGCGGATGTACCACGGCGCCACCGCATTGACCCGGATCCCGTCCTCGGCCCATTCGGCGGCAAGGTTGCGGGTCAGCTGGTGCAACGCGGCCTTGGTCATGCCGTACGGCGCGCCACTGCGCACGTGGGTCAGCCCGGACACGCTGCCGACGTTGACGATCGCCGCGGCCGCATGCTGCGCCAGCAGCGGATGCGCATAGCGCGACAGCTCGAACGCGGAGAACAGGTTGGTCTCGAAGATGCCGCGCCACTCGTCCTCGGTGTAGTCCACCGCCGCCTTGCTGAGGTTGCCGCCGGCATTGTTGACCAGCAGGTGCAGGCCGTCGGCATGGTCCTCGACCCAGTCCAGGATCTCGCGGCGGTCCTCGTCGTCGGCCACGTCCGCGGCCAGCGCCAGGATGCGGCGCTCGGGAAAGGCGTCGGCCAGCTCGTCGCGCGCCGCTTCCAGCGCGTCGATGTCGCGCGCCACCAGCATCAGCTCGGCGCCGAAGCCGAGCAGTTCGCGCGCGATCGCCAGGCCGATGCCGGCGCTGGCGCCGGTGATCAATGCGGTCTGTCCGTCCAGCCGCCAACGTTGCTGCATCGCCTTGCCTGTCTGCGCCGGGGTGGGCGTAGGATAACGCCCACGCTCAACGAGGTCGCCCCTATGCACGGATCATTGCGCTTGCTGACGTTGGCACTCTCGCTGCTGGTCGCGCTGGCCGCATGCAAGCCGGCACCGCCGAAACCGGCGGACAAGCCGCCCGAGCCGCAGGCCGGCGCGCTGCGCGCGGCGATCGCGCAGCCGCTGGACCGCGCCAAACAGGCGCAGGCCGGCACCGAGCAGGCCGCGGCCGCACAGAACGGGGCGATCGACGCCGCTACCGGGCAATAAAAACGCCGGCATCGGCCGGCGTTCTGGGTCGCTCGCAGCGCGCCCGCCAGCGGGCGGACGCGCTTGCCTCATGCCTGGCTCACAAGCCGCAGAAGCAGTAGGCCAGCGCCTTGACCGGTGCGCCGTTGCGCTTGTCGGTGGCGTCCTGCACGAAGCGCAACTGCGTATCCAGCTCCGGCATGCTGCGCGCCAGTACCGCATGCGCCAGCGCCGAATCGCCCAGCATCCAGGCGCCCATGCGGCTGCTGGCGAAGCCGCTGACGAACTGCGCGAACGGCGTGGCCGGCTTCTCGATGTAGCGCACGCGGTACTTATCGCGCTCGCCCAGCTTGGCCCGCGCGGCGGCATCGGCCACCGCGTCCTTGAAGCCGCCGAACGCGTCCACCAGGCCGCGTTCCTTGGCCTGCGCACCGCTCCACACGCGGCCGCGCGCGACTTGGTCGATCGCCTCGACCGGCTTGCTGCGCGCCTGCGCGACCTTGCCGGTGAAATCGGCGTAGCCCTTGTTGATCACCGACTGGATCACCTGCCCCACCGCCGGATCCATCGGCCGGGTGACGTCGAACGCCCCGGCGAACCGGGTGGTGCCGACGCCGTCGGTGTGCACGCCGATCTTGTCCAGGCTGCGGGTCAGGTTGGGGATCATGCCGAAGATGCCGATCGAGCCGGTGATCGTCGATGGATCGGCGTAGATGCGGTCGGCGTTCATGCTGATCCAGTAGCCGCCGGACGCGGCCAGGTCGCCCATCGACACCACCACCGGCTTGCCGGCCGCCTTCAGCGCCACCACCTCGCGGCGGATCTGCTCGGAGGCGAACACTTCGCCGCCCGGCGAATCCACCCGCAGCACCACCGCCTTGACCGCCTCGTCGTCGCGCGCTTGGCGCAGCAGTTCCGCGGTCGACTCGCCGCCGATACGCCCGGCCGGCTGCTCGCCGCCGCTGATCTCGCCCGCCGCGACCACCACCGCCACCTGCGGCCGCGAATCCACCGGCGAACGGCGCAGGTCCAACTGCTGCAGATAGGCGTCCAGATTGACGTTGCGGAAGCCGCTGTCGGCATCGTCGTCGGCGACGCCGCGCTTGGTCAGCAGTTCCTCGACCTCCTCGCGGGTCTTCAGGCCGTCGACCAGCTTCTGCTGCAGCGCGAACTTGGCCATGTCGCCGCCGGCCGCGGCGATACCCTCGGGCATCGTGTCGATGCCGGCGGATATCTGCTCGGGCGCCAGCTTGCGCGCCTTGGCGATGTCGGCAACATAGCGCTGCCACACGTCGTTCATCCAGAACAGGTCCGCTTCCTTGGACGCCGGCGACGCCGCGTCGAGCACGTAAGGCTCGGCGGCGGACTTGTACTCGCCGACCTTGAACAGGTGCACGTCGACGCCGAGCTTGTCCTGCAGGCCTTCGCGGAAGTACTGGCGATAGCGGCCCAGGCCTTCCAGCACCACCGAGCCCATCGGGTCCAGGTAGACCTCGTTGGCCTGCGCGGCCAGCAGGTACTGCGACTGGCTCAGGCTGTCGCTGTAGGCCACGACCTGCTTGCCGGAAGCGCGCAGGTCCTGCAGCGCCGCGGCCACTTCGCGCACCGAGGCGAAACCGCCCGGCTGCAGCTTGTCCAGGCGCAGCGCCACGCGCTCGATCTTCGGATCGGTCTTGGCCGCTTCCAGCGCGCGCAACAGGTCGCGCAGCTGGATCTCCTCGGCGCCCTTGTCGCCCATCGCCTTGGTCAGCGCGCGGCTGACCGGATCGGCGCTGAACTGCTCGACCACGGTGCCTTCCGGCGCGATCAGCAGCGTCGTACGGTCGTGCAGCGTCTTGGCGCCGTCGCCGCGCCCCATCGCGAACACGATCAGCAGCAGGAGCAGCAGCAGGAAGCCGAAGAACACCAGGTTCAGGATCAGCCGGCGGGTGAAGTTCATCACATCCCATAGGCCAACGAAGAAGTTGGCGATGGGGCTGCGACGCACGGGTTGGTTCATGGAAAACTCCGGAAGGGAAGCGTCTTGCGCGTGTGCAGCATACCGGCTGCGCCGGCGCCGCACATGCGCCTGAAGTCAGGGTGCCGTGGCGGCGAGCAGGCGCCCGCTGCTGAGCCGGAAGCGCGCGGCCATCATCACCGCCGCCGCGCTCAGGCCCAGGATCAGCCCGATCCACATGCCCTGCGGCCCCCAGCCCAGCCACAGGCCGAGCCCGGCGCCCAGCGGCATGCCCAGGCCCCAGTAGGAGCACAGGGCGAGCAGCATCGGCACGCGGGTGTCCTTGAGCCCGCGCAGCGCGCCGGCCGACAGCACCTGCACCCCGTCGGGGAACTGGAACGCGGCCGCGTACAGCAGCAGCGTGGAGGCCAGCCCGGCCACCGCGATGTCGCGGGTGTAGACGCCGACGATGGCGTCGTGGCCGAACAGCAGCACCAGCGCCGACAGCGCCTGGGTGGCGAGCACGATGGTGTAGCCGGCCCAGGCCGCGCCGCGCACGCCCACCGCATCGCCGCCGCCAGCGGCGCGGCCGACCCGCACCGTGGTCGCCTCGGCCACGCCCATCGGCACCATGAAGCACAGCTGCGCCACGTTGATCGCGATCTGGTGCGCGGCCGCCGGCACCTCGCCCAGCCGCGCGATCAGCAGCGCGGTGACGATGAACAGGCCGCCTTCCATCAGGATGGTGATGCCGATCGGCAGCCCGGTCTTCAGCAGCCCGCCGATCGCGCGCAGGTCCGGCGCCTCGAAGGTCGCGAACAGACGCAGCGGCGCGAACCGCTTGGAACGCGCCAGGTAGACCGCGAAACACAGCGCCTGCAGCCACATCATGATCGCCGAGGCCATGCCCAGCCCGCCGGCGCCGCGCTCGCGCAACCCGAACAGGCCGAAGGTCAGCACGTAGCCCAGCGGCGCCAGCACCAGCAGCCCGCCGAAGCCGAGCAGCATGGTCGGCAGCGTCCAGTGCATGCCCTCGCTCAGGTAGCGCATGCAGAAGTACAGCACCATCGCCGGCACGCCCCAGCGGATCGCATGCAGGAAGTCGCGCGCGCCGGGCACGATCTCCGGCGCGATGCCCAGTTGCGGCAGCACCATCGGGGTCACGCTCAGGAACGCGAACATCAGCAGGCCCAGGCCCAGCGACAGCCACAGCGCCTGGCGGAACATCGGCCCGATCTGCGCGTGGCGCTTGCCGCCGTCGAGCTGCGAGACCGACGCGGTCAGCGCGATCAGGGTGCCGATCGGGATCATCATCGGCAGCCACAGCAGCGCGGTGCCGACCGTCACCGAGGCCAGCGTGCGGGTGCCGTGGTGCCCGGCGATGACGTTGTCGACGAAGCTGATCAGGCCGGCGGAAATGTGCCCCAGGACCAGCGGCAGGGCGAGCCGCGCCGTGCTGCGCAGTTCGCGGCCCCGGACCGAGGCCGGGGTGGAGGACGAAGACATTGCAAGACTCTAGCGATCCCGCCGACTGCGGCCGCGCAGGAAAGCGCCGGCGCCGGGTGGCGGAGGGCCGGCATTTTACCCTGTGATGCAGGGATTGGGGATTGGGGATTGGGGATTGGGGATTCGGAGCGCGGAGCGGCAGGACGCCGCCCGACGCTGCAGTTCAGCGGGCGCTGCGTTGGCGCAGCCAGGCCGCGCGCGTCTCCGCCGCTTGCGCCAGCAGTTCGTGGCGCAGCGCCGCGCGGTCCTGCGGCGGGGTGCGCTGCGACAACAGCGCCAGGTGCTCGCGCTGATCGGCAGGCAGCGTGCGCATCAGGTCCAGCAGCGTCTGCCGCTGGGCGTCGGGCACGTAGCCGAACAGTGGCTGCAGCGCCCAGTATTCGCTGCCCAGTTCTGGCCCCAGCAGCCAGCCATGGCGCTCCAGCGCATCCAGCGCCGCGAACTGCGCGCGCAGCGCGTGCTGCTGCTCCACCGGCAGGCCGGCGAAGGCGCTGGCCACCTGCCGCAGGCGCGCCTGCACCGTGGCGTGCAGCGCGTCCCAGGCGGCCTGGCGCTCGCGCAACTGCGCCGGGGTCAGCGCCGGCGGCGTGGCGGCAGCGGTGGTGGCCGGCGCGGTCGCCACGCCCGTGGCCGGGTTGGCCGGGTTGGCAGCGGCGGCTTCGGCGGCCTCTTCCGCGCTGGGTGCGCTGCGCTCGATCCGTGCCGGCGGCGCGCCGGCGGCGTACCACGCGAAGAAGTCCAGGTCGTAGACCGCCGGTTCCGGCAGCGGCGCCGGCGGCGCGGCCGGCATCGGCGGCGCCGTGGCCACATCGGACTCGGCCGGCAGTTCCTCGACCTGCACCGGCCCGGTATCGCCCAGCGCCAGCCCCGAATCTGTGCCGGCGCCAGCGGCCGCGCGCCGCGACGGCGACCGGTCCCACCACAGGGTGCCGACCAGCGCCAGGGCGACGACCACGATCACCGCCCCCGCCAGGCGTGCCCGGGTCGGGCTGCGCCTGCCTGCACTGCGACGCGTGGGGACCTGCGCGGGTGGCGCGGGCCTGGGCGCCGCCGTCGGCGCGCTCGGTGCCGCGCTGGCGATGGCCGCGTCGCGCAGCTGTGCCAAGGCCTGCAGCCGTGCCGGCGGCAGCTCGCGCAGGTGCTGCTGGGCGGCCTCGGCCAGCGCGCGCCAGCCGGCGGCGTCCGGGCGGCCGGCGGCATCGCGCGGACAGGCCCGTGCCAGCGCCTGCTGGTAGTCCTGGGTGGACTGGTGCAACACCTGCGCCGCGATCGGCTCGTCCAGCCCGGCCACGATCCGCAGCAGCAGCGCCAGGCGGTCGGCCGCCTCCACCTCGCCCAGATGCGCGAGCGGCGCCGGCCAGCCGCTGCCGGCCGCGGTGGCGGCCTGGCGCAGGGACGGCACGGCGGCGAGCAGCTTCCAGAAGCGCAGCGGCCAGTCGGCCATCGGCAGGGTCGCGGCATGGCTGCGGAACGCGCGCATCGCCGCGGCCAGCGCCGGCGCGCCGCGCTCGACGCTGCCGCTCTGCAGCTCGGCCAGCACCGCGGCACGGCGTTCGATGCCGCGCAGGAAGGCGGCCAGGGCGGGCGCGGCGACCGCGCCGTCGGAGGGGGGCGCGGCGGTCATCGGAACTCCATCATCGGCGCGATGATAGCGATGCCGCCGCCGCACCGCGCGCTTGACAAGGGCGCGCCGATCGGCTGCTTCAGGCGCCAGCGGGGCGGATCGCGGCGGCGGGTTGTGCACAGCGTGCCGGGAGCACGCCCACAGCCCCTGTCAAGCCCGGCGTGAAATCATGTTGCAGCCATGTTTCACGGCCAAGTCGTTGTTATTCATAGCGTTTATTCGATTGGCGCTTTTTTGTCCAACTTGTGGCAGAAGCTTGTGAATCCGTCTTCACGGCGTGGAGCATCCCCTTCATGCACAGCTTTATCCACAGCACGTGTGGATAAATTCGATTCTCCAAGCGGGGCAACGATTTACGACTTGTTTATCACTTTGGCGGCAGCTGTCGCGCCCAACTGGCGGCGCCGCCGATCACGGCCGGGAGACCGCGGGCTCCGGTTCCCCGGCCGCTAAACTAGGGTCGATGTCGCCCCCCGTCGCCACCCTCCGCGTCGCCCTGCCGCTGCCGCTGCCGCAGCTGTTCGACTACCTGCCGCCGCCCGGCAGCGCCGCCGTGGCCGGCGACGTCGGCCGCCGGCTGCGGGTGCCGTTCGGCAACCGCGAGCTGAGTGGGGTGGTGGCCGCGCTCGGCCAGGTCGAGGACGGCGAGGGCCTGCGCGAGGCGCTTGCCTGGCTGGACCCGGTGCCGCTGCTGCATGGCGAGCTGGCCGACTCGCTGCATTGGCTGGCCCGCTACAGCCACGCTCCGCTGGGCGAGGTGCTGGCGACCGCGCTGCCGGTGACCCTGCGCCGCGGCGAGGCGCTGCCCGACACCCACGCCTGGGCCTGGCGCCTGACCGAGGCCGGTGCCAGCCATCGCGCCCGCCCGGGGACCCGTCCGCACCGCTTCGCCGAACTGCTGGCGGCCGGAGCGGTGGACGAAGACCGGCTCGACCAGGCCATGGACGACTGGCGCAGTGCCGCGCGCAGCCTGGCCAAGCGCGCCTTCGCCGAACGCATCGCGGTGCCGGCCAGCGCTGCGGCGCCGCAGCCGCAGCCCGGCCCCACCCCGAACGCGGAACAGCAGGCGGCGATCGACGCGGTCGTCGCCGCGCCCGGTTTCGCCCCGTTCCTGCTCGACGGGGTCACCGGCAGCGGCAAGACCGAGGTCTACCTGCAGGCCATTGCCGCCTGCCTGGCGCGCGGCCGCCAGGCGCTGGTGCTGGTGCCGGAGATCGGCCTGACCCCGCAGACCCTGGCGCGGTTCCGCGCGCGCCTGGGCGTGCCGGTGCACGCGCTGCATTCCGGGCTCACCGACAACGAGCGCGCGCGGGTCTGGGCCGCGGCCTGGCGCGGCGAGGCGCGGGTGGTGGTCGGCACCCGCTCGGCGGTGTTCGTGCCGCTGCCGCAGGCCGGGCTGATCGTGGTCGACGAGGAACACGACGGCAGCTACAAGCAGCAGGACGGGATCCGCTACCACGCCCGCGATTTCGCCCTGGTGCGCGGCAAGGCGCTGGACGTGCCGGTGCTGCTGGGCAGCGCCACGCCGTCGCTGGAAAGCCTGCACAACGCCGCCGGCGGACGCTACGCGCACCTGCGCCTGACCCGCCGCGCCGGCGATGCGCGGCCGCCCACGGTGCGCGTGCTCGACGTGCGCAAGCGCCCGCTGCAGGACGGCCTGTCGCCGGAGGTGCTGGCCGGCATCGGCAGCGCGCTGGCCGACGGCGGCCAGGTGCTGGTGTTCAAGAACCGCCGCGGCTACGCGCCGGTGCTGCTGTGCCACGACTGCGGCTGGACCGCGCCGTGCCAGCGCTGCAGCACCCCGCTGCACGCCACGCCGATGACCGTGCATGCCGGCGGCCGGCGCCTGCAGTGCCACCACTGCGGCGCGCGGCAGCCGGCGCCGCTGGCCTGCCCGGATTGCGGCAGCCTGGCACTGCAGCCGCAGGGCATCGGCACCGAGCGCCTGGAAGAACGCCTGCTGCAGGCCTTTCCCGACGTGCCGGTACTGCGCATCGATCGTGGCACCACCCAGCGCCGCGATGCGCTGGAGACGCAACTGGCCACGCTCGGCACGCAGCCCGGGATCCTGGTCGGCACGCAGATCCTGGCCAAGGGCCACGACCTGCCGCAGCTGACCCGGGTGGTGGTGGTCGGCATCGACGAAGGCCTGTTCTCGGCCGATTTCCGCGCCAGCGAGAAACTGGCGCAGCAGCTGATCCAGGTCGCCGGCCGCGCCGGCCGCGCCGCGCGCCCGGGCGAGGTCTGGCTGCAGACCCACCACCCCGGCCATGCGCTGCTGGAGACCCTGGTGCACGGTGGCTACCACGCCTTCGCCGAGGCCGAACTGGCGCAGCGCGAGGCCGCCGGCTTCCCGCCGTTCGCGCACCTGGCGCTGCTGCGCGCCGAGGCCAAGCAGGTCGAACACGCCAACGCCTTCCTCAGTGCGGTGCGCGCGCTGCTGCCGGAGCAGGCAGACGTGCAACGTTTCGGGCCGATGCCGGCGCCGATGCCGCGCCGCGCCGGTTTCCAGCGTACCCAGTTGCTGCTATCGGCACCGACTCGGCGCGCGCTGCATGCGGTGCTGGACGCGGCGATGCCGGCGATCTACGCGCTGCCGCAGGCGCGGCGCGTGCGCTGGTCGCTGGATGTGGATCCGCAGGATCTGTACTGAGGCGAGCGCGGCGTCCGCGACACGCTCGCCTCAGCCCGGCAAGCCCAGCACGGCGACCAGGTGCGCGCGCAGCGCGGCGCTGTCGCCGGCTTCCACGCAACGCCACGTGCCGGCGTCCGCGCCCAGGCCGCAGGCGGCGGTGGCGATCACCGGCTTGCCCAGCGCCAGCGCCAGCAGCGCGCCGCGCGGCTGCTGTTCGATCCACGCCGGCAGCACCACCACCGCGGCCGCCTGCACGCCGTCGGCCATCGAGGCGACCCGGCGCACGTCGATGCCGCTCCAGAACTGCGGCGTCTCCTGCGCGCCGGGCGGCAACAGCAGTTGCACCGGCAAACCGCGCAGCGCCTCGCGCAGTTCGAACGCGCCCTTGCGCGCCAGCGCCGACGCCGCCAGCAGGACCTGCGCCGCGCCGCCGTTGCCGCTGGATGGCGCAGGATCGGACAGCGGCTGTCGCCATTCCAACGCGATGCCGCGACTGCCGGCCAAGGCCAGCAATTCGCGATGCGGGGTGATCCAGTGCCGCGCCTGCGCCAGCGCCGCGCGCTCGGCCTCGACCAGCAGCGGATCGGCACGGAAATCGCGCAGCGTGGCGCTGTCGGGATGCCGTTGCGCCGCCACGTCCAGCCGCGCCTGCAACAGATGCATCGGCAACGCGGTCATGCACACGTCCCAGCGCCGGCCCTGCAGTTCGCCGGCCAGCCACAGGCCCGGCAACAGGCTCTGCGGCACCACCAGCTCGACATCCTGCGCGCCGAGCCTGCGCTGCAGCGCGCGCAGGCGGATGCGTTGCGCGCGCTGCCGCACCTGCGGCAACGGCAGCCCGCGCCGTAGCCACCAGCGTTGCAGCAGGGCCGCCTGCACGGCGGCGAGGCTGCTCCGGCGCAGCGCCAGCACCCGATCGCCCGGCTGCATGCGGCGCCGGCGGTCCGCGGTGAATTCCGGCCAGTCCTCGTCGATCAGCCAGGTGCGGCGCACGCCGGCGGCGGCGGCGGCCGGCACGTGCCGATGGCATGCCTCGCGGCCGCAGCGGGTGCAGTCGTTCGCCGCGGTCGCTGCCGGCGTGCGCCGCAGCGGCGACAACGGCAGCGCAGCGGCCGCCGGCGCGCCACCGAGGATGCGCACGTGCAGGTCCTCGCCATCCAGCCACACTTCCAGGCGCCATGCCGAGGCCGCGCGCAGGCGCAGATCGACGTAGTTCCAGAACACCACCGCATCGCGATCGCGCTCGGCCAGCGAACCGGCGATCACCTGCGTGTGCCGATGCCGCTCGACGATCTCCAGGCCCTGGCGCAACGCCGCGTCGTAGATCGCATTGGACAGCTGGCACAGGCCACCGCCGATCGACGGCACCAGGCAGCCTTCGCGCAGTTCGCGGCCGGCGGCGAAGCCGCGCCGGCGCGTGGCCCGGCCCAGTTGCCGCCAGAAACCGAAGGTCGCCCCGGCCGGCACCTCGACCCCGTGCAGCAGGCGTGCGGCCACGCGCAGGTTGTGAATCTTGCCGGCGACCAGCAGCGGCGAGGTTTCTTCCGACTCGGGCCATAGCGCGGTGACCGATTCGGAGACCGCCGCCGCGGCGATCGGCAACCCCATGTCGCGGCGATGCCGGCGCGGTCCGCCGCGCAGGTCGCGCAGCGCGCGGCGCAGTTGCAGCACCCGGGTCTTCGCCGCGAACAGCAGCGCACCCAAGCGCGACGGCACCGCGCCGGGCGATGCGAGAGGTCGATCCGTCGCTGTTGCTGTCGCTCGCACTACCATGCGCCCCCCGCATCCCTGCCTGCGCCTGCCATCGCGCTACTATAGGGGCATGCGGTTCCAACCCCCAGTTCCTGCATGCAGCGTCGGCCGCCGCGAACGCGCCGCTCGCGCGGCGCGCGCCGCGCATGCCGCCGTCGCTGCCGCCTCGCCGGCAGCATGCGTTTCGCCTTCCCGTCCGCTTGGAATCCCACATGGCTAGCGCGCCCGTGCCGCACCTGATTGTGGTCGGCGGTGGTTTCGCCGGGTTGTGGGCCACGCGCGCGCTGGCCAAGGCGCCGCTGCGCATCACCCTGATCGATCGCCGCAACCACCACCTGTTCCAGCCGCTGCTGTACCAGGTCGCCACCGCCGGGCTGTCCTCGCCGGACATCGCCGCGCCGCTGCGGCAGATCCTGCGCAGCCAGGACAACGTGGAGGTGCGACTGGGCGAAGTCGTGCATCTGGACAAGCAGGCGCGGCAGGTGCAGCTGGCCGGCGGCGAGACGCTGGACTACGACTACCTGCTGGTCGCCACCGGCGCCACCCACGCCTATTTCGGCCACGACGAGTGGGCCGCGCACGCGCCCGGGCTGAAGACCCTGGACGATGCGCTGCATCTGCGCCGCCACCTGCTGCTGGCGTTCGAGCGCGCCGAAGCCGAAACCGACCCCGCCGCGCGCGCGGCCTGGCTCAGCTTCGCCATCGTCGGCGGCGGCCCGACCGGGGTGGAATTGGCCGGCACCCTGGCCGAGATCGCGCGGCATACGCTGAAGCACGAGTTCCGCCGCATCGATCCGGCCGAAGCCAGGGTGCGGCTGATCGAGGCCGGCCCGCGCGTGCTGGCCTCGTTCCCGGAGCGGCTGTCGGCCAAGGCGCAGAAACAATTGGAAAAGCTCGGCGTGGAGGTGCTGACCGGCGTGCCGGTCGCCGACATCGACGCCAGCGGCTACCGGCTGGGCAGCACCTTCGTGCCCGCGCGCACCGTGGTCTGGGCCGCCGGCGTGGCCGCCTCGCCGCTGGCGCGGACGCTGGAGGTGCCGCTGGACCGCAGCGGCCGCGTGCAGGTACAGCCGGACCTGAGCGTTCCCGGGCATCCGGAGGTGTTCGTCGCCGGCGACCTGGCCGCCTTGCAGCAGGCCGACGGCAAGCCGGTACCCGGGGTGGCGCCGGCGGCCAAGCAGATGGGCCGGCACGTGGCCGAGAACCTGTCGAAGCGGCTGCGCGGCTTGCCCGGCGATGCGCCGTTCCGCTACGCCGACTACGGCAACCTGGCGACCATCGGACGCATGGCCGCGATCGTGCATCTCGGCCGCCTGCAGCTGTCGGGCCTGCTGGCCTGGTGGTTCTGGCTGGCCGCGCACGTGTTCTTCCTGATCGGCTTCCGCAACCGCCTGGTGGTGCTGCTCAACTGGGCCTGGGCGTACTGGAGCTACCAGCGCGCGGCGCGGATCATCCTCGGCGACGACGCGCGCGATTCCGATCCGGCGCCGACCACGCCCAAGCCGCCGCCGGCCGCGTGACACCCCGCGGCGCGGCTGCGATCCTAACCGCCCCTTGCCGCTGCGCAGTGCCGTCTTGGCGACCTTCCTGTTCCTGCTCGACCTGCTCGGCACCTTCGTGTTCGCGATCAGCGGCGCCACCGTCGGCGTGCGCCACCGCCTGGACCTGTTCGGCGTGCTGGTGCTGTCGTGCGCGGCCGCGGTCTCCGGCGGCATCGCCCGCGACGTGCTGATCGGCGCCACCCCGCCGGCCGCGCTCGGCGACGCCCGCTATCTCGGCGTCGCCTGCCTGGCCGGGCTGCTGACCTTCTACAGCCACAACACGGTCGAACGCCTGCGCAATCCGGTGCAACTCTTCGACGCGTTGGGCCTGGCGCTGTTCGCGGTGTACGGCACCAGCAAGGCGCTGGCGTTCGGCCTGGGTCCGCTCAGCGCGACCCTGCTCGGCATGCTCAGCGGCATCGGCGGCGGCATCGTCCGCGACCTGCTGGTGGCGCGTACGCCAGTGGTGCTGCAGGCCGAGCTGTACGCGGTGGCGGCGCTGCTCGGCGGCGGCGTGGTCGCCGCGGCGCATGTCCTGCAGCTGCCGCAGCCGTGGGGACTGGCGGTCGGCGCCACGCTCTGCTTCGGCCTGCGCTTCATGGCGATCCGCTACGGCTGGCACCTGCCGGTGGCACGGCCGCCGCCGGAGCCGTAACCGGCAGCGCGCGCGTTCGCACGGCGGGTCTTCAGTCCGGTCTGCGCCACGCAGCGGCGCAACGAAAAAGGCCCGGAAACCCGGGCCTTTTCGCTTGGCGGATCGATCATCCGCCCATGCGCGCCATACCGACGATCACGCCACGAACAACGCCTTCATCTTCTTCAGCGCATTGGCCTCGATCTGGCGGATGCGCTCGGCCGACACGCCGTACTCGTCGGCCAGCTCCTGCAGCGTGATCTTGCTGTCGGCATCCAGCCAGCGGCGCTTGATGATGTCGCGCGAACGCGCATCCAGTTCGGCCAGGCCCTCGCGCAGCAGCTGCAGCTGGTTGTCCTCGCTGTCGGCGCGCTCGTAGGCCTGCGAGGGATCTTCCTCGGCGGCCATCAGGTAGGCGGCCGGCGACGGCGGCGCGTGGTCGTCATCGTCGTCGGACGGCGCATCGAAGCCGATGTCGCGACCGGACAGGCGCGACTCCATCTCCAGCACCTCGCGCTCGGACACGTTGAGGTCCTTGGCGACCGCGGTCACTTCCGCCGCGTTCATCCAGCCCAGGCGGGTCTTGGACTTGCGCAGGTTGAAGAACAGCTTGCGCTGCGCCTTGGTCGTGGCGACCTTGACGATGCGCCAGTTCTTCAGGATGTACTCGTGCATCTCGGCACGGATCCAGTGCACCGCGAAGCTGACCAGGCGCACGCCCATTTCCGGGTCGAAACGCTTGACCGCCTTCATCAGGCCGATGTTGCCTTCCTGGATCAGGTCGCCCAGCGGCAGGCCGTAGCCGTTGTAGCCGCGGGCCACGTGGACCACGAAGCGCAGATGCGAGTGGACCAGTTCGCGCGCCGCATCCAGGTCTTCCTGGTCACGGTAGCGCACCGCCAGCGCGCGTTCCTCTTCGGACGTCAGCACCGGGATCTGGTGCACGGCGCCGATATAGGCATCCAGCGAACCGAGCGGACTGGGGATCGGGAGGTTGTTGGCCACCAGCGCGGTGGCAGGCATGGTCTGGTTCATAGGGGCTCATCTTAGCAGTCAAGTAATTGGACTGCTGGGTACAGTAAAAAGTTCCTGCGTTCCGCTGGTGGAACACTCGATCAGGAATGAGACTGTGACAGAGACCACTGGAACGCTGTGGGGAGGCAGCCGTAACCGGTTACGAGGGGCAAACCTAACACCTGTCCTGCGAAATTTCCGTACATCCGGCGGGTGTCGCGCGCCTCCGGCGAACCGCGGTTCAGGCGCCGGCCAGCGCCGCGTCCAGCGCCGCGCGCGGCGGCAGGCTCCAGTCGATCGGCTGGGCGCCGCGGCGGCGCAGGTACTCGTTGGCCGCGGAGAAATGCTTGCAGCCCAGGAAGCCGCGGTGCGCCGACAGCGGCGAGGGATGCGGCGCCTTCAGCACGCGGTGGCGGCGGGTGTCGATGACCTTGCCCTTGGCCTGGGCGTAGCTGCCCCACAGCAGGAACACCAGGCCTTCGCGCTCGCGGTTCAGGGTCTCTACGACGTGGTCGGTGAAGCCCTCCCAGCCCTTGCCCTGGTGCGCGCCGGCGCGGCCTTCCTCCACCGTCAGCACCGCGTTGAGCAGCAGCACGCCGCGCTGCGCCCACGGCAGCAGGCAGCCGTGGTCGGGACGGCGGATGCCCAGGTCGTCCTCGATCTCCTTGTAGATGTTCAGCAGCGACGGCGGCACCGGCACCCCCGGCAGCACCGAGAAGCACAGCCCGTGCGCCTGGCCGTAGCCGTGGTATGGATCCTGGCCGAGGATCACCACCTCGACCCGGTCGAACGGGGTCGCCTCGAACGCGGCGAAGATCTGCCGCCCGGGCGGGAACACGCGCGCGCCGGCCGCCTTGCGCTGGCGCAGGAACACGGCCAGTTCGCGCATCTCCGGGCGCAGCAGCCAGTCGCCGACCTGCGCCTTCCATGAAGGTTCCAGTTGGATCCGGGTGTCGTCTTCGCTACTCATGCAGGGTCCGGCAGTCGATCGATCAGAACGTCACGGCGTTGTCGCTGAGCTTGGCCAAGCGCAGCTGGAACAGCACCTTGGTGACCAGCAGGCGCTCCTCGATCGGCTTTTGCACCAGATCGTTGGCGCCGGCGCGCAGCAACTCGGACTGGTTGTGCGGATTGCTGTCGCCGGTCATCACCAGCACCGGCATGCGCCGCTTGCCGTAGGCGAAGTCGATACGGATGCGCTGCACCACGTCGCGGCCGTTGAGCTCGCCCTTCAGGGTGACGTCGGTCAGCACCAGGTCGATGCGGCGGGTGGTGCGGCCCAGCGACTCGGCGGTCAGCAGCGCGAACGCGTCCTCGGCGGTCAGCACGTGCACCACGTGCAGTTCCTGGCGCTCGAGCATGCGCTTGGTCGCCTCGGCCACCACGCGGCTGTCCTCGACATAGAGGATGGTGGCGCCGGCCACCGGCTGCGGCTGCACGTAGCCGCGGATGAAGGTCGCCAGCGCCTCGTGACCCAACGCCTTGTCGAAGTAGTCGGTGACGTATTCGGTGAAGCGGCGTTCGACCAGGTGCTGCTGGGCATCGCCGGAGACCACGATCACCGGCACGTAGGCCTGGCCGGCGGCCTCGCGCACGCTGCGCGCCAACGCCAGGCCATCGCCGTCGGGCAGCGCCAGCGAGGTGGTGACCAGGTTCACCGGGCCGGCCTCCAGCGCGGCGCGCGCCTCGGCGATACTGGCGCAGCCGACCACTTCCACGTCCGGCAGTTCGCGGTGCAGCACGTCGGCGATCAGCTTGCGCACCAGCTTGGAGCCGTCCACGACCATCACCCGCGGGGCGTCGCTGATCAGGTGCTTGAGATCGTGCCGGGACATGCGCGCCTCAGGTGTCGGTGGGACGCGTCTGGCGCAGGAAGTGCCCGGTCACCAGCCAGGCGCCGAGCCAGCCCAGCAGCAGGGTGCCGAGCAGCACGAACGCCGAGTGCAGGGCATCCAGGCCATGCAGGGCGAAATGGCTGCCGTAGCTGTCGGCCAGTTCCGCCAGCGGCGGCCCCAGCGCCAGCCCGGAGGCGGCGATCAGGCCCAGCGCCATCACCCCGGCGCCGAAGCCGTACCACGCGCCCAGGTACAGGAACGGGCGGCGGATGAAGCCGTCGCTGGCGCCGAGCAATTGCAGCACGCCGATCTCCTCGCGCCGCGACTGGATGTCCAGGCGCACGGTATTGCCGACCACCAGCGCCGCGCCGGCGCCGAGCAGCACCGACAGCACCTGCACCAGGCGCTCGCCGAAACGCAGCCAGCCGTCCAGGCGCTTGCGCCACAGCGCGTCGTGCTGCACCAGGTCGGCCTGCGGCAGCGCGCTCAGCGACGCCGCCAGCGGCGCGTCGTCGGCCGCGGCCGGGGTGACGATCAGCAGCGTCGGCAGCGGGTTGTCGTCGAGCGCGTCCAGCGCCTCGCCGAGCCCGGCGCTGTCGCGCAGCTCGGCCATGCCCTGCTCGGGGGTGCGCAGCGCTACCGCGGCGACGTCGGCCCGGCCGCGCAGGCTCGCCGCCAGCGTGTCCGCCGCAGCGGCGTCGACGCCGGTCTTCAGGAACACGTTGATGTCGCGCGACTGCTGCACGCTGCCGGCGAAATGCTTGAGGTTGTCCAGCGCGATCGACAGCCCCAGCGGCAACGCCAGGGCCAGGGCCATCACCGCCATCGTCAGCAGCGTCGCCCACGGCTTGCGCATGGCGCGGCCGAGGCTGTAGACGATGCTGTGCAGGTGGTGGTCCCACCACACGCCCAGGCGCGAGGGCGCGGCGGCGCCGGCGGCATTGCGTGCGCTCATTCGGCCAGGTCCTGCGGGGAGATGTCGTCGACCAGGCGGCCGTGGTCCAGGATCAGCACGCGCTTGCGCATCTGCTTGAGCAGCGCCAGGTCGTGGCTGACCACCAGCACGCTGGTGCCGCGCGCCGGCAGTTCGGCGAACAGCTGCATGATCTCCGCGGCCAGGGTCGGGTCGAGATTGCCGGTCGGCTCGTCGGCGACCAGCAGGCGCGGTTCGCCGACCATCGCCCGGGCGATGCCGACGCGCTGCTGCTCGCCGGCCGACAGCTGCGACGGCAGCGCCTTCTCGCGATGGCCCAGGCCCATCCGCTCCAGCACCGAGCGCACCCGCTTGCCGATCTCGGCGCGGCGGGTGCCGCGCAGGATCAGCGGCAGCGCCACGTTCTCGGCGATGCTGCGGTCCATCAGCAGGCGGTGGTCCTGGTACACGGCACCGACCTCGCGCCGATGCAGCGGCACGCGCCGCCCGCGCACCTTCAGCAGGTTGCGCTCGCCGAACAGCACCGCGCCGCGCGACGGACGCTCGCTGAGGTGGATCAACTTGAGCAAGGTGCTCTTGCCCGCCCCGGAATGGCCGGTGACGAACAGCATCTCGCCCTCCTCCACCTGGAAGCTGACGTCCACCAGCGCCTCGTGGCCACCGGCATACTGTTTGCTGACATTGTCGAACCGCAGGACGCTCATCCGGCGATTATGCCGGAGCGGCCCGGGTTTTCGTCCACCGTGCGCACGCCGCGAACGGTGGAGCGCCGGTTCATCAGGAGCTGGAGACCAGCGAACGCAGCTTGCGGCCGAGGCGGGTCAGGAACGAATCGTTCGCCGCCGCGGCCGGCGCGGCGGCACGCTCGCCCTGGCGCGCAGCCCTGACCTGCACCGGCTTGGCCGGCGCGTCGGTCGGCACGGACGCTGCCGCGCCTTCGGCGCCTTCCAGCGGACGGCCGCCACGGCGGCGCCGGCGCTTGCGCGGCGGACGCTCGCCATCGACGGCGGCCGCGCCCTCGGCGGCCGCGCGCACCGGCTTCGGCGCGGGTGCGGCGACCGGGACCGCGACGGCTTCGGCCTCGGCAGCGACGGGCGCCGCCGTGACCGCCGCGGCTGCGGCATCGCCCTCGGCCGGACGCGGGGTGCGCGGGCGCCGCGGCTTGCCGTCGGCGCTGCGCGTTTCGCCGCTGCGGCCAGCACCGCCCGGACCGCTACGGCCGGCGCCGGGCTTGCCGCGGCTGCTGCCGCCGCCGCGCCGCTGCTCGTCGGCCTCGCGCTGCGCGCGCGCCTCGCGGAAGATGTCGCCGATGCTCTCGTCGGCATCCGGGTCGACCTCGACCGCTTCGCCTTCGACCACTGCGCGCGGGGTCCGCGGCAGCGCCACCAGCAGTTCGGCGGTGACCGGCTCGACCGGGATCTTCTGCTCGATGTAGGCCTCGATGTCCGGCAGGCTCATCGCGTAGCGCTCGCAGGCGAAGCTGATCGCGTCGCCTTCCTCGCCCAGCCGCGCGGTGCGGCCGATGCGGTGCACGTAGTCTTCCGCGTCGAACGGCAGGTCGTAGTTGTAGACGTACTTGACGCCATCGATGTGCAGGCCGCGCGCGGCCACGTCGGTGGCGACCAGGATCTCCAGCTGGCCCTTCTGGAAGCGGTTGAGCAGGGTCTCGCGCTTCTTCTGCGGCACGTCGCCGGACAGCACGCCGACCCGGTAGCCGTTGCGCTCCAGCGAACGCGCCACGCGCTCGACGAAGGCCTTGGTGTTGACGAACACCATGGTGCGCGCGCCCTCGCTGCGCGACAGCAGGCCCAGCAGCAGGGTCAGCTTCTCCTCGTCGGAGGGGAAGTAGATGCGCTGGCGCACGCGTGCGGCGGTGATGCTCTCGGTCTCGACCACGAGCTTTTCCGGCTCGTTCATATGCTCGTAGGCAAGTTCCAGCACGCGGTGGCTGAGCGTGGCCGAGAACAGCAGGGTCTGCCGGGTGCCGCGCTCGGGCATGCGCCGCAGCAGGAAGCGGATGTCCTTGATGAAGCCCAGGTCGAACATGCGGTCGGCTTCGTCGAGCACGCAGATCTCGCAGGCGTGCAGCGACACCACTTTGTGCTGCTTGACGTAGTCGATCAGCCGGCCCGGCGTGGCGATGATCACGTCCACGCCCTGCTGCAGCAGCTCGCGCTGCTTGTCGTAGTCCACGCCGCCGTAGACCAGCGCGAAGCGCAGGCCCAGGTCGGCGCCGAACTTCACCGCATCCTTGTGGATCTGGATCGCCAGTTCGCGGGTCGGGGCCAGGATCAGCGCGCGCGGATCCTCGGGCTTGCGGTCGGCCAGCGCCGGGCGGCTGAGCAGGCGGTTCATCACCGTCACCAGGAACGCCAGGGTCTTGCCGGTGCCGGTCTGGGCCTGGCCGGCCACGTCCCGGCCCGGCAGGGCCACCGGCAGGGTCAGCGCCTGGATCGGCGTGCAGCGGGTGAAGCCGGCGCCTTCGAGGCCGGCGAGCAGCGCCGGTTGCAGCTCGAACGCGGAAAAAGTCACATCGGTCAGCGGTTTGTCGCTCATCATTCCATCTTCGTCAGGCCACCCCGCCCGAAGCGTAAGGTCGCGGCTTGCATCGGCCCCGGCAGCGTCGCACACTGGCTACTTCCATGCCGGGTCGCGCGACAGGGGGAATCCCTTGATTTCGCCGCGCAATGCCCCAGTTTACCGCAATAGCGGCGGCCACCCGGTCCGGCCCGTCGCATTGCCCCAGGAGATACCCTAGTGAGCGACAAGGTCCTACACGTCGGCGACGCCGATTTCGATACCGCCGTGCTGCAATCCGGCGAGCCGGTCCTGGTGGACTTCTGGGCGGAATGGTGCGGCCCGTGCAAGATGATCGCCCCGGTCCTGGACGATCTGGCCGACACCTACGACGGCAAGCTCAAGGTGGCCAAGGTCAACGTCGACGAGAACCGCGCCACCGCGATCAAGTACCACGTGCGCTCGATCCCGATGCTGCTGCTGTTCAAGGACGGCCAGGTCCAGGCCACCCAGATCGGCGCCGTCGGCAAGGGCCAGCTGACCCAGATGATCGACAAGACCCTGGGCGGCGCGGCCGCCTGAGGCGCCGGCACGCGGCCGCTCCGGATCGGAGCGGGCCGCTGCCATACCGGCCCGCAGCGCCGCTGCCGGCCGGCTGAATCGCCCGGTAACGCCTGCTTGCCGTGGTTGCGCGGCGATGATAGTGTCGGCGTATCCGGTGGCATTCGCGCACCGCACCCCCTCTGGAAGATTCTCTTCTAGACCCCTTCCCAACCCGTTTGCCCCCACGCTGGGCGCTCGCACTCATAGCGAGGAATCACCACTTGTCCGATAACACCACCACCGAACCCGGGAGCGTCGACGCCCCCGCCGAAAAGCGCGCGCGCAAGCCGCGTGTCAGCAAGGCCGTCTCCGGCGCTGACGGCGGAGCCGAGCACGGCGCGCCGGCGCAGCCGAACCTGCCGCTGAACCAGGCGCCGGCCCAGGCCGACGCGCCCCGCCCCGCTCCGCAGGAACGCCAGGAACGTCAGGAACGCGCCGCGCCGCAGGAACACGCGCAGGCTCCGTCCTCGTCGTCCCAGCCCCAGCCCGCTCCCGCCTCCGGCGGCGATGCCCAGGGCCAGGGCGGCGGCAACCAGAATGACGGCGGCGAAGCGCGCGAAGGCGGCAATGCGCGCTTCAACAACCAGAATCCGCAGAACCAGAACAACCCGCAGAACAACCAGAACCAGCAGGGCAATCGCCGCGACCGCTTCCGCAATCGCCGCGATCGCGGCGGCGGCGGCGGTGGTGGTGGCAATGGCGGTGGCCGTGAGCGCTACCCGGACAACGGTCTGCCCAACGACACCGGCGCCAACGAAGTGTTCGTGCCGCGGCCGCACGCCAACGTGCCGGAAGGCTTCCCGATCTACTCGCTGAGCGACCTGAAGCGGATGCCGGCGCAGAAGCTGCTGGACATCGCCGAGCAGCTCAACATCCAGGACGGCGTGGCCCGCGCGCGCAAGCAGGACGTGATCTTCGCGCTGCTCAAGGTGCTGACCCGCCACGGCGAAGGCGTCGCCGCCGACGGCGTGCTGGAGATCCTGCCGGACGGCTTCGGCTTCCTGCGCGCGGCCGAGGCCAGCTACCTGGCCGGCCCGGACGACACCTACATCTCGCCCAGCCAGATCCGCCGCTTCAACCTGCGCACCGGCGACCACCTGTCCGGCCGCATCCGCTTCCCGAAGGACGGCGAACGCTACTTCGCGCTGTCGATCGTCGACACGATCAACGGCGAGCCGCTGGAAGCGAGCAAGAACAAGGTGCTGTTCGAGAACCTGACCGCGCTGTTCCCGCGCAAGCGCTTCACCCTGGAACGCGGCAACGGTTCCTCGGAAGACATCTCCGGGCGCATCCTCGATCTGATGGCGCCGCAGGGCAAGGGCCAGCGCGCGCTGATCGTGTCCCCGCCCAAGGCCGGCAAGACCATGCTGATGCAGCAGGTGGCCACGGCGATCACCACCAACCATCCCGACGTGCACATGATCGTGCTGCTGATCGATGAGCGGCCGGAAGAAGTGACCGAAATGCAGCGCACCGTGCGCGGCGAGGTCATCTCCTCCACCTTCGACGAGCCGGCCGCGCGCCACGTGCAGGTCGCCGAGATGGTGATCGAGCGCGCCAAGCGCCTGGTCGAGCACAAGAAGGACGTGGTGATCCTGCTCGACTCGATCACCCGCCTGGCCCGCGCCTACAACAACGTGGTGCCATCCTCCGGCAAGGTGCTCAGCGGCGGCGTCGACGCCAACGCGCTGCACCGCCCGAAGCGCTTCTTCGGCGCGGCGCGCAACGTCGAGGAAGGCGGCTCGCTGACCATCATCGCCACCGCGCTGGTGGAGACCGGCAGCAAGATGGACGAGGTGATCTACGAGGAGTTCAAGGGCACCGGCAACAGCGAAGTGCACCTGAACCGCCGTATCGCCGAAAAGCGCGTGTACCCGGCGATCGACATCAACCGTTCCGGTACCCGTCGCGAAGACCTGCTGATCGAGCCGGAGCTGCTGCAGAAGATCTGGATCCTGCGCAAGCTGCTGCATCCGATGGACGAGATCGCGGCAATGGAATTCCTGCTGGACAAGATGAAGAACACCAAGTCCAACGACGAGTTCTTCGGTTCGATGAAGCGCTGAGTCCGGCGCGGCTTCGAACGCGAAACGCCCCGCTTCGGCGGGGCGTTTTCGTTTGCGCGTCCCGGTAGGCGGCGCCGTCGCCGCATGCCTGGGCGATGCTCAGTCCGGATGGAATTGCATGCCCGCATAGGGCTGCAACCGGCACTGCGCCAGGCGCGAGGCAAGGTCGCCCACGTGCGCTTCCAGCCGATGGCCATCGGGGTCGAGGAAGTAGAACGAATCGCCTTCGCTGCGGTTGCGCTGCCATTCCACCACCGCATGCGCGCGCAGCCGCTCGACGAAGCCGGCGAACGCGTGCTGCGTGATGGAGAACGCATAGTGGGTGTAGTCGGCCGCCGGGCGCGGCCGTCCGGGTGCAGCCGCCACGGCCAGGCATAGCCACAATGGCCCGCACTCCAAGTACGCGCCGTTGTCCCAGCGTGCGGCCAGGCGCATTCCCAGCAGGTCGCGGTAGAAACCCACGCTCCGCTCCAGGTCGGCGACCGCCAGCGTCAGATGGCTCAGACCGGCAAGCACCGGATACCTCAGCCGCCTTCCAGCGCAGTCAGCAGCCGCGGACCGGCGTTGCGCCCGGCCATGTACACGCCGCTGCCGGGCAGCGCATCGGGCGAAAACTGCGCGCGGTCCTGCGGAACCGGCCACGGCGCCGGTTGCCGCGGCCCAGGCACGTAGCTGACCCAGCGGCCATAGTCGTCGGGATTGCCTTCGTTGGGATTGCCCTCGAGCGAGTAGCTCAACGGCACCCGAACGATCCAGTAGGGCTCGGCGGCCGCCTCGCCTTGCGTCGGCGGGCGGAACGTCCATTTCTTGGCCGCCGCCAGCGCGCTCCTGGTGAAGATGTCGCGCAGCCGCTGCATTTCGTTCCCCGACGCCACCACCTGCAGGTTGACCTGCTCGGCGAAGGCCTGTTCGGGCTTGCCGTTGCGGCCAACCTTGACGATCAGGTAGACCATGCCACCGGCGCCGGCGCGGAACGCCGCTTCGGGGTAGGCCGGCGGGCGCATCTCCAGCATGCCTACCGCAGCCGGGTCGCGTTCGTCGTAGGTGGCGAAGCTGACGTTGCGAATGGCGATCTGGTAGCTGTCGCCCTCCTGGCGCTTGGCCACCACGCGCACGCTCATCGGCGCACGCGCGGCCACCGGCTTGCCGTCGCGGGTGACCGGTTCGAACGTCCACTGCAGCGCCGAACTGCGCACGAAGTTCACGACGCCGGACGGCAGCCTGTCCTCCTTGTCCAGGACGACCCGGCTGACCGAGCCGTCCACCTCGATGTCGACTTTGCCCTGCAGCAACAGGCTGCTTTCGATCTGCTTGCGCACCGCGCCCGGTCCTGCGGCGAGCGCGCTGCCGGCGAACAACGCCAGCGCCAGCAACAGCCATCCGCGCAGCGCCATACCCTGCATGCTCCTTTGCATCCGTCATTCCTTTGCGAGAGGTCGTAGCCGCCAATTACAGCGCAGCGGCATGGCGCCGGGCAAGTCAGGCCAGGCGCAGCGACTCCGGGTACGGCGGCGCGTCCGGGTAGTCGTCCTCGCGCAGCCGCGCCTGCAGGTCGCGCCACCATTGCGGATCGAACAGCTCGCCATGGGCGCGCCTGACCGCATCCAGCGAGGCGGCGGGCAGGCCCATGAACAGCGCGAAGCGCTCCGGGAACACGTCGCGCGCGGCGACGTGGAACCAGGGCTCGGCGGACATCGCTTCCTCGTCGTTGCGCGGCTGCGGCCAGTCGCGGAACGTGCAGTCGGTGACCAGGCACAGTTCGTCGTAGTCGTAGAACACCGCGCGGCCCTGCCGCGACACGCCGAAGTTCTTCAGCAGCATGTCGCCGGGGAAGATGTTGTTACGCGCCATGTCCTTGATCGCCTGCGCGTAGTCCAGGGCCGCCTCGCGCGCCGCTTCGGCGGTCTGCTCGCGCAGGTACAGGTTCAGCGGGCGCAGCCGCCGTTGCACGTAGCACAGCTCGAAGATCAGGTCCTCGCCGTCCTCGCGCAGGCTGCGCGCGCAGCCCTGCAGCAGTTCGGCGAGCAGCGCCGGGGCGAAGCGCGCGCGCGGGAAGCGCAGCGAACGGTACGGCTGCGCGTCGAGCAGGCGGCCGACCCGGTCCAGGTTGAACACCAGCGCGTACTTGTCCTCGACCTGCTCGCGGCTCATCGTCTTCGGGTAGGCGAAGCGGTCGCGGATCAGCTTGAACACCAGAGGGTAGCTGGGCAGGGTGAACACCGCCATGACCATTCCGGGCGTGCCCTCTGCATGCACCAGCTGCTCGTTGGGCTGCGCCTGGAAATGGCGGAAGAAGGTGCGGAAGCGCTCGGTCTTGCCCTGCTTGGCGCGGCCGAGCATGGTGTACAGCTCGTCGATCGGCTTGTGCGGCAGCAGGCTGCGCAGGAACACCACCGCATCGCCGACGGTGGGCAGGTCGGCCTGGAAGTAGCTGCGCGAGATGCCGAACAGCTGCGCCACGTCGTTGCGCTTGGTCAGCACCGCTTCGGCGCGCAGGCCGTCGGCGTCGTTGACCAGCGCGATCACGCACGGCGAGAAACGATGCTCGCCGAACACGCGCCCGACCAAATAGGCGCGGCGCTCGCGGTAGAACACCGTCTCCAGCAATTCGATGCCGCGCACCGGATGTTCGCCCCAGTGCGCCAGGTCGTCCTGCAGGCGCACCGCGATGGCCGCGGCGCAGCGCGTGCGGTGCGCGTACGGCACGTCGAACGGGTAGTCGCCGAGCACGCGCACGAACGCATCCACCGGCCGCGTCTCGGAGACCACGTAGTTGTGCCGCGCCACCGGATGGGTGATCGCGTCGGTCGGCTCGATGTCCAGCGCGACGAACTCGATCCGCGTATCCACGCCCTGGGTGCGGAAGAAGCGCCGGGTCAGCGTGTTGTAGAAGGTCTTGTACAGCTCCTGGTCGATCAGCCCGCGCAGTTGCGCGGCGTAGCTGTCGCGCACCTGCGCCCACAGCGCGCGGTCGTGGGCCTGGCCGAGCAGCAGCGCGCGCAGGCGCAGCATGCACTCGCCGATGCACTGGTCGTACAGCGCGATGCGCTCGACCGCGTCGTTGCGCGCGGCGTTCCAGTCGCGGGTCTCGAAGCGGCGGCGGGCGCGGGCGCTGATCTGCGCGAAGCGCGCGTGGTAGTCCTCGAACGCGTCGCGGATGCTGCGCGCGACGGCGTCGGCGCGGGGTTCGGCGGGCACGGGCGGAGCGGGCGCGATGGTCATGGCCGCAGTCTACCCGCGCGCGCGGCGGCGCCTGGGCGCAGCCGCCGCCTCTGGCGCCTGGGTGTGCTGCCGGTGCTCGTCGGCCTGTGCGCGCAGCCAGTCGCGGAACGCGAGGAAACCGCCATGCGCGGCCGAGCGCGGCGGATACACCAGGTAGTGCGACCAGGTCGCCTTCACCCGGTGCGGCGACAGCGACACCAGCTGGCCGGCGTCGAGCATCAGCCGCGCGCGGGTGATGCGCCCCAGGGCCACGCCGACGCCGTCCAGGGCCGCGCGATGGTGCGACTCGGAATCGTCGAACACCGCCACATAGCGCGCAGGCGCCGTTTCGCCGGCGGCGGCGAACCAACGCTCCCATTCGCCGTCCGGATCGCCGATCAGCGGCCACTGCGCCAGCGGCGTGCGCTTGCGCGCGCCCATCCGCGCGATCAACGCCGGACTGGCCATCGGCACCAGCCATTCGTCGAACAAGGCTTCGACCGCCAGGCCCGGCCACTGGCCGTTGCCGATCCGCAACGACGCGTCGATCTGCGGCTGGCGCTCGAAATCGACCAGGCGCTGGTCGGACAGCAGATTGATCTCGATGTGCGGATGCCGCGCCAGGAAATCGCCCAGGCGCGGCACCAGCCAGGCCGACGCCATCGACGGGGTCAGGCTGATCGTCAGCACGTCGTCGCGGCGCGCGGCGAACGGCTGCAGCGCCTCGCCGATCGCGTCCAGGTGCGGACCGATGCGCTCGAGCAGGCGCCGCCCGTCGGCGGTCAGGGTCACCCCGCGCGCGTGCCGGTCGAGCAGCCGATAGCCCAGGCGCTGCTCCAGCGCGCGCATCTGATGGCTCAACGCGCTGACGGTGAGGTGCATCGCGGCCGCGGCGCGCGACAGATTGCCGAGCCGGGCGACGCTGACGAAACCTTGCAGAGCGTGCAGCGGCGGACGCGCCATGTTGAATCCAATTCAAGTCTGACTTGCGGAATGGTCGCTTTTTCAAGCCTCAGCTTGCGCCTATCGTCGATTCCACTCAAGCCAGGAGCACCACGATGAGCATCTACAGCGATCTGTTGTTCCACCACGGGCACATCGCCAATGCCGAGCTGGCGCGTTCGCTGGCGACAGCGCAGGCCGCACCGGCAGGACCCGGACCGGCAGCGCCGGCGCCTGCCGCCGACGCAGCGCAGGCCACGCCCGGCGAGCCGGCCCCGGCAGCGGGCGCGCGCCGTCGTTCGGCACTGCTGCGGGCGATGACCGCGCTCTCGCCGTTCCGCTGATCCGCCGCAGACGCGCGGCCGCGCGGCGAACCGCCTCAGGTCAGCCGGCGGCGGCGCTCCAGCTCGGCGTCGGTCGGCTGCTCGAATTCGAACGAGCCGGTGACGATGTCGCCGGCACGGACGTACCGGTTGACGGTGACGCCGGATGCGGAACTCGTCGACGCGACCAGTTGGAAGGCGCCGTGGAAGGCGCCGCCGAACAGCCGCTTGCCGGTGCCGAGCACCAGCGGGAAGAACGACACGTTGAGCTCGTCGATCAGGTCGTTGTCGAACAGGGTCTTCAGGAAGTCGGTCGAGCCCTGGGTCAGCAGGTCCGGGCCGTCCTCGCGCTTCAGCTGCCGGACCGCGGCCACCGCGTCGGGACGCAGTGCGTGGCTGTTCTGCCAGGCGAGGTCCAGCGCCGGGTTGCGGGTCGCGACGTACTTGTTGATCCGGTCGAACATCGGGCCGATCGGATCGTCCGCGCCGACATACGGCCAATGCGCGGCGAAGATGTCGTAGGTCTTGCGCCCGAGCAGCAGGTCGAATGGCTTGGCGAACATCTCGCCCACCGAGCCTTCCAGCGTCGGGTCGAAATACGGGGCGGCCCAGCCGCCGTGCCTGAAACCGCCGATGGGATCCTCGTCCGGCCCGCCCGGGGCCTGCATGACGCCATCGAGGCTGACGAACGCTCCCACAATGATCTTTCTCATCCCGCGCTCCTTCGGTGCGTGGCCACGCTCGGCCAACGTTACCCAATCACGACGTCCCAGGACGCCGCGTCTCGACAAGCACGCACGATGTTTTTTCGGGATTGCGGCGCTCGGCGCGCCGTCGCCAGCGGGGACAGGCCGGCATGGCCTGTCCCCGTGGCACGCGTCCGCGTCAGGCCGACAGCGTCAGGCCGTCAGCGTCGCCAGCGCGGCGTTGAACGTCGCGCTCGGCCGCATCGCCTGGCTGACCAGTTCCAGGTTGGGGCGGTAGTAGCCCTGGATGTCGACCGGCTTGCCCTGCACGCCGTTGAGCTCGGCCACGATCGCGGCCTCGTTCTCGGTCAGCTGCCTGGCCAGGGGCGCGAAGCGTGCCTTCAGCGCGGCATCGTCGTCCTGCGCGGCCAGCGCCTGCGCCCAGTACATCGCCAGGTAGAAATGGCTGCCGCGGTTGTCCAGTTCGCCGACCTTGCGCGAAGGCGACTTGTCGTTGTCCAGGAACTGGCCGTTGGCCTGGTCCAGGGTCCGCGCCAGCACGCCGATGCGCGCGCTGCGTTCGCGCTGGCCCAGATGCTCCAGCGACGCGGCCAGGGCCAGGAACTCGCCCAGCGAATCCCAGCGCAGGTAGTTCTCTTCGACGAACTGCTGCACGTGCTTGGGCGCCGAACCGCCAGCGCCGGTCTCGAACAGGCCGCCGCCGGCCATCAGCGGCACGATCGACAGCATCTTGGCGCTGGTGCCCAGCTCCATGATCGGGAACAGATCGGTGAGGTAGTCGCGCAGCACGTTGCCGGTGACCGAAATGGTGTCCTCGCCCTTGCGGATGCGCTGCAGCGAGAACGCGGTCGCCTCCACCGGCGACAGGATGCGGATGTCCAGGCCCTTGGTGTCGTGGTCCTGCAGGTAGCGCTCCACCTTCTGGATCATCAGCGCATCGTGCGCGCGCTGCGGATCCAGCCAGAACACCGCCGGGGTGTCGCTCAGGCGCGCACGGCTGACCGCCAGCTTGACCCAGTCCTGGATCGGCGCGTCCTTGACCTGGCACATGCGCCAGATGTCGCCGGGCTCGACGGGATGCTCGAGCAGCACGTTGCCGCCGGCGTCGCTGACCCGCACCGTGCCGGCGGCGGCGATCTGGAAGGTCTTGTCGTGCGAACCGTATTCCTCGGCCTTCTGCGCCATCAGGCCGACGTTGGGCACGCTGCCCATCGTCGCCGGATCGAACGCGCCATGCTGCTTGCAGTCCTCGATCACCGCCTGGTACACGCCGGCGTAGCAGCGGTCCGGGATCAGCGCCTTGGTGTCCTGCAGCTTGCCCTCGGCGTTCCACATCTTGCCCGAGTCGCGGATCATCGCCGGCATCGACGCATCGACGATCACGTCGCTGGGCACGTGCAGGTTGGTGATGCCCTTGTCGGAATTGACCATCGCCAGCGCCGGGCGCTGCGCGTACACCGCCTGAAGATCGGCCTCGATCTGCTTGCGCTGCGCGTCCGGCAGCGTGGCGATGCGCGCGTACAGGTCGCCGATGCCGTTGTTCGGATCGAAGCCGACCTGCTTCAGCGCCTCGGCGTGCTTGTCCAGCACCTCCTGGTAGAACGCGCCGACCACCACGCCGAACATGATCGGGTCGGAGACCTTCATCATCGTCGCCTTCAGGTGCAGCGAGAACAGCACGCCCTGCTGCTTGGCATCGGCGATCTGCGCCTGCACGAAGCTGGCCAGCGCGCGCTTGCTCATCACCGCCGCGTCGATGATCTCGCCGGCCTGCACCGCGGTCTTTTCCTTCAGCACGGTGGTGGTGCCGTCGTTGCCGACCAGCTCGATCCTGACGCTGCCGGCCTGCTCGACCAGCACCGAACGCTCGCTGCCGTAGAAATCGCCGGCGTCCATGTGCGCCACGTGCGACTTGGACTCCGCGCTCCACGCGCCCATGCGGTGCGGATGCTTGCGTGCGTAGTTCTTCACCGACAGCGGCGCGCGGCGATCGGAATTGCCTTCGCGCAGCACCGGGTTGACCGCGCTGCCCTTGACCCGGTCGTAGCGAGCCTTGGCCTCTTTCTGCTTGTCGTCCTGCGGCTCGTCCAGGTAGTCCGGCAGCGCGTAGCCCTGCTGCTGCAGTTCCTTGATCGCGGCCTTGAGCTGCGGCACCGAGGCGCTGATGTTCGGCAGCTTGATGATGTTGGCTTCCGGCGTGGTCGCCAGTTGGCCCAGCTCGGCCAGGTCGTCGGCGATGCGCTGATCCTCGCGCAGGTATTCGGGGAACTGCGAGATCAGCCGGCCGGCCAGCGAGATGTCGCGGGTTTCCACGGCGATGCCGGCGGTGCCGGCGAAGGCGGCGACGATCGGCAGCAGCGACTGCGTCGCCAGGTACGGTGCTTCATCGGTGAGCGTGTACAGGATCTTGGGCGTATTCGACATGAGTGACGTAGGCTCTCTTGCGATTCGGGAAGGACACGGTGCCGCGGAAAAGACTGCGGGTGGCACGGCGCGGACGGCGTGCGGATCGCAGCGCTTCCGGCGTAGGGAAATCCTGCGACGGCGATGGCATGACGGCCGCCGATTGTCGCGTTTTCCGCGGGCCGGAGAAAGCGTTTGCATGGAACGGTGGAGATCGCCGGCAGCGCACGAACCGGTGCGTGCGCATTGCGTGCGACGCGGCATGGCCGCGATGGCTTGCGCTGGCTCGCGGGACAAATTCCGTCATCGCTTGCGGCGCAAGGCGGCGCGCGCTCCCTGCGCATGCGTATGGAACGCACTGCGGCGCACGGCGTTGCGGTCCGTGCCGGCACCATCAAGGGCAAGCGCAGCAGGGACGCCATGCGCCGGCGCATGGTGGGCGCCACGCGCGCGACTCCGGTGTTGCGCAGCGCGGCGTGGATCGCGTGCGGTTGCGCCACGCAACCGCGCGGCGCTGCAGGTGCGCTGGCGATGCTGCGCCGGCGCAGCATCGCCCAAATAAAAAAGGGCGCAGCCTCGCG
Source organism: Xanthomonas sp. 1678 (assembly GCF_031455575.1). Taxonomy (NCBI): domain Bacteria; kingdom Pseudomonadati; phylum Pseudomonadota; class Gammaproteobacteria; order Lysobacterales; family Lysobacteraceae; genus Xanthomonas; species Xanthomonas sp. 1678. The sequence goes on along the minus strand of NZ_JAVDSZ010000002.1, from coordinate 23,523 downwards.
GCTGCGCCCAGCGTGCCGCGCCGGCCGGGAGAGAGTCGGCAGGCGCGATCCGTGACCGTGGTGTGACTTAGCGATGCACAGTGCGCGTCACTTGACTTCGAATTCCTGCGGCGTGCCGGCCGGCTGGCCGTTCACGGTGACTTCGGCCTTGTACTTGCCGGCCGGCCAGCCGTTGCCGTTGGTGAATTCGAAATTGGTGGTTTCCGCGCCGGCGGTGGTCAGCGTTTCGTTGTGTTCGCCGGCGGTCTGGCCGTCCTGGAACAACAGCCGGGCGCCGACGCTGGTGTTGGTGGAAGACCCTTCGGTCTTCACCGAGACGATGATCTTGTCCTTGCTGCCCAGCGTGGTCAGCGGCGCGACGGCCTTGTCGGCGCCGGCGGTGTTGCCCACGGTCACCGCGGACACGGTCACCGTGCCGGCGTTCGCCGCGGCGGGCGCGGTCTGCTCGGGGGTCTTGGCGACGTCGGACGGGCCCGGCATCTCCTCGGTCGGCGCGGAGGAGGTGGGATCCTGCGATACGTTCTGGTCTTGATCCTGTTTCTTGCAACCGGCCAGGGCCAGCGTGCCGACCAGGGCCAGCAGCAGCGGCGACATCAACGTCTTCGAATGGATCTTCATGTAGGTGGCGCTCCTTGATGGAATGACTGGAAGGCGAATGCGTTCGGCCACGGCCCGCGCTAAGCGCGCGGCGGCAGCTTGAGGGTCTGGCCGGGATAGATCTTGTCCGGGTCGTCGAGCACGTCGCGGTTGGCTTCGAAGATGCGGGTCCAGGCGTTGCCGTCGCCGTAGTGCAGCTTGGCGATCTTGGACAACGAATCGCCCGGCTTGACCACGTAGACCTGCTGCACCTGTTCGGCGGTGGTGTCCACGTGCGACTGCACCGCGGAGAAATCCGCCTTCGGCGTGACCTCCGCGGTGGTGTCCACCTTGGCGGTGACTGCCGAGAAATCGGCGCGCTTGTCGCTGTTCATCGCGTGTGGCTCCGTGCGTGTGCGTGGATGGGATGCGGCCACGGTTGCACAGGATTTGTTAAAAGCGGATCGCGCAGCCGTGAATGGCGCCGGCGCTATTCAGCCTGCGCGCTACTGGCGCGGATCGCGGTGGAAGGCGATCGGCTCGGCCACGTCGGGCGTGGCGCGCCAGGGATTGATGTCCAGGCCGCCGCGGCGGGTGTAGCGCGCCTCGACCTGCAGCGACTGCGGGCGGCAGCGGGTCATCAGGTCGTGGAAGATCTGCTCCACGCACTGCTCGTGGAAGCCGGCATGCTCGCGGAAGCTGATCAGGTAGCGCAGCAGGCCTTCGCGGTCGATGCGGCCGCCGCGATAGCGCACGCTCAGCGTGGCCCAGTCCGGTTGCCCGGTGACCGGGCAATTGGACTTGAGCAGCGCGCTGCTCAGCGTCTCCTCGACGATGTCGTCGGCCGCGGCGAGCAGGTACTGCGGACGTGGCGGACCGTAGCAGTCGATGGCGATGTCCAACACATCCAGCGACTCGCCGTCGCCCAGCGGGTCCACCGGCGGCAACCCGAACTCCATGGTCACGTCGGCGCCGGCACGCGCCGACAGGTCGGTGACGATGCAGGCGCGCACCGCTTCGGCGCTGTTGAAGCGCATCGCGTTGAGCGAGTTGAGGTAGAGCTTGAGCGATTTGGATTCGATCAGCTGCGGCGAGGTGCACGGCACCTGCAAGGTGGCGGTGGCCACGCAGGGCTTGCCGTGCGCGTCCAGCCAGCCCAGTTCGTAGGCATGCCAGCGGTCGAGGCCGTAGAACGGCAGCGGCGCGGCGTCCAGGCCGATCTCGGCGCGGCCGCCGGCGCGGGGGATCGGGAACAGCAGCGCGGGATCGTACTGCGAGGGGTATGCGACCTCGCGGCCGAGACTGGAATCCTGGGGGGTGTTCATGCCCGTCAGTCTAGCGGGGGTGGTCTGGCTGGAAGGTGTATGGAGGGCCGGGATTGGGGAGTCGGAAGTCGGGATTGGTAAAAGCGCACCGCGCGAGCTGCGGCTTGGCCAATCCATCCGAATCCAAAATGCCAGGGAGTGCGGCGCTATCTCCGCCCCGGACAACCGCTTTGACGAATCCCCAATCCCGACTCCCGAATCACGGCTTCATCGACAGATAGTCCAAAGACACCTGCAGCAGCGCGCGCAGGCCCACGTCCAGCGCCGCTTCGTCGAGCAGGAACTGCGGCGAGTGGTTGCTCGGCGCGGTCGCCGGGTCGATGCCGGGGCCGGTGGCGCCAACGAAGAAGAACATCGACGGCACCTGCTGCGCATAGAACGAGAAGTCTTCGGCGCCCATCTGCAGCGGCGGTTCGTAGACGTTGCCGGCGCCGACCACCGCCTGCAGGCTGGGCAGCATCTTCGCGGTCAGCGCCGGGTCGTTGACTGTGGCCGGGTTGCCGTCCTGGTCGGGCACGTGCGCCTCGGCCTTGGCCCCGTGCGCGGCGGCGGTGTGCTCGGCGACGGTCTTCAGGTCGGCGAAGATCTGCTGGCGCATGCCCTCGTCGAAGGTGCGGATGGTGCCGACCATCTCCACGTCGTCGGGAATGATGTTGTAGCGGATGCCGCCCTTGATCGCGCCGAAGCTGACCACCGCCGGTTGCCGGGAAATGTTGGCGCGGCGGCTGACCACGGTCTGCGCCGCGCCGATCAGGTCGGCGCTGGCGACGATCGGGTCGATCCCGTTCCACGGCGCCGAGCCATGGGTCTGGCGGCCGATCACCTTGATGCTGAAGCGGTCCGAGGCGGCCATCAGCGGGCCGCCGCGCACCGCGATCTTGCCCGCCTGCACGCTGGAGAACACGTGCAGGCCGAACATCGCGTCGGGCTTGAAGTCGCGGAACAGGCCCTCCTTGAGCATCAGCGAGGCGCCGCCCTCCTCGTTGCCCGGCGCGCCTTCCTCGGAGGGCTGGAACACCAGCATCACCTCGCCCGGCAGTTGCGCGCGCATCGCCACCAGCGCCTCGGCCACGCCCAGCAGGATGCTGGTGTGGGCGTCGTGGCCGCAGGCATGCATGACCCCGACGGTCTCGCCGCGGTACTCGGCGGTGGCCTTGGAGGCGAACGCCAGGCCGGTCTGCTCGGTCACCGGCAGCGCGTCCATGTCCGCGCGCAGGGCGATCTTCGGCCCCGGCAGGCCGCCCTTGATGATCGCCACCACGCCGTGGTGGGCGATCCCGGTCTGCGGCTTCAGGCCCAGCGCGCGCAGCCGCTCGGCGACCTTGGCCGCGGTGCGCTGCTCGCGGTTGGACAGCTCCGGGTGCTGGTGGAAGTCGCGTCGCCAGTCCACCACCTTGGCCTGCAGCTTGGCGGCGGCGGCCGCCACTTCCGGGCGTTCGGCGGACTGGGCGCAGGCCAGCGCAGGGACGGCGAGCAGCATCGCGGACAGCAGGCGGGACAGGCGCGGCATGGACGATCTCCGGTGGGTTGGTCGCAGGGCGTTCAGTCAATGTATTGCATTGGCGGCGGACATACACCGGCCGGCGCCCGGCCGCGGCGAAAAAACCCCTTAGAAATCCGTGTCAACCGAGACCGCACCGGTGCGTTGCCGTTGCCAGTGCCCGTTGTCGCCGACGGGCGCGCCCATCCCTTCAGTCATGGTCCAATCGCGGTGCGCCAGCGATATGCTGCACCGCTCGTCGCACCAGCCACTGCGGGAGGGTCCCCCACCCCGCCTCGCCACAGGAGTTCCCCCGGATGTCGCGTTTCTGGAAGATTGCGCTGCTGATCGTCGCAGCGGTGCTCGTCGTGGCCGTGGGCGCGCATTTCCTGCGCGGCGGCACTGGCCAGGGCCAGGGCCAGGGCCGGGGTGGGGCGGGCATGGCCGGCGATGGCGACGACGCCGCGCCGGTCCCGGTCACCGTGGTCGCCGCCAGCAGCCAGGCAGTGCCGATCTACGCCACCGCCAACGGCACGGTGACCGCGCTCAACACGGTCACCATCAACCCGCAGGTCGGCGGCCAGCTGATGAGCCTGAACTTCCGCGAGGGCCAGGAAGTGAAGAAGGGCGACCTGCTGGCGCAGATCGACCCGCGCTCGCTGCAGGCCAGCTACGACCAGGCCGCGGCCAGCAAGCGCCAGAACCAGGCGCTGCTGGCGACCGCCCGCTCCACCTTCCAGCGCTCCGATTCGCCGGCCTACCGCCAGTACGTGGCCAAGACCGACCTGGACACGCAGCGCAACCAGGTGGCGCAGTACGAGGCGGCGGTGTCCGCCAACGACGCGGCGATGCGCGCGGCGCAGGTGCAGCTGCAGTACACCCGCATCCTGTCCCCGATCGACGGCATCACCGGCCTGCGCGGCGTGGACGTGGGCAACATCGTCAGCACCAGCAGCAGCATCGTCACCATCACCCAGATCCATCCGATCTACGTGGTGTTCAACCTGGCCGAGCGCGAGCTGCAGGGCCTGCGCGAGGCGCAGGCGGCCGGACCGCTGACGGTGGCGGCGCTGGACCGCACCGACGCGCACGTGATCGCCGGCGACGGCCGCGTCGACGTGGTCGACAACCAGATCAGCAGCGACACCGGCACCTTCAAGGTCCGCGCCGAGTTCCCCAATGGCGACAACGCGCTGTGGCCGGGCCAGTTCGTCAACGTGCGGCTGACCCTGCGCACGCTGGCCAACGGCGTGGTGGTGCCGACCCAGGCGGTGCAGCGCGGCCCGGACGGCGACTACGTGTACGTGGTGCAGGGCGACAACACGGTCAAGATGCAGACGGTCAAGCAGGGCGTGGAAGTGGGCGACAGCCAGGTGCAGCTGGTGCAGGGCCTGAAGGCCGGCGAGCGGGTGGTGACCGAAGGCCAGTTCCGGCTCAAGCCGGGCGCCAAGGTCACCGCGCTGAAGCCGGGCCAGGCGCCGCCGCAGCCGACCGAGGCCGAGCTGAAGGCGGCCGAACACAAGCAGCAACGCAAGGACGGCGGCGGCCGTCGCGGCGGCGGACCGCGCTGAGCCACGGCGCGGGGCCTGGCGCCCCGCGTCCGCTTGCGCGTACGCACACCGCGCGGCTGCCACCGCTGCCGCAGCAGAGCGCGCCGCGCCCCCGCCGCAGATCGACCCGCTTCCTCCCGACTTCCGAGCAAGGACACCCCCGTGGGCTTTTCGACGATCTTCATCCGCCGCCCGATCGCCACCACCTTGCTGATGGCCGGCGTGCTGCTGCTCGGCATCCTCGGCTACCGGCAGCTGCCGGTGTCGGCGCTGCCGGAGATCGACGCGCCCAGCCTGGTGGTGACCACCCAGTATCCCGGCGCCAACGCCAGCACCATGGCCTCGCTGGTGACCACGCCGCTGGAGCGGCAGCTGGGGCAGATTTCCGGCCTGCAGATGATGACCTCCGACTCGTCGGCGGGCCTGTCCACGATCATCCTGCAGTTCGCGATGGACCGCGACATCGACATCGCCGCACAGGACGTGCAGGCGGCGATCCGCCAGTCCACCCTGCCCTCGTCGCTGCCCTACCAGCCGGTCTACAACCGGGTGAACCCGGCCGACGCGGCGATCCTGACCCTCAAGCTCAGCTCCGACACGCTGCCGCTGCGCGAGGTCAACAACTACGCCGACTCGATCCTGGCGCAACGCCTGTCGCAGGTGCCGGGCGTGGGCCTGGTGTCGATCGCCGGCAACGTGCGCCCGGCGGTGCGCATCCAGGTCAACCCGGCGCAGCTGTCGAACATGGGCCTGACCATGGAGGCGCTGCGCAGCGCACTGACCGAGACCAACGTCAACGCGCCGAAGGGCTCGCTCAACGGCAAGACCCAGTCCTACAGCATCGGCACCAACGACCAGCTGTCCAGCGCCGCCGACTACCGCGACACCATCATCAGCTACACGAACGGCGCGCCGGTGCGGCTGTCGGACGTGGCGCAGGTGGTGGACGGGGTGGAGAACGACCAGCTCGCCGCCTGGGCCGACGGCAAGCCGGCGGTGCTGCTGGAAGTGCGCCGCCAGCCCGGCGCCAACATCGTGCAGACGGTGGAGCAGATCCGCGCGATCCTGCCGCAGCTGCAGGCGGTGCTGCCCAGCGGCGTGCACCTGGACGTGTTCTCCGACCGCACCGAAACCATCCGCGCCTCGGTGCACGAGGTCAAGTTCACCCTGATCCTGACCATCGGCCTGGTGGTGGCGGTGATCTTCGTGTTCCTGCGCCGGCTGTGGGCCACGATCATCCCGTCGGTGGCGGTGCCGCTGTCGCTGGCCGGCACCTTCGCGATGATGGCCTTCGCCGGCATGTCGCTGGACAACCTGTCGCTGATGGCGCTGGTGGTGGCCACCGGCTTCGTGGTCGACGATGCGATCGTGATGATCGAGAACATCGTGCGCTATATCGAGCAGGGCAAGAGCGGGCGCGAGGCGGCGGAGATCGGCGCCAAGCAGATCGGCTTCACCGTGCTGTCGCTGACCGTGTCGCTGGTGGCGGTGTTCCTGCCGCTGCTGCTGATGCCGGGCGTGACCGGGCGCCTGTTCCACGAGTTCGCCTGGGTGCTGTCGATCGCGGTGGTGATCTCGATGCTGGTGTCGCTGACGCTGACGCCGATGATGTGCGCCTACCTGCTCAAGCCCGACGCGCTGCCCGAAGGCGAGGACGCGCACGAGCGGGCGGCCGCGGCCGGCAAGACCACCGTGTGGACGCGCACCGTGGCGCTGTACGAGCGCACCCTGGACTGGGTGCTCGGGCACCAGCCGCTGACCCTGATGATCGCGCTGGCGACGATGGTGCTGACCGTGGTGCTGTACGTGGTGATCCCCAAGGGCCTGCTGCCCGAGCAGGACACCGGGCTGATCACCGGCGTGGTCCAGGCCGACCAGAACGTAGCCTTCCCGCAGATGCAGCAGCGCACCCAGGCGGTGGCCGAGGCGCTGCGCCGCGATCCGGCGGTGACCGGCGTGGCCGCGTTCATCGGCGCCGGCTCGATGAACCCCACCCTCAACCAGGGCCAGCTGAGCATCGTGCTGAAGACCCGCGGCGACCGCGACAGCCTGGATGAGGTGCTGCCGCGGCTGCAGAAAGCCGTGGCCGGGCTGCCGGGCGTGGCGCTGTACCTGAAGCCGGTGCAGGACGTGACCCTGGACACGCGCGTGGCCGCGACCGAATACCAGTATTCGCTGTCGGACGTGGACAGCGCCGAGCTGGCGACCCAGGCCGCGCGCCTGACCGAGGCGCTGCGCAAGCGCCCGGAACTGGCCGACGTGGACAACAACCTGGCCAACCAGGGCCGCGCGCTGGAACTGACCGTGGACCGCGACAAGGCCAGCGCGCTCGGCGTGCCGATGCAGACCATCGACGACACCTTGTACGACGCCTTCGGCCAGCGCCAGATCTCCACCATCTTCACCCAGCTCAACCAGTACCGCGTGGTGCTGGAAGTGGCGCCGCAGTTCCGCACCAGCACCGCGCTGCTGCAGCAGCTGGCGGTGGCCAGCAACGGCAGCGGCGCGCTGACCGCCAGCAACGCCACCAACTTCGGCCAGACCACCTCCAGCAACTCGTCCACCGCCACCGGCATCGGCAACCAGAACACCGGCATCGCCGTCGGCAGCGGCGGCACCGTGCCGCTGTCCGCGCTAGCCGAGGCCAAGCTCACCACCACGCCGCTGGTGGTCAGCCACCAGCAGCAGCTGCCGGCGGTGACGGTGTCGTTCAACCTGGCGCCGGGCTATTCGCTGTCGCAGGCGGTGGCGGCGATCGAGGAGACCAACGCGCAGCTGCAGCTGCCGCCGCAGCTGCATGCCGAGTTCATCGGCAAGGCCGCCGAATTCACCGGCAGCCAGACCGACATCGTGTGGCTGCTGCTGGCCTCGGTGGTGCTGATCTACATCGTGCTCGGCGTGCTCTACGAGAGCTACATCCATCCGCTGACGATCATCTCCACGCTGCCGCCGGCCGGCGTCGGCGCGCTGCTGGCGCTGATGCTGTGCGGGCTGAGCCTGTCGGTGGACGGCATCGTCGGCATCGTGCTGCTGATCGGCATCGTCAAGAAGAACGCGATCATGATGATCGACTTCGCGATCGACGCGCGCCGCGAAGGCGCCAACGCCCACGACGCGATCCGCCGCGCCTGCCTGCTGCGCTTCCGCCCGATCATGATGACCACCGCCGCGGCGATGCTGGGTGCGCTGCCGCTGGCGCTGGGCGACGGCATCGGCTCGGAACTGCGGCGCCCGCTGGGCATCGCCATCGTCGGCGGCCTGCTGCTGTCGCAGCTGGTCACGCTGTACACCACACCGGTGATCTACCTGTACATGGAGCGCGCATCGGAGCGGCTGCGGGCATATCGGGAGCGGCGGGCGGTGGCGGCGGGGCAGCAGGCATGAGCATGGTCGTTGTCGCTGCTGCCGCCATCGGGACCGGGGACCGGGGACCGGGGACCCGGAAAAGCGCGCTATCGCGATCCGAGGCTCTACCGACTTCCGTTCTTCGGGTCCCCGGTCCCCGGTCCCGGGTCCCGGCAACCCGGTCCCCGGTCCCCACAGAATGAACCTCTCCGCCCCCTTCATCCGCCGCCCGATCGGCACCGCGCTGATGGCCATCGGCCTGTTCGTGATCGGCATGATGTGCTACCTGCGCCTGGGCGTGGCGGCGTTGCCGAACATCTCGATCCCGGTGATCTTCGTGCAGGCCAGCCAGGCCGGCGCCGACGCCTCGACCATGGCCGCCACGGTCACCGCGCCGCTGGAACGGCACCTGGGCCAGCTGCCCGGCATCGACACCATGCGCTCCTCCAGTTCGGAGGGGAACAGCCAAGTGTTCATGGTGTTCCAGAACGACCGCAACATCGATTCGGCCGCACAGGACGTGCAGACCGCGATCAACGCCGCGCAGGCCGACCTGCCCTCGGGCCTGTCCACGCCGCGCTACCAGAAGGCCAATCCCAACGACGATCCGGTCATCGCCATCGCGCTGACCTCGGACACGCAATCGGCCGACGAGCTGTACAACGTCGCCGACTCGCTGCTGGCGCAGCGTCTGCGCCAGATCAGCGGCGTGGCCTCGGTCGACATCGGCGGCGCCTCCACCCCGGCGGTGCGGGTGGACGTGAACCTGCGCGCGCTCAACGCGATGGGGCTGACCCCGGACGACCTGCGCAATGCGGTGCGCGCGGCCAACGTGACCTCGCCCACCGGCTTCCTCAGCGACGGCAGCTCCACCACCGCGATCGTGGCCAACGACTCGGTGGCCAAGGCCGCCGACTTCGGCCAGTTGGTGATCTCGCAGCAAGAGGGCCGCACCGTGCGCCTGCGCGACGTGGCCAACGTCTACGACGGCCAGCAGGACGCCTACCAGGCCGCCTGGTTCGGCGGCAGGCCGGCGGTGGTGATGTACGTGTTCACCCGCGCCGGCGCCAACATCGTGGAGACGGTGGACCGGGTCAAGGCGCAGATCCCGATGCTGCGCGGCTACCTGCAGCCGGGCACCAGGATGTCCGCCTACTTCGACCGCACGCCGACCATCCGCGCCTCGTTGAACGAAGTCCAGGCCACGCTGCTGATCAGCCTGGCGATGGTGGTGCTGACCATGGCGCTGTTTCTGCGCCGGCTGGCGCCGACGCTGATCGCCGCGGCCACCGTGCCGCTGTCGCTGGCCGGCGCGGCGCTGGCGATGTACGTGATGGGCTTCACCCTGAACAACCTGAGCCTGCTGGCGCTGGTGATCGCGATCGGCTTCGTCGTCGACGATGCGATCGTGGTGATCGAGAACATCATGCGCCACCTCGACGAGGGCATGTCGCGGCTGGACGCGGCGCTGGCCGGCGCGCGCGAGATCGGCTTCACCATCGTCTCGATCACCGCCTCGCTGGTGGCGGTGTTCATCCCGCTCCTGTTCGCCAGCGGCATGATCGGCGCGTTCTTCCGCGAGTTCACCGTGACCCTGGTTGCGGCGATCTGCGTCTCGGCGGTGGTCTCGCTGACCCTGACCCCGGCGCTGTGCAGCCGCTTCCTGTCCGCGCACGCCGAACCGGAACGGCCGAGCCGCTTCGGCGCCTGGCTGGACCGCGTGCACGCCGGCATGCTGCGCGTGTACACCCGCGCGCTGGACTTCTCGCTGCGCCACGCGCTGCTGCTGGCGCTGACCCCGCTGCTGCTGATCGCCGCCACGGTGTTCCTGGCCGGCGCGGTGAAGAAGGGTTCGTTTCCCGCGCAGGACACCGGCCTGATCTGGGGCCGCGCCAGTTCCAGCGCCACCGTGTCCTTCGCCGACATGGTCAACCGCCAGCGCCGCATCACCGACATGCTGATGTCCGATCCGGCGGTGAAGATCGTCGGCGCGCGCCTGGGCAGCGGCCGCCAGGGTTCCAGCGCCAGCTTCAACATCGAGCTCAAGACCCGCGACGAGGGCCGCACCGAGACCACCGCGCAGGTGCTGTCGCGGCTCAGCGCCAAGGCCGACCGCTACCCGGACCTGCAGTTGCGCCTGCGCGCGATCCAGGACCTGCCCAGCGACGGCGGCGGCGGCACCAGCCAGGGCGCGCAGTACCGCGTCTCGCTGCAGGGCAACGACAACGCCCAATTGCAGGAGTGGCTGCCCAAGCTGCAGGCGGCGCTGAAGCAGAACCCGAAGCTGCGTGATGTCGGTACCGACGTGGACACCGCCGGCCTGCGCCAGAACATCGTCATCAACCGTGCCCAGGCCGCGCGCCTGGGCGTGTCGATCGGCGCGATCGACGGTGCGCTGTACGGCGCGTTCGGCCAGCGCCAGATCTCCACCATCTATTCGGACCTCAACCAGTACAGCGTGGTGGTCAACGCGCTGCCCGAGCAGACCGCCACGCCGGCGGCGCTGGACCGGATCTACGTGCCCACGCGCAGCGGCGCGATGGTGCCGCTGACCGCGGTGGCGCACCAGGTGCCGGGCCTGGCGCCGCCGCAGATCACCCATCAGAACCAGTACACGACGATGGACCTGAGCTACAACCTGGCGCCTGGGGTGAGCACCGGCGAAGGCGACGCGATCATCAAGGCCACGGTCGACGGCCTGCGCATGCCCGGCGACATCCGCATCGCCGACGGCGGCGGTTTCGGCGTGCAGTTGCAGCCGAACTCGATGCTGGTCCTGGTGCTGGCGGCGATCGTGGTGGTCTACATCGTGCTGGGCATGCTCTACGAGAGCCTGGTGCATCCGGTGACGATCCTGTCCACGCTGCCGGCCGCGGGCATGGGCGCGCTGCTGGCGCTGTGGGTCACCAACACCGAACTGTCGGTGATCTCGATGATCGCGCTGGTGCTGCTGATCGGCATCGTCAAGAAGAACGCGATCATGATGATCGACTTCGCCGTGGTCGCCGAGCGCGAGCACGGCAAGTCGCCACTGGACGCGGTGCGCGAGGCCTGCGTGGTGCGCTTCCGCCCGATCATGATGACCACGATGGTGGCGATCCTGGCCGCGGTGCCGCTGGCGGTCGGGCTGGGCGAAGGCTCGGAGCTGCGCCGCCCGCTGGGCATCGCGATGATCGGCGGGTTGTTGATCTCGCAGAGCCTGACCCTGCTCAGCACGCCGGCGCTGTACGTGATCTTCTCCTGCCTGCGCGAACGCTGGCGGGCGCGCCGCGCCCGGCGCCGAGAGCGACGCCTAGCGCGTGCGGCGGGGCAACCGGCCGCATCGCACTAGTCGCCGCGAGGTATGGGCGCGGCGCTTGCGCCGTACCCTCACCCCAACCCCTCTCCCGAGGGGAGAAGGGCTAGGTTGCTCCCCTTCTCCCCTCGGGAGAAGGTGCCCCGAAGGGGCGGATGAGGGTACGGGCGAAGCCTCGTGTACCCAAACCCAGCGAGACGCTTCGCGCCGTACCCTCACCCCAACCCCTCTCCCGGCGGGAGAGGGGCAGGTTGCGCCCCCTTCTCCCCTCGGGAGAAGGTGCCCCGCAGGGGCGGATGAGGGTACGGGCGCAGCCTCGTGTACCCGAACTCAGCGAGACGCTTCGCGCCGTACCCTCACCCAACCCCTCTCCCGGCGGGAGAAGGGCTAGGTTGCGCCCCTTCTCCCCTCGGGAGAAGGTGCCCCGAAGGGGCGGATGAGGGTCCGGGCGCAGCCTCGTGTACCCAAACCCAGCGAGACGCTTCGCGCCGTACCCTCACCCCAACCCCTCTCCCAATGGGAGAGGGGCTTTGTGCTTAGCTCTGCAAGGCGTCCAGCGAGGCGCGCTCGATGCCGGCGTAGATCGCGAACTCGTCGTGCACTGCGGCGCCCAGGGCCTGCTCGAATGCGGCGCGGTTGGCGTGCGCGGCATAGGCGCGCTGCTCGCCGCCGCCGAGGTTGGACTGGAAGATGCCTGCGGCGCTGACCGGCAGGAAGTCCTCGTAGACGATCGGGTCGGCGCTGGCCAGGCCGTCGGCGATCAGCGCTTCGGCGGGCTTGCCGGCCAACGCCGCGGCACCGGCGGCGCGGCCGGCATCGGTCAGCGCGTAGCGGAAATAGCCCAGGCCTTCGCGGCGCAGCGTGGCGTAATCGTCGGGAAAATCGGCGAACGCGGCCTGCAGCCGCGCCGCGTAGTCGCCGCCGGCGCTGCCATCGGCGGCGCGGGCGCGCTCCAGCAGGGCGTCGTACAGCGCGCGGCCCTTCGCGGTCAGGGCCAGCCCGCGCTGTTCGATCTCGCCGAAGCGCGCGGTATGCGTGCCGGCCTCGGCGGCGCCATCGCCAGCCGGGAAGCGCACCGTTTCCTCCAGCGCCTTGAAGCTGGTCTGGCGCAACAGGATCGGGCAGCGCCGCCGCGGCGGGCCTTCGATCACCGCCTTGGCGTCGATGCCCCGGCGCAGCATTTCCGCCTGCGCCGCATCGATGTCCAGCGTACGCGGGGTCAGGTGGTTGATGTGCGGACCGTGGAAACTGACCACGTCGGCGATCAGCTTGTGCGCATCGCTCAGCGCCCGATACGTCGGCAGCGGCACGGTCGCGTCGCCATGCCAGCGGAAGGTTTCCAGCGCCTCGGCGACGAAGCGCTGCGCATCGGCCTCGCCCAGGCCGCCGTCGCGCTCGCAGCGTTCGATCAGCTGCAACGCGGCATCGGTGAAGATGCGCCGCCGCGCGAGGATCTGCGCCGCCTGCGTGCGCAGCGCCGGATCCTCGATCAGCTCCAGCCGCAGCAGCGAGGTGAACACGCGGAACGGATTGCGCGCCAGCGCCGCCGCGTCGAGCGGGCGGAATGCAGTGGAGTGCACCGGCACGCCGGCCACCGACAGGTCGTAGTAACCGACCGGATGCATGCCCATCACCGCGAACAGCCGGCGCAGCGTGGCCAGTTCCTCGGCGCTGCCGACACGGATCGCGCCATGCCGTTCCTGGTCCAGCCGCGCGCGCTCGTCGTTGCGCTGCAGTTGCGCGTCCAGCGCCGGATCGGCGGCCAGGGTCGCCACGTTGACCTGCGCCACCAGTTCCATCAGCGTGCCGTACAGCGGCACCTCGGTGCGGTACATGTCGGACATGGCCTGCGCGAACAGGCTGCGGATGGCATCGGGCGAAACGAAGGCAGTGGTCATCGGGCGGTCCGGAGCGGCGGTAGCGCCGGACACGGGTCCGGCAGAACGCCTATTCTCGCGCCGCGGCGACGGCGCGGCCAGTCGTGCGGGAGATTGAAGCCATGTGTGCAGCATCCAGGGCGGACTTCGGCGCATGCCCGCACCGAAGCCCAGGAGAGGTGCCGGATCAGGAAAAATCGGGCCGGAGAGGGCGGAACGCGGGGCATGCTCCGCGCACAAGTCCAGGACGGGAAAATTCAGGCCGGGGCGGTATCGGAGCAAGACAGCATCTGCCGCCCGGCCATGATCACCCACAGGCCGGCTGCGACACCCATGTGGGAGCGACTTCAGTCGCGACGAGCGAAGCAACAAGCTCGCGGGGTTTCCCATGCCATTCGGACATCCGTTCGGCCAGGTGGGTGTGTGCCGAGATCGCCGCGTCGCGACTGAAGTCGCTCCCACAAGGGATTTCGCTGGTTGCGTGCGCGCTGCGAAAGCATTTGCGCGACGGTTCGCGTCACCGGCCATCCAGGGCGTTCCCTGCGGTTCGCCGCCTACTGCGCCGCCGCCTGATCGCGCTGCGCGCGATCGCCGAGCTGGCGGCGCAGCAGCGCGTCCAGCACGATCGGGCGGTCCCAGTGGTCGTAGCTGGCGACGATGGCGTGGCGCAGCCTGCGGTAGGTCAGCGAGCCCGGCTCGACCTGCAGCGCGCGCGCCACGTCGGCCCAGCTCGCTGCCGGGCCGGCGGCCGCCCGCGCACGCACCACCTCGCGGTACGGCACCCCCGCGGCCTTGGCCAGGAAGCCGGCAAAATAGATGTCGCGCGGCGGCCAGCGACGCTCGCGCAGCAGCGCCTCGGCGTAGCCGCGCGGCAGCTGCGCGTAGCGCGCGACCTCGTCGAGAAAGCTGTCCTGATAACGCGCGGCGTAGCGGTCGATGTCCAGCAACTGCCGGTCGATCCAGGCATCGTCGCTGCCGGGTGCGTCGGCAGCCGGGGCGGCGGCGCTCGGCGCCGGCGCGTCCTGGGCCACGGCCGCGCCGGCCATGCATAGCGCCAGCGGCAGGATCAGACAGGCGGAGCGCAGGCGGGACGGCATGCGCCGATTCTGCCGGATGCCGGCATCGCTGTCAGGGTTTTGCGGGCGTCATGGAAGCCGCCACATCCGTCAATCTGGTGCAGCGCGCGGCTGGCGCCAGCCCAAGAGCGGCTTGAATGGAAGATCGACGCCGACGGTGCGAGGCCACTACGACGAGAAGGAGTTGCAGCTGACGGTCCGACACCGCCGCCAGGCACCGAACCCGCCATGGACGTCGTCGTGCCTGCCAATCTGGCGGAACGCTTGGCTTGCGCAAGGCGCAAGATCGCCTGGAGATCGACGCCGACAGCGCAGCGCCGTTGCGGCAAGAACAAATTGACCGACGGTCAGGCCGGCGCGGTTCGCGAGCCCGCTGGCCAACCGTTCGGCCGGCATCGCTGCGGGCGTGGCGACCCAGTTCTACACCCCGCTCGACGAAGCCGCGCAGGTCGCCTACCACAGCTCAAGACGCTGTATTCGATGCCGCGCGAGTCGGACGGCAGCACCTGCGTTCGCGCTACCTGCTGCCCAGACCAGCCGGCGCTGGCCGCGCAACGAGTGCTGGCAACCCATCGCGGCGCAGCGCTCGGCAGCGATCACGGCGCCGGGACGGCCGCAGCGGCTGCCCATCACGCCAGCGGCAACGCTCCCTGCTCAGCCGCATGCCGGTTCAGGTCGGCCACCGCCTGCGGCCAGTCCGCGGCCAGGGCCACCTCGCGCAGGCGCGGCTCATCGGCGGACAGCCCATGCTCGGCCTCGTGCGCCCAGGTGGTGGCATAGGGCGTGTGGATGCCCCAGCCGCCGAGCGCGATCACCGGTTCCACGTCCGAGCGCAGCGAGTTGCCGATCATCACGAAGCGCTCGGCGCCGATGCCGAATTCGGCCAGCACCTTGGCGTAGGTCGTCGGGTCCTTCTCCGAGACGATCTCGATGCGCGGGAACAGCGCGCCAAGCCCGGACTGTTCGATCTTCGCTTCCTGATGGAACAGATCGCCCTTGGTGATCAGCACCACCTCGAAATCGGCGGCGATCGCGGCCACCGCCTCGCGCACGCCGGCGATCACCTCCACCGGATGCTGCAGCGTGGCACGGCCGATCTCGACGATGCGCTGCACATCGCGTGCGGAAATGCGCGCCTCGGTCAGCTCGATCGCCGCTTCGATCATCGACAGGGTCATGCCCTTGGCACCGTACCCGAACACCTTCAGGTTACGCCGCTCCACCGTCAGCAGATGCTGCAGCGTGCCGGCGTCGCGCAGGTCCAGGTACTGGCCGAGGATGGCTTCGAACGCCGCTTCGGCGTCGCGGTAGTAGTCCTCGCTCTTCCACAGGGTGTCGTCGCCGTCGAAGCCGACCAGGGCGATGGCGGAGGAGCGCAGAGCGGTAGGCGTAGGCATCGCGAAAGCATAGCAGCGCGGCTCATTGCGCTACAGGGTCGCCGGGGCCGGGCTGGTAATGCGCGTACTCCTCGCGCGACAGCGCGCCGTCGGCATCGGCATCGAACGTGTCGAAGGTCTCGCGCAGGACTGGGTCCGCCACGGCTTCGGCGCGGCCGATACGGCCGTCGCGGTCCAGGTCCAGCGCGGCGAAACTGCGCGCGCCGGCGGCGGCGCCGGCATCGCTGGCGGGCGCGGGCGGCACCGGCAGGGTCGAGGCTGGCGGTGCGGGCAACGGCGGCAGCGGTGCCGGCGTCGGAACGGACGCAGGCGTCGGGACCGGCAGCGGCAACACCGGCGCGGCCGGGTCCTGCTGCGCCGCGGCCACGCCGGCGACGGCGAGACTCATCGACAACGGCGCCAGGCATAGGCGCAGCGAACGGCGGAACAGGGCCATGGCAGCCTCGGCAGTCGGCGGACCGCTACCCTACACCTTGTGCTGCGGCTGACGGGCGCCTGTTCCGTTCCTGGCAAGTGCGCACAGCAGAAGGGCGGCACCCAGGCCGCCCTTCCTTGCGCATGTTCCTCACGCATGCGCCTCGCTAGAACTGCGCGGCGACCGGTGTCGCCGCAGCAACCCGCCGGAACCGGCACGCGCCCTCGTCATGCACGTGCCGTCGTCAGCGCGTTGCCGGATGACGCGTTACTTGCCGTCGCTGCCGGCTGCGCCGCCCTGCTGCTTGGCGACATAGGCCTTGTATTCGTCGGGCGTCAGCTTGTCGTTGTGGTCCGCATCGGCCTGCGAAAAGATCTGGCTGAGACCTGCGTTGACCTGCGCCTCCTGCTTGCTGATGGCGCCATCGCTGTCGGTATCCACGTCCGCCCAGGTCTGGCCGCCGCCGGAGGCGCCGGACTGTGCGGACTGGCCGGTCGCGCTGGTGGGCGACTGCGCCTGGGTGGCGGCATCGCTCTGCGCATCCTGGGCGAAGGCCGGCAGGGCCAGTGCGGCGGCGAGAATGGCGGCGGTACCGATCAGCGGCGTGCGGTTGCGAATGTTCATGGGTGGTCTCCTTTGCTCTCTCGGTTGTGGCATGCCCGGTCGAATCCGGTGCATGGCCACACCGTGCCGGTGCCAGGCTGAATCCATTCCCCTGCAAAAAATCGCAGGCAACGCTTCGTTAACCACTGCGCCGGACACACGCGCTACCGGCTTGGTTAGCGGCCGGTGAGCATGCGGTAAGCCGTTCGTTCGAGCCGTTCGCAAACTGGAAAAAAAGCGTGTTTTTCACACGATTTCGCGGTCGCCATCGCCGGATTTTTCGCTTGAACGCGAACTGAACGCGACCCAGCCGGCGGCCACGCCGGCGAGCGCCCCTGACACTTCCAGCACCACGCGGGTGCCCAGTTCGTTCGGATCGTGGATGCTGGCCAGCGCCAGCCGCGCGTACAACGGCGACTCCAGGCGCACGATGCCGGTGTAGAACAGGTTCCAGCAATCGATCCCGGCGGACGCGACGACCGCGATCAGGCACGACCAGCCCAGCGCATGGCCGTCGGTCCACTGCAGCCAGCGGCACAGGCGATGCCACAGCGCATAGATCAGGAACCCAAGCGCGAGCGCGATCAGCCCGGCTTCGAGCGAGCCCAGCAGGCCGAAGTGCAGCGGCAGGTTCATTGCGGTGCTTCCAGTGGTCGAGAGCGCCAGTCTAGGCGGTGTCGCTTGCGATGTGCGGGAACGATGCCGCGTGCCGCGGCTGCGCGTGGACGCATCGGGCCGGTACGCAGGCATTGGCCCCATGGAGCCGGCTCCCCGCGCTGCCGTCTTTCTCTGTGCAGCGCTTACAGGCCAGCAGCGCCTGGATCGAACGCGCTAGCTAGCCATCGTTCTCGGCGCTGGCGCTCACCATCGGCGCGCCGTCCTCGTCCCAGCGCACCGTCACCAGCATCGGCCGGCAACAGACCTGGCAATCCTCCACGTACTGCTGCGCCTCGACCGACGGATCCAGAGCCAGGTCGATCCATTCGCCGCAATACGGGCATTGCAGGTCGATGAAGCTTTGCATGCCGGACATGTCTTGGCCTGTGCAGCGAAACGGGACGCCTAGCGTACCGGCACGTCGTAGGCGGTGCCGGGGCTGGGCTCGGGCTGGAAGGTGTAGTGCCACCATTCCAGCGGATAGTTGGCGAAGCCCTGCGCCGCCATCGCGCGCAGCAGGCGCTGACGGTTCGCGCGCTGTGCGGCATCGATGCCGGGCGCGTCGGTATGCGCGGATGGATCGAAGAAGTCGAAGCCGGTGCCCATGTCCAGCGGCGCGCACTGGCCGCTGCGGCAGTCGAGCAGGCCCAGGTCGACGGTGGCGCCGCGGCTGTGGCCGGAGCTTTCGGCGATGTAGTCGCCGAGCAGCACCCGCTTGTCCAGGTGTGGGTAGTAGCGCGCCTTGCCGATCTGGTCGCCGAGGTCGCCGGCCCAGGCCACGAACGCGCGTACCGAGCGATGCGGCCGGTAGCAGTCGAACACCTGCAGGCGGTAGCCCTCGGCGTGCAACGCCTGCTGCACCCGTGCCAGCGCCTGCGCGACCGGGGCCAGCAGGTAGCACTTCGGCGCCTCGTAGCCGGGCACCGGGCGGCCGGTGAAGTTGTCGTGGCCGGCATAGCGGATGTCCAGCGCGATCTCCGGCGCGACGTCGTGCACGTCCACCAGTCCGGCCTGCGCGGGCGTGGTCGCCGGCGACAGGACTGGAGCGGCCGCCGCATTCATCGCCGCGCTCGCCATGATGACGGCGCACGCGCCGAACAAGGCGGACACGCAGCGTCGCGCAGGCGGCAGCAGACGAATGCCACACGGCAAGAAACGTGAAACGGTGGCGGCGCGGTGCGGCATCCGCGCAGCATAGGCCATCGCCGTGCAGGGCGGCCGGCGTGCGCCGTGGATTCGAGAGGGCGCGCGCCAGCGCTGCGACGGCTGGCACACGGGTGCGCGTCTGCAGGCAATAGAGGTCGCGATCGACCCGGTGCCCGCGAGCGAGCCGACACCGGCGGCGTCCGACACTCCTGTCGGCGGCCGCCGGTATCGGGCGACGCGGATCAGCGCGTCGGCGAGGGCGTGGACTGCGCCTGGTTGCGCTGCTGGTCCTGGGACTGCTCCTGCGCCTGGCGCTGGGTCTCGGCCGCCAACTGCTGCTGGCTCTGCTCCAGCGGCACCGCCGCGGCCTGCTGCCGGTCCACGTAGGCGCGGTTCACGTCGTGCGGATTGTTCGGGTTGCGCTCCACCGCGATCACGCCCTTGCCGTCGGTGCTGTGCACCAGGTCGTCGATGCGCGACATGCCACTCAGCTTGGCCTCGAACGCCACCTGCCCGGCCGCGCGCTGCATCTCCTCGCGGCTGCCAAAGCCGCCATTCGGTCCCTGCTTCTCCATCTGCTTGACCGCCTGGTCGAACATCGGATTGTCGCGGCGCAACTGCTCCACGCCCTGTTGCTGTTGCAGGTTCTTGTCGATGGAGGCGAGCGTCTCCGGGCCGGCCTTGCCGTCCACGCCCTTGAGCCGGTGGTCCTGCTGGAATTTCTCCACCGCCGCCTCGGTCTTCGGACCGTAGGTGCCGATGGCGTCCTTCGCGTCCAGGTACCCGAGCTTGGACAGCTTTTCCTGCATGTCCTTCACCGCGGCGCCCTGCTCGTTGCGCTTGAGCACGCCGTCGCCATTGTCGGCATGCGGGCTGTTGCCGCCGTGGGACTTGTCCGGCTGCGACGTCCGCTCATGCTTGGCCGGCTGCTCGCCGGTCCGGGTGACCGTCTTGTCCTGGTCCGCCAGCTTGAGCAGGTCGGCCTTTTCGTTCTCGGCGCGGTTCTGCAGCGAATCCAGGGTCCTCTGCCTCTCCACCTTTGGGAACAGTCCCTTGACGTGGTCGGCCTTGTAATCCTGCACCGCGCCGACGATGTCCTTGTCGGAGAGCTTGGACAGGTCGTAGTCCTTGCCGAACTTCTCTTCCAATCCATTCAGGAACACGCCCGAGCCGCCCGGCTTCTTGTCGCTGCCGGGACCGTACTGGACCGCCGTGCTCCACAGCGCATCCTGCACCGCCGGACCGCGGTCGGACAGGTCCACGCCCTTGTCCTGCAACCGGTCGACCAGCCTGTCGTAGTGCGTGCGCTTGATGTAGTCGTGCTGCTCCTGCGCGAAGGTGTCATCGGTCCTGGCCAGGTCCTTCCACTTTGCGCTGAACTCGGCCGAGCCGGGCTTCAGGCCGGCGAAGTCGTCGGCGTACTTGCTGTCCTTGACGAAGGCCGCGACGGTGCCGCCCACGATGACGGTGCCTTCCTTGGTCTTGACCTGCGAGGTCATCTGGTAGGAACCGTAGGACACGCCGCCGGGATCGTCGATGCCCGAAGACACCGTGCTCGCCCCGCGGCCGCCGGTCTCGTAGTGCTTGGAGGTCTGACCCAGTTCCCAATCCTTGTCGCTCATCGTCCATCTCCTTGTCTAAAAAGTTGCATTGCAAAAACCACTGAAGGAATCAGCGCGCTTCCAGTTCGTCCGCGCGCTTGGCCGTCATGTCCAACCGGCATTCGGCGGCGTCCACGCGCCCCGCCTGCCCGCTGTCGGGATCGTAGAAACACTGTTCGTCGCGATCGGCGACCCACTTGCGCTGCTGCTCGCGCAGCGCGTTCTTTTCCGCATCGCCCAGCTTGGCCATCAGCGCCTTGTAGACGGTGTTCAGGCGGCCATCCTGGTATTGGTATTCGGTATCGATGCAATCCTGCATCGTCGGCGTCACGCCAGCGGCAGCGCTGATGCATGCGTCATAGGAAGGTCGCAGCACGACGGTCTCTCCTGAAGGTTTCGCTGGTGCGGCGGCGGCATCCGCCTGGGTGGACGTCGCGCTCGCCGCTTGCGGATCGGCCGCGGGCGCATCGCCTGCGGGCGCCGCCGGTGCGGTTGCCGGCGCACTGGCGGCGGGTGCCGACGCAGAAGCCGATGCCGGCGCCGGCGCGGAAGATCCGCCGTTGCACGCAGCGGTCAGGCCGCAGAGCGCCAGCACGCAGGAAACATGAAAAATCTTGACGATGGCCACTGTCGGAATTCGCCTTGTGGTGATGCGGATGAGGGAGGGCAGTTCTAAACGATCGTCGAAACCATGTCCAACGCGGCGTCGCGTTGCGACGTCACGCGACGCGATGTTCGAACGACGCCACGATGCTGCAGGCAACGCGAAGATCGGTGGAGCGTCTTGCATCGGACGTCCACTTCAACCTCGCGCTTCGCCGCAAGCGCGCAGCAACCCTAGTCGCTGACGCAGGCGTTGCCTGGCATGCCGCCATGCGGCTTGCAGCACGCTCGCCGGCGGCCAGCGCGATCGGCAACCGCAGCGGCCTCGGCTGCCGTCCGACACTTGTCGGCGGCAGCCGCTGCCGGCGTGCGGATCAGCGCGTCGGCGACTGCGTCTGGGTACGCTGGTCCTGGGCCTGCTGCTCCTGCGCCTGCCGCTGGGTCTCGGCCACCAATTGCTGCTGGCTCTGTTCCAGCGGCACCGTCGCGGCATGCTGCTTGTCCACGTAGGCGCGGTTCACGTCGTGCGGATTGTTCGGGTTGCGCTCCACCGCGATCAGGCCCTTGCCGTCGGTGCTGTGCACCACGTCGTCGATGCGCGACATGCCGCCCACCTTGGCCTCGAACGCCACCTGCCCGGCCGCGCGCTGCAGTTCCTCGCGGCTGTTGAAACCGCCGTTCGGCCCCTGCTTCTGCAGTTTCTCCAGCGCCTGGGTGAACAGCGGATTGTCGGCACGCTGCGCCTCGGCGGCCGCCGGGTTGAGCTTGGCCTCCTTGCCCTGCGCCTGCAGCTTGCTCAGCGCATCGAGCGTGACCTTGTCGGCGATGCCGGTCGGCTCGATGCCCTTCTCGCGCTGCAGGTTGGCCACCACTTCCTTGGTCTTGTCGCCGTAGTAGCCGGTGCCGGTCAGCAGCTTGCCGCTGTTGTCCTTGATCCCGAGCTCGATCAGGCCCTGCTGCATCGCCTTCACGTCGGGGCCCTGCTCGCCCGGCTTCAGCCCGGTACGCGCATCGCCGCCCTGGTGCTGCGACTGGGTCTGCTGCCTGTCCTGCAGCAGGTCGCGCGCCTTGGCCAGCGGGTCGGACGCGAACAGCTTGGCGTTCTTGTGGCCGGCCAGGTAATCGTCCAGCGGCATGGTGTTCACGCCCTTGCTGCCGCTGGACTGGCTGACCTGCAGTTCGCCGCTCTTCGGGTCGCGCACCACCATCAGGATGTGGTCGATGCCCTTCCAGTGCTCGTGCTTGGTGTTGCCGGCATCCACGCCGATCACCATGCCTTCCTTCAGCGCGCCCGGCTTGAACACGTCCTGGCCCTGCAGCAGCACGCCGGAATTGTCGAACGCTTTCTTGACGATGCCGCCGGAGCCGTTCATGCCCTGCGCCAGCATGTCCTGGCGACCGAAGACGGTGTGGCCGGCCTTCTGGTTGATCTCGCGCATCGTGGCGTTCTGCAGCTCGGACACCCAGCCGGAGCAATCGATGTAGCCCTGCTCCAGGTGCTTGCCGTCCGCGCCGGGGTGGTAGAGCTTGTGGCCCTTGATGTTGATCGCGTACTGCACGTCGTCGTACTTGATGCCCATCGCGTGCGCGGCGGTGAGCTGGATGCCGCCGTCGCCCTGCTGCTTGGCGGCGGCCGGCGTGGTCTGCGCGGCAGCCTGCGGCGTCTGCGCGCGCTGCTCGGCGTGCTGGCCCGGCGTGGCCTGGGCCTGGCCTTCGGCGACCGGCTTGATGCCCTTTTCCGGGATCGCGATGTGGTCGAACTTGGTGTCCCAGTACTTCAGGAAGGTCTTGGCCATGTCCTGGTCGGACATCTTCTTGAACTCGGCCAGCGAGGCGCCAGTGTAGGCCTCGAACTGCCTCGCGCCGGCCGCATCCCGTTCGCGCGGCACGTTGTTGAGGATGTTCGAGCGCGTGTCTTCGCGTGCGAAGTTGCCGGTGGCGACCGCGGCCTGGATCGAACGGTAGCCGCCGGCGCCCTGCTGGTGCGCCATGTACATGTCCAGGCCATCGGGCTGCGGCTTGCCGGACAGGTACGGGCGGTGGTCGCGGTCGTGCTGACGGGTCAGCGAATGCTGGTTGTCCTGGTACAGGCGCGCCGCGGCATCGGTGTTGGCGACCGCATCCAGTTCGCGGCCGCTGATCCCGTAGGCCGCTGCGGTGCCGGGGGTGAACTGGAACAGGCCCTTGGCGCTGTTCGGGCCGCGGCTGGCCTGCTCGTCGAACCTGCCACCGGTTTCGATATAGGCGAAACGCATGAAATCGTCGACCGGAATGTGGCGTTCCTTGGCCTCACGCTCGATGATGTCGAGGTTCTCGGCCTTCGTGTAATCGCGTGCCATCTCGTGTTACTCCTTGAGGTTGATATACGGCGGCGTGCGCCGACAAGGTCAACCGAGCTCGTCCGTGAGCTTGTTAGTGCGCGGTCAACAAAACAATTCGGGTACTGCGGGTAATGCATTCTTGCTGCCGCCGTGGGGCGGGGGCCCGCGACGGGCACCCCCGGGTGTAATGGGGTGTTTTTGTTGGTTTTGTGGGGGAGGCCAGGGGTTAGCGTGTTACAACACCCCCGACACCAAC